>DATJEU010000098.1:0-5102 GCA_035496255.1 Vicinamibacterales bacterium
GACAGCGTCGGTGCATTGAGGACGGGCCGGCTGAACTTCGGCGGCGCGCCGTCGATGAACGTGAATTTGTCTTCGGGCAGGCGCAGGCCGCCCGCAAACTGCGCGCCCTCACTGACGATGCGGTTCCATTCGTCGGAGCGCGGCGAGTCATGACTGAGGTAACCGATCGCAGCACGGCGTTGGTCGCGCCATCGAGCGCGAGCAGCGCGATGACCGTGTCGTTCGACTCACCGGGACCGCGGCCGTGCCCACCTTGAAACTCGCCGGCGATCGTTCTCCGGTCACTTTCAACGGCGATGGCTGGCGCGCGCCGAGAATCGTTGGACGAACGATCGGCATCGACACGATTTCGCAGGGCGTGCTGACCGCCATACGCCTGCCGGATCGCCAGCTGTTTCAGAGCGCGCGTTACGGAAGCCGCTGACGTCGAGTTGCGATCACGGCCAGTGGAACGGGGCGCCAGTTGGCCCATCGTCTGGCAACGCCATCGGCGCCGCGGACCGCGAGCTGCGACGAGATGCCGCCATCGAGCATCATGGCGCGATCGGCCCCGAGCCCGCGCATGAAGACCGCCATCTCGGGAACGGTCGGTCCCCATGGCAGGCTGCCCGCGACGTCGCCCGCGATGCTGAAGCGGGTGAGTGCGACGATGACCTCGCCGCTTCTCGTGATGCCAATCGCCAACCGCGAATCGCGATGGCCGAGATCGATTCCGCGCCCTGGTGCGAGTAACTCCCAGGGGATTTCACCACCCCCCGCCAGGAGCATCGGATACGACTGAAAGGCGAACTGTGCCTGACCGCGAATGGCGGGCAGCTCGGCTGGCGTGACCAGCTGCGCGCGCCCCGTGCGATCGAGCACCAGTGACATCGCCAGACGTCCAGTGCCTGGTGCCTTCTGTTCAACGCCATCGACGACGAGCCAGCCCCAAGGAATGCCGCCGATGAACTGACCCGCGTTGAACGCCGCCAGTGCATCCGCCGGCATGCGCGCGACGGTCCACGTCGCGCGCAGACCATAGTCCTCGCTGGCGCGTTCCAATCGAAGACTCAGCACGCGCGGATCGATGCGGACGACGACGACGTTGACCGACGACAGCGCGCCCTCCTTGGAGAAGCGCAATTGACTCCAGGCCATTCCAGGCTGAACGCCGTGCCACGCGACTCCGAGTGCAAGCAGCAGCGCGGCGGTCGATGTCACGGCTTCGCCTTTCGCATCAACTCCATCACACTGCGGCAATGTTTGATGAGCGCTTGCACCTCAGTCGGAGAGAACGCGTAGGCGAGTCCACCGCCAGTGGGGATCCGCACACCCGCGCTGGCGGACGGCCATGGCTTGTTCCCGGCGACCTGGTCTGCGTAAAAGCTGCAGAACGCGTCGACTCGCTCCTGCATCAGCATGTACTGATCGAGGGTCATGCCCTTGACCGCCTGCGCGTGCGATGACCGCGGCAGCGCGAGTGCGACGAGGACGGCGAAGAGAATCGCGAGCGCCAGTTTCTTCATCTCGACCTCCAGTTGCTCACTCAATCGGGCCGGCGGCGGCCGCGGCTCTGCGCATGATGTCGGTGAGCCTGTCGTCGTTCGCTGCCGGCTTGGGGGGAGCCTGACCACACTTCTGCGCGATCACTGCATCGCGTTCGGCGGCAATTTTTGTGGCCGCCTTGATCATGTCGTCCTGTGTCTTCACGTTGTCGTACGCGCTCGCGGACTTCTGCACGACCGCCATCATCTCCGGCGACGTGTTGGCCTGGTTCGAGCAAGCCTCGTACTGCTTGGCCCGCACGGCCTGTTCGTCCAACTCCTTTTTGTACGCCGCGCGGAGCTCAATCTCGGTCTGGAGGCCGCGCTCCAAAGCGGTCAGCGAGGTGTCGGTAATGAGGAGGATGTTCGGGTTGTTATACGTTGACGCCGTTGTAGCGGGTGCTTTCGGCGGGGGCGTTCCCTCGGCCGGTTTGGGCGTGCCGTCGGTGGGCTCGCCCGCCTTCTTCTTCGCCGCTTCGCCAATCTTTTTCCCGATGGCGCCGAACTGTGCGGCCGGAGCGCTGGAGATCATCAGCACGATCGCGCAGGAGAGGAGAATGAGGTATCGCATGGGCGTTAACGCGCCATCGGTGGAAAAAGGGGCTCAGGCCCCGCTCGCCACCGACTACAATTCGGCACGCGGAGGACGAAGCATGGCATTCGACCTGACCATCAACGGCAGCGTGCATAGCGTCGATGCCGACCCGCAGACGCCCCTCCTGTGGGTCATCCGTGACCACGTCGGTCTGACCGGCACGAAATTCAGTTGTGGCATCGGGCAATGCGGCGCCTGCACGGTGCACGTCGACGGCCGCGCCATCCGCTCGTGCAGCGTGCCTGTCTCGACCGCGGTCGGCAAGCCGATCCTGACCATCGAAGGGGTGTCGTCGGACGGCTCGCATCCGATTCAGATGGCCTGGAAGGAATTCGACGCACCGCAGTGCGGCTATTGCCAGTCAGGGATGATCATGGCGGCGCTGGCGCTGCTCACCGACCGCCCGCGCCCCACCGACGCCGACATCGACGCACGCGTCACCAACGCCTGTCGATGCGGCACGTATCACCGTGTCAGGCAGGCCATTCACCTGGCCGCCGATTTGATGAGGAAGTGACATGAGCACCGATGTCACTCGTCGCGAGTTCCTGGCCACCGTTGCCGCCGCCCATGGCGCGTTCGTCCTTGGCTTCTGGATGCCCGACAAGACGCAGGCGCAGACACCTGTTGCCAGGCCGTCCGGCGCGGTCTGGTACGAGGAGCCGGCCACTCCCGAGGTGAACGCCTGGATCGTCGTTGCGCCCGACGAGACGGTGACGATCCGGATCGCGCAGACCGAGCTCGGCCAGGGTGTGTGGACGTCGAACGCGATGATGGTTGCCGAGGAGCTGCAGTGCGACTGGACCAAGGTCCGCCCGCAGTACGCCTCCGCCAACCGCGACGCGCGCGAACGGGCGCCCGAGTGGACGCTGAAGGTGCCGGGCAACGGCGCGACCGATCCGAGCGGCGGCGGCGAGCCGACGTTCGGCGATCGCGATCGCACTGGCGTCGCCGGCATTCCCGACAGCCTGTATCGACGCATGCGTACCAATGCCGCTTCGTCGGTGAAGGATGGCCGCTATTACCTGCAGCTCGCGGGTGCCGAAGCGCGCGAGCGCCTGCTGCTCGCCGCTGCCG
This sequence comes from Vicinamibacterales bacterium, assembly GCA_035496255.1. Taxonomy (GTDB): domain Bacteria; phylum Acidobacteriota; class Vicinamibacteria; order Vicinamibacterales; family UBA2999; genus Gp6-AA40. The sequence continues at coordinate 3,196 of DATJEU010000098.1, forward strand.
CGTTGTGGAACGTGCCGGTCACGGAGCTGACTGCGAAGGACAGCGTCATCACGCACCGTTCGAGCGGACGCTCCACCACGTATGGACGCATCGCGGAGCGCGCGGCGCAGACGCCGCACCCGCACCCGGAGACGATCCGAATCAAGTCACCGGACCAGTGGACGCTGATGGGGACGGAGCGGAAGAACCTGGACGTCCCGCTGAAGGTGACAGGGCAGACCGTCTACGGGATCGATGTCCGCCTGCCGGGGATGAAATGGGCCGCGGTCAAAGCGTGTCCCGTCTATGGCGGCGATGTGAAACGGTACGACTTCGACGCCATCCGTACGATGCCCGGCGTCCGGCGCGCTGTGCAGTTTCCCATCCCCGATCCGTCCTGCACGCGCGGACGCATCTTCAGCGGCGGCGTCGCGGTGATTGCCGACAGCTGGTATCAGGCGAAGACGGCCATCGATCGCATGCCGATCGAGTGGACGATTCCGCCGGACAACGCGGCCGTCAACACCGCGATGATGCAGGACGCGCTGGCCGCGGCGATCGCGCAGCCGGGACGGGTGCGCGTCGAGCACGGCAATGTGGACGGCGGCTTCGCGCGCGCCGCGAAGATCGTCGAAGCGACCTACTCCACGCCTTATCTCGCCCGCGCGCGCATGGAGCCGGGCAACGCCACCGTACTGGTGACGAACGACCGAGTGGACATCTGGATTGGCGATCAGAGCCCGCAGGAAACGCGCTTCAGCGCCTCCAAGATCACCGGCGTCCCCGAGCAGAACGTCTACATCCATCTGTGTCACCTCGGCGGCGGGTACGGGCGCAACGGCAACGGACCGCAGGCCGAGCAGGCGATCATGATCGCCAACCAGATGCGCGGCACGCCGGTCCACATGCTGTGGACGCGCGAGGAAGATTTCGTCGGCACGACCTATCGCGCCATGGGGCTGGCGCGGTTGAAGGCCGGCCTCGACGCCGAGGGCTGGCCAATCGCGCTCGAAGTCCGCACCTGCATGCAGCGCGACGGGTTTGGTCCCGAGGCGTCGTTCGACGTGACGTCGCGCTACCAGGTGCCGAACTATCGCTATTCGACGCACACCACGAGGTTCCACATCCCGGTGGGGACGCGGCGCGGAGTCGGTCAGGCCGCGCATGAGTTCTACAGGGAGAGCTTCATGAACGAGCTCGCCCACGCGGCGGGCAAGGATCCGTACCAGTACCGCCGCGAGCTGATCGCCCGCACGAACCTCCCCTACAAGGCCGACATGCTCAAGGCGCTCGACATGGCCGCGGAGATGTCCGGCTGGGGTACGCCGCTGCCGAAGGGGAAGGCGCGCGCGATCGCGCTCGAAGAGCGAGGCGCCGAGGGCAACGGATCCGCGACGATCAGCGCGATGGTCCACACCGTGTCGTTGAGCCGCGAGGGCAAGGTGCGGCTCGAGCGCGTGGACGTGGCGCACGACACCGGCTTCGGCCTGGTCAACCCGCTCTCGGTGAAGAAGCAGATCGAGGGGCAGATCACCTGGTTCTACAACGACGCGATGCACCAGGCGACGACCATCGCCGACGGCCACGTCGTGGAGAACAACTTCAACAGGTTCCCGCTCTCGCGGATGGCCGAAGATCCGCCCGAGATCAACATCCGCTTCTTCCCGACGCAACACTGGTTGATTGGCATGGCCCACGACCGGGCAACGTCGATCCAATCAGCGATCGGCGACGCCATTTTCCAGATCACGGGTAAGCGGTTCCGCGACCTGCCGTTCCGCAAACACGATCTAACGTGGAGTTGAGGGTCGCTTTATCGCGTAAGCACTCACCGACCCGGAAGGAGACTCGGTTCGACCGAGCGGAGCTTCTTCGGGATATCTTCGTGCCGACCACCGGCCGCGAACGGAGCCCTCCGTCGTGTGGCG
>DATJEU010000099.1:0-78374 GCA_035496255.1 Vicinamibacterales bacterium
GATGCGCTGCTGCTGCTGGCCGACCAGACGAAGAACACGATGTTCGGGTTGTACGACATGTTCTCGGGCAACAACCTGTCGAAGGTGACGATCTTCGCGCTCGGCGTGATGCCGTACATCAGCGCGTCGATCATCCTGCAGTTGTTGACGGTCGTGTGGCCGTACCTCGAGCGGATTTCGAAGGAAGGCGAGCTCGGCCGGCGCAAGATCACGCAATACACGCGCTACCTGACCCTCGCCCTGGCGTTCGTGCAGTCGCTCGGCATCGCCTACTGGCTCGAGCGCAACACCAACATCGTCGGCGGGCTGCCGTTGGTCTACAACCCGGGCTGGGCGTTCCGGTTCAATACCGTGCTCACGCTGACGACCGGGACGATGTTCATCATGTGGCTCGGCGAGCAGATCACCGAACGCGGCATCGGCAACGGGATGTCGCTGCTGATCTACGCGGGCATCGTCGTGAATTTCCCGTCGGCGATTCTGACGACCCTCGATCAGATGCAGACGGGGGCCATCGGGCCGCTGCGCATCGTGTTCCTGCTGATCATGATGTTCCTTGTCGTCGGCGCCATCGTCTACATGGAGCGCGCACACCGGCGGATCACTGTCCAATACGCCAAGCGTGTCGTCGGGCGGCGGCAGTACGGCGGTTCGAGCACGCACATCCCGCTGAAGGTCAATACCGGCGGCGTGATCCCGGTGATCTTTGCCTCGTCGATTCTCGCGTTCCCGACGACGGCGGCCACGATGTTCGAAAGCGGCTCCTGGGCGCGCGCGGTGATCGACCAGGTGAATTACGGCATGCCGCTGTACAACCTGCTCTACGTCGTCGGCATCATTTTCTTCTGCTACTTCTACACGGCGATCATCTTCAACCCGGATGACGTTGCGGAGAACATGCGGAAGTATGGCGGCTTCATTCCGGGCATCCGGCCCGGCAAGCGGACGGCGGAGTATATCGACGCGATCCTGGCGCGGATCACGCTGGTCGGCGCGGTGTACCTCGCGGCGGTGGCACTGCTGCCCGAGTTCCTGATGACCGGTTTCAAGGTGGCGCCAATCCCGTTCATCGGTGAACGGCTGGACGCGGCGCTGCCGACCTGGTTCACCCAGGGCATGGGCATAACCTTTTATTTCGGCGGCACCACTTTGTTGATTGTGGTGGGTGTGGCGATGGACACCGTGCAGCAGGTGGAATCGCAGCTCATCATGCGGCACTACGACGGCTTCATGAAGAAGGCCCGCATCCGCGGGCGGCGTGGGTAATTAAGGCTTCGGCGTTCTCCCTGTCGAGAGCGCAAGGAACCGAATGGGCCTGAACGTCATCATGATGGGACCGCCAGGTGCCGGGAAGGGCACTCAGGCGACACGATTCGCCCGTGAACGTGGGCTGCTGAAGATTTCGACGGGGGATATCCTCCGCGAGGCCATCAAGGAGCAGAGCGCGGTGGGATCGGCCGCCCGGGCGCTGATGGACCGCGGCGGGCTCGTCGACGACGCGACCATGATCGCGATCGTGTGCGAGCGGCTGCTGCGGCCGGATGCGCACGCGGGCTTCGTGCTCGACGGTTTTCCGCGGACGGTGGGGCAGGCACGCGCGCTCGACCGGATCATGGAAGAGCGCGACAACGGTCCGCTGATTGTCGTCGACGTGGTCGTGCCGGAAGAGGAACTGGTACGGCGGCTGGCGATCCGGCGGATCTGCTCGGCGTGCGGCACCAACGCCGATCCGTTCGGCGCATCGGCCGTGTGCACGAAATGCGGCGGTGCGATGGTGCAGCGGACCGACGACAACAGCGCCGTCGTGCTGGAACGGTTGAAGGTGTACCAGCGGGCGACGAGGCCGGTGCTCGAGTATTACCGCGAGCGGCCGACCTTCCGCGTCGTCAACGGCGCACAGGCGCCGCAGCGGGTGGCGCAGGAAATGGACACGCTGATCGACGATGCGGCCGCGGCCGGCGTCGCGATGAAAGCGGGAGCGGAGCGGACCCTGTAGGGTCCGCAGTGAGGGGGCCCTCGTGATTACCTGCCGTTCGCAGTCGGAAATCGAGAAGCTGCGACGGGTGAACCAGCTCGTCGGACGGATTCTCGCCGACCTGCGGGCGATGGTCAGGCCTGGGCTCACGACGCAGGAACTCGACGCGTTTGCCGAGGGGCAGGTGCGGGCGGCGGGCGCGGAACCGGCGTTCAAGGGCTACCACGGGTATCCGGCGACGATCTGCGCGTCGGTGAACGAGCAGGTGGTGCACGGCATCCCGTCGAAGCGGCCGCTGGCCGTGGGCGACATCCTCTCGATCGACATGGGCGCACGGCTCGACGGGTTTTACGGCGACTGCGCGGTGACGGTGGCCGTCGGCGATGTAGTACCTGCCGCACGGCAGTTGCTGAAGGTCACCGAAGAGTCGTTGTTCCGTGGCATCGAGGCGGTGAAGCCGGGCGCACGGGTGTCGGACATTGGCGCGGCCGTTCAGGCGCACGTCGAGGCCCACGGGTTCTCGGTGGTGCGAGAGTTCGTCGGCCACGGCATCGGGACATCGCTGCACGAAGAGCCGCAGATCGCGAATTACGGCCCCGGTGGCCGCGGTCCGCGGCTGGCCGAAGGGATGGCGCTGGCGATCGAGCCGATGGTGAACGTCGGCAAGCCAGCGGTGAAAGTGCTTGCGGACGGGTGGACGGCGGTGACCCGCGACAGCAGCCTGTCGGCGCACTTCGAGCACACGGTGGTGGTCACCGGCGAGGGATGCGAGATTCTCACGTTGTTCGCGGGTGATCGAGCGCTCGCAGCACACTCGTGATGGTTGATTCCTGATTCCTGAATGAATCACGAATCATGAATCAAGAATCACGAATGGTGGAGGGCACGGTGGTGTCGCAGCTGCCGAGCGGGCTCTACCAGATCGAGATCGAGGGGCCGGCGCGGGTGACGGCCCACATCGGTGGTGCGCCGGACAGGAATTTCATCCGGCTGCTGGTGGGTGACCGCGTGCTGCTCGAGATGATGCCGCGGGATCGGACACGCGGGCGGGTAACGAGGAAACTGTAGGACACGACATGAAGGTCAGAGCGTCAGTCAAGCGGATTTGCGACAAGTGCAAGGTGGTCCGCCGCCGCGGGGTGGTGCGGGTGATCTGCACGAACGCGAAGCACAAACAGAGGCAGGGGTAAGAGATGGCTCGTATTGCTGGCGTCGATCTGCCGCGCACCAAGCGCGTTGAGATTGGCCTCACCTACATCTACGGCATCGGCCGCAAGCGGTCGAACGACATCCTCGGCGCGGCCGGCGTCAGCCCGGACATCCGGGTCAAGGACCTGTCGGAAGACGACGTCCGCAAGATCAGCAAGGTGCTCGAGGATGTGGGTGGCGTCGAGGGCGACCTCCGCAAGGAGATCTCGATGAACATCAAGCGGCTGATGGAAATCGGCTGCTACCGCGGCCTGCGGCACCGCCGCAACCTGCCGGCGCGCGGCCAGCGGACGCGGACCAACGCACGCACACGGAAGGGCCCGCGCAAGGGCGCCGTGGCCAAGAAGAAGACGGTTTAAGCGATGGCCAAGACTGAAGCAGCGACGACGCCGGGCGAAGGCAAGAAGGCGCCCCGCAAGACGTTCAAGAAGCGCGGCGAGAAGCGCGTCGTGCACCACGGGCTGGTGCACATCCATGCCTCGTTCAACAACACGCACATCACCATCACCGATCAGGAAGGCAACGTCATCGCATGGGCGAGCGCCGGCGGGATCGGCTTCAAGGGGTCGCGCAAGGGCACTCCGTATGCGGCGACGCAGGCGGCGATCAATGCGGGGAACGCCGCCAAGACGTACGGGCTGCGGTCCGTGGAGGTGCGCGTCAAGGGACCCGGGTCGGGCCGTGAATCGGCCATCCGTGCGCTCCAGACGGTCGGTATCGAAGTGAAGTCGATCCGCGACGTCACGCCGATCCCGCACAACGGCTGCCGGCCGACGAAGCGGAGAAGAGTGTGATTTACGAACTTACGGATTTACGAATCGACGAATTGCAGGACGCAGAGCCATTCGTCAATCAAGTCGTCAATTCGTAGATTCGTCAATTCGTCAATTCGAGGAATGTATTAATGGCTCGTTACATCGGACCTGTTTGCCGTCTGTGCCGCCGTGAGGGGATGAAGCTGTTCCTCAAGGGCGAGCGCTGCTATACCGAGAAGTGCGCGATCGAGAAGCGGAACTTCGCGCCAGGCCAGCACGGCAAGACGCGCAAGTCGAAGCTCGCCGGCTACGGCGTGCAGTTGCGCGAGAAGCAGAAGGTGAAGCGCATCTACGGCGTGCTCGAGGATCAGTTCCGCCGTTACTTCGAACAGGCGGAGCGGACGCGCGGCATTACGGGTGAGACGCTGCTGCAGCTCCTGGAACGCCGCCTCGACAACGTCGCGTATCGCCTCGGCTTTGCGACGTCGCGCGCGCAGGCGCGGCAGTTGGTGCGCCACGGCCACTTCACGGTCAATGGCCGCAAGGTCGACATCCCGTCGTTCTCGGTGAAGCCGGGCGACGTCGTCGGCATCCGACAGACCAGCCGCAACAACCCGGCGATCCTCCACGCGCTGGAAGAAGTGAAGGGCCGCGGCGTGCCGGAATGGCTGTCGTTCGATCAGGCCGCGCTGTCGGCCAGGATCGGCTCGGTGCCGACACGCGAGCAGATCAACCTGCCCGTGCAGGAACAGTTGATCGTCGAGTTGTACAGTAAGTAGCCCGAAAATTGGGAGTTGGCTGGCGATTGAGGCTGGGAGTTAGCTCGCCGCTCCCAAACGCCAACCCCCAAGCGTCCGACGGTGGTAGGGGCCGGCCTTCAGGTCGGCCATCGCATCCATCAGCCCGCAGCTTGACAGGCCTGCAGCGGGAGGCTGGTGGTTCACTCGCAGGTCTGGAGGCCGGGGCTGCCGGCCCGTAGCGAAAGGAAGCACTGATGCTCTGGAAAGGTTTTCAGCGTCCCAAGCGGCTCGACTTCGAGCGCGACACCCTCACCGATCGATACGGCCGGTTCACGGCGCAGCCGTTCGAGCGCGGCTTCGGCACCACCATCGGTAACGCGCTGCGGCGCGTGCTGCTGTCGTCGATTGAAGGCGCGGCGATCACGGCGGTGAAGATCGACGGAGTGCTGCACGAGTTCTCGCCGATTCCGGGCGTCGTTGAGGATGCGACCGACATCATCCTCAACTTGAAGCAGATTCCGCTGAAGGTACACGTCGACTACACGAAGACGCTGTACCTGCGCGTCGATAAGCCGGGCATCGTCCGCGCCAAGGATATCGAGGTCGATCAGGACGTCGAGATCCTCGAGCCGGAAGCGCACATCGCGACCGTGTCCGAGGGCGGCAAGCTGCACATGGAACTGCGGATGAAGCGCGGCCGCGGCTACATTTCGGCCGACAAGAACTTTGACGAGGATCTCGGCATCGGCTGGATCCCGGTGGATTCCGTGCACTCGCCGGTCAAGAAGGTGAACTACCTGGTGGAAGCGGCCCGCGTCGGCCAGGCGACCGATTACGACAAGCTGACACTCGACGTCTGGACCAACGGCTCCGTGACGGCGCGGGATGCGGTGTCGCTGGCGGCGAAGCTGATTCGGGATCACCTGAACATCTTCATCAACCTCGAAGATGCTGGTGAACTGCCGGAAGCGCAGGCCGAGCAGCCGCGTGCCGGGGCCGCGAACGAGAATCTCGACAAGAGCGTCGAGGAGCTGGAACTGTCGGTGCGCTCGTACAACTGCCTGAAGAACGCGAACATCCGCACGATTCGCGAACTGGTGCAGAAGACCGAGGCCGAGATGCTCAAGACGAAGAACTTCGGCCGTAAGTCGCTGAACGAGATCAAGGAGATCCTGCACAGCATGGGGTTGAGCCTCGGGATGCGGCTCGACCAGCCGGCGCACCAGGAGTAGGAGATCGGCGACCGATTCCTGACCCCGACGTCCGGTACGGAGGTCGAGAGTCGGACGCCGGAAGCCATCAAAGATTGCCATGAGACACAACGTTGCACATCGGAAACTCGGCCGCGTGACGGAGCATCGCATCGCGATGCTCCGCAATCAGGCCATCTCCCTGCTCCGCCACGAGCGCATCGAAACGACGGTGCCCAAGGCGAAGGAGCTGAAGCCGTTCGTCGAACGGCTGATCACGCTCGCCAAGCGCGGCAACGCCGCCGGCAGCGCGGACGGAAAAGCGTTGCACGCGCGCCGCATGGTGCTGGCGGAGCTTCCGGACAAGGAGATCGTCAGCAAGTTGTTCGAGACGATCGCGCCGCGCTTCGCCGAACGGCCCGGCGGCTACACGCGACTGCTGCGAATCGGCTTCCGCCGCGGTGACGGCGCCGAGGTGGCGCAGGTCGAGCTCGTCGGCAGTGAATACGATCCGGCGGCCGCGGCGAAGGAGTCCGAGGAAGCCGAAGCGCCGAAGAAAACGAAGACCGTCGGCGAACGCCTGCGTCAGACCGCGCAGCGGATACGCGGCGCCAAGGACACCGGCGGCTCGAAAGCGCAGGCCGGCGGCCAGACCAAGGGCCGGCCGCAGAAGTCGACGACGCCTAGAAAGGCTGGCGGGTCGTAGCCTCCCGACTCCCAACCGAACTTCGGCCCGAATTCCAAAGCGAAAGGCCCGGCAGCGTGAGCTGACCGGGCCTTTTGCTTTCGGCGTTGGGAATTGGGCGTTGGCAGTTACACGGCCTCGGCGTGCTCGTGACCGTGCGCGACCTTGGCAGTCGCGATGATCTTTCCCTGGAGCGCCTGCGGCACTTCCTCGTAGTGCGAGTACTCCATGTGGTAGCTGCCACGGCCGCCGGTGGCTGACGTGAGGTGCTGCTCGTACGTGAGCATCTCAGCCATCGGGACCTGCGCACGGATGACGGTGGTGGCGCCCCGCGAGTCCATGCCGGCGATGCGACCGCGCCGGCCGTTCAGGTCGCCCATCAGATCGCCGGCGAAGTCGCTGGGTGCGTAGACTTCGACCTGCATGATCGGCTCGAGGATCGTCGGACGCGCGCGCGTCATCGCATCCTTGAACGCGAGCGAGCCCGCCATCTTGAACGACAGTTCGTTCGAGTCCACCGGGTGAAACGAGCCGTCGAACACCGTCGCCTTGAAATCGACCATCGGATAGCCGGCAAGGAAGCCGCGCATCCGGGCATCCTGAATCCCTTTTTCGACGGCCGGTACGAACTGCCGCGGAATCGAGCCGCCGAAGATGTCGTCGACGAACTGAAAGTCGCTGCCGCGGGGCAGCGGTTCCACCTTGATCTTGCAGTCGCCGAACTGGCCGTGGCCGCCGGTCTGCTTCTTGTGACGGCCGTGCGCTTCGGTCGCCGCGGTGATCGTCTCCCGATACGGGATCCGTGGCGGCTTCAGGTTCACTTCCACCCCGAACCGCCGCTTCAACTTGGCGACGGTGACCTCGATGTGGAGTTGTCCCTGCCCGGCCAAAAGCAGCTCGTTCGTCTGCGGGTCGCGCATGTATTTGATCGAGGGGTCTTCCTCCTCGAGGCGGTGCATCGACGTGCTGATCTTGTCCTCGTCGCCACGTGACTTCGGCTCGATGGCATAGGCGAGGACCGGGTCCGGGAACCGGATTGGGGGGAAGCCGAACGTCGTCCCCTTCTCGGCGATCACGTCGTTGGTGTGGGTGTCCTTCAGCTTGGCGACGGCACCGAGATCGCCGGCCTTGAGTTCCGGCACGTGCGTCTGTGTTTTTCCCTGAAGCGCCAACAGGTGGCCAAGGCGCTCGGTCGTGTCGCGCGTGAGGTTACCGACGGTGGCGTCGGACTTCAGCGATCCCGACACGACGCGCAGCATCGTGATGCGGCCGGCGAAGGGGTCGGCGATCGTCTTCCACACGAACGCGGTGTAGGGCGCGCTCGCGGACGCCTTGATCGTCAGATCCGTTCCGTCGGTGTTGACGGCCGGGAACTCGCGTTCGGCCGGCGACGGCACACAGTTCACGATCGCGTCGAGCAGCGGCTGGATGCCGGTGGCGTGCAGCCCGGACGTGCACACGAGCGGGAAGATCCGTCCCGCGATCGTCGCGTTGCGGAGCCCGGACACCAGTTGCTCCTGCGTCAGCGTGCCCGCGGAGAAGAACGTCTCCATCAGCGACTCGTCGGCCTCGGCCACCATCTCGATCAGTTCGTCGCGCGCGGCGGTGGCCTTGTCGGCGAGCGCCGCCGGAATCTCACCTTCGGTGACCGCACCGGTGTTGGGCGCGAACGTCAGCGCCTTCATCGTCACCAGGTCGACGACGCCGTTGAACTGTCGTTCCTCGCCGATCGGCAGTTGAATCGGAACGATTTCGCGGGCGCAGTCGCGATGCAGCGACTCGAGCGCGCGATCGAGGCTCGCCCGTTCCCGCTCGAGGCGATTGACGACGACGATGCGCGGCAGGCTGAGGCTGGCGGCTTCACCCCACAGTTTTTCCGTCTGGACCTCGACGCCGGCAACGGCATCCACCGTGACGATGGCCGCTTCGACGACGCGCAGCGCGGAGCGCGCATCAGAGAGGAAGTTGGCGAATCCGGGGGTGTCGATGATGTTGATCTTGGTCTGGTGCCATTCGGCGTAGGCGAGGCTGGAGGAGAGCGTGTGCTTGCGGGCGATTTCTTCTTCGTCGAAGTCGGTGACGGTTGTGCCGTCGTCGACCTTGCCGAGCCGGTTGACCGCGCCCGCGACGAAGAGCATGGTCGATACCAACTGGGTCTTGCCACACCCGCCGTGTCCAACCAGGGCCACGTTGCGGAGAGCGGCGGCGTCATAGACCTTCATAGGGGTATCCCTCCTGCCTGCGCCAGCTGCGCGAGGCGCCTCCACCTGTATTGTGACGGATCGCCCGTCGACGCCGGCGACCCCGGAGCAGGGGCGCGATCATAGTCACCAGGCCCGGCTGCGGCAAGGTGAACCGCCGTATCCGGTTGCGGCGATAGTGGTTGTGGTGAATGCCACGAATCTGTCGGCAAATGACGTCGAGCAGACATTTCTGTGCTGCGATCGGGCAAGCGCGCCGATTCTGTTGCGTCCGCCTCACCGCAGCCGATCTCGTCGGCGGCCTGCAATGTCGACAAATAGGTCCTGTTTATCAAGCATATCGACATAATTGTCGTACATGCGGCAGGTATTGCGGCCCCGGGCGCATCCCTGTAAACGCCTGCATTCATTCATCTTGTCATGACGCTCGCGCCCTGGCGTGCGTGGCGTTCGTCTTGCTCAACTGAGCGCGGCGACGTTGCTCCGTCGCCGTTCCCGCGCAGATCGTCCGCAGCCGGCTCGCTCGACCGGCTGTGCGACCTGGGTGCACCAAAAGGACTGGAGAGAAGACGATGAATCAGGCGGATACCGCGTGGATGCTGGTCTCGACCGCGCTTGTGTTGCTCATGACGCCGGCCCTGGCGTTCTTTTACGGCGGCCTCGTCCGCTCGAAGAATGCCCTGAACACCATGATGATGAGTTTCATCTCGCTGGGGTTCGTCGGCGTGCTGTGGGCGGTTGTGGGCTATTCGCTGGCGTTCAGCACCGGCAACGACTGGGTGGGAGATCTCTCGAATGCGTTGCTGAAGGGCGTCGGGTTGCAGGCGAAAGGGACGATTCCCGCGGCGCTCTTCATGTCGTACCAGGGCACGTTCGCCATCATCACCGCGGCCCTGATTTCCGGCGCGATCGTCGAGCGGATGCGTTTCTCTGCCTACGTCGTCTTCATCTCGTTGTGGGCCATCGTCGTCTACAGTCCGATTGCGCACTGGGTGTGGGGCGGCGGCTGGCTGGCGAAGTGGGGCGCTCTTGATTTCGCGGGAGGCACCGTCGTGCACGTCAATGCGGCTGTAGCCGCGCTCGTCGCGGCAATGGTGCTCGGCCGGCGAAAGGACTATGGATCGTCGGCGATCGTGCCGCACAACGTGCCGTTCGTCCTCCTCGGCGCCGGCCTGCTGTGGTTCGGCTGGTTTGGATTCAACGCCGGCAGCGCGCTGGCGGCGAGTCCGATTGCCGGTCTCGCCTTCGTGGCGACGATGATGGCGCCGGCGGCGACGTTGCTGGTCTGGACGATTCTTGACGTGATGCGCTCCGGGAAGCCGACCGCGGTCGGGGCGGCCACGGCAATCGTTGTCGGTCTCGTGGCGATCACGCCGGCGGCCGGATTTATCAGCCCGATGAACGCGATCTTCCTCGGAGCAATCGCCGCGGTGCCGAGCTACTTCGGCTTGATCATCAGGGCGAAGACGTCGCTCGACGATTCGCTCGACGTGGTCGCTGCGCATGGCGTCGGCGGTACGGTCGGCGCGCTCCTGACCGGCGTGTTCGCCGAGAAGGCGCTGAACGGGGTGGCGGACGGCGCGCTCTACGGCAATCCCGGACAGTTGGCGATTCAAGGCGCGGCCGTGCTCGCCGCGATCGTCTACAGCGGCGTGATGAGCTTCGTGCTGCTGAAGCTGATCGGCCTGGTCATGCCGCTGCGCGCCACGGCGACGGACGAAGACGAGGGGCTCGACATCACACAGCATGGCGAGGAGGCGTACCTCAACGTGGGCTCCGCAGGCGCGATGATGCTCTCGGACACGAAGGCAAGCGGAGCGCCGGTGTTCTCGACGGCGCGCAGCGAGGCCTGAGGCGGGCTGCGGCGCACTCCGCAGAGAACCAGGGAAGGACGCGGCCGATCCGGACTGCTCGGCCGCGTCATTTAACGGAGGCAACTTGATGTCGTCGAAGAGTGCTGTGAGGCGTGTTGGTGTGTCCCTTCTTTCCGCGGCCGGCCTGTTGGCGTGCCTGGCCGCTCCGGCAGCGGCGCAGGTGACCGTGAACGCCGCTGTCGATGTCAGTAACCAGTACAACTTCCGCGGGATTCGCCAGAACCACTCGGGCGCGTCGATTTGGCCCTACTTCGATGTCGGCGGCACTGCTTTCAAGGGCATGGGCGCGATCAAGACCGTGTCGCTCGACGTCGGTATGTGGAACGCGTTCCACACGGAGATCAAGGACAACGCCTTCATCAATCTCGACGGCAATGTCAGCAATAACAAGTGGTACGAGGCGGACTATTTCGGTACCGTTGGCCTCGGCTTCGGCGGCGGCTTCACGCTTGGCACGACCTACACCTCGTATACCAGCCCCGGCAACTACTGGGCACACATCAAGGAGCTCGCATTCAAAGGGTCGTACGACGACAGCGGCAGGTTGGGCAAGGCCTCGGTGAAGCCCTACGCCCTGATCGCCTTCGAGCTCGATGACAATGGCGCGGACGGTATCGGCAAGCGTGGCACCTACGTCGAGCTCGGCGTCGCACCTGGCTACTCGGGGAAGAAGGTCTCGGTCAGCGTGCCCATCAAGGTTGGCCTCAGTGCGAAGGACTACTACGAGTTCGGCACCGGCACGGACGCGAAGTTCGGTTACTTCAGCGCGGCCGGTGTCGTCACGGTGCCGATTGCGAGCGGGTGGAACGTGCACGGCGGTCTCGAGCTGCAGGCCTACGGTGATCGGCTGAAGGCCGTGAATGCGTTCGGCGACAACGGCGATCGCGCCTGGGACGGGATCGCGTCGGTCGGACTCGGATACTCGTTCACGCACTAGTCCTGCGCAGCGCTCGCTGCGGGCCACGGCATCAGGCCGCGGTGGCCCGCGGCGGTGCTGTCGCGCGGGTATACTCGCGGTGGTTACGTCTCCCTCAGACATGTCCCTGTCATCTTCCGCGAGCGGCGCCGACGCGCCTCATCCTGGCAGCGCTCCGCGAGCGATCTTCGATGCCGCGCGGACCGAACTGCGCGTCGACGTCGCGCGCGGCGCCGGTGGCCGTGCCGCGCTCGAACGCTATTCCGATCGCGTCGACGGGTTGATCCGGCAGATTTACGCCGACGCCCATCCGCCGGCCAGTCCGGTCGCGATCCTCGCATTGGGCGGTTATGGCCGGCGTCACCTCTGTCTGCATTCGGACATCGATCTGCTGGTGCTCTTCGGCAGCACGATCGATGTGGAAGCCGAGCGGTTCCTGCGCGCCTTCCTGCATCCGCTGTGGGACCTCGGCGTCGTCATTGGCCATCAGGTGCGCGAGCTCGCCGATTTCGCGACGCTCGAAGAAGACAACCCGGAATTTCTGCTGGCACTGCTCGACGCCCGGGCGGTGGCCGGCGCGCGCGAGCTGTTCGATCGCTTTGCCGACGCTTTTCACACTGCCTCGACGCACGCCTTCATCCTCAAGTCGCTCCTGCAATTGATGGAGACGCGGCACGCCGGGTTCAACTCGACGCTCTATCAGCTCGAGCCGGACGTGAAGGAGTCGCCTGGAGCGCTCCGCGACCTCGCCGCCACCCGGACGATCGCGATGCTGACCGATCCTCTGCTGCTGCGGCGCGGCCCGGCGGACCCGGCCCGCGTCGACGCCGCCGAAGATTTCCTGCTGCGCGTGCGGACGACGCTCCACCTGGTGGCTGAACGCAATCACAACGTCCTCAGTCACGAACTGCAGGAACGCGTGTCGGAGATGCTCGGGTATCCGGGGACTGAAACGCGCATCCGCGTCGAGCGGCTGATGAGCGACTACTTCCGTCACGCGCGGATCGTCAACCGGTCGCTCGAGTGGGCACGCAAGACCGCGCCGGTCCCGGTCGGACCCAATATCGGTCTGTCGCGCGAAGGTATCCGGTTTCTCGACCAGGTACAGGCGGCGCGGAATCCGGCATCCTGGCTCGGCGCGTTTCAGGCCGCGATCGACCATGGCACCGAGGTCAGTGAAGAAGCGCTGTCCTGTATCCAGCAGCACGTCGACCGGTACCGGGCGGACGATTTCTTTCCGCAGGCCGACGATCGCCGCGCGGTGCTGCGGCTGTTGAAGCCGGTGCCCGGGATCTACGAGCGCCTGAGCGAGATGCACGACTGCGGGCTGCTCGGTCGCGTGTTTCCTGAGTTCCAGGCGATTTCCTGGCGCGTGGTGCGCGACTTCTACCACAAGTACACGGTCGACGAGCACACGCTGCTGACCATTCGTAATCTCGAGCGTACCGGAGCCGCCACCGAAGGATCACGCCGCCGGTTCCAGTCGATCCTCTCAGGCCTCGCCGAGCCCGAACTCCTCGTGCTCGCCTTGTTGCTGCACGACGTCGGCAAGTGGCGCGACGACGACCATGCGATCGAGAGTGAGCGGATGGCGGCTGAAGTGGTGGAACGCCTGCAGCTGGCTCCCGACCAGCGCGACCTGGTGCTGTTCCTGATTCGTCATCACCTGCGGATGTCGCTCGTCGCGTTCCGGCGTGACACCGAGGATCCGGAGATCGTCAGGAACTTCGCCGGCTTCATCGGGACCGAAGATCGGCTGAAGATGCTCTGCCTGATGACGCTTGTCGACGTCGAGGCGGTCAGTCCGGAGACGCTGACATCGTGGAAAGAGGAGCTGCTCTGGCGGCTCTATGTCGACACCTACAACCATCTCACGCAACGCTACGGCGACGAGCTGATTCATCGCAGCCAGGCGGAGCTCGATCAGGTCCTTCGCGGGCGGCCGGACAATCTGTCCGAAGCCGAAATCACGCAGTTCCTCGAGGGGTTGCCGCAGCGCTACCTGCAGTTGTTCAGCCGCGAGGCGGTCTATCGTCACGTTCGCCTGGCGCGCGACATCAAGCCGGACCAGGTCCATCTGTCGGTCGAAGCGGCCGACGGCATCTGGCAACTGGTCGTCGTGACGCTCGACAAGCCGTTCCTGTTCTCGAACATCTGCGGCGTGCTCTCGTCGTTCGGCATGAACATCCTGCGCGGCCATGCACTGACGAATCCCAACGGCCTCGTGCTCGACGTCTTCCAGTTCACCGACGACGAGCAGTTCCTGCAACTGAACCCCGATGGGTCATCGCAGATGCTGCAGGTGCTCGAGGACGTCGTGTCGGCACGGGCCGATGTCACGCAGCGGCTGCGGGGCCGCGAGCGCGGCGTGCTCAAGGGGGTGGCGCGCTTCTCGCCGGTCGTCCGCGCCGACAACAACGCCTCGGCCCGCTACACCATCGTCGACATCGTTGCGAGTAACGCGCTCGGGCTGCTCTACCGGATCAGCCGCGTGATCTCGCAGCATGGTTGCGAAGTCGACCTGGTCCTGATCGCTACCGAGGGCGAGAAAGCGATCGACGTATTTCACATCACGAAGGCTGGAGCCAAACTGACCGATCCGGAGCAGCAGGCGCTGACTTCGGACCTGCAACGGACACTGGAGGAGACGTTATGAAGATGCTGAAGGCCATCATCCGGCCGAACAAGGTCGACGACGTGAAGGACGCATTGGCGAAGCTGAATATCGCCGGCATGACGGTGACCGAGGTGCGTGGCCACGGCAAGCAGAAGGGACACACGGCGATCTACCGCGGCAAGGAATACAACGTCAGCCTGCTCCCGAAGATGGAAGTCGAAGTGGTCGTGCCCGAGAACCTGGCCGAAGACGCAATCAAGGCCATTATCGGCGCGGCGCGAACCGGTGAGATCGGCGACGGCCGCGTGTTCGTGATGCCGGTGAGCGAGACCTATCGCATCCGCACCGGCGAGATGGAGCTGTAAGCAGCCGCTCCTACGGCTCCAGTAGTTCCTGCTCGCGCCCCGAGGCTGCGTGCTTTGGCCGGCGTGAGCAGGTGGCGGCCCTGTGTGCCGTCGTCGCTGCACCTCCGTCTCGCACCCTCGTTTCGCACCCTCGTTTCGCACCTCCGTCTCGCACCTCCGGTTGATTCCTACGAAAGTGCTTCCGAACAACTGGAACGGACACTTTCGTCCTCGCCTCGGTCGCGCCGGACGAGAACGAAGACGATGAGGGCGCGCGTGAGGCCGCCACTCTTTCGTCTGATCAATCGATCGCGCGGCTCGCGTGATTGTGCTGAATGTCGAGGAAACCGCACGATTCCCGCGCCGGCCGCGGTGGCACGTGCGTTGAAGTGTCCACGGCATCGTGTCGATCTCGCGCATCTGCGCTGCGTTCCTCGTGGTCCTGATCGCGCTGCCGTTCACGGCGCCGTTCTCGACGTGCGATCTCGCCACGATGCTCGCTGCGCCCGCGCCGCACGCCGACACGCCGTCGCTCGTCTCCGTGAAGTCCGACGACACCGCGCTCTCGCCGGTGGTGACGATGGAGAGCGACAACCACGTCTGCGTCCTGGCGACGCCGTATGCGATGGCGGCCCCCGCGGCGGTCATCGACGCGGTCGCCTGCACCGCGCCGGTGCATGACGTGGTGCGCACGGCTCCGCTCCCGCTCCGCCTGTAATACCCCGCTCGTACACCCGCGTCACTCAAGGCCGTTGTGTGCCTGGCCCAGGCATGCGTGTGCCGACTGCTTGCTCCAATGTGCCGATTGCCCCAAGGAGACTGGAATGGTTGTATCCGCATTGTGTCGACGACTGAAGACCTCACTTGCCGATCCGGGTGGTGGCACCAATAAAGTCACCCATCTAACTAGCGCCGCACCACAATTCCATCTGACAGCCCGGAGGATCTCCAGTCGCCGGGTCGAGCGATGGAACGGGGGAGGGCCAGTCGAGCAAGCGGGCTCCCCGCCTTCTTCAACATTAGCGACGAGACCATCAAGGCCGCCGGTTGCCGCGAAAGATCGCGACAACCATTGCCCAGCCATGAAGAATGAGTGGAGTGCCAGTGCCGGCGCTCGCGTCCCGCTGAGATGGTCCACGGAACTTCGCGTACGATGCGCGAGTTGCCATGGAACTCATCGCCGACCTCACCCTGGTCGTCATTGCCGCCGTCGTCGGCGGGTTTGCGGCGCAGCGGCTGCGCCAGCCGCCGTTGGTCGGCTATCTGCTCGCGGGCGTGGCGATCGGTCCGTTCACCGGAGGCCTGACGGTCGATAATCCGCACGAACTCGAGCGGCTGGCGGAGATCGGCGTCGCACTGCTGCTGTTCTCACTCGGCCTCGAGGTCTCCTTCCGCGATCTCGTTCCCGTTCGCCGCGTCGCGATCGCAGGCACCCTGATTCAGATCGTGGTAACGGCGCTGGTGGGATTCGGCGTCGCCGCGGGCCTGGGTTGGCCGCGCGAGCCGGCGATGTGGTTCGGTGCCGCAGTCTCGTTGTCGAGCACGATGGTCGTGCTGAAGACGCTCCAGGCACAGGGCCGGCTCGGAACGCTGTCGAGCCGGGTGATGCTCGGGATTCTCGTCGCGCAGGATCTCGCGGTCGTGCCGATGATGATTCTGCTGCCTGAGCTCGGAGGTGGCAGCATCAATCCCGTAGCCATTTTGCTGGCCAGCGGGCGAGCGGCACTGCTCATCGCGGCCATCGTGTTCGTGGCAACGCGGCTGGTCCCGCCGGTGCTCGGCATCGTTGCGCGTGGCAACTCACGAGAGTTGTTTCTCCTGACGACGACGGCCGTGGCGCTCGGTGTCGGGTTCGCGGCCTGGCGCTTCGGCTTGTCGATGGCGCTCGGCGCGTTCATCGCCGGACTCGTGGTCAACGAGTCGGCATACGCGCATCAGGCGCTCAGCGACGTCATTCCGCTCCGGGACCTGTTCGGCATGCTGTTCTTCGTGTCGGCCGGGATGCTGCTCGATCCGGGTGTGGTCTGGGAGCAACTCGGCGCGATCGGCATCAGCGTCGCCGCCGTCGCTGCAGCCAAGGCGCTCATCGTCGGCGGTGTGGTCCGTGCGTTCGGCTATCGACGAATCGTACCGGTTGCGACCGCGCTGACCTTGTTCCAGGCAGGGGAGTTCGGGTTCGTTCTCGCCGGGACGGGCCGTACGATCGGGGCACTGAACGACAGCCAGTACACGGTGCTGGTGAATACCGCGATCGCGACCATGGCGCTCACACCGGTTGTCTCCGGGGCTGCCCCCTGGCTGTATCGGAGGTTGAGAAGGCGTCATGCCGCCGAGGCACCGCTGACCATCAACCTGCCCGCGTTGTTGTCCGATCACCTGGTCATCGCCGGTGCAGGCCGCGTCGGACGGACGGTTGCCGGAGGACTGGCGTCGGTCGACGTGCCGTTCGTCGTCATCGAGTTCGACGCGCGGCGGTTCGAACATGCGCGCGAAGCGGGGTTCCCCGCAATCTTCGGAGATGCCGGGCAGATGACGATCCTGCGCGCCGCCGCGGTCGAACGCGCACGCGCCATCATCGTCACCGTTCCTTCATTCGACGACGTGCGGAATATCGTCAGTGCGGCGCGAATGGTCAGACCGGATATCGCGATCGCCGCGCGCGCGCCGGATCCGGAAGGGATGGCGTCCCTGCGCGAATTCGGGATCGACGACGTGACGTCGCCGGAGATCGAAGGCGCGATCGAGATGACGCGGCTGGCGCTGCTGCGATCGGGTGCCCCGACCGAGCGTGTGATGCAGGCGGCGGAGTACATCCGCCGCCGGCCGTATCAATCGCGCAAAGAAGAGTAGCCCTTCTATTCGTAACGGAGTGCTTCGATCGGATCGAGTCCGGCGGCGCGATAGGCCGGCACCATGCCGAAGAAGATGCCGACGGTCGCGGAGAAGCCGATTCCGATCGCGAACGACCACCACGGCAGGGAGATGGGGAAGCCGGACACAAAGTGGATGGCGATGCCGATGCCGCTGCCCAGCAGGATGCCGAGCACGCCGCCCACCGACGTCAGCACCATCGCCTCGGCGAGGAACTGAAACAGCACCTCCTGCCGTCGGGCACCGAGCGCCTTGCGCACGCCGATTTCACGCGTCCGCTCGGTCACGGAAATCATCATGATGGCCATGACGCCGATGCCGCCGACCATCAAGGCGATCGAGGAGATTACGACCAGCACCAGGAAGACGCCGCTGCTGATCCGATCCCAGATCTTCAGGATGGCATCCTGCGTCGCGAGGTCGAAGTCGTCTTCCTCGTCCAGCTTGAGGCCGTGGCGAATCCGCATGATTTCTTCGACCTCGTTCAGCGCCTGATCGCGTGGGACATCCTTCCGCGGAACGACGACGACCGTCGCACTCTGGCCCCCGGGGAAGCCGCGGCGGGTGTTGGCGATGCCGCCGTAGATGACCTGATGGGTCGTCTGCGGAATGACGACGAAGTCGTCCTGATCGCCGATCACGGACGGGCGCTTCTTCAGCACGCCGACGACCGTGAATTCGATGGCGCCGACGCGGACCTTCTTGCCGATTGGATCGAGGCCCATTTTCTGGAACAGCGCTTCGTACGGATTGTTCCCGAGGACAACGACGCGACGGCGGTGCTCGACCTCTGCCGCGGTGAAGAAGCGGCCGTAGGCGACCGGCACGAAATTGACATCGCCGAACTTCTCGGTGGCCCCGATGACGGCGAGCTGGCGCGTTTTCTCGCTGCGGTAGAAGACGCGTTCACTGGTCTCACCGTTGCCGCCAAGCCAGACGTCCACGCTCTCGACCGACGGCGCCAGCTTCTCGATCGCCTTGGCATCGGCGACGGTGATGTTCGGCCGGCGAAGCAGCACGTTGATGTCGGCGCCCGACGAGAGGCTGACGCCGCTGATCTTGGCCACGAAGATCGTGCTCGGTCCGAGCGAACGAATCATGTCCCGGAGCGAGGAATCGAAGCCGCGGATGAGTGAGGTCATCCCGACGATCGACGTGATGCCGATCACCACGCCGAGCACGGTCAGGCCCGACCGCATCTTGTTGCCGCGCAGGGTGTCGAGCGCCATGCGCCAGACTTCGCCGATGAGTCCTTTATTCACGACGCAGTGCCTCGATCGGGTCCAGCCGGGCGGCGCGCGCGGCCGGATACGCCCCGAAGAACAGGCCGACGCCGGCGGTAATGCCGATGCCAAGAAACACGGACCAGGCCTCCAGCCGGGCCGGCAGCGGCGAGAAGTGCGAGATGCCCTGCGCGGCGAAGAAGCCAAGCGCGATGCCGACCACGCCGCCGAACGTCGACAGCGTCACCGACTCGGTCAACACCTGCGACATGATGTCGCGCCGCTTGGCGCCGAGCGCCTTGCGGAGTCCGATCTCGCGCGTCCGCTCGGTCACGACCATCAGCATGATGTTCATGATGACGATCCCGCCGACCACCAGCGACAGGGCGACGACGCCGACGAGCACGGCGAAGATGCCGTTGGTCGCCTGGTGATAGAAGTCGAGAATCGTGTCGGAAGTGAACAACCCGAAGTTGTCGTCCTGTTTCGGCTTGAGTTTGCGGGCGACGCGCAGCGCGAGGACCGCGTCCTCCTTCGCGGCGTCCATCACCTCCGGCGTTTTCGGTTTGACCGTCAGCGTGAGCGATTGACGCGCGCCGAATAATTTCTCGTACGATCCCATCGCGATGACGCAGAAGTTGTCCTGTGAATTGCCGAAGACCGACCCCTTCTTCTCGCTGACGCCGACCACGCGGAATGGAATGCCGGCGATCTTGATGTCCTTGTCCAGCGGATTGAGCTCGCCGAACAGCTTGTCGGCGACGTCGTAGCCGATGATCGTCACCGGCTGGCTGCGAGCGATTTCCGCCGGGCTGATCATGCGGCCGCGTTGGTCGGCATTGAACGTCCCGAAGTCGGTGTACTCGCTGGTCACACCCTGAATCTGAACGTTGTCGATCTCCTGATCGCGGTACGACACCGTCGCGCTGCGCGACGCCTGCGCCATGACCGCGGTGATCGTGTCGACGCCGGTCCGTTTGATCGCCTGCGCTTCGGCGATGGTGATCAGGGGATTGGCGCGGACGTGTTCCTCGTCTTCCTCGGTGCGGATCGGCGGCAGCCGCTGGATGGTGAAGGAATCCGCGCCGACGTCGCTGACGATGGCGTTCGAGACGTACGCGTTCATGCCCTGGATCAGCGACACGACCGTCACGATCGAGGTGACCGCGACGATGTTGCCGATCACGGTCAACAGCGAGCGTAGCTTGTTGGCCCAGATCGCCTGAATGGCGATCCGGGCGGAATCCAGGATCTGTTGCATCGAGTCGCGCTAGCTTGATGTCGTCTGTCTGCTGCCGGCCGTCGTCGACCGGTTCTGATCGTTCAATTTGATCGGCTCACCGTCGGCCAGCGCCCTGACGTTGGCGAACGGACCGGTAATCACCTGATCGCCCGATGTCACGCCGGAAATGACCTCGCAGTATTTCTCGCCGGCGATGCCGACCTTCACCGGCGTGAACACCGCGCGGCCGTCGCGGATGACGAACACGCCTTCCGTTTCCTTCCGCGTGTGTCCCGGAGGCGGTTCGGTCGACGCCGATACGGTCGGCTCGACGTTGCGTCCCTTCTTGGGCGGGGCCTCGTGCACCAGGTCGCCCTTTTCGTTGAACAGCATCTCGCGAACGGTCAGCGCCTGAATCGGAACCGCGACGACGTGGTTCTTCGTTGCGGTCGTGATCTCCGCCGTGCACGTGAAGCCGGGACGCACGTCGGGCACCTGCTCGTCGAGCGTGACCTTGACCTTGAAGGTGGTTGCCTGTCGCTGGCCGGTCTGAGCGGTGTTGGTCTGCTGAATCGGGCTGTTGCCAATTTCCGTGACGTGTCCCTTGAACGTGCGGTCGGGCACCGCATCGATCATCACCTTCGCCTGCTGACCAAGGCTGACCTCCGGAATATCGGTTTCGTCGACTTCGACTTCCGCATCGAGGACGGACATGTCAGCAATTGTCAGCAGCACCGTTCCGGCGTTGTTCATCGTGCCCATCACCGCCGTTTCGCCCTGCTCGATGTTGCGCCGGGTGACCAGACCGTCGATCGGTGACGTCATGATCACCTGCGTCAGGGTGTACCGGGTCGTGGCCAGGCCGGCCTGCTCCTGCTTGATCTGTTCCTCGCTCGTCTGGATGGCCTGCTGTTTCGACTTGACGTCGGCCTCGCGCGCCTTGAGGTCCGTCTGGCGCACCTTGACCTCGTTCTCGGCCTGTTCGAGATCCTGTTTGGTCGTCAAGCCGTCCTTCCACAGGTCCTGCTGGCGTTTCAGCGTCTGCTGGGCGAGATCGAGCTGTGCCTGCGCCTGTTCGACGTTCGTGCGGGCCTGCTCGACGCTGGTCCGCGACTGCAGCAGTGACGATTGCGCCGCGGCGACGCTCGCTTCGCCGCGCTGCAACTGGCCCTGGAGGGAGCGCGGGTCGATTTCGAGCAGGAACTGGCCGCTCTTGACGCGCTCGCCTTCGTCGACGGCCAGACGCGTCACCCGGCCGGTCGTGTTCGCCGAGATGTTGACCTGCGTCTTCGGCTGGATCTTGCCCGACGCCGATACGATCGACTCGAGGTCGCGATTGCGCAGTGCTTCGGCGTTCACTGCCGTCCCGGTCTGGCGCTTGAAATAGAAGTTCGCGCCGACGACCGCTGCGCCGATGATGATGACCCCCAGGATGATGAGAGCTTTCTTCCGAGTCATATACTCCTCAGAACGCGCGGACCGCCGCGATGATTACCGCAATCACCGCGTAGATGCCCAGCAGCAGCGACGCTACCGGTCCGGTCCTTCGCTTGTAGAGAACGGCCACGCCGATGGCCATGTTGAACAGCCACCAGAAGTAGAACAAATCGAGTGCGCTCAGGAGATAGGTGAAGAACCCCTGCTCCGGCAGCATCGGGAAGAAGACGGACAGTCTGGTCGGACTCGTCATCTCGCCCTGGAAATACATGATGGGAAAGCTGAACGCCTGCGCCAGGGCGCTGATGATCATCGAGTGCGCGACGACGGCGAACACCTGTTTATAGCTGGCGCCGCCGCCCAGCACTGCCGTGAAGACCGCCAGCAACAGCCCGGCGACCATCGCGGCCAGCAGGGGCATGAAGATCGCGACCGAGACCGTTTGACGGATCGCAGCTGTGGGCGCCTGCGCCTCGATCGTCTGTACCATCTGATCGGTCACCGTGACGCCGACGGCTTTCATCGTGTTCAACGCCTGAGTGACGTACGCGTCCTTGCCCACCTGGGTCGAAAAGAATATTCCCTGGATGCCCGCGATCAGCACGGCTGCCACGACCATTGCACCGAGCGCGCGCGGCCGGTTCGCGACCGCGGTGTAGGCGTCGCGCGGCGAGAAGATCACGCCAATCAGGCGTGTCACCAGGCCGGCGCTCGGGGCCTGGTGTTCTTCAGCCGAAGTTGTGACGTCCGTCATCAAATCTCCTACGCGCTGCCGCCCGAGAGCGCCATGGCGATCGCCAGCAGCACGGCGAGCGCCGCATAAATCGCGACGAACACGCCGGCCGTCCGGCCGGCGCGCACGCCGAAGAGCGCTGCCGTACCAATCGCGAGCACGACCAGCCACCAGACGACGAACAGGTCGATCGCGCCGAGAAATCTCGCGACCGGAGACGCCTCGTCCAGCGTCGAGAACCACAAGCCGAGCGATGCGCCGGTCGAGACGCTCTCCCGCGCGTACGTGACCGGCGCCGCGATGACCTGCCGAAGGGCGAGGATCACGCCGGCGTGCGCCGTGACTGCCAGTGCCTGCCGGAACCCCACCGCCTGCTGCGGCACGACGGTCGCTGGAGCGGCGCCGACGGGTGCAACCCCATTCTTAGACCGGCCAGCGCGGAAGAAGATGGGCAGCAGGGCCGCGATGACCACCGAAAGCAGGGGCCCGCTGATCAGGGCGCTGACGCTGGCGTATTCGACTCCGTTGGCACGACTCAGTTCCTCCAGCCGCGCATACGCCGCATCGTCCACATGCCTGCCGAACGCGGTCGCGGTGCGTTCCCACTGGTCGACCTGGGCCTGTCGGCCGACCTGCGTCTCCATCAGCGCGGCGCCAGCCGCCACGCTGATCAGCGCGCTGAACAGCAGCGCGCCAGCCCATGACGGAGCAGCGACGACCTGGCGGAACGTAGCCGCCGGCCGCCGGATGACTCCCACGATGCGCTGTCCGAGGGGCTGATCAATAGGTGTGGGACCATCGCCGGTAGCCGCACCGGCGAGGAAGGGTCTCGTCACACAAGCTCCTGATACGGTTGCTCTTGCGTTCGGTTCCGTGCCCGGCCCGCTGTCAGAATTTCAGAGCCGGATCGGAAGACATAGATTGTCGACGGGTCCCTCAAGGCTACCACTTGAATTAGGGACGGAATCAATATTGCAGCCCGCAGGCAAGCGGAGCATTCCCTCCGGGCATATGCGCCTTCGTATTACTCGACAGCTTGACGGCAGTATTGACGGCATACGACTCGATGCGTTCATCCCGGGTCAAGTCTATGAACTCGGGACGTCCGTGGGCTCGTACTTACTTTCAATGGAAGCTGCCGAACCGGCGCGTGACGACGAACCCGCATCATTTCTGACGTTTGAACAACAGTTGTCCCGGATTGGCCTGGGTCCGCGGGTGCTCGCCAGTGTGAATGACCGGGAAGGAAGGCGCAAAAAGCCGCGCAACTGACTTATAGCACCATAGGCGGATGCGTATGTCCGCACTGCCATTCCTCTTCCTCTCCTCGATCGTCTTCGCTCAACCAGCCAACGCCCAGAACCTCGAAACCACCGGAAGCCGGGCTCTCGGTATGGGCGGCGCTTTCGTGGCGGTGGCCTCCGACAGCAGTGCCGTCTGGTGGAATCCGGCCGGGATTGCGGCCGGACCGTTTCTCGACATGTCGCTCTCCCGGGCAGTAACCGATGTCCGCGATCAGATTCCTGGCCAACGAGAACGGGTGACGGCGTTCACGATCGCGGCACCGATGCTCGGCGTCGGCTACCAACGTGTCCGTCTCAGTGACATTGCGTCTGCTGGCTCTACAGGGGCCGCCGACGCGGGCCGAGAAGATAGTCGGACGGGACTACGTGTCCGAAGCCTGCCCGTGAACGAACTGGGCGTCGCGCTGGTGCACTCGGTGGCCTCGGGCATCCATGTTGGAGCCACGTTCAAGTATCTGCGCGGAAACGTGTTAACGGCGGCTGGGGATCCTGCGGCCTCGCGAAACGAGCTGATCGACGCGGCGGAAGCGCTCGAGGGCGGCACGGTCGATCAGCGGTTCGACGTGGACGTCGGCGCGATCGTGGCGAGCGGCGCGGTTCGCGTCGGAATGGTGGCGCGGCACCTCGCTGAACCGTCGTTCGGCGACACGCCGGATACCAAGGTGATTTTGCCGCGCCAGGTGCGCGCGGGTGTCGCCTTCGACGGCGACGCGATCGGCAGCCTGCCGCTGGTCCTGTCGCTGGACGCCGACCTGAAGCGGTACTCGACGATGTCCGGTGATCGGCGGGTAATCGCGGTGGGCGCGGAGCAGTGGGTAGCGAAGAAGCGGCTGGCGATTCGCGCCGGCGCGCGCGTCAACACGACCGGCGCGGAAGAACGAGCCGTGACGGTGGGTGGCAGCGCGATGGTGCGCTCTGGACTGTTCATCGATGCTCACGCGGTGGTGGGTGGTCGCACCGACGAGCGTGGGTGGGGCACGGCAGTACGTTTTTCGTTTTGATTCCTGATCGACGATGGCGGTCCGTATCGGAGAGCTGCTTCTCAAGGAGAAGCGAATCACCCCCGAGCAACTCCAGGAGGCGCTGAACTATCAGCGCCAGAACGGGGGGAAGCTCGGCTTCAATCTGATCAAGCTCGGATATGTCAGGGACGAGGAGATTACCGCCCTCCTCAGCAAGCAGTACGGCGTTCCCTCGATCGCGCTCGCGCAGTTCGAGATCGATCCGGCCGTCATCAAGCTGGTGCCGGCCGACACGTCGCAGAAATACCAGATCGTCCCGTTATCGCGCGCCGGCGCGACGCTGACGATCGCGATGACCGACCCGACCAACGTGTTCGCCATGGACGACATCAAGTTCATGACGGGCTACAACGTCGAGCCGGTCGTGGCCTCCGAGACCGCGGTCATTGACGCCATTCAGAAGTACTACGGGAAGGCGGTTCCCGCCGGTACGGTCCCCAGCGCCCTCGAAGTCGCCAGCAAGGCCCTCGAGGAGATGCCGGTTGACGACGATGCCGACGTGGAAGTCCTCGACGAGCTCGAGGAGATCAGCGCCGACCTGCTGGCGAAGCAGGGTGAGGAAGCGCCCGTCATCAAGCTGGTAAACGTGATCCTGATGTCCGCGATTCAGAAGGGCGCGAGCGACATCCACATCGAGCCATACGAGAAGGAACTGCGAGTCCGTTACCGCGTCGACGGCATCCTCTACAACATCATGCAGCCGCCGCTGAAGTTCCGCGATGCGATGACGTCGCGCATCAAGATCATGTCGAAGCTGGACATCGCGGAGAAGCGCCTGCCGCAGGACGGCCGCATCAAGATCCGTTTTCAGGACAACGGCGTCGCGAAGGAAATCGACTTCCGCGTCTCCTGCCTGCCGACGCTCTTCGGCGAAAAGATCGTCATGCGTCTGCTGGACAAGGACAAGCTGATGCTCGACATGACGAAGCTCGGGTTCGAGCCCGAGTCGCTCGCCAAGTTCGAGACGGCGATTCAGAAACCGTGGGGCATGGTACTGGTCACCGGACCGACCGGATCCGGCAAGACCAATACGCTCTATTCGTCGATCTCGCGTATCAACACGCCCGAAACGAACATCATGACCGCGGAGGATCCGGTTGAATTCAACCTGGTCGGCGTGAACCAGGTGCAGGTGCGCGAGAACATCGGCCTCAACTTCGCCGCCGCGCTTCGCAGCTTCCTCCGCCAGGACCCGAACATCATCCTGGTCGGCGAAATCCGCGACTTCGAAACTGCGGAAATCGCGGTCAAGGCCGCGCTCACCGGCCACCTCGTGCTGTCGACGCTCCACACCAACGACGCGCCGAGCACGGTCAACCGCCTGATGAACATGGGCATCGAGCCCTTTCTCGTCGCCAGCTCGCTGAACCTGGTGTGCGCACAGCGTCTCGTGCGCCGCATCTGTAAACACTGCGTGGAGCCGCATCCGGCGCAGCCGCAGGCGCTGATGCAGGCGGGGTTTTCCGCCGATGACGCGAAGTCCGTCGTCCCGAACCGGGGACGCGGCTGTGAGAAGTGCAACAACACCGGATACAAGGGACGCGTCGGTCTCTACGAGGTGATGGAAGTGACCGAGGAGCTCCGCGAACTGATTCTGGTGGGCGCCTCCGGCCTCGAGCTGCGCCGGAAGGCTGTGGATGAAGGAATGATCACGCTGCGCGGCAGCGGCCTTCGCAAAGTCAAGGAAGGCGTCACGACGATCGAAGAGGTCGTCAGGGAGACGGTGAAGTAATGGCCAGCCTGCCGGATTTGCTGCGTGCGTTGGTGGAGAAGGAAGGCTCCGACCTGCACATCACCACCGAGACACCGCCGCAGATCCGCGTGCACGGACACCTGCAGCGGGTCGATGGCTCGAATCTGACGGCCGCCGAGACGAAGCAGCTCGCCTACAGCGTGTTGACGGACGCGCAGAAGAAGCGCTTCGAGGAGACGCTGGAGCTCGATTTCTCCTTCGGCATCAGGGGGCTGGCGCGTTTCCGCTGCAACATGTTCAATCAGCGCGGCGCCGTGGGCGCGGTCTATCGCGTCATCCCCGAGAAGATCCGGAGCTTCCAGGAGCTGGGCCTGCCGGCGGTGATGGCGACACTGGCCGAGCGGCCGCGCGGTCTCGTCCTCGTCACCGGCCCGACCGGCTCCGGCAAGTCGACGACACTCGCCGCGATGATCGACAAGATCAACAAGGAGCGTCACGATCACATCCTCACGATCGAGGACCCGATCGAGTTCGTCCACCCGCATCAGAGCTGCCTGGTCAACCAGCGCGAAGTGCACAGCGACACGCAGAGTTTCGCGATGGCGCTCCGCGCCGCGCTGCGTGAGGACCCGGACATCGTGCTCATCGGCGAGATGCGCGACCTCGAGACGGTGGAGTCGGCGTTGCGCATTGCCGAAACGGGTCACCTGACGTTCGGTACGCTGCACACCAACTCGGCGGCGCAGACGATCAACCGCATCATCGACATCTTTCCCTCGAGCCAGCAGTCGCAGATCCGCACGCAGCTCTCGCTCGTGCTCGAAGGCATCGTCTGTCAGGCGCTGCTGCCGAAGATCGGTGGCGGCCGAACCGCCGCGCTCGAAATCATGATCCCGACGCCCGGCATCCGGAACCTGGTTCGCGAGGACAAGATTCACCAGATCTACTCGGCGATGCAGACCGGCCAGGAAAAGATGGGCATGCAGACGATGAACCAGGCACTGGCGACGCTGTACCAGCAGAAGAAGGTGACGCTCGAGACCGCGCTCGCCGCCTCGTCGAACAAGGACGAATTGCAGGACCTGATCAATCGCGGCGTCGGCGTCGTGGCCGGCGCCGGACTGGGCCGGGCCGGCGCCGACCGCCGCGCGCCGGTCACGGGACGGTAAGTGATGGCGACAACAACTTTTGCCTATTCCGGCCGAACGCGGCAGGGTCAGAACGTCACCGGCGAACACGCTGCGGACACGATGGATGCCGCGGTCGCGGCGCTGCGCCGCGAGCAGATCCTCGTCACGCAGATCTCGCCGGTGAAAGAGAAGGCGGCCGCGCCGAAGAAACCGAAGGCCAGGGCGGCCAGCGCCAAGAGCCTCGCCGTGTTCACCCGCCAGTTCTCGGTGATGATCGACGCCGGCCTGCCGCTGGTGCAGTGTCTGGAGATTCTCGGCAATCAGGAAGAAGACAAGAACTTCGCCGCCGTCATCCTGGCGACGCGCGGCGACGTCGAAGGCGGCGCCTCGCTCGCCGACGCGATGAAGAAGCACCCGAAGACCTTCGACCCGCTGTTCACGAACATGATCGCGGCGGGCGAGGCCGGCGGCATCCTCGACACGATTCTCAAGCGCCTGGCGACCTACATCGAAAAGGCCGTCAAGCTGAAAAGCCAGGTCCAGTCGGCGATGATTTATCCGATTGCGGTCATTGTGATCGCAGGTGTCGTCGTCGGCGTCATCCTGTGGAAGGTCATCCCGACCTTCGCGAACCTGTTCGCCGGCCTTGGTGCCGACCTGCCGCTGCCGACGCGCGTGGTCATCGCGCTCAGCAACGGCCTCGTCCGGTTCATGCCATTCATCATCGGCGGCATCTTTGCCAGCGGTTTTGCGTTCAAGCAGTACTATGCGACGACCAACGGCAAGAGGGTCGTCGATGGCATCGTGCTGAAGTTGCCGATTCTCGGCGTCCTGATGCGGAAGATTGCGGTGGCCCGCTTCTGCCGCACCTTGTCGACGCTGCTCGCCTCCGGCGTCTCGATTCTCGAAGCGCTCGACATCACCGCGCGAACCGCCGGCAACGCTGTCGTCGAGGGCGCGATTCTGACGACGCGGGCGAGTATCGAGCGCGGCGAGACGATTGCCCAGCCGTTGCGGGAAACGAACGTCTTTCCATCGATGGTGGTGCAGATGATCGGGGTCGGCGAGGCGACCGGCGCGCTCGACACCATGCTCAGCAAGATCGCCGACTTCTACGAAGAGGAAGTCGACGTCGCAGTCGCGGGCCTGCTGACCCTGAT
Source organism: Vicinamibacterales bacterium (assembly GCA_035496255.1). Lineage (GTDB taxonomy): Bacteria > Acidobacteriota > Vicinamibacteria > Vicinamibacterales > UBA2999 > Gp6-AA40. The sequence goes on from DATJEU010000099.1 coordinate 28,302, forward strand.
GGAGCCCTTGATGATCGCGCTGCTTGGCGGCATCGTCGGCGGCATCGTCATCGCGATGTACATGCCAATCTTCAGCCTGATCAGCAAGCTGACGGGATGAACTTCCGCTCCCGCCTCTCGACGCTGATTGCGGTTCGCGTCGTCGTCAGCACGCTGCTGCTCGGCTCCGCGATCCTCATTCAATTGGCATCGCCCGGTGCGTTTCCGATCAATCCGTTCTTTTTCCTGATCGGCCTGACGTACGGCCTGGCCGTCGTCTACACGGTGACCCTGAGCTATGCGGCGCGCCACCTGTGGATGGTCGACGTCCAGTTTGCGCTCGACGTCGTCCTGATCTCGGCGTTCATCCACGTCACCGGCGGGATTACCAGTTATTTCTCGCTGTTGTACGTGATGCCGGTCATCGCGGCCAGCACCATCCGGTTCCGCCGCGGCGCCCTGCAGGTGGCGACGCTCGGTGCGGTCCTCTATCTCGGTCTGGTGATGCTCCAGTACAGCCACGTCGAGCTGCCGGGCGTGTTGTCGATGCCGGACGTCGTCCTGCCGACGCTTCGTTATGCGCAGTACACCGTCGCGATCAACATCGGCGGATTCTTTGCCGTCGCGATGTTGTCCGGTTCGCTGGCTGAAGGCCTGCGATCGGCGGGAGCGCGGCTCGAGACGGCGTCGCTCGAGATGGCCGACCTGCGCGCCTTCAACGAGTACGTGATCGACAGTCTCCTCAGCGGCCTGGCCACCGCCGATGCGAATTGCCGCCTGCTGACGTTCAACCGCGCCGCCACGTTGATTACCGGTGTCAGCGCCGACAAGGCTGTCGGCACCGATGTGCGCGACGTCCTGCAGTTGCCGGCCGAATTCCGGAACCGGTTCGACCTGCTGGCCAAGCGCCGGGCGATGCGGGTCGACTATCGATTCCGAGTGGGTGACGACCGCAGCATCGAGCTTGGCGTGACCGCGGCAACGCTGGTCTTTCCCGACGGGCGGCGCGGCTACCTGTTCACCTTCCAGGACGTGACCGACGTCAAGCGCCTCGAACGCGATGCCCGCCTGCAGCAGCGCCTCGCGGCGGTCGGCGAAATGGCCGCCGGCATCGCCCACGAGATCCGCAACCCGCTGGCCTCCATGTCCGGGTCGATCCAGGTGCTGCGACAGGAGTTGACGCTGAACTCTGAGCAGGCGCAGTTGATGGACATCGTGCTCCGCGAGTCGGAGCGCCTCAACGACACGATTCGGTCGTTCCTCGCATATGCGCGTCCGCAGCAGAAGCTCGCCGTCGCGAAGCTGGATGTGCGACAGATTGTGAGCGACACCGCCATGTTGCTGCGCAATGGCACGGACGTGAAGGAAGGTCACGTCGTGGATGTCGAGGCGCCGGCGGATCCGGTTTGGTACGAAGCGGACGAGCATCAGTTGAAGCAGGTGGTCTGGAACCTCGCCACCAACGGCTTGCGCGCGATGCCGGGAGGCGGCCGTCTGTTGCTCGCCGTGCGCATCGATCGCACGAGTCGTGACGGCGATCTCCTGATCACGGTTCAAGATCAGGGCCGCGGCATTCCGGCCGACGACATCGAATCGATCTTCCAGCCGTTCCGAAGCACCTTCGAAAAGGGGACCGGCCTGGGACTGGCCATCGTCCACCGCATCGTGACCGACTACAACGGCAGCATCGAGGTGTCCTCCACCGTCGGCGTCGGCACGACGATGATCGTCCGGCTTCCCTCGGCCGGGAGCGCCGCCAACGCCGCCGGCGCGTCACAGGCCGCTGCCGTATGACGCAGCCCGTCGATACCCGGGTGCCGGCCACAGACGCGCCAGCGGCGATCCGGCCCCGGATCCTGGTCGTCGACGACGAACCGTCGATGCGCGACATGCTGCGCATCGTGTTGCGGCGCGATGGCTATGACGTCGACGTCGCGTCGAACGGAAAGGAGGCGCTCGACCTGCTCAATCGGGTCGCGTTCGACCTGCTGCTGTCAGACATCCGGATGGCGGATGTCTCCGGCGTCGACGTGCTGCGCGCGGCCAAGGATGCGAACCGCGACATCGTGGCGTTCATGATGACGGCGTATGCGTCCACCAGCACCGCGGTGGAAGCCATGCGGCTCGGCGCGGTGGACTACTTCACCAAGCCGTTCAACATGGATGAATTGCGCCTGAAGGTGGCGCAGCATCTCGAGTCGCATCGTCTGAAGCAGGAGAACGTCCGGCTCAAACGCGAGCTGCGCTCGAAGTACCAGTTCTCGAACATCATCGGCCGCAGCGACGCAATGCTGGCTGTCTTCACGCTGGTCGAGACGATCGCGAAGACCAACAGCACCGTCCTGATCACCGGTGAATCGGGCACCGGCAAGGACATGGTGGCGCGCGCGGTTCACTACAACTCGCTGCGCCGCGACTACCCGTTCGTCGCGCTCAATTGCGGCGCCGTGCCCGAGACGCTGCTCGAATCCGAACTGTTCGGTCACATGCGCGGTGCGTTTACCGGCGCGGAAACGAACAAGAAGGGCCTCATCGAGATTGCCGAGCGCGGCACCGTGTTCCTCGACGAAATCGGCGAGATGAACGCGGCGATGCAGGTGAAGCTGCTGCGCATCCTCCAGGACCGGCGGTTCCGCCGGCTCGGGGGCACCGACGAGGTGCAGGCGGATATCCGCATCATCGCGGCCACCAACCAGGACCTGCCGAAGCTGGTGGCCGAAGGACGGTTCCGCGAGGACCTGTTTTACCGCATCAACGTGATCCCCATTCAGTTGCCGCCGCTGCGTGACCGCCGCGAGGACATTCCGCTGCTGGCGGAGCACTTCCTCGAGAAGTTCGCATCCCAGATGGGCAAGAACGTTCACAGCATTTCGAACGACGCCCAGGAGCGGCTCGCAGTCTACGCCTGGCCGGGCAACGTGCGTGAGCTGGAGAACGTGATGGAGCGTGCGGTGGCCATCGAGCAGACGCCGGTGGTGTTGCCCGAGACGCTGGCACCGCACGTCGGTCCCGGCGCGGGTCAGGAAGGGCCGTCTGCGACGACGGAGTTTGAGGCGGCAGCTCCGGACCTTCGATCTCTCCCCGATCTGGGAGAAGGATTCGACCTCGAAGCCAAGGGCGACGAGATGTACCGGCACTACATCAGCCTGGCGCTCGAGCGCACCGGCGGCGTGCAGACGAAGGCCGCGGAGCTGCTCGGCATGAGCTTCCGTTCGTTCCGGTACTACGCCAAGAAGTTCAATATCAGGTAGCTGCCGGGTCAGTCGCCGCGCAGCGCCACCGCCGGGGGGACGCGTACGGCTCGCGAGACCGGGACCGCACTCGCCAGCACGCCAATGGCAAGAAATACCAACGTCGCCAGCAGCAACGTGATGCCGTCGTACGGGCTGACTCCGTAGAGCAGCGACGACAGCGTGTGTCCAAGAGCCGCGGACGCAATGAGACCGACGGCGACGCCAATCGCGTCCATGCTCAGTCCCTCGCGCAGGATCAACGCGAACACGGACGCCCGATCGGCGCCGAGCGCCTGCCGCACGCCGATCTCACCGGTTCGCTGGACGACGCCGTACGCCATCACGCCGTAGATGCCGACGGCGCCGAGGAACAGCGCGATTCCCGCAGCAAGCACCAGCACGGTCATCGTGAAGCTGGTCCGGCTGATCGATGCGCCGACCACGCTCTGCATCGTCTGAATGTCGGAGACCGGTAGATCCGGATCCAGCCTCGCGATGGTCCGGCGTACCGCCGGCAGCACGTCCAGCGGGTCACGATTCGTGCGCACCGTGACGACCATTGCGCGGATGCCACCGCCACGTGCGTCGAGCATCGGCTTGTAGACGACCGGTTCGATCGGCGCGTCTGGTGCCGTGTCGTGGACATCGCCGACGACGCCGACGATGCGGGCAGGCGCGCCGGCGATGGTGATCTGTTTGCCGAGCGCGCTCGAATGCGGCCAATACTTGTTCTTGAGGGTCAGGCTGATAATCGCCGACCCGAGCCGGCGCTGGTGGTCGTCGGCGATGAAGGTGCGGCCCTCGATGACGGGGATGTGCATCGCCTCGAAATAGCCAGGCGTGGCGCGCCTGAACACGGAGTTGGGCGGTCTCGCGTCCGGGGGCAGCGGCGCGTCGGCGATTTCGGTGCCCAGGAACGGTCCGCCAAGGCCGCCGATTCCACCGGTCATCGGGAGGAACGACGCTGCGCCGGCGGCGGTCACGCCAGGGATGGTCCGCACCTGATCGAGCAACGCATCATAGAAGCGGGCGAGCGGCTCGCTGTCGGGATAGCGCTTCGGATCCGGTGCCACGCGGAAGGTCAGCACGTGCGACGCGTCGAAGCCGGGATTGACGGCTGAGAGCGCGGCAAAGCTGCGCACCATCAGCGTCGAACCCACGAACAGCGCCAGCGCCAATCCCACCTGGGCGGCCACCAGCGCGCGACGTGCAATCTGTCGTTCGCGGCCGGCAGTGCCACTGCGTCCCGCCTGCAGCGCCCTGAGGACGCGTGACGATGCGGTCCGCAGCGCGGGCAGAAGCGCAAACAGCAGTCCCGCCGCCACCGAGATCGCGGCAGTGAAGGCGAGCACGGTGACGTTGATGCCGATCTCGTCGAGTCGTGGGATGCTTGGCGGCGCGATTGCCACGAGCGCGCGCAGGCCGCCGTAGGCGAGAGCGACGCCGGCGATGCCTCCGGCGAGCGCGATGAGCACCCCCTCGGTCAGCAGGCGCCGGATCAGGCGCCGCCGCCCTGACCCAAGTGCCACGCGAACTGCCGCGTCCATCGTTCGAGCCTCGGCACGCACCTGGAACAGATTGGCGACGTTGCTGCACCCGATCAGGAGCAGGAACGCCATCGTTCCGAGCAGTACCAGCAGCGGCCGGCGCGAGCGGCCCACCACGTCGTCCTTCACCGTCCGGACGTGGGCCTTCCCGGTGATAACGTCCTGCGTCCAGTTGGGGGGATAGCCGATTGCGCCAAAACCGGCGATCAGCCGCTCGGCGTCAGCGGTCGCGGCGTCGATGGTGACGCCTGGCTTCAGGCGGGCGATCAGGCCGATGCTCGGACGGTTGACGTTCTTGCTCGTGGGATCGAGTTGGAACGGGATCCAGACATCCACGTCCGGTTGTGGAAAGCGGAACCATGCGGGCATGACGCCGATTACCTGCCACGTCACTCCACTTACTTGCACCAGGCTGCCAATGACCGACGGGCTGGCCGCAAACGCCGTGCGCCAGAGTCCGTCGCTCAGAAGCAGCACGCGCGGGCCATTCGGACGATCTTCGGCGTCGGTGGGAAAGCGGCCAAGTTGTGGAGGGACGTCGAGCACGCGGAACGCCGCCGCCGTCATCCGTGCGACCGCAAGCGCATGCGGCGAGCCGTGGCCGGTGAGCGCCCATTCGTCATTGCCGTTCGTGCCGGCGAAGATGCTGACGCCTCCGACTTCGGCGAACGTTCGGTTGTTGTTGACGAAGTGAAAGAACCCGAGCTCCGCGAACGGCATCTCTACCGTCGCGTTGGCCTGCGGCTTCGTGTGCAGCGTTACGCGCACCAGGCGGTCGGGATCAGGGAACGGCATGGGCCGCAGCAGGACACCATCGACCACCGAGAAGATCGCAGTCGTCGCGCCGATGGACACGGCCAGCGTCAGGACCGCTGCGCTGGTGAATCCCGGCGACCGGCGAAGGCTGCGCAGCGTCTGGCGCACATCGATGACAAAGCTCTCGAGGTGGAACAGCGGATCGCGCTCACGCGCCTGCTGTTTGACCGCCGTTGGATTGCCGAACTGCCGCCGGGCCGCGCGACGTGCCTCATCCGGCGTCAGTCCGCGATCGAGATGCGCCTGTACTTGCAGATCGAGGTGTGCGTCGATCTCTTCGTCCATCTCGTCATGTGATCGCCAGCGGAGCCATCGGGGAAGCTTCATGTCGCCCTCCGCGGATTGAGGATGCGGGAGATGACGCGAACGGTGGCCTCCCAGCGCCGTGTCTCGGTGACCAGACGTTTGCGGCCGGCCCGCGTGAGCTTGTAAAAGCGAGCACGCCGGTTGTTCTCGGAGACACCCCATTCCGACGTGATGAGCCTCGCCCGCTCAAGCCGCTGCAGCGCGGGGTAGAGCGAGCCATGGTCGACCAGCAGTTCTTCGTCGGTTTCCCGCTGGATGCTGGTGGCGATGCCATGCCCGTGCACCGGTCCCAGCGCCAGGGTCTGCAGGACGAGCAGATCGAGCGTGCCCTGCAGGAGCTGGATGCGTTCCTGTTCTCCCATTTCGGTAGAGAAGCTACCAGTACTCTTTCAGATTGTCTACCAGTGTCTGGTGGCTGGTGGGCGCGCGGCTGGCGGCCTACCAGACACCTGTAGGGTCGGTCTTGCTTTTCAGACCGGCCGGCTGGCTCAGCGAACGCTGAAGGGCACGGTGACCGTGCGGGTCGTGAGGTGCTCGGAGACTTTCTCGAAGACGTCGATGTCGAACGGCTGGTCGATCTTGTTGCCGGCGACGTCTTCGAGGCCGGCGTCCACCAGCAGCCGGTAGGCGCCGGCAGACCACGGTTGCCGCGGCGTGAAACGCCAGATCGTTTCGTTCCGATCGACGGCGATCGTGCCGGCGACGCGGCCGCCCGCACTGGCCACCTGCACCATCCGCTGCAGCAGCGGGTAGTTCATCGATCGTCCGAAATCGACGACGAGCGGCGTGGTGGTGCCCGCACGCGGAGCAGTAACGCGCCACTGTTTCGGATCGGGCGGGACGCGGACGGCGCGCCCGCCGCGGAAGTCTTTGCGATAGTCGCCGGCCAGCGGCAGCCCTCTCGCGTCGGGCCACGATCGGTCGATGACCAGCGTGTAGCGTGTGCCCTCGGCGATCGGCGGTCCCATCTTCGAGTTCGCCGTGAGCCCGCGCTTGATGCGTCCCGGATCGAACGTCATCGTCAGCCGCTGATTGCCTGGATCCCAGAGTTCCTGGCCCGGCAGCAGCACGCCTTTCAACTCCTGGCCTGCGCTATCCACGATATGAAGATGCGTGGCGACTTCCCCTCGGCTCACGGGTCCTGAGAAGTAGATGTACAGGCGCAGCGTGTTGCTCGGCAGCACGTCGGCGGATGGATAGACATGTTCGACGTGTGTTGCTGGCCCGGGCGCGCGTGCCGGACCATTGAACCTCCGCTCGATGCGCGCGCGCTGGCCGGGTTGCTGAAAGACGGCGCGGTAGGTGATGCCTGCTGCCAGCGGATACCGAGGGCGAAAGATGAGGGTGCCACGCTCGACGCTGTAGCTGCCGAGCATCGCCGGGCCGTCGGTCGTTCCCGCGTAGACCGCGAGCACCGATGCCCAGCCACCGGCCGGCTGTGTGGCCGGCGCCCGCCAGCCGGTGACCCGGAACGTACCGGCATCGAGCTGGATGGAAACGGCTTGTGCCCTCGCGATCGTCCCCAGAGCGAAGACGATCGCGAGAATCCGGAGTTTGGGTACCACCCGCATAGCTGAATCGGTGCGAAAGCTTCTGGCTTCCGACTACGGGCTTCGTCCGCCGCAGACGCCAACAACCTCGTAGAGGCCGACCTTCAGGTCGGCCTCCCGATGTAGCCCGAGCTTTACGGCAGCGCGATCGTCTGCAGGCTTGCAGGGCCCTTCGTGAAGACCAGCGCGTGCCCATCGTCGACCTGCGCCAGGTGCTGCACGTTGGTCAACGCCGTGATCTTGTCGTACGGCGCACCCGCCACGTCCACCACGGTCGGCGAATCGATCGGCTTGTCGGTCGCGAGCGAATCGGCGTGCAGCTTGACGACGCCGAACGAGGTGTTCGCGATCAGGATGTACTGGTGCCCGTCTTTCTTGTAGGGAACCATGTCGAGTGGCTGGTTGCCGGAACCAAGATCGGCAATCGTGACGCCTTTGACCTGGGCGCCGGGCTTGAGGTCGCTCATGGGGATTTTCACGAGCGGCGTGCAGGTGTAGGCGGCGAGCACGTAGGGTTGACCGCCCAGGGTATACGGCACGAAGGTCCGCACCGGCGCCTGCGTCTCGAAGCGCCCGTGCGACGCGTGCCAGATCTGGAGCTGCGTGCCCTGGCCGGCATTCGTGAACGGATACGGAATCGAGCGCAGGGCCGAGTTCCATTCCTCGTTCGACATCCCGGTCACCAGCAGGTTGCCGTTTACGAACGCCATGTCGGTAATCGTCGTCGTCCGCGGATTCTGGCGGGAGGAGGGATTGTCGGCGGGAGCGTCGACCAGTGCCACCGAGGCGTGCGGGATGTTGTCGAGTGACAGCGGCGTCACCTTGCCCGACGGCTCGACTTTCACCACCAGCGGCATCGCGTCAGGGCCGCGGCCGCGCGCGGCTGACACGTACACGTTCTTGGAGATCGGGTTCACGGCGACGTCGTTGATCAGGATCTGGTCGGGCATCACGCCGACCAGACCGGCGATTTTCTGGTCCAAACCCTGGACGTTGATCGCAGCCGTCTTGACCGGCGTCTTGTCATTGGTGTCGAGGGCGACGACCGCTCCCCCAATCGAGTCGCCGACGAACAGCACGCCATCGGGACCGAAGGTGAGGGCGCCGGCCGACTTCAGGTCGGCTTTGCCGGCCGTCAGCACGGCCGCGGCATTGGCCGGTCGATGAGCGCTCAAGACTACGAGCGCAATCAGGGTGGTCGTGCCGAGCGCGATCGTGGCACGCACGAGGAAACGAGGCTGCATATTCCCTCCGCAAGAAAGGACAGACAGGGATGGAAACGGCCCATGATAATCCCGTTCGGCGGCGCCGCCCGGCGCGACAAAGGTTGGCCGGACGTAGCGGCCGACCCTCAGCCGGCCAGACGCTGGGTGACAAACGTAGAGGCCGACCTTTCAGGTCGGTCAGGCGATGGGTGACAAACGTAGAGGCCGACCTTTCAGGTCGGCCAGACGCGGCGTGACAAAAGACGGCAGCCAGCGCCGCCATTATTTGGCACTTCGCAAAAAGTGGCAGCCAGGGTTGGCCAAGGCCAGACCAGACGGATTTGGCTAAGGTCTTACACTGAAAGAGCTTGGAGTGACAACGGCAGCGTCAGGAAACCTGGCACAGCCGCTGCAGTAAGCCGGACCGTTCGCGGTTCTTGTTGCGGACGACCGAACGCGCCCCCTCGACCTCTAATGACTTTGTGGGCGCGCCGGCAGTGAACCCCTGACAGTGGGCTCTCAGGCCCGCGCGCTCACAAGGAGTACTGACTGTGAAGAAGATGCAGAAGAACGAAGGCTTTACCCTCATCGAGCTGCTGATCGTTGTCGCGATCATCGGCATCATCGCGGCGATCGCGGTCCCGGGACTGCTGCGTGCCCGTCAGGCGGGCAATGAGGCGTCGGCGATCGGATCGATGCGCGCCATCAACAGCGCCCAGGCGAGTTTCGCGTCGAGCTGTGGCAACGGTTTCTACTCGACGGGCCTGATTAACCTCGGCACCGGCCCGGGCGGCACCGTGGGCATCAACGGTTTCATCAGCCCGGATATGTCGGCTACCGACATCGTTGACAAGAGCGGTTACGAGATGACGTTGGGGGCCAGCACCGCTGCTGCAACGGCGCCTGCCTCGTGCAATGGCCTGGCGGCCGGCACGGTCAACCAGGGTTACAACGCGACGGCGACTCCTCTGGCTGGCGGTGGTTCGCGCGCGTTCGGCACGAACACCAGCTCGACGGTCTATGCGGCGACGCAGGCGACCGCGCTGACGATGACCGACACGACGGCCGACCCCGCGGCACTTCCGATTCAGTAACAGGTAACGGTTCGGATTCGAAGAAGGGGCGGCCGACTGCCGCCCCTCTTCGTCTGTACGGTAAGCTCTGGCATCGAGGTAAGCAGGTAGATCCATGTCTCTCGCGAAGTACCGTGCCGGACTCGTGTTCTTCTCTGTGGTAGCGCTGACGGCATCAGTCTGGGCACTGCAGGTTCATTACAGCCTTACGGTCAATCCGTCGTATACGAGTGTCTGCGACGTCAACGCGACGGTGAGTTGTACGCAGGTCCTCGAAAGTTCCTATGCGCGCGTATTCGGTATTCCGGTCGCTGCCGGCGGCGCAATCTGGGCTGGGCTCGTGCTCCTGCTGTCGCTGTACGGCATGCGGCAGCCGGAATCGGAAGGCGCTACACGCGCGGCCGGCTACCTGTTCGTTCTTTCGACGTTCGGCCTGGCCGCGGTCTTCTACTTCGCCTACACGTCTTTCTTTGTCCTGCGCCTCGCCTGCCCGCTCTGCATGACGATGTATGTGAGCGTCGTGGCGACGTTCCTGGTGTCAGCGGCCGCGGCGGGATCATTGAAGGAACTGCCATCGCGGCTCGCTGCCGACCTCGCCGGCCTTCGTCGCAGTCCCACCGCGGCCACGCTGGCGGCGGTCTGGTTCGCGGCCTCCCTTGCCCTCATCGTGTTCTTCCCGCACCAGCAGACGGTGAGTGCGGAAACGCAGGACGCGGCGGCCGTCGTGGACAGCGAGAAGCTCGATGCCGACCAGTTGAAGGAATGGCACGACTGGCTCGACAAGGCGATGCCTGTCTCCGAGCCGAGCGTGCTGCCGTCGGACGGCGTGAAAGTGCTGGTCGTCAAGTTCAACGACTTCCAGTGTCCGGCGTGCCGGCAGGCCTACTACGCGTACAACGGCATCTTCGAAAAGTACGAGAAGCAGAATCCCGGTGCGTTCAAGTTCGAGAACAAGGACTATCCGCTCGAGGGCGAATGCGGGTTCGGTTCCGCGCACCCGTTCGCGTGTGAAGCCGCTGTCGCGATGCGGATCGCACGCGAGAAAGGGAAGGGCAGCGAGCTCGAGGAAGTGTTGTTCCGGACCCAGGACCAGTTCAGCCGCGACTACATCAAAGGGGAGCTGACACGCTTGACGGGCGTGAGCGGCGATGAGTACGAGACCCGGTATCCCAAGCTGATTACCGAGATCCACGCCGAAGCGCTGATCGGGAACAAGCTGGGGGTGAACGGCACGCCGACCTTCTTCATCAACGGCATCAAGGTGCCCGGCCTGCGGCCGAACTACTTCGACGAGGCGATCCGCTATCTGCTCCAGAAAGCGGGCGCCACCGCCTGACCGTGGACGCGATCCGCATCGAAGGGCTGACCAAGCACTACTCGGTTGGATTCTGGCGCCCTCGCCGTTACACCGCGCTCGATCACCTCACTCTGCGCGTCGCCGAGCGTGAGGTGTTCGGGTTCCTCGGTCCCAACGGTGCCGGCAAGACCACCACATTGAAGCTGCTGATGCAGCTCATGTTTCCGTCGGAAGGCACGGCCGAGATCCTTGGCAAGCCGGTTGGCGATGTCTCGGTCCGCCGCCGCATCGGCTATCTGCCTGAGCATCCGTACTTCTACGAGAACCTCACCGCTGAGGAGCTTCTCTCCTACTTCGCCAGTCTCTTCGGCTATCACGGCCAGGAGCGAGCGCAGCGTGTGTCGCGCCTGCTGGATGACGTCGGGCTCGGCGCCGAGCGGCGGTTTCAGCTTCGCAAGTACTCGAAAGGGATGTTGCAGCGGGTGGGCCTGGCGCAGGCCCTGATCAACGATCCGGAACTGGTGTTTCTCGACGAGCCGATGTCGGGGCTCGATCCGATCGGCCGCGCCCAGGTCCGCGATCTGATCCTCACGCTGCGCGACCGAGGCGTCACCGTCTTCTTCAGCTCGCACATCCTGTCCGATGCCGAAGCTATCTGCAGCCGCGTCGGCATCCTCGCCGCCGGCAAGCTGGCGGCGGCGGGCAGTCTCACCGAGATCGTGCCGTTCAAGATTCATGGATGGGATCTGGTCGTCGGCGGGGCACCGCAGGCGCTGCTCGACGAGTTGACCGGCGGCGGCGCGACGGTCACGCGCATCAGCGACGACCGTTACCGCCTGCTGCTGTCGGACGCCGCAGCGCCGGACGCCATCGTCGGACGGGTGAGCGCAGCGGGCGGCACGATCGTGTCGCTCAATCCGCTGCGGAAGACGCTCGAGGACTTCTTCATGGCGCAAGTGGGCCAGACGGCCGCGCGTCATTTCGACTGATGCGCGCCGTCCTGCTCGTCGCCCGTCATGTGTTCAAGGACTCGGTCCGCGACAAGGTCCTGTACGCGATCGTGGCCTTTGCGTTGGTCCTGATGGCCACCTCCTTCCTCATCGGCCAGCTGACGGCCGGGCAGGACGTCAAGATCATCAAGGATCTCGGGCTGGCGGCGATGTCGCTGTTCGGTTTGTTCATCGCCTTGTTCATCGGCATCGGGCTGGTGGCGCGTGAGATCGATCGCCGCAGCATCTACGCCGTCCTGGCGAAGCCGATCCGGCGTCACGAGTTCATCGTCGGCAAGTATCTCGGTCTCGTGGCGACGCTGGCGATCAATCTGATCGTGATGACCGCCGCGTACTACGTCGTGCTCGCCTACATGCGATGGACACTCTCGCCAGCGGCACTTGCCGGCCAGCCGCCCGCGACCGATCCGCGCCTGCTGATTGGGGTCGCGATGATCGGCGCGGAGCTGGCGCTGGTCACGGCGGTGGCATTGTTCTGGTCGACATTTTCATCGAGCGCGCTGCTGTCGGCGGCGCTGACCGCTGGTCTCTGGATCGCGGGGCAGTTCGGATCGGATCTGCGGAATCTCGGTCAGGTGGTGAAGTCGCCCGTCGCGGCGGGCGTGGGACGCGCACTCTATTACCTGCTGCCGAACTTCGCGGCGTTCGATGTGAAAGCGCAGGTGGTGCACGGCCTGCCGATCGGTGCGGCGTACATCGCCACCACGCTCCTCTATGGCATCGCATACGCGGCGATGCTGATCGCCGCGGCCGTGATGATCTTCTCGCGGCGTGACTTCAAATGAACGCCGGCCTCGGCCGGACGCGGATGCCGCACCGATTCATGTGCGCACCATGACGGCCGCTCCGGCTCGAGCAACCATCGGCGCGGTCGTCCTGATCGTGACGCTCGCTGCGGCGGTGGTGTGGCTGCAGGTGTACCGTGACGCCCGTTTCCACCTGGCCGAGCCGGCGCAACAGGTGCTGTATGTGCGGTCGCCGGCGATGATGCAACGCCTGGGGCTTTCGTTCGATGCGGTGCTCGCCGATTTGTACTGGATCCGGGCGATTCAATACTATGGCGGCACCCGCTTGTCGGATACCGCCGAGAAACACTACGAGCTGTTGTACCCACTGCTCGAGCTGGCCACCTCGCTCGATCCGCAATTCAACGTCGCCTATCGATTCGGTGCGTTCTTTCTCTCCGAACCGGCGCCAGGCGGTGCCAATCATCCGGAGCTGGCAATTCAACTGCTCGAACGGGGCATCGCGGCGAATCCGACGCGATGGGAATATCCCTATGATGCAGGCTTCGTGTTTTACCGGCAGGCGGATTACCGGCAGGCCGCCGAGTGGTTTCGCCGGGCCGCTGACGTCGCCGGGGCACCACCGTGGCTGCGGCCGCTGGCCGCGGTCACACTGGCGACCGGCGGCGATACGCAATCCTCACGTCGGCTCTGGCAGAACATGCTGGCGACCGCGGATGAGGACTGGCTTCGCCGCTCAGCGGAACATCGGCTGCAGCAGCTCGATGCGATCGACACGATTCAACAGCTCGAGGCGGTGACGGCCGAGTACCGGCGTCGCCATGGCGGTCCGCCGCCGTCCTGGGAGGCGTTGATCCGCGACGGTGGGCTGCGTCACGTGCCGATCGACATCAGCGGGCGCCCATTCGTGCTGGATCCGGATGACGGCAGCGTCACCATCAGCAGCGATTCGTCACTGTGGCCGCTGCCGACGGAGCGAGCACCGTGATGGTCCTGTTGCTCTTCGTGCTCGGCCTCATCGTCGGCAGCTTCCTGAATGTCTGCATTTACAGGCTGCCGCGAAAGGAGTCTTTGAACTGGCCGGGATCTCACTGCACGTCCTGCAACCGGCCGCTATCGTGGTACGAAAACGTGCCGCTGGTCAGTTGGGTCGTGCTGCGGGGACGCTGCCGCACCTGCCACACCTCGATCAGTCCCGTATACCCGCTGGTCGAAGCGCTTACCGCCATCGTCTTCGTGGTGGCGTTCCGCTTGTACGGCCTGACGCCGCTGCTCGCCGTGCGTCTTCTGTTTGCGTGCGCGATGGTCGTGTTGTTTGTCATCGACCTGCGCCATCGGATCCTGCCCAATGTGATCACCGTGCCGGGCGTGGTCATCGGTCTGCTTGCCAGCGTGTGGTTGCCGCCCGGATGGGTGTCGTCGGTCATCGGACTCGCGCTCGGTGGCGGTGTCCTCTTCGTGGTCGGGGAAGGCTATTACCGTCTGCGCGGCGTCGAAGGCATGGGTATGGGCGACGTGAAGATGCTGGCGATGATTGGCGCCTTCCTCGGCTGGCCGCTGATGGTGCTGACATTGATCCTGGCGAGCGTGACGGGCGCGATCATCGGCGTCGCCATCCTCTCGTCAGGCCGCGGTGGGATGAAGGCGGCACTTCCGTTCGGGACGTTTCTTGCCGTCGGTGCGCTCGTCTCCGCGGTGGCTGGTGACGGCATCGTCACGTGGTACCTGTCGTTTTATCGATGAATCCCACCGGCTACGCCTTCCTCGGGCTGACCGCCATCGTTGCGATGCTCGTCGGCGTGCTGACCTATGCCTTCCTGCGATTTGCGGCGGCCGCGCGCAATACCAAAGAACATCTGCGTGAGTCGGGCACCGAAACCGCCCTGCTGTCGGCGGCGCTGCAGGACGCGGTCAGCAAGCTGAAGGCGCAGGAGCGGGCGATGAGCGCTCGCGCGGAAGCGTCGGAGGAGCTGAGTGGCCAGATCGTCGCCAGCCTGACGGCGGGGTTACTGGTGGTCGACAGCAACGGTCGCATCGAGATCCTGAACCCGGCCGGTTGCCGCATGCTCGAGATTACCGAGGATCCGCGCGACCAGGATTACCGGCGTGTCCTTCATGCGGCTCCCGAACTCGTCGCCGTTCTCGCGGAGTGCCTGGCCTCGTCGCGGCCGATCGTGCGGCGGTCGGTGCGCGTGGCCGGATCGGGCCGCGGTTCGTACTTCGGTCTGACCGTGTCGCCGCTGCGGAGTGGTGACACGAGCAGCGGAGCAATCTGTCTGTTCTCCGATTTGACCACGGTGATGGAGCTCGAGGAGCAGTTGCGCCTGAAGGAGACGCTGGCGCGGCTCGGCGAGCTGACCGCGGGCATCGCGCACGAATTTCGCAACGGTCTCGCGACCATCCATGGGTACAGCCGGCTGATCGATCCCGAGGCACTCCCGACGCAGTACGGGCCGTACGTCGAAGGCATCCGCCAGGAGGCCGACGCACTTGGCAAGGTGGTCACGAACTTTCTCAATTTCGCGCGACCGGAGCAGGTGGCGCTGATCCCCGTCGATCTCGAAGCCATTGCGCGCCGGGCGGCTGACGATCTGCTGCGCGAACTGCCGGATGGCGGGCATGTTGATGTCACCGGCTCGTTCGCCGGTATCGAAGGCGACGAAGTGCTGCTGCGACAGGCGTTCGCCAACCTGCTGCGAAATGCGGCAGAGGCGTGCTCGACCGCTGGCCGCGTGCCCGTGATTTCCATTCGGGGCCATGTCGATGGCGGACGGAGATTCTGCCGGGTCGTCGTCGACGACAACGGGACCGGCATTCCTGCCGGCAGCCGCGATCGCATCTTCCAGCCGTTCTTCACTACTCGCTCTCGCGGCACCGGCCTGGGCCTCGCCATCGTTCAGAAAGTGGTGGTGATGCACAACGGCCGTATTGCGGTGCGCGAATCGGCCGCCGGCGGGGCTTCCTTCGAGTTGGCCTTTCCGCTGTCGGCCGCCCACTTCCAAAACAGTTACCAGGCGTAACAATTCATCGCTGCAATCCTCGCATCCGAGCTCAGGGCTTGTCGCCCGATCTTGCCGCAACCTCAAATGGCACAGTCGTTTAGATCTTTTGGCGACCTCTGGCGTCTCGTGGCAGAGCTGTTGCTGTTGAGCGTAGTCACGCGACAACGCAGCCGACAAACGATGACTCGGACACGTGCGATGAAACACAGCCTGGCCCATGCCCCGCAAGATGCGGGGGATCGCGGTTTCACCCTGCTCGAACTCCTGGTTGTGATCGGCATCATCTGCGCGATGACGGCGGTTTCGGTTCCACCGTTTCTCGGGGCCGTCGCGCACGCGAAATTGCGAGGCGGATCAAGCAGTCTCGCCGGCCTGCTGCAGGGCAGCCGGATCGAGGCGATCAAGCGCAATCAGACGATCACGGTGCACTTCACCACGACCGCGAACGTGCCGTTCGCGTTTGCGGAGAACGCTACCGATGCTTCTCCCGATCTGCCGACGGCACGAGCGCAGGTGCAGCTCGGTGGCTCGACCCTGCAGATGACGATTCCGGACGCCACCCCCGCACTGACGGCAGCGACGCTGAGTTTCACGGCATTGACCCTTCCGGATTTGGTCTCGTTCAATCCGCGGGGCATGCCCTGCAAGTACGTGACGGGAGTGTGCACGATCGGCGGATTCATCTACTACCTGACGGACGCCGCGCATCCGGAGGTGTCGACGGCCGTCAGTGTGTCGCCCGGAGGCAGAGTCAAGCAGTGGTACTGGAACGGAACGGCGTGGGTGAACTGATGCAGTCCCGACGCACCCGCGTGTCAGCGAGCCGCGAGCGTCGCTGGCAGTCCTCGGAAGGATTCACGCTCATCGAGTTGCTGATCGCCACGGTGGTCACGACCGTCGGCGGGCTGGGCGCCTACGGAATCATCATCATGGCGATCAACGCCAACAGCCGGAGCGGACACGAGAGCTCGATGGCGATGCTGACCAACGCGGTCGTCGAGCAGATTAATTCGACGCTGGTCGGCAGCGGTACCGCGAATCTGAGCGATTGTCTGGGAACGAATTTCACCATCGCGACGGCGCCGGGTGGCGCCGCGCTGCAAGACGGCCCGGGCAGCGATATCGATTTCTCCGCTGTCCCGCCCGACAACTATCACATGGATTACGCGGTTACCTCGCCGTGCCAGCCGACCGGCACATCGGCGGGGACCTATGACGTGCGCTGGCATGTCGATTTGATCGGCACCGATGAGGGTACGCCGACGAACTCGTTTCTGGTGACGGTCGGGGCCAAGAAAGCGGGCCCTTCCCTGCCGATTCACGTCCGCGTCGTCGTCGGGCGCCCTGAATGAAGGACCAAAGGATGGCGACCGCGCTGCGGAAGAGCGAAGCGGGCTTTTCGCTCCCCGAACTCGTCATCGCCGTCGCCATCTTCTCCGTCATCATGGCGGTGATGTTCCAGCAGGTCGATCAGGCGCAGCAGGCCTCGATCACGGAACGGGCCAAGCTGGACGTCTTTCAGGAGTCGCGCGCATTCATGGACCTGATGTCGCGCGATCTCCACGAAGCCGGGTACCCGAGTCCGCGCAACTTTGCGCCGGAGGCGCTGACGTTGAATCCACTGCTCCCGAGGAGTCCGTACGCGGCGGACGCGCGGGTCGCGGTCGGCCTGACGCGCGTCGCGGTCGGAGATCTGTGGTTCGAGGGTGACGTCGACGGCACCGGGAGGGTATCGGTGGTCCAGTATCACCTCGATACCACGGGTGATGGCTGCCCCTGTCTGCGCCGCAGCCAGCAGGGGAAAGCCGCCGCGGATCCACTGGCACAGGTGCCGACCTACCAGGTGGAAGTACAGAACGTACAAAACGGGACCGCGGAACGACCGATGTTCTTCGCGTTCGCGCACGGATCAACGGGTACCGCGCTGACCTTACCACTGGATTTCAATACCAACCCGGACACGATTGCCTCGATCGACACCATCAAGGTGGTGTTGACGGTCGAATCCAGTACTCGGGATCCGAAGACCTCCCTCAAACCGACGACGACATTGGTATCGACAGTGCGGTTGAACAACTGTTCGTCGGCGGCGAGCGGCCAGTTTCTGAGTTGTCAATGAGACCCACAGCGACGCACTTCCGTTCTGCGGCCGGCAGCGAGCGCGGCATCGCACTGGTCGGAGCGATCCTGACGGTGATGCTGCTGACCGCCGTCGGCATGGCTCTGATGTACGCCAGCAGCCTCGATACGGTGATCAACGCCAGTTATCGCGACAAGCAGGTCGCGCAGTACGCGGCCGTGTCGGGCGTGCAGGAAGCCCGCGATCGGATCCAGCCGTCGAATGTCGTGGCCGCGATCACGGCACCCGTGCTGCTGCCCGCATTGGGCGCCGCGAACGTTATCTACATCGTCAACCCCAACGCAGGAGAAGCCGTCCAGCCGTGGAATACGGCCAATCCCTACTTTGACAACGAGCTCTGTCAGGAGCAAGTGCTTGGATTGACCGGAACGGCCGGCATCCCGTGCACGACGACCGCCGCAGGGACGTGGTACTCAGTCACGGACGACAGCCAGTCGTCGTCCGCGCCCTGGAACCTCGCCTCGCCGCTGGCCACCAAGTGGACACGGATCATGTTGAAGGCGAACAACATGGGTGTCGTGCCGGTGAACGGGGATAGCAGCGTGTCAACGCAGGTGTGCTGGGACGGAACCCGCCAGGTGTTACTTCCGGCGAACTATGTGGGCAGGAATTGCGGACCGAGCCACAAGGTCGTCAGCGTCATCGTGACGAACGCGGGCAACGGCTATACCCAACAGCCCGTGATCACGATCGATGCGCCTGATGCCGGCGGAACGCAGGCGACGGCAACCGCCGTCTGGCAGCCCGTGCCCAACGGCCAGGTCGGATCGATCGTGGTGACCAACGCCGGAGGCGGCTACACGAGCGCCCCGTCAGTGACGATCACCGGCGTCGGCACGGGCGCCACCGCGTATGCGGAGATTGTCAACCCCGGTGCCCCGCTGCAGTCGCTGTCGCTGAGCAATGCCGGCAGAAAGTGCTACGCGAGCGCTCCATCGGTTTCGATCACCGGCGGCGGCGGCGGTGGGGCGACCGGCGTTGCCGCGCTCGACAGCTCCTATGACTGCATCTACTCGATTACTGTGGGCGGGAACTGCCCGACGAACGACACCATCACGTTCACGGTTACCGGCGGTGCCGGGTCGGGCTTTTCGGCGTCAACCTACACTACCCCGCAAGGCGGCAACGATCACATCTTCAACGGTCTCGGTCTGTCCATCATCAATCCCGGAACCGGGTACAACGGCACGCCGATCACGGTGACCGCGTCGGGGAGCAGGCGGTCCTGCAATGGCGTGACGGCGACAGCCTCGTTTGGCTACTTCGTGAACGGCCTCACGCTGGGGAATCCAGGCGCGAACTACCAGTCGGTTCCCAGTGTCACACTCGGCGGCGGCGTCGGCAGCGGTGTGCTCGCACCGACGGCAACCGCGACGCTCGGCACGCCGCCACCGGACGCGCAAACTGTGACGCGCGTGACGTTGACGAATCCTGGCTCTGGCTATACCACTGCTCCAACGGTGACCTTCTCCGGCGGCGGCGGCAGCGGCGCGACGGCCGTCGCCCAGATCGGGGCCGTCTACAAGATTGTCACGGGAGCGCAGACCATGACGAGCTACGGCGCCGGCTACACCGCCGTGCCGCGTGTCACTATCAGCCCCGGGCCCGGCGACACGACCGGCTCCGGAGCGGAGGCGTACGCGACGGTCGATGGTGTCAGCGGTCTGACCTACGGGATGGTCTACCAGTTGACCTCGCTGGCGGTCACTCCCAGCGGCGCCAGAGCGATGACCCAGATGGAAGTGGCGACGCCCGTCCGCGGGCTGGCGATGACAGGCGCCCTGACACTCGCGGGTCCGCAGCCGGTCGTCGACAGTCTGCCCAACTCCACGCAGTTTTTCGTCGATGGCACCGATAGTTCCGATGGCTCCAACGTGGCCCGTGTGCCGGGCTCGGCGTTGGCACCAACGCCAGCCGGATGCGACACGACTGCAAAGGCGCCGACTCCTGCGATCGGTGCGTACGACGATCCGAATGCCAGCGTCATCCCGCCAGAGTCGTCCGTCGATATCATCAAGGACGCCATCCCGGCTGGCCGCACGAACAATTATCAGGGTTCGGGTCCGTCGCCCGACGTCCAGAACATCAGCGGCGCGCTCGGCGACACGCTCACCAGTCCCACCGGCATGATGGCGCTCATCGACTCGGTCAAGTCCGCTGCCGGCGCGACGGTGTTCCCCAGCAATTACGACATGGATCATCTCGGTCCCTTCGGCTCCGCAACGAGCCCCGTGATCAACGTTGTCGACGGCGACCTGACCCTGCAGGGCAGCAGCACCGGCTACGGCATTCTGGTGGTGACCGGCTCGCTTGTCCTCGGTGGAAATTTCTCCTGGAATGGGCTGGTACTTGTGGTCGGCGACGGCAGGGTGACCTTTTCCGGCGGCGGCGGCGGGCAAATCAATGGTGAGCTCCTCGTGGCGAACATCTGGAATAACCACACGGACCAAACGCTTCGTACCGAACTGGGCTCACCGGAATTGAGTTGGTCTGGTGGTGGCGGCAATGGCGTCTTCTACAACCACTGCTGGGCGGATGACATGCTGACCAAGTTTCCGTTTCTGCCACCCCCGTCGACGAAGCAGTTGAAAATCATCAGCACGCGCACGGTGACGTACTGAGGCGGTCGACTCGAGCAGTCCGCATCACGTGAGCACTATCTACCCCTGACCGCGGACGCAGGTCATGCGCCGCGAGAAGCAGGTCCCCTCGGTCCATGAAATGCGCTGCCGGCCGGCGTGGCGCATCGCAGATATCCCAGAGAAATCAGTGGCCGGATAAGTGCGGCGTTCCGCCCGCGACAGGATCGGTTATTGCCTCGCGCTGCAGCGTCATGGTGCAGCGTGTCGCGATCCAGTAGCCAATCTGGCTTTTCGTTAGCCGAGGTGATGGTCGCCATCGGTCTGATGACCGGCGCGCTGCTGTCGCTCGCGCAGTTGTTCGTGATCGCGATGCGAACCAACGGCAGTTCCCGCAATGCAACCTACGCCGCAGTGCTGGCGCAGCAGAAAGTCGAGGAACTGCGTTCCCTGACGTGGGGCTTTGACGTGCAGGGCTTGCCGCTCAGCGACACCACCACCAACAGTGCCGTCGACCCGCTCGAGCCGAATGACGGCACCGGCCTCAGTCCATCGCCGGCCTCCGCCCTTCAGGAGGACACTCCGGGATACGTCGACTACATCGATGCCTTCGGAAAGAAGCTTGGTGGCGGCGGCAGGCCGATCCCTGGCACGGCGTATATCCGTCGCTGGTCCGTCGAGCCGTTGTCGTCTGATCCAGACGACACGCTGATCATCCAGGTGCTGGTCACCCGGCCGGGCAGTCGGCCTCAGCCCACGCGGTTCGTCGCGCGCGGGCCGGACGAAGCACGACTCGTGACCGTGAAGACAAGGACGGCGCGGTGACCCGCTTCTGGCGCGACGACGGATTTACGCTCGTCGAGATGCTCGTAGCCAGCGCGATTCTGCTGGCCATCACTGGCGCCATCATTTCGGTGTTGAACCCGCTCCACGCCGCATTCGGGAGCCAGCTCGAGGTGTCGGACGAGCAACAGCGGCTTCGCGCCGGTGTCGACGCGCTGGCGAGGGATCTCATGCTGGCGGGTGCCGGCGTCTATGCCGGGCCGGTTGCCGGTTCTCTCGATCATTACGTCGCGCCGATCGTTCCCTACCGGGTTGGCAGCGTTGGCGACGATCCGGACGCAGGCATCTTTTATCGCTCCGACACCATCAGCGTGATGTACGTGCCGGCCGCGTCGCCGCAGGTGACGATTCGAAATGAGAACCCGAGTTCGACCGGCGTCATGACAGTCAACGCGCCGGCAACTTGCCCGTACGTCCAGTCTGAACAGTTGTGCGGCTTCGAGAAGGGCACGCGTGGCCTTGTCATCAACGGCCGGGGCCAGGGCAATCTTGTCACCATTACTGGCGTGCAGGTTCAGCAGTCGCAACTGCAGTACGTCGACACCATTCCGGTGCCGGACGGGCCGGGTCGTTTCATCACGCACCTGATCCTCGCAACCTACTATCTGAAGAGTGATATCGCGACCAACACATATCAACTGATGCACTACGACGGCTATCAGACCAGTCTGCCGGTGGTCGACGATGTCGTAAAACTCGAGTTTGAGTACTACGCCGACCCCGAGCCGCCACGTCTGCTGTCCGGCATCTTGCTCGACGATCCAGTCGGCTCCGACGTGACGTATGGTCCGAAGCCGCCCCCAGCAGGCGCCGACGACACGAATGACAGTTGGGGGACAGGCGAAAACTGCACATTTGCGCTGGTGAACGGCAGGCAGATGCCGCGTCTGCCGGTCCTCTCCACCGGCGCGGCCCTGGTGCGGCTCCTTCCGGAACACATGACCGATGGTCCCTGGTGCCCGGACGAGCAGCGTTCCCAACGATTCGATGCGGATCTGCTACGTATCCGCCGCGTGCGCGTCCGACTGCGCGTGCAGGCCACCGTGGTGGCACGGCGAGGTCCGGCCGGTACTCTCTTCAGCCACGGTGGCACGGCACGCGACGGCGAGCGCTACGTGCCGGATCAGGAAATCAGCTTCGACATCGCACCGCGGAATATGAACCTGGGACGATGACGTGAATGCTGCCGCTGCCCGCCTCGACGTCATCCACCTGCGTGACGAGCGTCTGTGGGACGAGCGTCTGTGTGAGGAGCGTCTGTGTGAGGAGCAGGGTGCGGCGCTGCTCGTCGTCCTCATGTTGATGGCGCTGATGATGGCGCTGAGCCTCGCGCTCATCCTCGTCACGATGGCCGAAGAGCGCATCGCGCACAACTATCGCCGCGGTTCGGAGGTGTTGTACGCCGCGGATGCGGCCATGGAACTTCTGCTCCCCGAAATCGTGACAGTGCCAAACTGGGACGATCTCCTCAGCGGCGCGATCAGGTCTTCCTTCGTCGACGGTCCGCCGTCTGGCCGGCGCGAGCTGCCAGATGGAAACACGATCGATCTCACCCAGGCCACCAATCTGGTGCGCTGCGGAAAGAACACCTGCTCGGCGGCCGATCTCACCGCGTCGGTCGAGGGCCGTCCGTGGGGGCCGAACAATCCCTGGTGGCAACTCTACGCGTATGGGCCACTCAGCGGGATGCTCCCGGCGAGTGCGATGGATTTGACGGCGTACGTGATCGTCTGGGTGGCGGACGACCCCGCCGAGAGCGACGACGATCCACTCAGGGACGGCTTACCGCCCGCCGGTTGCGATCTCGAGAACGATTCGACGTGCGCCGCCGGAAATGCCGGCCGCGGGGCGATCGCGATGCTTGCACAAGCGTTCGGACCCGATGGGACGCGCCGAACGACCGAAGTCATCGTGGGGCGGCAGCGCCCCGGCGGGGAGCCCGGTGGCCCAGCTCGCGTCCGGCTCCTGTCGTGGCAGGAACTTCGTTAGCCAGATGCCGAAAGTCTGGTAGTCCAACGGGGGAACTGGCGGTGGAGGCCTTTGGATCCGAAGAGATCAAGGAACGGATCGCCCAGTCTGTGCCTTGACGCGAGGCAGGAGCGGCCCTGAGAATTCCTGTGATGCGCATTCTCTTGCTGACGCTGCTGGCAACGCAGGTTGCTGTTTCTGCGACCGTGGCCCAATCCCTCGGCGATGTCGCCCGTCGAGAAGAGGCACGCCGGAAGTCGATTCAGCAGTCCGGAAAGGTCTACACCAATGAGAGCCTGCGCCCTGAATTGAGTCCTGCTCCGGCGGCGGCAGCATCAACACCGGATGACAAGCCGGTGCCGGCAGCGGAAGCCGGCGTCGCGAAGAACGACGATCAGAAGAAAGACGAACCGAAGAAGGACGAACCGGCGAAGGATCAGGCGTACTGGCAGGGTCGCGTGAAGTCCGAGCGCGACGCGCTCCAGAGGGCACAGACGTTCGCGGAGGCATTACAGAGCCGAATCAACGGGCTGTCCACCGATTTCGCCGCCCGGGACGATCCGTACCAACGCGCTCAGATCGCCACCGATCGCGAGAAGGCATTGGCCGAACTGGCGCGCGTGAAGGGCGAAATCGAGCAGCATACCAAGGCCATCGCCGACATCCAGGAGGAAGCGCGGAAGGCCGGTGTGCCGGCCGGCTGGCTTCGTTGACCTCGTTTCCGGTCCTGCTGGTCGAAGACAGGGATTCCCTGCGCGCGATGCTGCGGCATGCACTCGAGGCGCAGGGCCACACCGTCCTCGAAGCGCGTGATGAACCGGAAGCCGTCCAGCAGCTCCGTCAGGCCAGGCCCGCTGTCGTCCTCACCGACCTGAAGCTGCCGGCCGGCGATGGCTTCGGCGTCCTGCGCGCCGCCAAGGAGCTCGATCCGGAGCTGCAGGTGGTGGTGATGACGGCGTACGGCAGCATCCAGGACGCGGTCACCGCGATGCGCGAAGGCGCGATGGACTTCCTGGCCAAGCCGGTCGATCCCGATCATCTGTTGCTGATGGTCGAGCGGGCCATCGCCCAGCGGCGCATGTTGACCGAGTACTTCATCCTGAAGGAGGAACTCGCCGAGCGGCGCGGCGCGCCACGCATCATCGGCGAAGACGCGCAGCTCCGTCAGGTGTCGCAGCAATTGCACCGCGCGGCTGGCACGGATGCCACCGTGCTGCTCGAAGGCGAGAGTGGCACAGGGAAAGAGCTGTTCGCCCGCGCGCTGCACGCCCTCAGCCCGAGATCGGAAGGGCCGTTTGTCGCGATCAACTGCGCGGCGATTCCCGATACGCTACTCGAGACGGAACTCTTCGGCCACGAAAAGGGCGCGTTCACCGGGGCGGCGGCGCGCAAGCCCGGCCGCTTCGAGCTGGCGCATCGCGGGACGCTGTTCCTGGACGAAATTGGCGACCTGCCCTTGGCCCTGCAGGCGAAGATCCTCCGTGCCCTCGAGGAGAAACGGTTTGAGCGCGTCGGCGGGACCCAGTCGCTGCATGTTGACGTGAGGGTCGTTGCCGCGACCAACCGCAACCTCAAGCAGCGCGTCGCCGAGCGGCAGTTTCGCGAGGATCTGTTCTTCCGCCTGTCGGTGTTCCCGATTCAGATTCCGCCCCTCCGCGAGCGTTCGGACGACGTCGTGATCCTGGCGCGGCACTTCGTCGATCGTTTCTGCCGCGACATGAACAAGAAACTGCTCGTCGTCGCGCCTGCCGCGATGGAGGAGCTCCGCGCATACGCGTGGCCGGGGAACGTGCGCGAGCTGCAGAACTGCATCGAACGCGCGGTCATCCTGTGTGACGGCGACACCATTCATTCGCGCCACCTGAACCTGTCGTTTCGCCAGCCGGCGGTTGCCGCCGCGGCAAGTCCCTGGGATCAGCTCGATCTCTCGGGGACGCTCGTCGAGGCGCTCCGCCGCACCACAGGCGAAGTCGAACGGCGGAAGATCGAGCAGGCGGTCAAGGATGCGGCAGGTAACAAGATGCGGGCGGCCGACATGCTGCAGGTCAGCTACAAGACGCTGCTGCAGAAGATGAAGGAGCACGGTTTCGCCGACGCCTGAACCTGGTTCGCGAGCGAAGGCCGCCGCGCTGCTTGAAAATGGCGGGCATCCGCTACCGCTTCAGTCCCAACCTCGCAAGTACCGCGATCAGCTCATCTTCGGTGACATCGTCGACGGTCATCGTGGCGCCGATTTCGATGGCGATGACGAAGTGGAGTCTGCCGTTGATGACTTTCTTGTCGCGGCGGATGGCGTCGATGACGTCGGTAATCGACAGATCGGCGAGCGGCGGCAGTGGGCCGAGCTTCGCGATCAGTTGCGCCAGCGCCTGACGCTCGATGTTGGCGAACGCGCCGCGCTCGACCGCGAGGTCCGCGGCCGCGAGCATGCCGTAGGCGATGGCTTCGCCATGCCGGTAACGGCGGTACTTCGTGACCGCCTCCAGTGCGTGACCGACGGTGTGCCCGAAGTTGAGGATGCGGCGCAGGCCGCTTTCGCGCTCGTCCTTCGAGACCACATCCGCCTTGATGCGGCACGATTCGACGATCGCCGGCATGAGCGCCGACGATTCGCGGTCGAAGACCGCCTTGGTGCTGGTCGTGAGGAGATCGAAGAGGCTCCGGCGGGCGATCATTCCGTACTTCACGACTTCGTAGAGGCCGGAGCGGAACTCCCGCCGCGGCAGCGTGCGCAGCAGCAGCGGATCGATGACGACCAGCCGAGGCTGGTGGAAGGCGCCGATCAGGTTCTTGCCCAGCGCATGGTTGACGCCGACCTTGCCGCCAATCGAGCTGTCGACCTGCGCCAGCAGCGTCGTCGGCACGTGCACCAGCGTGATACCGCGGAGGAACGTCGCCGCCGCGAATCCGGCCGCATCGCCGATGACGCCGCCGCCGATGGCAATGAGCGCGCTGCCGCGGTCCGCGCTGGCCTTGATCAGCGCGTCGTACACCTTCGACACCGATTGCAGGTTCTTATAGCGTTCGCCGTCGGGCAGGAGGATTGGCTCGACGTCGCCGAGAGCGTCCTGGAGTTGAGGACCGTGAAGCCCCCAGATCGTCGGATTGGATACCACGAAGCGGCGCGGGCCAACCCGATGCGCATCGAGCAACGCCGGGAGCTGGTGTGCGACGCCTTCGCCGATCAGGATGACCGACCCGGCACCGCCGGTGGTGACGTCGACGCGAACAGGATCTGCAGTCTGTGTACTCACGCCTTGGTAGGATAACCTTCGTGCGCATTGCCGGCGATTTCCTGGTGATCGGCAGCGGTATCGCCGGCTTGCGCGCGGCGATCACGCTCGCCGCCGCCGGTGACGTCATCGTCCTCACCAAGGCCGACCCGCGCGAAAGCAACACCGGCTACGCGCAGGGCGGCATCGCCGCCGCGTTCGGGACAGACGACTCGCCGGAACTGCATGCGCGGGATACGCTCGCCGCCGGCGACGGGCTGTGCGTGCCCGAGGCGGTCAACGTGCTGGTCCACGACGGTCCGCGCTACGTGCGCGAACTGCTCGACTGGGGCGCCTTCGATCGCGACGAGCGCGGCGAGCCGGCCCTCGGCCGGGAAGCCGCGCACAGCGTGCGGCGCGTGCTCCACGCGCGCGATGCGACCGGCCGACAGATCGGCCAGGTGCTGTGGGAAAAGGTGGCGGCGAACGGACGCATCACTGTCCGCAGCGACGCCGCGGCGGTCTCGCTGATCATGGAGGACGGTGCCTGCGCCGGCGCCCGCTTTCTCGATCGCACCGGCGAGCTTCACGAGGCGCGCGCGTCCCGCACGGTGATCGCCACCGGCGGCGCCGGACAGGTGTTCCGCGAGACGACGAATCCGGCGATTGCGACGGGCGATGGAATCGCGATGGCCTACGAGGCCGGCGCGCGCGTCGCTGATCTCGAATTCATCCAGTTTCATCCGACCGCGCTGAGCATCCCCGGCGCGCCCCGGTTTCTGCTGTCGGAAGCGCTCCGCGGCGAAGGCGCGCATCTGATCAACAGGGATGGCGAGCGTTTCATGACGCGCTACGAAGAGGCCGGTGAACTGGCCTCGCGCGATCTCGTCTCGCGCGCGATCGTGCAGGAGGCGCGCCGGACCGCCGGTCCGATTTACCTGACGTTGGCGCACCTCGAGCCGTCGTATGTCCGGAGCCGCTTTCCGACGATCGCGGCCGTCGTCAGGGAGGCCGGTCTCGACCTCGCGACCGATCGGATTCCGGTGAGCCCGGCTGCGCACTATGCGATGGGCGGCATCGAGACCGACCTCGACGGCCGGACGTCGATCCCCGGTCTGTTCGCCGCGGGGGAAGCGGCCTGCACGGGCGTCCACGGGGCCAATCGCCTCGCGAGTAATTCACTGCTCGAGGGTCTCGTGTTCGGCGCACGCGCGGCCGTGGCGATGACCCATCCGATTCAGCCAGCGGTGCTGTTCGCGGCGGTCGGTCGCGTTCCGCGGGTGCTCACGACGCCGGCTGGCGTGCCGCGCGTACCCGCGGCGGGTGACGTGCGCGATCTCATGTGGCAGCACGTCGGTCTCGTCCGCACACGCAGCGGGCTCACCGAAGCGACGCTGATGTTGTCGGCCTGGCGGGACCTGGCGCGCAGAGCGCTCGCCGCCACTCCGGGAGACGACGGCCTGCGCCGCGTCGCCAGTCTCGTCACCGTCGGCGTCCTGATCGCCCAGGCGGCGCTGCGGCGCGAGGAGAGCCGCGGCGGCCACTTCCGCTCCGATTTCCCGCGGCGCGACGATATACACTGGCACAGGCACTTAGCCGACGTGCGCGGCACGTAAGCCAACTCCCAATCCGCAACAGGCTTCGCTGATCCAACTCCCAATGGTTGGGAGTTGTGGAGTTGGGATTTGTGACCGATGTCTAAAGAAACCGACCTCCCAGACCTGCCAACCGAAATCACCAAACAATCCGACGACTTCGGCCGCTGGTACATCGACGTCGTCCGCCGTGCCGAACTGGCGGACTACTCGCCAGTCAAGGGCTGCATGGTGATTCGCCCCTACGGCTACGCCATCTGGGAACTGATGCAGCAGGCACTCGACAAGCGTTTCAAGGAAACCGGGCACGTGAACGCGTACTTCCCGTTGTTCATCCCCGAAAGCCTGCTGATGAAGGAGGCGGAACACGTCCAGGGGTTTGCGCCGCAGGTGGCGTGGGTCACGCAGGGCGGAACGGAGCCGCTCGAGGAGCGCCTTGTCGTCCGTCCGACGTCGGAAACGATCATCGGCACGATGTACGCGATGTGGGTACAGTCGTGGCGCGACCTGCCCATCCTCATCAACCAGTGGGCGAACGTCGTCCGCTGGGAAAAGGTGACGCGGCTGTTTCTGCGCACGACCGAATTCCTCTGGCAGGAAGGGCACACTGCGCACGAGACTGCGGAGGAGGCCGAGGAAGAGACGCGCAAGATGCTCGGCGTCTACAAGGAGTTCGCGGAGCACGTATTGGCGATGCCGGTCGTGGACGGCCGCAAGACCGAGAGCGAAAAGTTTGCCGGCGCGATGCACACCTACTCGATCGAAGCGCTGATGCGCGACGGCCGCGCGCTCCAGGCGGGCACCTCGCACAACCTCGGGCAGAACTTCGCGAAGGGCTACGACATCAAGTTCCAGGCGCGCGACAAGTCCGTCCAATACGCCTGGACGACGTCGTGGGGTGTGTCGACGCGGATGATCGGCGGCGTCATCATGACGCACGGCGACGATGGCGGATTGATCCTGCCGCCGCGGATCGCGCCGTATCAGGTCGTGATCGTGCCGATCATTTCGAAGGCGAAATTCAAGGAGACGGTACTGCCGAAGGCACAGGAGCTGCGGCGCGCGCTCGCGGCCCGCGGGCTACGTGTCTACCTCGACGATCGCGAATCGCAGACGCCCGGCTGGAAGTTCAACGAGTGGGAAATGCGCGGCGTTCCCCTGCGGATGGAGATTGGTCCGAAGGATCTCGAGAAGTCGCAGGTCGTGCTGGCGCGCCGCGACACGCGCGAAAAGACGTTCGTCCCGATGGACGGCCTGGTCTCGCACATCGAGCAGCTTCTCGAGACGATTCAGCAGGCGCTGTTCGATCGCGCCATCGCCTTCCGTTCGGACCACACCTCCGAGACCGATTCGTACGACGAGTTCACGCGGATCATGGAAGGCCGTCCGGGGTTCGTGATTGCGCCCTGGTGCGGCTCCGCCACCTGCGAAGCCGATATCAAGGCGGAGACGCAGGCGACCATCCGCAACATCCCGTTTACGAGCACTCCGCCGGTCGGCAAGGTCTGCATCAAGTGCGGTGCGCCGGCGACGGCGAACGCCTGGTTCGCCAAATCGTACTAGCGGCGGGACCGCTCCGCGGCATCCGCCTGCCCGTGGGGAACGCGGTGCCGAACCCTACTCGGGCGATTCGATCTCCGGCTGCCGTTTCTTCCCGAAGACCCACGCCAGCGCGATGCTCAGGAGATAGAGGCCGATCATCGGCGTGGCCATGGCGGTCTGCGTGAACATGTCGCCCGACGGCGTAATCACCGCCGCCACGACGAAAATGACGAGGATGGCGTACTTGAACTGACGCCACATGAAGCTCGCCGTGATCAGGCCCAGCTTGGCCAGGAACAGCACGATCGTCGGCATCTGGAAGACGAGGCCGAACGCCAGCAGCATCTTCATCCACATGCCGAACGCCGGTTCGATGCGCGGCATGAACTGCAGGTACGGACTGTTGAAGCTGACGAAGAACTTCCACGTCAGCGGGAACACGACGTAGTGCGAGAACGCCGCGCCCAGGAGGAAGAAGATCGACGACAGCACCACGAACGGCACGGCGGCCTTCTTCTCGTGCGTGTAGAGTCCCGGCGAGATGAACAACCACACCTGCGCCATCACGACCGGCGTGGCCAGGAGCAGACCGGCAATCGCGGCGATCTGGATGTAGAGCGTGAACGCTTCGGTCGGTTCGGTGAAGACGAGCGTCTGTCCCTTCGGCAGCGCGGCGGCCATCGGCTTCATGATGAAGTCGAACAACTGCTGGATGAAGAAGAAGGCGATGCCGAAACCGATGCCGATCGCGACGACCGAATAGATGATGCGTCGCCGGAGCTCGTCGAGATGCTCCAGGAACGACATCTTGCCGGCGGCGCCGGTTGACTCGTCGTCGTCCCAGTCGGGATCGTCGCCCGGCGCCGGCTGCTGTTGCCCCGGCTGCGGGAAAGGGACGAGGGCCATGCAGATTATGCGGAGTGATCGGTGCCGGTGCCGCGGGTGACGGTTTCGGAGATGGGCTTGGGCGTGTGCGCCATCAGGTCCGATTCCGGGCCCGACACCGGCGCCGTCAGGGCCGATTGCTGCTCGGCCGTTACCTTTGCCTGCTGCTCCTTGCGCTCCTCGACGCGAATCTCGTCCTCGAGCGTGCTGCGCAGCTCATTCGAGGCTTTCTTGAATTCATTGATGCTCTTGCCGAGCGATCGGCCGAGCTCGGGCAACTTGCGCGGCCCGAAAATGATGAGCGCGATCACCAGAATGATGACCATCTCGGGCATGCCGATCGATCCAAACATAGTCAGCCTCGTTCGCGAATTTTCCCCTAAGTGGTTCAAAAGATTATAGAAACGCCGTCTGGACTGGGTCAAGGTGAGGGTGTAAATTTCCTTTATGCGCCCGTACCGGTCTCTTTCTGCTGCCGTTTTCGTCGTTCTTCTGTGCGCGCTGGTCGGGGGATTCTTCGGGCGCGGCGCTCTGGTCGCTCAGAGCCAGCTTCCCGAGCAGTACAAAGTGTTCACCAGCGCGCTGGCGGCGGTTGAAGCCGACTACGCCGGTGGCCCGGTGGAATCGGACCGTCTCGTCTACGGCGGCATCACCGGCATGCTGCAGACGCTCGATCCACATTCCAGTTTCTTCGACCCGCGTGCCTACGCGCAGATGCGCGAACGTCAGGAAGGACACTACTACGGTCTGGGAATCACCATCAACGTGATCGACGGCGACATCACCGTCGCCAGCGTGTTCGAAGCCTCACCGGCGTATCAGAAGGGCGTGCGGCGTGGCGACATCATCGCGCAGATCGAAGGTGACACGACCAAGGGCTGGACGAGCGAGCAGGCGGTTGCCAAACTGCGCGGGCAGAAGGGAACGTTCGTCAACATCGGGTTGAAGCGCAGCGGGTACGACAAGCTGATTCCGCTGCAGGTGATGCGCGATGAGATTCACATTCCCACGGTGCCCTCGGCATTCATGCTCGATAGCACCACCGGCTACATCAAGCTGCGCGAGTTCGGCGAGACCGCGGACGCCGAAGTCGGCAAGGCGTTGAAGGACCTCTCGGCGAAGGGCATGAAGCGTCTGGTGTTCGACCTTCGCGCGAATCCCGGCGGACAGCTCGATCAGGCGATCAAGGTGGCGAACCGGTTCCTGCCGCGTGGCGAGATGATCGTCTACACGCGGGGACGCATACCGAACTCCGATCAGGAATATCGGGCGACCGAACAGAGCGACTACCTGAACATCCCGATTGTCGCGCTCGTGAATCGCAGCAGCGCGAGCGCCTCCGAGATCGTGTCAGGGGCGCTCCAGGATCATGATCGGGCCTTCATCGTTGGAGAAACCACCTTCGGCAAGGCTCTGGTGCAGTCGGTTTATCGGGTCAGCGGCGGCGCCGGCGCGGCCATCACGACCGCGCGCTATTTCACGCCGAGCGGCCGGCTGATTCAGCGTCCGTGGGACAGCACGTTCGACGATTACCTGTCGTACACGTTGCGCGATCAGGATCCGAACCGGGCACACAAGCCGGAGGATCTGAAGTACACGGACGAGGGACGCAAGGTGTACAGCGGCGGGGGCATCGAACCGGACCGTCGCTTCGACGGCCCGATCGAAGGGTTCAACCCGACGCACCAGGGCCGGCTGATTTACGCGCGCGGCATGTTCGACGGATACGCGCGACGTTTCCGCCGCACCGGTGACACCCGCATCCCGCCAAGCGCGGGAAGCACGCCGCGCGAGCTCTCGCCCGACTTCGATGTGACCGACGCGATGGTTACCGAGTTCCGCCAGATGGTGGCGGCCGCGCGGATTCCGATCGACGAGACGATGTGGAAGACGGATCTCGACTTCACGAAGGCGATGATCCACAAGGAGATCGACGTCGATCTGTTTGGCGAGGCGGCCGCGTTCCGCGGCCTGACCAAACGCGACCCGCAATTGCAGTTCGCGTTGGGGCTGTTCCCGGACGCGCAGCAGTTGCTGCAGTTGCGGAATCAGAAGTCGACGCGCGCCGCCCGCTAGGGTGGCTAGCCCAAATATTGTGGTCTAGATCGGCCTTGCCACTATGGCTAGGGCCTGCTAGACTCCTCCCCGGCTTGAGGCGGACGAGGTCTCCGCCTTCGCCTCACGGGCTTCCGCGGACACGTCCGCCTGGTGCCGACCCTCCTTCCGGGGAAAACATGCGTCTCGAACGCCTCGAAATTTCCGGTTTCAAGTCCTTTTCCGATCGGGCGGAGCTTGCCTTCGACCGCGGCGTCACCGCGATCGTCGGACCCAATGGCTGCGGCAAGAGCAATGTGGCCGACGCCATCACCTGGGTCCTCGGCGAACAGAGCGCCAAGAGCCTGCGCGGCGAGAAGATGGAGGACGTCATCTTCAGCGGCAGCGATGCCCGCAAGGCCGGCGCAACCGCCGAAGTACGGTTGCGGCTCGGTGGCTTGCCTGTGGCGCCGAAGGTCCCGGTCGATTCGGTCGGCGGCGTGCTGCCGGCGGGCGAGGTGCTGCAGGAGTTCCGTCCTGCGGACGCTGACCGCAACGGCCGTGCGAATGGTCATACCAACGGTCACGCTAACGGTCACGCCAACGGTCATCATGCCGAATCGCTCGAGGTGGTCGCGCAACTGACCGAGAACTTCACGCGCGACGTCGAGGTGACGCGCCGTCTGTATCGCTCGGGGGAAAGCGAATATCTGATCGACGGCGAGGTCTGCCGCCTGAAGGACGTCCACGAACTGTTGATGGACACCGGCCTGGGCGCGAAGGCCTACGCGATCATCGAGCAGGGCAAGATCGGCATGATTCTCAGCACGCGCCCGACCGATCGGCGCCAGTTGATTGAAGAAGCCGCGGGCATCACCAAATACAAGTCACGCCGCCGCGCCGCCGAACTGAAGCTCGAAGCGGCACAGCAGAATCTCACCCGCATCGACGACATCGTCTTCGAGGTCGAAAAGCAGCGCGGGACGTTGAAGCGCCAGGCGGCGAAGGCGCGCCGCTACAAGAAGCTGCGCGACGAATGGCGGCGATGGGAGAAGGTGCTGTTCGCGCGGAAATACCGCGAGCTCGCACACGCCATCGAACTGGCGCGCACGCGTCTCGCCGACGCCCGCGAGCGCGAGACCGGCGCGGCCGCCAGGCTCGCCGAAGTCGAGGCCGATTTGAGCCGCCTGCGCATCGAGCAGGCCGAGGCCGATACCCGGGCGTCGCGCATCCGCGAAGACGCGCACGGTCGCGAGCTCGAGATCAATCGCCGGCAGCAGCAGCAGGAGTTCAATCGTCAGCAGGCGGAATCGCTCGCCGGGCGCGCGACCCAGATCGAAGAGGAGATTCGCGATCTCGAGGGGCGCCGCGAGCCGGCGCGCCTTGCGCTCGAATCGCGACGCGGCGCGGCCGCCGATGCCGATCGATCGCGCGATGATGCGGCGGGCGTTCTCGCCGTCGCCAACGAGGCAGTTGCCGCTGCGCAGCAGCAGATCGAAGGGCTCGAAGCAGAGGTCGAAGCGGCACGAGCGGAAGGATTCCGGGCGCACAACGCGGTGACCACGCTGCATCACGCCGTTCAGCACGCGATGGCGCAGCACGATCGCGTCGGCGAGACGGTTGGCAAGCTGGACGTGGAGCAGGACGACCTCCGGCGCGAGTCCGAGAAGGTGGGCCTCGCGCGAACCGAGGCCGACGACGCACTCGGCCGCGCCCACCAGGGTCTCGAGTCCATCAGGCTCGAACGGACCACGCGCGAATCGGAGCTGTCCACCGCGCGGAACGAACACGAATGGCGGGCGCGCGATGTCCGCGCGCGCGAGCAGGAGCTCGCGGCGTCCGAAGCGCGCCTGGCGTCGCTGCAGGAACTGGCCTCGAGCCGAGCCGAGTTCAGCGACGCCGCCCGCATGGTCCTGGTGCAGGCGAACGGTCACGTCGGCCAGCAGGGCGCGGTCGCCGACTACCTCGAGGTCGACACGCGCTACGAGCGCGCGGTTGAAGCGTGCCTGGGCGATCTGCTCCAGCACGTCATCGTCGAACGTCACGACCAGGCGGCCGCCGGCCTGTCGCTGGTTCGCGGGCAGGACGCCGGACGCTGCGGCTTCGTGGTGATTGATCCTGGCTCCAACGGTTTTCACCCGCACCAGGCGATGAGCGCGCCGGGGATCACGCCGGTGTCGCAGGTGATGCGCGTGCTTGGCCCGCATGCATCGACGATTCACAAGGTACTGCCGGACGCGTATGTCGCGGAGAGCTTCGATCACGCCGTCGCGTTCTCACGGGAAACGCCGGCCCTGATCGCCACGCTCGACGGCGACGTGTTCCGTGGGCCGCACCTGGTGACCGGCGGCGCCAAGGCCGAGTCGCGCGGCATTCTGGCAACACGCCGCGAAATCAAGGAGCTGCGCGACCGCGTCGACAGCGATCGCGAGGCGCTCAACCGTCTCGTTGCCGAGGCCGATGCTCTCGAGCTCACGATTGCGCAGGCGACCACGGCGATCGCCGCGCTGACTGCCGAGCAGCATCGTCTGGAAAAGGCGATCGTCGTCCACGAGGCGCAGGTGGCCGGGACGGTTGAGGACGTG
This sequence comes from Vicinamibacterales bacterium, assembly GCA_035496255.1. GTDB lineage: Bacteria > Acidobacteriota > Vicinamibacteria > Vicinamibacterales > UBA2999 > Gp6-AA40. Next base: position 63,449 of record DATJEU010000099.1, read on the forward strand.
GAACGGCTGACGCGCAAGAGCGAAGTCATTGCCCTCGAGCGGCGCCGCGCTGAAGAGGAACGCGCGGAACTGGAACGTCGCCGTTCTGAAGCCGAAGCGTCGATCGTCAGGCTCGAGGAGGAACAGCGGCAGGCCGATGCCAGGCTCAACGACGCGCAGCGTCGCCTTGCGGCCGCGCGGGACGAGGTCGCGACCCTCAGCGCAGGCGCCGCCGAGGCGCGCGCGGCGCACGCCGCGCTCGTCGAACGTGCGGCGGCCCTGTCGTCGGAGGTGCTGCGCCTGGAGGAGGCGGCCCGCGAACTCGAGACGCGGATGGCTTCGCGCACCGGCGAGCTCGAACAGACGCGCGAGACTCGCGAGCGGCTGCTCACGGCGATCGACGAAGGTGAACGCATCCTCGACGAACAGGTGCGGGCCCTGGAAGCGCTGCGCGAAGCGCTGCGAATGGCCGACGACGCCGCGAACGAGCTGCGGATCACGGTCGACGCGCAGGACGCGGTGATCCGTGAAGCCCGCGGAGCGCTCGAAGCCGTCCGCGCCGAAGCCGGCGATCTCGAGATCGCGCGTGCCACCGCCCAGAGCGATCTCGGCCATCTTGCGCAGTCATGCATCGACGCGGTGCAGGCAACGCTCGACGAGGTGCTGGCCGACGTCGAGCAGATGGAAGCCGCCGGCGAGACGACGCCAGACGCGGCGGCGATCACCGCGGAGGAGCCGGATCCCGAGGCGGAGGAAGGTGAGCAGGTAGCTGCGGTCGCGGCGGCGACGCCACCGTCGTCGATGAGTGCGGAGGAAGCGATTGTCGCGCTCAAGGGCAAGATCGAGCGCCTTGGGCCGGTGAACATGATGGCCATCGAGCAGTTCGACGAGCTCGAAACGCGTCACGTCTTCCTCACCACCCAGCGCGCGGACCTGCTCGAGTCGATCGCGCAGACCGCCGAGGCGATCAAGCGCATCGACGAGACGACAAAGGCACGCTTCAAGGAAGCGTTCACCGCCATCCAGGAGAACTTCCAGGGAACGTTCAGTACGCTGTTCGGCGGCGGCCGCGCGGGGCTGACGCTTCTGGACGAGAACGATCCACTGGAGAGCGGCATCGATATCGTGGCCTCGCCCCCAGGCAAACGCCTGCAGAGTGTGCAACTGCTCTCCGGCGGCGAGAAGGCGCTGACCGCAATTGCGCTGATGTTTGCCATCTTCAAGTTCAAGCCGAGCCCGTTCTGCCTGCTCGACGAGATCGATGCTCCGCTCGACGATGCCAACGTCGGGCGATTCGTGGAGATGCTGCGCGGCATGCTCGACCGTACGCAGTTCATCCTGATCACTCACAACCGCCGGACGATGGAGATTGCGAACCGGCTATACGGGGTGACGATGGAAGAACCCGGCGTGTCCAAGCTGATCTCGGTTCAGTTGAACTAAGCCCCGCCACTGGACGTAAGAAGTGCCGGAGGCCGTGAAATGACGTCCCGTTCGTTCCCTGCCGTGGCCGTGGCGGCCGTCCTGGCCGTTGCCGGCGCCGCCTGCGACGTCCACGTGGGCGAAAACGGTCTCTCCGTCGACGTCGCCAGCGGCAAGGCCACCGAGGACTGGAGCCGTACCTATCCCGTCGCCAGGGGCGCCACTGTCGAAATCGTCAATACCAATGGCACGATCGAGGTCGAGCCCGGAGGAGACGGTCAGCTCGAAGTCAAGGCGACCAAGACCGCCCGCGCCGGCTCTGACGAAGAAGCCCGCGCCCTGCTGAAGACCGTTGAAATCAAAGAGGAGGCGGTGTCCTCGGACCAGGTCCGTCTCAAGACCACAACGAGCTCGGGTCCCACGCTCGGGCGGCGGTCGGCCATCGTCGAATATCACATCAAGGCGCCCGCGGGACTGAAGCTGACCGTCAGGACGGAGAACGGCGGCGTCAATCTGCGCGATGTCTCGGGGGTGCTGACCGCGGCGACCACGAACGGTGGCGTGAGGGGATCGAACCTCTCGGGAAGCGTCTCGGCGCACGCGGTGAACGGCGGTCTCGTCATCGACATGGCCCAGGTCGCCGGCGCCATCGATATGGACGTCGTCAACGGCGGCATCCGCCTGGATATTCCGTCGGACGCCAAGGCCGACATCGATGCGCACACGGTGAACGGTGGGGTCGTCGTCGATCGTGCTCTGTCGTTGTCGGGCGGCGAACAGGGCCGGAGTCGAATCACCGGAGCCTTGAACGGTGGCGGCGCCAGGATTAATGCGTCCACCGTCAACGGCGGCGTACGCATCAACGCGCGCGGCGGCAGCCGATCAGCGACGAATGCACGCGAGGAGACCGCCGTGATCATCAAGCGGAAGAACTAGCCGAGCAGGTTCGACGTGCAATAGCCGGGCTCGAACCTGCCCCGAAGGTTGCATCATCGAAAGACCGCGATCTTTCGATGCCGACGTCCCGCCTCGTTCGTTCCATCCTTCTTGTTCTGGCGCTCGTCATCGGATTCTCGTTCCGCGCCGCCTCGCTCGATACCTACGGCTTCAGCGAAGACGAGACCGCGAAGTTGCGCGCGGTCGAGGCGTACGGGCATGGCCGCTTCTCGGCAAACGCTGAGCACCCGATGCTGATGAAGCTGGCTATCTGGGGTGCAGCAGGCATGGCCGGGCGGCTGGATCAGGCGGGCATCCATGTCCCGCCGGAAGTCGTGTTGCGCGCTCCCAATGTCATTGCCGGCACGTTCTCGATTGCCGTCATCGGCGCCGCCGTCGGTGCGTTGTTTTCCGGCTGGGTTGGTGTCACCACCGCAGTTCTGGTCGCGTTCGATCCGAACGTGATCGCGATCAACCGGATCGGCAAGGAGGACACGTTCCTGCTGTTGTTCTTCTATCTCGCGGTGTGGTGCTACGAACGGGCGAAGCACGCCGGCCTGACGGATCTTGCAAGGGCGAAACGCTGGTACACGGCCGCTGGAGCGGCGTTCGGATTGATGCTGGCGTCGAAGTACCTGCCGCACCTGCTTGGCTTGTACGCGCTGTTCAACGTCGTTCACCTCCGCGACGCCGGTCCGAACTCCCCGGACAAGCGCAAGTACTACGCGGCGATGATGGTCGCGTTCATCGTCACCAACTTCGCGATCCTCCTGCCGTCCACGTGGGTGTACTGTCTTGATTACCTGCGCGGGCACCAGTTGACACACCACGGCTTCCAGTACGACGGTCACTTGTACGTGACCGACGTTCCGATCTCGCTGTCGGGCGTGCCGATGACCTACTATCTCGACATGATAGTCACCAAGGTCCCGCTGCTGGTGCTCTGTGCGGCAGCGATCGGACTGGTGCCGCTCGTTCGCAAACGCCGAGAGCGGGGGTATACATGGCTTGGTGTATTTCTGCTGTTCCAGGCGATCGGATATTCGGTGGCGGCAGCGAAATTCCAGCGGTATGGTCTGCCACTGCTGATCCTCGTAGATGTCCTCGCTGCGGTTGGTCTCGTGAGCATGATCGAGTGGCTGGCGGAGCGGCGCCGCGAGATGGACGTGGCCAATGCGTTGGGCGCGCGCGTCGCGGCCGCGGGGCTTTATGCGGCGGTGATTCTTGCGCCGCTGGTCGCCGCGTCCTCGATTCGTCCGTTCTACTCGCTGCACCAGAACGTGATTGGCGCCCGCCTCGCGCCACCGGCGGCGGTGTTCCCCGAAGAAGCGTACGACTATGGAGTGCGCGAAGCCGTGGCGGAAATCGCCCGTGATGCCGGGCCTGACGCGGCGGTGATTACCGATGCCCCCGGCGTCGTCACGCATTACCTGATGCGCGACAGCCGTCCCGATCTGCGGGTGATGAACCTCTCGCAGGCGGGAGTCACGCACCGGGGCGAACAGTGGGTGCTCGTGCAGGCCGAGCATCGCTCCTTCGAAAACGTGGCGTCGGTCGCTTCGCTGCGGGCGCTGCCGGTCTGGCGCGAATATCGGGTTGGTGGCGCGGTCTCGGTGCAGCTCTATCACCTGATGGGCCAGAACGTGCTGGCGCGGCGAGGTACGACGTCGCCGGACGCACGCCTGGCGCCGCCAATGGGCTCGAGCTGATGGCGCGAGCGAACGAAGACAAGGCGACGCGTTATCAGCGACTGCAGCGGCGCACATCACTGATCGCCACCGCGGTGGCGGCCGTCGCGCTGCTGCTGGTTGTCGTGACCGGTTTCTCTTCCGCCTTACGCACGTGGGCGAGCGGTCTCGCCGGCGGCGGCTTCGTCGTGACCGTGTTCGTGTATGTGGTCGCGCTCGCGCTGCTCAACGAGCTCGTACAACTGCCGTTTTCGTTTTACCAGGGAGTGACGCTCGAGCGCAGGTACGGGCTGTCCACCGAGAGCGCCGCGCACTGGTGGCGCAATCACCTGAAGTCCGCCGCGCTCGGTGTCGCGCTTGGCGCGCCGGCGGCGCTGCTGGTGATGGCGTTGATTCGCTGGAGCCCGGGTCGCTGGTGGATCGCCGCGGCCGGGGCGTTCGTGATCATTCTCGTCGGCCTGGCGCAGCTCGCCCCTGTCCTGCTGCTGCCGCTGTTCTACGATTTCAAGCCACTCGATCGGCCCGATCTGGCGCGGCGGCTGATGGCGCTTGCCGATCGTGCGGGTGCCCGCGTCCTCGGCGTGTTCGAATGGCGTCTCAGCGATCGCACGCGGAAGGCGAACGCCGCGCTGACCGGCATCGGCCGGACCCGCCGCATTCTGGTCTCGGATACGCTACTCGCCGAGCATTCCGACGATGAGATTGAAGTGATCCTGGCGCACGAGCTCGCGCATCACGTGCATCGCGACATCTGGTCGGGGATCGCGGTGGAAACCGTGCTCATCGCGCTCGGCTTCTACGTGGCGGACGCGACGCTGGGCTTGACCGCGCGATCGTTTGGCCTGACGGGGAAGGCAGATGTCGCGGCCCTGCCGCTGCTGCTGCTGGCAGCGGGGGCCGTGTCGATCCTGTTCATGCCGGTCGCCAACGCCGTCTCGCGGATGCACGAGCGCCGGGCCGACCGTTACGCGCTCACGCTCACCGGCAACGCCGCCGCGTTCATCAGCGCGATGAAGCGCCTGGCGGCACAGAACCTGGCCGAGGAGGAGCCGCCGCGACTCGTCGAGATCCTGCTGCACTCGCATCCGTCGATGCAGACGAGGATCGCCGCCGCGCGCGAATGGGAGCGAAGCCGGGTCTAGCGGTATGCCTTTCCTGAATCAGGACCGGTCGCGGCGGGTAGTTCGCGGTTGGAACGTATCAGCTGGTAGCACTCTTCGGGTGGCTACGGTTCACTAGAGTTCCGGAAGGGGCCGCGCCGCCTTGTCACCGCGCGTGACCGAGCGCAGCCACGGGCTGTTGGGCGCGAGCGCGTTGTCGAGCGCCGTGCGCAGATCGTCGACGCGGAACGGCTTCACCAGATATCCGGCGATGCCCGCCTGCAGCGTCACTGCCGGCGTCATGTCGCTGACCCCGGTGGCAATGACGATCCCGACGTTCGGGTAGTCGCGCCGCATCTGGTCGATCAGCCACACGCCGTCATGACCGGGCATGAGGATGTCGCAGATGGCCGCATCGATCGGGCCCTGCGCCAGCACGTCGAGCGCCGTCGCGGCATCGGCGGCGGCCTTCACCGTGTAACCAAGCGACGTGACCCACGCGGTCAGAAGCTTGCGGACACCGTCCTCGTCGTCGACGACCAGGATCGTGGACGGCCCTTTCGCCGCCGGCTGGAATGGAATCACGTTCTCGCTCTGCATCATTTGTATCTCTGCGACCTGAATCCGTGGCCAGGGCGCAGAACCCATGCCACGTGGCGACCCGCTGAAACCGGCAGATCACCTCCTGGAGACGGTTCGATGCCTGACGGAAATGTGCGGCTTCGCACACTCCGTGCGTTCCTGGCGCGAATGTCCTATCGGGCCCGCACGACCAATTCACCGCGCATCGTCTGGTGGCGCGGATCGCTGGTCAGGTTCGAATAGAACGCGAATTTACCCGGCCGGTCCGCGCGGAATTCGAACGCGACTTCACCGCCGGCCGGTACACGCTTCGACACCCGGTACTCGTCGATGGTCAGGCTGTACGCTATATCGGCACTTCTCACCGTGAGTTTCACCAGGTCGTCCTGGGTTACCTCGATGTGATCCGGGGAGAAGTGATAGTTGCGGGCGGTGAGGTCGAATTCCCGCCGATTCGGGGCCTGCTCCTGGCCGGCGGCGGCCGCCGGGACTCCCGGGTCCGCGCCGGAGGCGCTGGGAAAGGCCAGCAAACAGGCTCCTGCGCCGATCAGCAGGCTGCCGAGGATGCGTCTGGTATTCGCCATAGCGGTTCCCCGTCGCGGATGTGCCACGACGGGTCACCAGTTTAGACGACAAAGCCCGCCGGAACGGGCGGGCTGGTCGGTGGAGCAGCCCGGTGGAAGCCGGGCCCTGCGAAACACGGCCGAAGCCGGGCGCGACGAAGGCCCGGCTTCGGCCGGACTCCGCCGCTACTGGTTTGCGGCTGGCGCCGCCGGCGGGTCCTTCGCCGCCTCGTCCTGCAGGAGGGCCTTCCGGCTCAAACGGATCTTGCCGGTCGGGTCGATGTTGATGACCTTGACCATGATCTGCTGGCCCTCCTTCAACTCATCCCGCACGTCCTTGACGCGATGGTTCGCGATCTCCGACACGTGGAGGAGGCCGTCGGTGCCAGCCATGATCTCGACGAACGCACCGAAATCGGTGATGCGCTGGACCTTCCCGAGGTAGGTCTTGTTCAGTTCCGGCGTCGCGGTCAGCTCCTGGATGATCGAGATCGCCTTGGCGGCCGATTCGCCATCGGCCGACGCGACGTTGACCGTGCCGTTGTCTTCCACGTCGATCTTCACGCCCGTGCGTTCGATGATGCTGCGGATCATCTTCCCGCCGGGTCCGATGACGTCGCGGATCTTGTCGACCGGAATCTTGATCGTGACGATTCGCGGCGCGAAGGTGGACATCTGTTTGCGCGTCTCGGTGATGGTCTTGGCCATCTCGCCGAGGATGTGCATCCGGCCGGCGCGCGCCTGTTCGAGCGCCTTTGCCATGATCTCGGAGGTGATGCCGGACACCTTGATGTCCATCTGCAGTGCGGTGATGCCGTTGGCGGTGCCGGCGACCTTGAAGTCCATGTCGCCGTAGTGATCTTCAGCGCCGGCGATGTCCGAGAGGACGGCGTACTTGCCGCTCTGCTCGTCCATGATCAGGCCCATCGCGATGCCGGCCACCGGTGCCTTGATCGGCACGCCGGCGTCCATCATCGCCATCGACCCGCCGCAGACGGACGCCATCGACGACGACCCGTTCGACTCCAGGATGTCGGAGACGAGGCGAATCGTGTAGGCGAACTTCTCCGCGTCGGGCACGACGGGCGTGAGCGCCCGCTCGGCGAGTGCGCCGTGGCCGATCTCGCGCCGGCCCGGTCCGGTGAAGCGGCCGACTTCGCCGACCGAGAAGGGCGGGAAGTTGTAGTGGAGCATGAACCGCTTGTAGTACTCGCCGGTCACATGCTCGACCTTCTGCTCATCGTCGGCGGTCCCGAGCGTGCAGGTGACGAGCGCCTGTGTCTCACCGCGCGTGAACACGACCGAACCGTGCACGCGTGGCAGGACGGTCGCCTCTGACCAGATCGGCCGGACCTCGTCGAACCTGCGGCCATCGAGACGGACGCCGCGGCTGAGGACCTCGTCGCGCAGCACCTTTTCCTTCAGTCCATGGAAGATGTGCTTGGCCTGGCCCTTGGCTTCGGCCAGCGACTCGTCCTGAGGAAGGCTGGCGAGGAATCCTTCGAGCACTTCGTCGACGGTGCCGTAGCTCTCCAGCTTGTCCTTGATCCGCATGGCTTCGGCCAGCGGTCCGAACATCTTTCGCTCGGCTTCGACATGGAAGTCCGCGTCGATCGTGCGGGCCTCGCTCGACACCTTCTTCTTGCCGGACGCGGCCTTCAGTTCCTCGATGGCGGCAACGATCTCCTTGATCGCGGCGTGCGCGGCCTCGAGCGCGCCGACGACCTGCGGTTCGCTCACTTCCTTCGCGCCCGCTTCGACCATGACGATGCCGTCCTTGCTGCCGGCGACGATCAGGTCGAGCGCGCTCTGCTTGCGCTCCTCGTGCGTCGGATTGATGACGTAACTGCCGTTCACCATGCCGACGCGGACGCCCGCGATCGTCTTGACGAACGGAATCTCCGACAACGCGAGCGCCGCTGACGCACCGGTGATGGCGAGCACGTCGCCGTCGTTCTCGGTGTCGGCCGAGAGCAGCATCGCGATGATCTGCGTTTCGTAGTGCCAGCCCTCGGGGAACAGCGGCCGGATCGGGCGGTCGATCAGCCGGCTGGTGAGAATTTCCTTTTCAGGCGGCTTGCCTTCGCGCTTGAAGAAGCCTCCCGGAATGCGCCCGGAGGCGTAGGTGTACTCGCGATAGTCGACGGTAAGCGGCAGGAAGTCGATGCCTTCCCGCGGCGTGCTGGCGTGACACGCGGTGACGAGCACCATCGTGTCGCCGGACCGGACAATGACGGAACCGTCGGCCTGCTTGGCGAGCTTGCCGGTTTCGATGGACAGCGTGCGCGAGCCGACGCGAATCTCGCGCCTCTGGAGATTGACTTTATGCATAACGTTGGTCGGGCGAAGTTACTTGCGGATACCGAGACGGCGGATCAATTCCGCATAGCGTTCCGAGTCTTTGCTCTTGAGATAGTCGAGCAGCCGCCGGCGCTGGCCGACGAGTTTCAACAGACCACGGCGCGAGTGGTGATCCTTCGCGTGCGTCTTGAAGTGCTCGGTGAGGTAGTTGATGCGCTCGCTGAGAAGCGCCACCTGAACTTCCGGCGATCCGGTGTCGCTGTCGTGAGTCTTGTATGTCCCGATGAGATCGGTCTTCCGGTCCTTGCTCAACGCCACTGGCGGTTCCTCCACGTGCGGCCCAGGAACCCTTCGACTCGGCCTCAAGCCTCGTTCAGGGCACCAGACTCGCCGTTCATCCCACAGATGTGCCTAACTGTGGTTCCTGTAAAGGGTTAATTCTAATTCAGCACAACTGACGGATGCAAAGTTCCTGGTGTCGAGCCGGGCGTCGCGAGTGCGACAAGGTGGCCGTCAGCATCGAACAATCGAATCCATTCGTGACCGTTCGTCATGGTCGAACCATGACGGTCGGGCTCTCTGGTCCTGCCCTCGGGGAGGAATTGCGCCGCCCCGAGCTCGCGGCCGTGGCCCACCCAGACCCGCCCCTCCTCGGTCAGCGTCACGGCAGGGTAGCCGGGCAGGAGCCGGTCCATCGGGATGAGCCAGTCGAGCACCGCCTCGCGGCTGCCTTCACGGGCGGCGGGCGCGTTCGCGTCGCCGAACAGCGCGTCCAGCGACATCGCTTCGTCCAATCGAAACTCGCCGCTGCGTGTCCGCTGCAGGGCCGCGAGAAACGCACCGGTTCCGACCGCCTCGCCGAGCGAGTGCGCAAAGGACCGGACGTAGAAGCCCGCCGAGCACGTGAGCGCGACGGTCGCAGTCCAGCCGTCAAACGACATGACATCGGCCCGGGTGACGCGGACCGGCGCAGCCGCGAGCGCAACCGGCTCGCGCCGCCGCGCGAGATCGTAGGCGCGTCGGCCGTCGACCTTCTTCGCTGAGTACGCTGGCGGCACCTGGTCGTAGTCGCCGCGCAGGCCGGTCATCGCGGCTTCCAATTGAGACGCGTCGGGATGACGATCGCTGCGCGACGTTTCCTCGCCATCGGCGTCGTACGAGTCGGTCGTGGCGCCGAAGCGGATTGTCGCCAGGTAGTCCTTGTCCGAGGCCGTGAGGAACCGCACCAGCCGCGTCGCGCGGCCGATGGCCAGCGGCAGCACACCTGTCGCCAGCGGGTCGAGCGTGCCGGTATGGCCGATCCGGGACTCGCGCAGCGCGCGTCGCGCCGCCGCCACGACGTCGTGCGACGTCAGGCCGTCCGGCTTGTCGATGATGAGGACGCCGTCCATGTCTGGCTGGTGGCTGCTGGCTGGTGGGTGGCGAGTGGCGGGTGGCGGGTAGGAAGTGGGCTCGTGGCTTTTCCAATCGCCCACTGGCCATTAGCGACCAGCCGCTTCAATCGCCGCTGTCAGCTTACGCTCGAACAGGATGCGCAATTCGGCGAGCGTGCCCCGCGCCTGGCACCCGGACGCGTTCTTGTGACCGCCGCCGTCGAACTCCGCGGCGATCGCGTTGACGTTGATTGCGCCCTTCGAGCGCATGCTGACCCGCCAGTCGTCGGGGCCGTTCTCCTTGAAGAACACCACCGCCAGGATCTCCTTGACGGTCAGCGGCAGGTTGATCAGGCCCTCGGTGTCTTCGTAGGTACCGCCGCAGTCGCGCGCCAGCTTCTTGTCCACCCAGACCATGGCAATCCGGCCGCTGGCATCGAGCTGCATGTGGCTCAGCACGGCGCCGAACAGCTTCAGTCGCCCGAGGTTGTTGCTGTCGAAGATGCTGCGCGCGATGACCGGCGGATTGACGCCCGCCTCCATGCACTGACGGCAGATATCGAACGTGCGCGGCGAGATGCTCGAGTAATGGAACGATCCGGTGTCGGTGAGGATCGCGATGTAGACGTGCGTTGCGATGTCGAGTGTCAACGGCACACCGAGCGCGTGCACCAGGTCGAAGACCATCTCACCGCAGGCGGCCGCCGACAGGTCGAACCAGTTGGCGCCGCCGTACATCGTGTTGCCCGGGTGGTGATCGATGTTGATCACGAAGGCACGGTCCAGACCGGCGACGCCGGTCCGCGCCAGGTCGCCGCACTCCATGACGATCACGGCGTCACCCGGATCGTCCACGCCGTCCGTCACCTGAATCCCGCGGACGCCTGGAAAAACCATCAGCGGCGGCGGCGGCGGATCCCTGAACACGACGCGCACGTCCTTGCCGAGGTGGGTGAGGGCGTACGCCATCGCCAGTGCCGACCCGATGGCATCACCGTCGGGACGCGCGTGGGACGTGACGACGAACCGCTGGCGCCGCTGGATCTCGGCGGCGATGTCGGCGGCCGTGGAGATGGCTGCCGGCCCGCCCGCACCGTCATTTGTGCTCTGGGTCATCGAGGTCAGAATGGTCGGCCGCCCGCTGGGCCTCTTCGTCGTGCAGTTCCCGCAGGATCTGTTCGATGCGGTCCTGGTGCTGGATCGATTCGTCGAAGCGGAATTCGAGCTCCGGCACGCGCCGCAGGTTCAGGGCGCCGCCGATCCGACGGCGCAGGAACGGCATCGCCCGCTGCAGCGCTTTCGCCGTTTCCTTTCGAGCTTTCTCGTCGCCAAGCGACGTATAGAACACGCGCGCCACCTGCAGGTCCGGTGACACCTTGACGCGCGTCAGCGTAATGAAGCCGATGCCCGGATCGTGCACGGCGCCGCGCGCCAGCAGCGAGCTGATCTCGTCGCGGATCTGCTCGCCAACCCGGTCCGGCCTGTGGCCTTGTGGCATGCGAAATTCAGAATGCAGAATGCCGAATGCAGACCGCGAGTGCCGACGCGTCGGGGTGAATGTCTGACGGCCCGCACCCGGCGTTTCGCGACACGTGCCCTGTCTGGATTCTGCCTCCTGAATTCTGCACTGGCAGCCCTACGCCGTCACCGCCGCCACTTTTTCCATCGTGAACGCTTCGATGACGTCGCCGACCTTGATGTCGTTGAACCCGGCCAGCGCGATGCCGCACTCGAAGCCCGACTTGACCTCCGAGACATCGTCCTTGAAGCGCTTCAGCGAGCCGATCTTGCCTTCGTGGATCAGGACGTTGTCGCGCAGCACGCGCACCTGCGTGTCGCCCGACCGCTTGATCAGGCCGGTCGTGACCATGCAGCCGGCAATGGCGCCGATCTTCGGTACGCGGAACACCTCGCGCACTTCGGCCGCGCCCAGCCGCACCTCCTTGAACGTCGGCTCCAGCAGGCCTTCCATCGCCTTCTGGATCTCGTCGGTGACGTTGTAGATGATCGAGTGCTGCCGGATGTCGACCTGTTCGCGTTCGGCCACGTCCGCCGCGTTGCGATCCGGACGCACGTTGAAGCCGATGATGATCGCGTTCGACGCCGACCCGAGCAGCACGTCGGACTCGTTGATGGCGCCGACGCCCGAACGGATGATGCGGATCTTGACTTTGTCGTCAGAGAGCTTCTGCAGCGTGTCGGCCAGTACTTCGGACGAGCCCTGCACGTCGGCCTTGACGATGATCGGCAGTTCCTTCACGCCGCCTTCGGCGATCTGCTGCTGCAGCGATTCGAGCGTGAGGCGGCCACCGCGCGCGCCGAGCGCGCGTTCCTTCGCCTGTGTCTGCCGGAATGTGGCGATCTGTCGTGCCTTGGCGGCGTCCGCAACCGTCTGGAACTGATCGCCGGGACTCGGCAGGCTGGTGAGACCGAGCACTTCGACCGGTGTGGCCGGCGGTGCGGCCTTCACCGAACGCCCGCGATCGTCGATCAGCGCGCGCACCTTGCCGACCACCGGACCGGCGATGAAGTTGTCGCCGACGTTCAGCGTGCCGTCCTGCACCAGCACCGTCGCCACCGGACCGCGGCCGCGATCGAGCTTGGCTTCGAGCACCGCGCCCGAGGCGCTGCGCTTCGGATTCGCCTTCAACTCGAGGATGTCGGTGGAGAGCAGGATCATCTCGAGCAACTGATCCAGGTTCTGCCGCTTCTTCGCCGAGACCGGCACCATCACCGTCTGGCCGCCCCAGTCTTCCGGCACCAGGTTCAGTTCGGCGAGCTCGCGCTTGACGTTGTCGGCGTTCGCCCCGGCCTTGTCGATTTTGTTGATCGCAACGACGATCGGCACGTTCGCCGCACGTGCGTGATCGATGGCCTCCCGCGTCTGCGGCATCACGCCATCGTCAGCCGCCACGACCAGGACGACGACGTCAGTGACCTTGGCGCCGCGCGCGCGCATCAGCGTGAACGCTTCGTGACCGGGGGTGTCGAGGAACACGACGCTGCGGCCGTCACCGACGTCGACGTGGTAGGCGCCGATGTGCTGCGTGATGCCACCGGCTTCGCGCTCGGCCACCCTGGTTTCGCGGATGGCGTCGAGCAGTGAGGTCTTGCCGTGGTCGACGTGACCCATCACCGTGACGACTGGTGCGCGGGTCACGAGATCTTCGGCGCGCGTCTCTTCGCCCTCGGTGGAGACGATTTCCTCCTCGAAGCTGCGGATCGCGATGTCGGCGCCGAACTCGCGCGCAATGTCTTTCGCCGTGTCGACGTCGAGCGTGCTGTTGATGGTCATCATCATGCGCTTCATCAACAGCTTGGCGAGCACGTCCTTTACACGCACGTCGAGCTTGTCGGCAAGGTCCTTCACCGTCATCCCTTCGGCGAGCGTGATCGTGCGGCTGATCGGGGGCGGCGCTGCCGGTGCTGCCGGTGTGCTCGGAGCGGACGGCCGCTCGCGCCGCGTCTGGGTGGGACGCTGGCCCGGCCGATGCTGGCCCATCGGTGGCCGTTGCCCGAACGGCGGCCGCTGACCGGGCATGCCCGGACGCGGCTGCCCGGGCTGGTTCGGGCGGACCGGCTGCGAGGGCAGTGGTCGGGGTCCACCGAGCATGCCGGGTGTCGTCGGGCGCGGTGGTGGTGGATAACTCGCGCGAGGCCCCCCTGGACGCGCGCCTGGGGCACTCGGACGAGCCGCAACTCCGGGCGCTCCCGGTTTTGGCGCTGCCGGCGGCTGCACCATCCTCGGCTGCGACACGGCCGGCCGTTTCGCCGGCGTCAGTGGACGCGCGGGTGGGGGCGGGGCATTCGGATCTTCAACCCGGAGTCGCAGCGTCGGCGGGACGAACCGTCCCGGCTGCGGTGCGGCGGCCGCGGCGACCGGCGCGGCTGGCGATTCTGGTTCCGGCTCCGCCGGCGACGCCGCCGAAGGTGCGATCGGTTCTTCTTCGACGGGCGCCGCCATCGCTGGGGCGGCGGCCGCTGGTGCCTCGATGACAGGTTCGACAACCGGCTCGGGTGCCGGCGGTTCGACCGGTGCAGGTACGGGCGCCTCTTCGACTGGCGGCGGCTGCGACGGTTCGACCGGTTCGGTGGCTGGCGCCGGCGCAGTGGTGACATCTGCCGTCTCGTCGTGGTGCACGACCGGCTTGATGGTCTTGACGAGGCGCGGCGGACCAAGCGTTGGCGCCGCGGGCTTGGCCGGTTCCGGCTTCTTCGCAGCCGGCGCCTTCTTGCCGCCGGACGTTTTCGCCGGCGCGTGGTGTTCGGCGAACATGTCGCCGCCCGGCAGCGCGATGTTGCGCTGGCGCGCAAGCCGCTCGACGAACGACCGCGCCACGACTTCCTCGAGCGTACTCGAGGCGCTCTTCAACTCGATGCCGTGATCGCGCTTCAACAGCGCGAGGACTTCCTGGCTTGTCGTATCGAGCAGCTCCGCGACCTTGTAGATCCGAACCGTTGCCAAATTCGATTACTCCTGGTCCGCTTTCACGTCTTCCGCCGATGCATCTACGGTGGCCGCCGCCGCTGCCTCGGAGCTCTCATCGATCTCGCCGGACTCCACAGCGGCCTCGATGGGTGACTCACCCTCGGCCGGCTGCTCCGTCTCCGACGGACGACCATCACTCTCGCCCAGTTCGAGCGCGCCGAACTGCGCTTCGACCTCGCGCCGTTTTTCTTCCTCGCTCTTGATGTCGATGCGCCAGCCGGTCAGCTTCGCGGCCAGACGGACGTTCTGGCCCTTCTTGCCGATCGCCAGCGACAGTTGCTTGTCCTCGACCACCACTTCCATCACCCGCTCGCCATCGTCCACGATGGTGACGCGCTGGACCTTGGCGGGGCTGAGCGCGTTGGTGACGAACAGCACCGAGTCGTCGGACCATTCGACGATGTCGATCTTTTCGCCGCGGAGCTCGCGGATGATCGCCTGCACGCGCGTGCCCTTCATGCCGACGCAGGCGCCGACCGGATCGACGTCGCGC
>DATJEU010000100.1:0-23828 GCA_035496255.1 Vicinamibacterales bacterium
GCTCTTGCGTCGAACGCCGTGGCATTTGCACCCGCCGGCGCCGATCGTGACGCGATCATCCAGGCCATCGGCCGCGGCATCGGGCGAACCGCTGCCCATGAACTGGCGCACCAGGTGCTCGGCGCGATGGACATTCACAGCACGCGCGATCGCCGGAGCTACGAGTACCCGGATGTCCGGCCGGAGCACTTCTACGGCCCGCTGCACTGGACGGTTGCCGAGGCGCCGATGCACGCGCGTCTGGGACGATGTTGAGACGCCAGCCGGGTGAGAGGCGCAGAATGTGAGCGTGTACGAGCACCAGCGGCAGCGGCCGCTTTCGGCGAAGCACTTCGCGCATCGGATGGTACGGCATGGCGCCTACGGTGCCGCGATCGTCGCCGTGTCGGCGTTCATCGGGACGTTCGGTTATCACGAGCTCGCCGGCTTTACCTGGATCGATTCGTTTCTGAATGCCTGCATGCTGCTCGGCGGCATGGGGCCAGTCGGAGATCTGCCGAACGATGGCGCCAAGCTGTTAGCGTCGCTGTTCGCGCTCTATTCAGGGCTGGTCTTCCTGGTGCTCGCAGGCCTCTTGCTGGCGCCCGTGTTTCACCGCGTCCTGCACAAATTTCATTGGGAGATCGATCGATAGCTGGCCGGTCTACAAAGCAAGACCGGCCCTACATGTCCCTGTAGGGCGCATCTTGCTTTTTAGATGCGCCGGCAGCGCCGTCGTCTATCGCTGCGTGGCGAGGCGCTGCTCGATCTCGGGCAGCGCCGCGAGGACCACGTCTCCGACGATCTTCAGACTGCGCTCCGAGACGTGATCGAGGTCGTCCTGCGCCGTGTGCCAGAACCGTCCGTAGTGATTCAGGTCGATGATGTCGACCGACGGGACGCCCGCGCGGACGAACGGCAGGTGGTCGTCCTCCATCGCCGTCAACGTGTTGCTGAACGTGCTGCGGTATCCGAGCTTGCCGGCCGTGTCCCAGATGATGTCGCTCAGCCAGGGCGTCGAGTTGGCGTCGCGTTCAACCACCAGGTCCTTCGCGCCCACCATGTCGAGGAGCAGCAGCGCCTTGATGCTGCGAAGCCGGTTCGCCTGCTGCGCCGCCTGCACGTAATAGCGGCTCCCGTACGTGTTGTCCGGATCCTGCCAGTCCCAGTTCACGGCTTCTTCACCGTCCAGGAACAGCAGCTCGATCGTGTAGGCGTTGCGGCGTCCCTTGAGCGCACGCGCCAGTTCGAGCAGCGCCGCCGTCGAGGACGCGCCGTCGCTGGCGCCGACGAAGCGGAAATTCGGCGACCGCTTCGTGTCGTAGTGGCTGGCCAGCACGATGCGTTCGGGCCGCGCGCCCGGGATCGTCCCGATCACGTTGATCATCCCGATCTCGCCGATCGGCGTCTTCGGCACGAACATCTGCTGCCGCGGTTCGATACCGATCTTCCGCAGCTCGGAGACGATGTATTGGCGACAGCGGTTGAGCGCGGGGGAGCCGGCGGGTCGCGGTCCGCAGGCGACCTGCGCCTTGAGGTCCGCCCACGCCCGCGCGCTGTTGAAAGTGGAAGCAGGGGTCTGGGCCATCACTGGGCAAATTGCGATGGCCAGCATGGCCGCCAGCAACGAGGTTCGGGTCGGTCTTGTCACGGTCGGACCTTAAAGGTCCCACCCGCAGGTAAGGTCCGACCCGCAGGTGAGGTCCAACCGGATGCACCAGCGGGGCGGACCTTTATGGTCCGCCTGTACCTGTGACTGAATGCTGCCATCAGCTCGCTGCTACGACCTCTTCTCGAGCGCGACATACTCGCGCCGCTTCGCGCCGATGTAGAGCTGCCGCGGGCGCGCGATCTTCTGCTCGGGGTCCAGCAGCATCTCTTCCCACTGCGCAATCCAGCCCGACGTGCGGGGAATGGCAAACAGCACCGGGAACATCGTCACCGGGAAGCCCATCGCCTGGTAGATCAGGCCGGAGTAGAAGTCGACGTTCGGATAGAGCTTGCGGCTGACGAAGTATTCGTCCTCGAGCGCGATACGTTCGAGCTCGAGTGCGATGTCGAGCAGCGGATTCCGGCCGGTGACCGCGAACACCTGGTCGGCCGTCCGCTTGATGATCTTGGCGCGGGGATCGTACGACTTGTAGACGCGGTGGCCGAATCCCATCAGCCGGCCTTCGCCCGCCTTGACCCGCTTGATGAAGCCGGGAATGTTCTGGACGCTGCCGATCTCGTTGAGCATCCGCAGCACCGCCTCGTTGGCGCCGCCGTGGAGGGGACCGTAGAGCGCGGCGGCCGCTCCGGCCATCGCCGAGTACGGATCGACATGCGAGCTGCCGATGCCGCGCATGGCGCTGGTGGAGCAGTTCTGCTCGTGATCGGCGTGCAGGATGAAGAGGATTTCCAGCGCGCGTTCGAGGACCGGGTTCACCTGGTACTTCAACTCGGTCATCTTGAACAGCATGTTCAGGAAGTTGCCGGCGAAGCTCAGGTCGTTGTCCGGGTAGACGTAGGGACGGCCGATGCTGTGGCGGAACGCATACGCGGCGATCGTCGGCACCTTCGCGATCAGCCGGTGAATCTGCTTCTTGCGCGACTGCTCGTCGAAAATCTGCTTCGCGTCCGGATAGAAGGTCGAGAACGCGCCGACGGTGCTCAGGAACACGCCCATCGGATGGGCGTCGTACTGAAAGCCTTCCATCAGCTTCTTGATGTTCTCGTGCAGCATCGTGTGAAGCATGATCTGCTTCGTCCACTCCTTCAGCTGCGCATCGGTCGGCAGTTCGCCGAACAGAATCAGGTACGCCGTCTCGAGATAGGTGGAATGCTCGGCGAGCTGTTCGATCGGATAGCCGCGATATTCGAGGATGCCCTTGTCGCCGTCGATGAAGGTGATGCGGCTGCGACAGGAGGCAGTGCTCATGAACGCCGGGTCATACGTGATGAGCCCGGTATCCTCGGTGCCGTTCTTGATCTGCTTCAGGTCGGTGGCGCGGATCGCTCCGTCCTTGATTGGAATGTCGTACTGCTTGCCCGTGCGGTTGTCGGTAATCGTGAGCGTATCGGCCATAAAACGCGGAGCTGCTGGGTAGTGGGTTGTGACTGGTCGTGAGTGATCGGATGGCCTGTCCTGCCAGCCACCAGCCACTGCCCACCAGCCTCTGTTCGGCTATTCGGCGTCGCTCTCGTCTGTCTCCGACGGTACCGGTTCGCTGGCGATCCGATAGCGGCCATCCGCCCATTTCGCCAGGTCGTCGTTCCGGCACCGCTCGCTGCAGAACGGCCTCCAGCGGGGGTCAACCGGATGCTGGCGGCACTGGACGCACAGCGGAGCCTCGCCCATCCGATCTATTCTATTCAGGATTCAGGAATCAGGAATCAGGAATCACGCGACGCGCAGTTCCTCACGCTGTTGCACTCGGGGTTCGTCAACCAAATCGTCGAGGTTTCTCCCTGATAGGTCCCGCGCCAGGACGCCAGGACGCCAAGCAAGGATCGCCGGTAACGGACTGGAGCCCGCGGACAGAACTCACGCGAAAACGCGAAAACCGAGATGTTGGCGCACATACGCTCGGCGCTGCTGGCAGGCGGCGGCAGGCGGCAGGCCCGCTCCGCGGGCCGCTACCAGCACCACGCGACGGCCATCCAGGCGTCTTGGCGTGGCGTGAAATCCGGCGAGTTCATTTTGCGTTTTGGCGTTTTCGCGCGAGATCGTCTTTACTGACTCCGCTTCTGATCGCTGTTTCGACGCGAGCGCTCACGTCGCGAGCGCGAGGGTCACGGGTTTGCCGACCAGTTGTTCGAACGGCTCGAGATGACGGTTCGTCGCCCACACTTCCAGCTCGGCGTCACTCTGCGTGCGCAACTGAATCAGCAGGTCGTGATCGCGTTGTTGCAGTTCGAGCCCTGAGATCACCTGGCCGTGGCTGCGGTCCAGGCTCTCGGCCACGCGCAGGATCGACGCCAGCGCGCGCACGGCGCGTCGTTCGGACGCTCGCAGTCCGGCGAATTCGGGGTGCGACTTCCGGGGCACGCCGCGCCGGTGATACCGCGCGATCAGGGCGATGATCTGGATCTCGTCCGGATCGAATCCGCGCAGGTCGCCGTTCTTGATCAGGTAATAGGAGTGGCGATGGTGCCGCGCGAACGAGATGTGCGCGCCGATGTCGTGAAGGAGTGCGGCAAACTCGAGCCACTCGCGTTCGCGGTCGGTCAGCCCGTGGATGTCGCGGGTCTGGTCGAAGATGGCGAGCGCGAGGCGCACCACCTGTCGCGAGTGCTCCGGGTAGTAATGACAGCGCTCCGCCAGTTCCAGCACGCTGCGGCGGCGGACATCCGCGATGGCATCGGCATGCGCGATGTGCCGGCGGTTGCGGCGGATGTAGTCGAGGACGAGGCCTTCGCGCAGTGCCAGGTCGCACAACGTGAGGTCGTCGGCGCCGAGGCGGCGCAGGATGGTGTCCACGAGGATCGCGCCGGCGACGACGATGTCGGCCCGGCGCGGATCGAGGCCGGGGTAGGCGAGCCGCTCCTCGGCATTGCTGGCGACCAGGTCCTTGCGTACGCGGCGAATCAGCTTCGCGGGCACGCGCAGGTTGCGCAGTTCCTGCGGTGCGGCCCCGCGCGCGGCGGCAATCGCGACGGCGCCCAGGCTCAGGATGGTGCCCGACGTGCCGATGACGCGATCGAACCCTTCGGCGACGATCTGCTCGCAATGCCGATCGATCGTCTCGAGCACGTGCTTCGTCAGTTTCCGTTCGTCGCGATCGCTGATCGGATCGGATTTCACGAAACGCTCGCTGAGCCGGATCACGCCGATCTTGAAGCTGCGCGCGAGCGTGCTGCCGGCCGCCCCACCGTAGGTGATCTCGACGCTGCCGCCGCCGACGTCAACGACGACGGCGCGCCCGGCGCCGACGTCGACGCCGTAGACCGCCGCCAGATGAATGAGCCGCGCCTCCTCGGCACCGCCGATCACGCGGGGACGGATGCCGGTATCGCGTTCGATTCGGGAGAGGAAGTCGCCGCCGTTGCGCGCCTCACGGGTCGCGCTCGTTGCGGCCGCCAGAATTTCTTCGACGCCGTTGGCGTCGGCCAGCCGCTTGAAACGCGTCAGCGTCTGCAGGGCGAGGTCCATCACCTCTGGCGTCAGCGCGCGGCCGCCGAGGCCGCCGGCGCCGAGCCGCACCATCGCCTTCTCGCGATCGATCACTTCGAACGACAGGTCGGGACGGACCTGCACGACGATCATGTGAATCGAGTTGGTGCCGATGTCGATGGCCGCGATGCGCATGAGCGAAGAGGGAATTGACGATTGACGAATCTACGAATCGACCAATTTACGAACCTGCGATTTCCGGATTGCTGAGAAGCTGAGGTAACGGCGATGTCACGTCAATTCGAGAATTTCCTCAGGCTATAGTAGGCGCAGTGGCCACGCGGCGTTCTCCCGCTCCTGAGTTTCTCCTGCGTCAGCGCATCGCCGCGCTGAAGCGCATGCTGCCGGGGACGCGGACCGGCGACGTCCGCGCGACCCATCACGCGCGGGTCGCCACGCGACGGTTGCGTGCCGCCGTTCCACTGCTGGGCGCCGGCAAAGCCGGGCGGCGTCTCGCGTCGGCCGCGCGCGAGCTCACGCGCGTGATCGGGCCGGTCCGCGAGCTCGACGTTGCCCATGGCCTGCTCGATGAATTGAAAGCGGCCGGTCAGGTCTCGAACGCGGCGGTGAGCTACCTGCGCACGGCGATTGCCGATGAGCGGCGGGCGCTGCATCGCGAGATGGTGCGATCAGTGGAGGAGTGCGATCTCGATCGGCTGCAGCGCAAGACGCTCGGCACGCTCGAGCGGCGGTCCTCCCGCAAACACCACGTCGCCGATCGCCACGATCAACTCGCATCGGTGCGCCGGCGCGCCGCCCGACGCGCGGCGCGACTCGAAGCGGCGGTTGACGTCGCCGGCAGCATCTACCTCCCGGAGCGGCTGCACGACGTCCGCATCGCCGTGAAGAAGTTGCGCTACGTGCTCGAGATCGTGCGCGACCTGAGTGGCTCGCGGGCCGAGCGGCGCATCCAGACGCTCAAGCGGACCCAGGATCTGCTCGGCCGGCTGCACGATTTCGAAGTGCTGATTACGCGGACGCGGGCGCTGCAGGCGGCCGCCGTACGGGACCTCCGCCTGTCGTCGGATCTCGATCAACTGGTGCGGTACCTGGAGACCGAGTGCCGCAAGCTGCACGGGCAATACATCACGATGCGCCGCACGTTGCTGGATATCTGCCGGCGCGTGGAAACGGCCGGCGAACGCTACGAGGCCGCGTCGTGAGCGGCCCGTGCGAGCTGTATCTGGTCCGCCATGCCATTGCCGCGGAACGGGGCGACGAGTGGCCCGACGACACCAAGCGCCCGCTCACCACGCGTGGCATCGCGCGCTTTCGCGAAGCCGTTGCCGCGCTCGACGTGCTCGACGTCGCGATTGACGAGATCTTCAGCAGCCCGCTGGTCAGGACGAAGCAGACCGCTGATCTGCTCGCCGCCGGCGTCGCCGGCAAACCGTCGGTCAAGATCCTCGACGCGCTGGCGCCGGGTCATGCGCCGGCGGCGGTGATGACGCAACTGGCGAAGACGGCCAAGCGCCGGCGCATCGCCCTGGTCGGGCACGAGCCGGATCTCGGCGAGCTCGCCGCGCATCTCCTCGGGGCACCGCGCGCGATTCCGTTCCGCAAGGGCGGCATCGCCCGGATCGACGTGCAGGCGCTGACCGGGCGCCGTGCCGGATCGCTGATCTGGCTGGCGACGCCGAAGATGCTGCGCCATATGGCGAAGTGACGCGAGCTGCGCAGGGCCGTCGCTGAACGCCTCACAAACGACGCCACGACGGTCACGCCTTGCCCCCGCCTTCTTCGTCTCGCGTCGCCATCATCATCAATCCGATCTCCGGCACCGGCGGCCGGCGCGGCGTGCTGCGCGATCGGGTCAGCATGGCGGGCGCGCTGGCGCAGCGCCACGGGCTCGATCCGCTGATCTCCGTCTCCGAGCGTCCCGGTCACATCCGTGAACTGGCGCAATCCGCGCTCGATGCCGGCGCCACCGCCGTGCTCGCGTGGGGAGGTGACGGCACCATCAACGAGATCGGATCGGTATTGGCCTTCCGCCACGCGACGCTGGGCATCATCCCCAGCGGATCCGGCAACGGCCTCGCGCGCGAGCTGCGGATTCCGCTCACCGCGCCGGAGGCATTCGCCGTGGCGCTCGGCGGCGACGATCGCGTCATCGACTGCGGCGAGCTCGATGGTCATCTTTTTTTCAATATCGCCGGCATCGGCGTGGACGCGCGCATCGCCCACGAGTTCGCGGCGCACGGCCTGGAGCGCCGTGGTTTCCGCCGCTACCTCGAGATCGGCGCGCGCGAGCTGTTCCGGTACCGGCCCGACGCGCACACCATCCGCGTCGACGCGGGCACCGTGCGTTCGCACGCGATGCTGATTGCGATCGCCAACGGCAGGCAGTACGGCAACGGCGCCCTGATCGCGCCGCACGCCCGGCTCGATGACGGTCAGTTGGACGTGGTGATCGTCGAGCACCGGCCGGCGTGGCGCGCCCTCGTGCAGGTCCCGCAGGTGTTCCTCGGCAAGGTCGATCGCGTCAGCGGTGTGACGATCGTGCGCGGCGAACGTATCGAGATCACATCCGGCCGGCCGATGATCTATCACTGCGACGGCGAAACCCACGTGGGCGGCGCCGTGGTCCGCGCCCGCGTCCATCCTGCAGCGCTGCGCGTGCGCGTCGCAAAGGCGCTGAGCACTGTCTCAGTGTGAAGTTCCGCGCGCCGCGTGCGATCCTCTGCCAGTGACACGAGGATTGCTGCTCACCGTTGTCGTCGTGGTCGCCATCGTGCTGTATCGAATCGTCTGGGCCGACCAGCGAGAACGGCGGCGGCAATACCCGAAACGCGTCAAGTGATCGCCATAGGCGGTCGCCACGCGGTCCTGCGCCGTCGCTCGCCGTGTGACTCGAAAAGGCGTTCTGAACGTGGTGAGGAAGATGGTACGGCGCTATGACTTTCGTTAACGTCCCGCGAGCACGCGGCGCACTTCGACGATCAACGCATCCGGCGGGCAGGGCTTCGGGACGAACCAGTCGCAGCCGGCGCGGGTCGCGCGCTGCAGTTCGCCTGAGCCGTCGTGTGCCGTGAGGGCGACCACCGGAATGTGGGCAGTCCGGCTGTCGGCTTTGAGCCGGCGCGTCGCTTCCCACCCGTCGAGGATCGGCAGGCTGAGATCCATCAACACCACGTCCGGCGCCTGCGCCGACGTGTGCGCGATCGCGTCCTCGCCGTTTCCCGCCTCGATCACATCGAAGCCGGAAAGCACGAGTTGCTCGGCGTAGAGCCGGCGCAATTCGAGTTGATCCTCGACGACGAGAACCAATGGCCGTTCCCGTTCAGGCATCGCGACACATTATCCACGCGCGGTAAACGGCCGCCAAGCTCTGGTAGTATCGCCATCCACATGATCAACTCCGAAGAGACCTTGAGGCCCGCAGCCGGCCTCGAGGCCGCCCAGCGCTGGCTTCCGGCGCTTCTGCTGCTGTTTGTCGGGTCTGGCTGCGCGGCCCTTATTTATGAAGTCGTCTGGCTGCAGCTCCTGCAGCTCTCCATCGGCTCGTCGGCGGTCTCCGTCGCCATCCTGCTCGGCATCTTCATGGGCGGCATGTGTCTCGGCAGCCTGCTGCTGCCGAAATACATCGACGCCCGGCAGCACCCGCTCCGTGCGTATGCCTTCCTCGAGCTCGGCATTGGTCTCTTCGGCATCATCGTCTTGTACCTGGTTCCCGCGGTCGGCAACGTCTACACGCGAATCGCCGGATCGGGTCAGATCAACCTGCTGCTGCGCGCGGTGGTCGCCGGCATCTGCCTGCTGCCGCCGACGCTGCTGATGGGTGCGACGCTTCCGGCGATTGCGCGCTGGGTGGAAACGACGCCCCGCGGTGTGTCGTGGCTGGGCTTTTTCTACGGCGGCAACCTGGTGGGTGCCGTCGCGGGATCGCTGCTGGCGGGCTTCTATCTCCTGCGTGTGTTCGACATGCAGACGGCCACCTTCGCAGCGGTCGGGATCAATGTGCTCGTGGCCGTGCTCGCGCTCGGCATTGCGTCGATTGCACCGTACGACTCGGTCGCCGGTGCACGGCGCGACCAGACCCTGTTCGGCGGCAATCGCGTCGTCTATCTGGTGATCGGGCTCTCGGGATTGACGGCGCTTGGCGCCGAGGTGCTCTGGACGCGCGTGCTGTCGCTGCAATTCGGCGCGACGACGTATACCTTCTCCCTCATCCTGGCCGTCTTCCTCGTCGGCCTCGGGATCGGCAGCACGCTCGGGTCGGCGCTCGCACGCAGCGCGTCGAGCGCACGGACGGCGCTCGGCTGGTGCCAGCTTGGATTGTGTGTCGCATTGGCCTGGGCGGCATACATGACCAACGCGTCGCTGCCGTTCTGGCCGATCAACCCGTCCATCTCCACCAGCCTGATCTTCAACTTTCAGCTCGATCTGGTGCGCGGCTTCTGGGTAATGCTGCCCGGTGCGATTCTGTGGGGCGCGAGCTTCCCGCTGGCACTCGCCGCCGCGGCGTCGCCCGGTCAGGACCCCGCGCGCCTCGTGGGCGGTGTGTATGCCGCGAACACCGTGGGCGCGATCATCGGCTCGCTGGTGGTCGGGCTCCTGCTGATTCCGTGGGTCGGCAGTCAGGTCGCCGCGCAATCGCTGGTCGGCGTCGCCGCCGTGTCGGGCGTGATGATGCTGATGTCCGGACCGGTGACGACGTTCGCGATGGCCGTAACGGTCCTGGCGGTTGCGGTCGGGGCCGGACTGCTGGCGCGGGTGATCCCGCCGCTGCCGGGCATCCTGGTGGCCTATGGTCGCTACGCTGCCACATGGGTGGGGCAGAACGAGATCATCTACTACGGAGAAGGTGTCACCGCGTCGGTTGCGGTGTCACGCACGCCCACCGGCGTGCTGAACTACCACAACGCCGGCAAGGTTCAGGCCTCGAGCGAGCCGCAGGACATGCGCCTGCAGCGCATGCTCGGTCATATCACCACGCTGGTCCCGAAGAATCCGGCGCGCGTCGTCGTCATTGGTTGTGGCGCCGGGGTGACGGCCGGTGCGGTGTCGGTGGATCCGCTCGTCAAGAATCAGACGATCGCGGAGATCGAACCGCTCGTCCCGCGTGTGGTCTCCAAGTATTTCGGCGCCCACAACTTCCAGGTCGTGGACAATCCGAAAGTGCACGTGCACCTGGACGATGCACGGCATTACCTGCTGACGACCGACGAGAAGTTCGACGCGGTGACGTCGGATCCGCTCGACCCGTGGGTGAAGGGCGCGGCGACGCTCTATACGCGTGAGTTCTTCAAGGTGGTCAAGAATCACCTGAACCCCGGCGGCGTGGTCACGCTGTTCGTGCAGTTGTACGAGAGCAACGAAGCGGCCGTGAAGAGCGAAGTCGCGACGTTCCTCGAAGCGTTCCCCGAGGGCGCCGTCTTCGCCAATACCTCGAATGGCCAGGGCTACGACCTGGTGCTGTTCGGTCAGCTTGGCGGCGGCAAGATCAACGTGGACGCGGTGCAGAAGCGCCTCGACGATCCGGCGAACGCGGCGATTACCAATTCACTCCGCGAGATCGGGATCAACAGCGCGATCGACCTGTTCGGCACGTATGCGGGCAGCACGCACGACATGAAGGCCTGGCTGAGCGACGCGTCGATCAACACGGATCGCAACCTGCGGCTGCAGTATCTCGCCGGCCTCGGGCTGAACCTGTATCAGAGCGACCCGATCTACAAGTCGATGATTCGCGACAGCCGATATCCCGACTGGCTGTTCGAGGGCTCGCCCGACACGCTCGCCGAGCTGAAACTGCGGATTACGCAGTCGCTCGGCGGCCAGCCGCAATTCTGAGCCATCGCGGCCGGCCGTCGCGGCGCATCTAAAAAGCAAGATGCGCCCTACACGTACCTGTAGGGCCGGTCTTGCTTTTTAGACCGGCCGTCGCGGCCGGTCGTTCTCCGCAATCCCGCCAGCCGTCAGACAACCGTTCCCGGCGGAATCACGCCGTCTTTCGGGACGATGATGATGCCGCCGCGGATGTAGTAGCCGTCGCCATCGGCGGTGTCGACGCCCTTCTCATTGGTCAGGCGTGCGCCGTTGCCGATGCGCGCGTTCTTGTCGATGATGGCGCGATCGAGGACGCAGTCGCGGCCGATGCCCATCGGCGGCAGGCCGTCGACGGCGTTGTTGAAGTCCTCGTACCAGTCGGCACCCAGCAGCACCGAGTTGGTCACCTTCGATCCGTTGAAGATGAGCGAGCGGATCCCGACCACCGAATTCGCGATCTCGCAGCGGTCGATGTAGCAGCCGTCGGCGACGATCGAGTCGCGGACGTGCGCATCGCTCCAGCGTGAGGCCGGCAGGTGGCGCAGATGCGAATACACCGGCCGGTGGAGATCCCAGAAGCGGAACGGTGCATGCGCCCGTCCAAGCATCACGTTGGCTTCGTAGAACGATTCGATCGTGCCGACGTCGGCCCAGTACCCGCGATACAGGAACGGCTTCACGCGGTAGCGGCCCAGGGCGTTCGGGATCACCTCGCGGCCAAAATCGTGACCCGGATCGTGCTCGAGCATCTCGAGCAGCGCGCGGCGCGAGAAGACATAGACGCCCATCGACGCCATGAACGGCTGCTCGTCGGTGTGACGCGCGAACGTCGCGCCCGGAGGAATGCTGCGGCCGATCTCCTGCAGCCGCGGCGGCTTCGGTTTCTCCTCGAAGGCTTCGATCTGTCCGTCCTTCGCGAAGCGGAAGATCCCCATCTGCGTCGCCGTTTCCGGATCGACCGGTTGCGCGGCAATCGTGATGTCCGCCTGCTGTGCCCTGTGTGCGTCGAGCAGCTCGCAGTAGTCCATCCGGTACAGATGGTCGCCGGCGAGGATGAGGTAATACTGCGCGTGGTGCTGCGTGAAATGACGCGCGGCTTGCCGCACGGCGTCGGCCGTTCCCTGATACCAGTTCGGGTTGTCGGGCGTCTGCTCGGCCGCGAGGATGTCGACGAACCCGCCAGAGAAGCGATCGAGCCGGTAGGTGTTCGAAATGTGACGGTTCAGCGATGCCGAATTGAACTGCGTCAGCACGTAGATGCGGCGGATGTCGGCGTGGAGACAGCCGCTGACCGGCACGTCGATCAACCGGTATTTGCCGCCGATCGGAACTGCTGGCTTGGACCGCCGGGCCGTGAGCGGAAACAATCGGGTGCCCGCCCCGCCCCCGAGGATGATGGCAATGGCGTCGCTGGTCATCGCGTCCATCGGCCGACCTTGCAAAGCGTCAGCCGCGTTGTAACACAAGCGGCGGGCGGAAGGGCGAAAGGGCGGTTGGCGACTGGTGGCTGATGGCTAGCGGGCATTCCCATCGCCTGTAGGGCGCATCTTGCTTTTAGATGCGCCGCGTCCGGCCGGTCTATAAAGCAAGACCGGCCCTACAGGCGATCGGAATCCGCCGACGAGTCCGCTTGCCGAGCGCATCGCGCGCGAGGAAATGGACGGGCGCGATCGCGACCTCGGGTTCGGCACTGCGTCGGCCGCGACAGTCGCCAGCGCCTCCTCAATCGCGACGGCTCCTTCAACGTCGGCCGGCGCGGCTCAGCGCGCTCGACGGCTGGGCGCGCCCTATCACCAGCTGTTGACGATGTCGTGGGCGCGGGTCTTTGCGCTGGTGGTTGTCGCCTACATCGCGTGGAATCCTGCTGTTCGGCGCGCTGTTCGCGGCGCTCGGTGCGCCGGCGATCCATGGTCTGGTCGAACCCGGCATGGGCGGCGTGTTCGGCCGGGTGCATTCTTCTTCAGCGTGCAGACGTTCGCGACCACCGTGCGCGCGCGGGTCGTCGCGGCGCATCTAAAAAGCAAGATGCGCCCTACAATCAGTGCGCGAGCGCGAGCTGGATGCCGACGCCATCGGGCAGCAGCATCGGCGAGGCGTAGAAGTTGCGGCCGTGCCAAGTCACCGAGCGGCCGATGACGATGCCCATCGCGGCACCGAAGGCGACGTCACTCGCATAGTGGCGATTGTCGTGAAGCCGCGACATCGCGACGTACGATGCCACCAGATACGTCGGAATCCCGGCCTTGTAGCCGAGATGCTGCTGCAGAACCGTCGCGGTGGCAAATGTCAGCATCGCATGGCCGGAGGGAAACGAGTAGGTGCTGCTTTGCTTCCCGTCGATCTGCAACGGCCGATCGCGGCGGACGGCGAGCTTCAATCCTTCCGTGAAGGTCTCGGCGAGGATCGTCGCCTCGATTTCGTCCATGCCCAGGTGCTGGAGACGCGGGTACTTGACCGCCCGGCCGACGAAATAGGCCGTGCCCGCCGCACCGAGGATCACCGGCGTCGATCCGATGATGTGCCCCGGTGTCCAGAGCTTGTCGGTCGTCTGATTTACGAGATGGGCGTTGATCTTTCGATCTTCGGGATGCACGGCCAGCGCGAGCGCACCACCACCGGCGAGCCAGTACGCGCTGTTCGCGCGGGGCATATGCTTGAGGTCGTCGCCGAGATTGTGCCCGAGCGCCGAGAAGAAGCCACGCGTCGGTTTCGCCGATTCCTCGCCGGTCGGCTTCTGACCTTCTTCGCCGACAGCAGCAGGCGGACCCTTTTGATCGTTCTGATCGGTTTGCTGATCGGTGTCTTTCGACTTCTGGTCGGTTGATGTCTGGTCCGCTCCCGGCGCCGGCTCCTGTGCGAAGGCGACCGTCGGCGATATCAGCATGCCGGTCAGGCATAGCGCCGTGAGAAATCGATTTCTCATGCCACAGCTCTCCGGCCCACGTGTCGCATGGACCGTGCCCATGGCACCTCGTCAGGCGCGCATCAACTCGCCACGGCGCAACCGGCGGTAGAGCTCGAGGCCCTGACGGATGATGGTGATCGCCTCATCCGGCCCAAGGAGATCTTCGACGACCACCTGTTTGTGCTCGAGCGCCTTGTAGTCCTCGAAGAAGCGCTGCAGTTCGCGGAGCAAGTGGGAAGGCAACTCCGCTTTGTCCTTGAAGTGCGCGAACGCCGGATCGTGGACGCTGACCGCGACGATCTTGTCGTCGATGCCCTTTTCGTCACGCATGCGCATCACGCCGATCGCACGTGCTTCGACGATCGTCAGCGGATACACCGGCTCCTGTCCGAGCACCAGTGCGTCGAGCGGGTCGCCGTCATCGCAGAACGTGCGCGGGATGAAGCCATAGTCGGCCGGATAGTGGACGGCGCTGTAGAGGACGCGATCGAGCCGAAGCAGTCCGGTTTCCTTATCCAGTTCGTACTTGTTCTTGCTGCCTTTGGGGATCTCGATGACAACCGGAAAGGCGGATGCTGCCATCGAGTTGTCGATATAGCTGTCGTGCCACGGATGCATCGGAGCAGTGTACCTGTAGGGCGCATCTTGCTTTTCAGATGCGCCGCGCACGTCCGCCGACCGCCAACCGCCAAGCCGGGTAGAATGTCCGCCGGTGGTGGTGGAGTCCACCCAAACCGCCGTGCCGACCGGACGGCCAATGACTCCTGCGGAATGCGCCGCAGGTGTCGCCTGCCGCGCCGTCCTTCACCTTCCGGTCAGAGGAAGACTCTTCGATGCTTCCATGGATCGCCGTGGCTCTCGGGGGCGCGCTTGGGTCCGCTGCGCGTCATGGTGTGAATCGTCTCGTCAACCAGCACTGGCCGATGATGCGGTTTCCCGCGGCCACGCTGATCGTGAATCTGGTCGGCTGCGCGGTGATTGGTGCGCTCGCGGGAACGATTGCCGCCGGCCGCCTGCCGATGCGCGCGGGATGGCGTGAGTTCATCTTCGTCGGCATCCTCGGCGGCTTCACCACGTTTTCGACGTTTGGTCTCGACACCATCACGCTGATGCGGGCGGGAAATGCGCCCGCCGCGTTTGCCAATGCCGTCGTCCAGGTCGTCGGCGGCCTCGCGTGCGTTTACGCGGCGTTCGTCGTCTTCGAGCGCCTCGGCGGCGTGCACTGAGGCGCGGCAGGGATCAGCCGATTCGGCTTCACCTCTCTCGTCACGAATGCAAAAGAAGCGTTAGCGGTTTCTCATGCCCGGTCATCAGCACCTCACCGCGAGGCCCCCGCGCAGCGGTGGCGCCTGGCCTCCCGTGGTGAAATTGCCTGCTATGCGGCGGGCCTCAGACGTGCGCGAAACGCCGTCGCTACAACCGAAAGCGCTCTGATTTCACGCGCCCTTTGCCGTCCCAGACCTCGAAGAGATAGAGAGTGCCCGGCGCAAGGGAAAAAGTGGCTGCCTGCGGTATCTCGGGCGCAAACGCCTGGTGGCCCGCCGTGAACGACGATTGGTTGGACCCAATCTGGAACGTCAGGTTCCAGCAGTCATTCCAGCACTCGCTGTTGTTCGACAGCGGTTTCACATCCCACACGACGGCGTTGTCGGCCGTGTTCGTAATTCGAATCCTCGAGATGTCCGGAGCGATCCTGCCAAGCACGTCGATGTGAGCGACGACGTGACCATCGTGCGGGACGTCAAAGTCGAGCGGCGGCCCTCCCGTCACGGACCAGAGCGCCACGTGAGCCAGTGGCACGGCGCGAGGCCCGAGTAAACCGATGAAGACAAGAAGCGCGAAGCCGAGCCAGAGCAGCCCCTTTTTTCCGACTGCCGCGGTTCTCGACCTGAGGTTCACGACCGTGGACATAGCGGCCTCCCTCCCAGCATCCCGGGTGGCGCGTGATTGTATGCCAGGAAATGCTGTGCGATGGCTGACGGGCTCTGAAACAGTGACGCCCTTAACATCGGGATAGCTCGCCTCGTGGGGCTCGCCCTCTCGCCGCTTCATATATGCGCCACAGATTCGCGCGCGGCGAACACGTTGGTAGACTACGCAACCATGCAATCATCCACAGACGATCGCGGCCGTCGACGCTTTTTTGTCGCTACGCTGACGACCATTCACGCGGCGATCGCCGGCTTCATCGGCGTCATCATCGGCGGAGCCGTCGCATCTCCCGTGTTCGGGCGCGAAAGGGAACAGGAGACATGGATTCCCGCAGGCGACCTGAACAGCCTTCCCGACAATGAACCAATCCCGGTGCTGTACCGCGTCGCGCGCGAGGATGGATATCGAGAGATCATGGATCGGCGCGTCCTCTATCTGCTCAAGAATGGGGACGAGGTCACCGCGATGGACACGACATGTACGCATCTCGGTTGTCCCGTTCGGTGGGATGCCGACGCGAAGGCGATGAAGTGCCCGTGCCATGGCGGTGTCTACGACAAGACTGGAACCGTCGTCTCTGGTCCTCCGCCGAAACCGTTGGCGAGGTTCACGACACGGATCGACGGCGGTCAGATCCTCGTGCGCGTCTGAGTACAAATCGCACGTGAGGTGACCCACTTGCGCGCACGCCTCGACGCATTACTGACGTCGCAGGCGACAACGTGGGACGTGACTTCCGCGTGCGTCCGCTATGCAGCAGGGTAGCACCATGGATTCGAAGGCTCATTGGGAGCAGGTTTACGAAACAAAGCGCAGCGACGAGGTCAGTTGGTATCAGGCTGACCCGACCACGTCGCTGGCGCTGATTCAGCGGGTTGCGCCCGATCGCAGCGTTTGCATCCTTGATGTAGGTGCGGGAACTTCTCTCCTTGTGGATCGGTTGCTCGCCGCCGGCTACGCGCGCGTAACGGTGCTCGATCTGTCGGGGACGGCGCTGAAGGCGGTGGGCGACCGTCTTCCGCCGGAGCTGCGCTCACGCGTGAAGCTGATCGAAGCCGACGTCCTGAAAACAGAACTGCCGCCACATTCAGTCGACGTGTGGCATGATCGCGCCGTCTTTCACTTCCTCATTGAGCGAGCCGATCGGTGCGCATACGTCGCACAGGTGCAGCGCGCGTTACGGCCTGGTGGCCATGTCATCGTCTCCACCTTCGCGGAGGACGGGCCGACCACATGCAGTGGATTGCCTGTCGCGCGCTACGACTCCGCCGGACTACACGCCATCTTCGGGGCTCGTTTTGAGCTGCTCGACAGTGTGCGTGAGCAACACATCACACCGTCTGGCGGCCGGCAGGCGTTCCAGTACTGCGTCTGTCGAATGAGAGCGGCGAGCTCTCAGGCGGCGTGAGTTCCGGCCAGGAACGGGGACCTAATCTGACGTCGGGCGCAATCCGATCGAGTATCAGGATATCGATCGCGCTTTCGCTTTGACCAGCTTTACTCTCGCCCCTCGATGCCAAAACGCTCGACGTGTACCCACGGCGGTAATCGGTCGAAGTCAGCCTGCTTCAACGTAGTCTGCCTCAACGATCACACCGGGAATGGCCACGGATAACAGCTTCACACCCGATCTGAACACCGCCCGGCGCGCGTTGTGACAAACGACCCGCCACGTCACAAACCGCCGGCGGCCGGTGTTCTAAAGGGTGTGGCACGAGAGCTCGCGGTCGCCGTGACCGCAGAGGACGCGACCGCCGCCACGGTCGATCTGGACTACCTGTTCGATACCCAGTTCACTCGGATTACACGGGTTATCGCGCGGGTGACCCGAGATCCATCTCGTGCCGAGGAACTTGCGGTCGATGTGTTTCTGAAGTGGGTCAGGACTCCGAGTGCACAGGGACCGCATGCGGTGGGTTGGCTCTATCGAACGGCGATGCACATGGGACTCAATGAGCTGCGAGGTGAGACACGACGTCAGCGTTACGAGCGGATCTTTGCGTTGCTTCCCGCGCGCCGCACCCCGGTGAAGACACCGCAGGACATTTACGAGGCCACCCAGGCACGCGACCAGGTACGTCTCACCCTTTCCGCGCTACCACGTCGACAGGCCGCTCTTCTCGTGTTGCGCAGCGACGATATGAGCTACGGCGACATCGCGGCGGCGCTCGGACTCAATCCCGCATCCATCGGGACGCTGCTGGCGAGAGCCTACGCCGCCTTTCAGAAGGAGTACGTCAAGCGCTATGGCCACGCCTGAAGACGATCCCGTCGCCGGATGGACCACGGAGCGGCTTGCGCGTCTGGCGCCACCGTCGGACTTTGAGCCGAATCTCGTGCGGAATCGTCGTCGGCTGGACGAGCAACTCACCAAGCGGGGCCGGGGACACCGAATCCAGGTGTTCCTCACGGCAACCGTTGTCATCCTGCTGTTGCTCGTCCTCCCGGGGCCCACGCTCCGCGCTGTTGTCCAACGCTGTGGGGAGTGGTTGCTGACCGTCTCGAACATGAGCGGGAAGCCGGTCCGGCCAGCCGTACCGGCATTCGCTGTCATCGACGCGAACGGACAGCCGGTGGCGTTGTCGACCTATCGAGGCAAGGTCGTCCTGTTGACCGTGTGGACGACTACCTGCGGGCAGTGCGAAACCGAGCGGTCGTGGTTTACCGGATTTCAGGACACGTATCGCGACCAGGGTTTCGTCGTGCTCGGCGTCGCGCTGGATTCAGACGGATGGGCGCGGGTCACGCCCTATCTGCAGCGGCGGCCGGTCAACTACCAGATTGCGATCGGCAATCGAGCGGACGCGCAGTCCGTCCTCGGCGCCTCGGTTCCAACGACGCTGATTCTCGATCGAGAAGGTCGCATCGCGGTGAGACACGTTGGCTACTGCAGTCGGAGCGAGTTCCAGCGAGACATTCAAAAAGTGCTGGCTGAATAGCCGGCGGGAGCATGCACATGCGATTGCGACAGGTGTACGTGGCGGGAGGCGTCCTGTTCGCGATGGCGCTTGCCCGGCCACTGAGCTTGGTGAGCGCCGTGCCAAACGCCGCGTGCGGGGAATCGACGCGTCGAACTATTCGGTTGACACTTCGTGACGGGTCATCGCGACTGGCCCGCCTCGATGGTGTCGGCTGTAACGCGTCGATCTGCTCACGCGCCATCATCAACACTCGCAGCATCGGCGTCGCCGGCGTCACCCACACCAGGCTGGACGAGGTGGCCGCTGTACGCGATATCGAGCCCGCGTCGGCACTTCTGGTGCTGAAGGACGGTTCGACACATCGCGTGTCGGTCGTTCCCGAAAACCGGGTGTTCTACGTCATCGGTGCGGACGGCAGGGAAGAGAAGCTCGAATTGGGGAAGCTGACGTCAATCGAATTCGAGGCTCGCGCCTCCCGGTGATCCGTCTGTGTGTCGGGTTGGTCGTCATCCTGGCGGTCGCGACGATCAACGGATTGGCGGAACACCCCTCCGCGTCAACGGCGTCACGATCCCCGCGTACACCGTGGGGAGACCCGGATCTGCAAGGTGTGTGGTCCGGCATCGACCTGATTGGCGTGCCGCTCGAGCGCGATGCGCAACTGGGCACCAGAAACGAACTGACGGAAGATGAATTCCAGAAGAGGCGGGCACGGCTGGTGGCTGGCGCTTCATCGGACAACATTGAAGCGACGAACTTCGGTGCCGAGCCGGAATTGGCCCAGACGCACTCGCGGCAAGCCTCGCTGATCGTCGTCCCCGTCGATGGCCGCCTGCCCCCGCGCGTGGACCGTGCCAAGCCCCCTCGCCCGGCAAGAACGAGCTTCTCGCCAGGACCATTCAACAGCATCGCGGATTTCAGCCTGTTCGATCGTTGTATCGCGTTCACGACGATTCCGGCAGCGACAGCGGTGAACACCGTCGAGATCGTGCAGGCCCCCGGTTACGTGGCGATCGTGACGGAGGCCATTCACGACACACGGATCGTTCCGCTTGATGGTCGCCCAACCGTCGCGACCGCTCTGAACTCCTACCTGGGAGACTCGCGTGGTCGCTGGGAAGGAGAGACGCTGGTCGTCCTGACGCTGAATCTGGACGGTCGCACCAATCTGATTGGCAACGTCGGCGCCACCAGTAGCCGAGCGACGCTCGTCGAGCGCTACACACGGGTGGGACCAGACGCGCTCTCGTACGAGGCGACAGTCGAGGATCCTGGGACATGGACGGAGCCGTGGACGCTCTCGCTTCCGCGTCGACGGGACGTCGACGGCACTATCCTCGAATACGCGTGTCATGAAGGCAATTACGGGCTGCCGAACATCCTGAAGGCCTCGCGCGCAGAGGATAGCCACGGCCAGCGCTGAACGTAAGCGTCTGAGCGGTGTCTTGTCTGGAAATGAGGCGAACGCAGGCAGCCGCCGACTGCGTACTTCTCGAATCGCTCGACAATCGTCCGGGACTGCTCGCGAATCAAGTGACGCAGACGTTGGTGTCGAGCAGCAGGGCATCCAAAGACTCACCGAGAGGTCCCACTTAGCGGCCGGGCGGGGGCCACGGCAGGGTTCGTCGCGTATACTTCTCGGACTTTCCTGACCTGACGACGGAGGAGATCCGGGATGTCGCGCACTATGTTTCGGTGGCTGGCGTGTGGGGTGGGGTTGCTCGTGGCGGCCATCCCAGTACTGGCACACCACAATATTTCTGGCAAATTCGATCCTGCGAAGACGAGGACGCTGAACGGCGTCGTCACCAGGCTCGATTGGGCCAACCCCCACGTCCACATCCTCATGGACGTGATCGAGGGCAACACGGTCAGAAACTGGGCCGTCGAACTGGAAAGCACCATCGACCTCGAGAGAAGCGGCTGGAACCTGAATACCCTCAAGCCGGGCGATGAGGTGACCGTCCAGGGGATGCTGGCGCGGGATGGCAGCCCCCAGATCTGGGGAGATTCGGTCGTCCTGAAGGCGGGCAACAAGCGGGTGCTGAACGTGTCGGAGGCGGCCAGGGCGTTCCTGCGGCCGGTGGCGAATCTCCCCGCCCGGGCGACGCCCCGCTGGCCTGACGGGAAACCCCGCCTCGGTCCCGAGCCCGGCGAGAAGGGGTACTGGGCACGTCCCAGCGCCACGACGCTGATGGAAGCGGGCGTCAGGGTCGAGACGAACGAGCATGGCCTGCTGAAGAACATTGCCGATGCAGGCAAGGTCGCGCCGATGCAGCCCTGGGCGAAAGCGCTGTTCGAAGACCGGCAGCGCAATTTCCTGAAAGACGACCCGATGTTCAAGTACTGCATGCCGCCGGGTGCAGTCCGTCAATTTCAGCAGCCCTACGGCGTGCAGTTTCTCGAGGAGAAGAACTTCGGCCGCATCTTCGTGGTCGAGGGCGGAGGCAACCACATCTGGCACTTCATCTACACCGATGGCCGGCCGCCGACGGGTGAGATCGGCGGCAATGACGACAACCCTCTCTATTACGGCAATGCCAGAGGCAAGTGGGACGGCGATACCTTCGTCGTCAATTCGACGACGTTCATCGACAACTTCTGGTTTTCCAACGGCGGGCTGCCGCATACCAACCTGCTGCAGCTGGTCGAGCATTTCACGCGCAGCGATTACAACACGCTGAAGTACGAGGTCACGATCGACGACCCCGGCGCCTATACGCGGTCATGGAAGGCCACCTGGAACCTGCAGTGGGTCCCCGAGGACTTGCCGACCTATTACTGCGAGGACAATCGACCCTAACGCTGTGGCGCGGACCTTGTCAGGTCCGCGATGGCGACGGAGATATAGATGGCTGCGAAAGCGTTTCGTCTGATTGGCGTGCTGTCCCTGTTACTGGCCGCGACACCGGTGGCCGCACAGGAAGGACAGCCGGTCAAAGGCACGTGGGTCGGTTTCTGGGGACCGACGCAAACGGTCCAGAGTCGCATCGTCCTGGTGATCAATCACGATGGCAAGACGATGAGCGGGATCTATCAGCCGGGGCCGAACGCGGTTCCGTTGAAGGTCGCGCGGCTGGATATCACTCCTGGCAAGCCGGCCGTCGGCGTGGCTCGCGGGAATTCGGGTCAGGCTCCGAAGGTCCCGGCGGTCCTGCCAATCTTCAAGGTCCACTTCGAGATCGACGCCAGGGATGCCCGGGGCAACCCGGTGTCGATCGTGGCGGACGGGACCATCAACAACACGGCGCTGCCGAATCGATCGATCACCGGCACGTGGACCCAGACGACGGGCGGCAACACGACCACAAGTGACTTCAAGATTGCCCGTCAGTAGATCGGGGAACCCGCTACACGTCAGAACTTCGGAGGGACCGTGCGCAATCGTCTAATCACAATCGTGGCTTTCTCGGCGGCGCTCATGCTGTGGCCGGCGCTCGCGGATCGGGCGTTCGCGCAGGGAGCGGAAGCCGTACCTCAGGGTCAGGGAGGCGGCGGCCAGGGACGCGCTGCCGGTCAGGGCAACAGAGGTCGGGGAGCAGGCGCTCCGGGAGGCGCCCAGGGGCAGGGTGGCGGAGCCGCTGCGCAGGGACGCGGAGGCGGCCGAGGCAATGCTGCGCCCGCCCGGCCGACACCGCGCTGGCCCGATGGCACCGTGAACTGGGGCGCGCCGATCGGCGAGACCGGATTATGGAACGTGGCCGGCGGCACGCTGGCACGGCCGGACGGTTCGACACTTGGTCCGAACGACCCGCCAAAACCGATGCTGAGCGAGATTCCGTTCCAGCCGTGGGCGCGGGCGATTTACGACTATCGCCAGGAAAACCAGCTCGAACCGTACACGCGGTGCAAGCCGTCCGGCGCGTTCCGCCAGGTGGCCACCGCCTACGGGACGCAGTTCGTGAATTTTCCCGAGTTGAAGCAGTTCATCATCTTCCAGACCGGCGGCTCGCACAGCTTCCGCACCATCTACATGGACGGTCGCCAGCATCCCAAGAACCTGGCGCCGAGCTATTACGGCGACAGCATCGGCCACTTCGAGGGCGACACGCTGGTGGTGGACACCGTCGGCTACAACGAACGGATGTGGATCTCGAATCTGGAAGGGATACCGCACTCCGAGAAGCTCCACACGATCGAGCGCTTCACGCGTACCGACATGAACAACATGCGGTACGAACTGACCATCGACGATCCGGGCGCGTACACCGCGACGTGGAAGACCGCGTTCGATGTCCGATTCTCGCCCGGTGAGAGCTTCGAATTCGTCTGCCAGGATGGCAATCAGGCCTTCGACCTGATGGTGGGTTCGCTCGGCGAGGTGGATCGCAGCAGCCCGTTCGTTCCGTGACGCGGTCTTCAGCAGGGCCGACTACACGCCGATGACGGCCGCATAGCCGGCCTTGCTGATCCGCTTCGACATGTCCAACTCCCGATCATCGGGCTTCGGCCACACACGGCCTGACGTTTCAAGGTCCGCGCCTGCGGGCGCGGCCGGATGATAGACTTCGCAGATCTTGCAGCTTCCATCCGATCTCGCTCAGCAGGTCACAATTGCCCTGGCTGAGGACATCGGCGACGGTGATATCACCGCTCAACTCGTCCCCGCCGCACAGCGGGTCACAGGTAAAGTCATCACCCGCGAGGAGGCGACCGTATGCGGCCGCCCTTGGGTGACTGAGCTATTCCGTCAGCTGGATCCAGCTGTCCAATTGACCTGGCATGCCGACGACGGCGACCGCGTTACTGCGAATCAAACTCTGTTTGAGATCGCAGGCCCGGCCAGGCCCGTGCTCACCGGTGAGCGCAATGCGCTCAACTTCCTGCAGCTCCTTTCCGCAACGGCGACCGCCACTCGCCGCTATGTCGATGCGATCGTGGGAACCCACTGCGCGATTCTGGATACGCGAAAGACGGTCCCAGGATTACGGACGGCGCAGAAATACGCGGTCGTGTGCGGCGGCGGCCAGAACTACCGCATCGGGCTCTTCGACCAGGTGCTGATCAAGGAAAACCACATCGCCGCCGCCGGCTCCCTGACGGCCGCAGTGGCAGCAGCCCGCCGCGCAGCCGGTTCAGGCAACGTCCAAGTGGAAGTGGAAGTGGAAACGATGGAGGAGTTTGAGGAGGCGTTGCGCGCAGGCCCGGACATGATCATGCTCGACGA
>DATJEU010000101.1:0-30500 GCA_035496255.1 Vicinamibacterales bacterium
CGGCCGCGTCATCGCGTCAATCGAATCGCCTTCAGCTCCTGCCAGATCTTGAAGAGCAGGACGAGGACCGCGATATCCCAGAGAAGCGCGGGCACGACGAAGACGAGCGCCGGGAAGAAGCTCATGGCTGCATTCATGGCGGCGGATTCTACACGTCGCCTGTAGGGCCGGTCTTGCTTTTCAGACCGGCCGACCGGCGGGTCCACAAAGCAGGACCCGCCCTACAGGCGACGCGTCGGCGTCGTCGCCGCGGTCTGCGATGAACCGACGGTCACCGCGACGTCGCCGAACGTGATCGTGTCGCCGCCGCGGATCGTCGTCCGGCGCGTGATGCGCGTGCCGCCGACGAACGTCCCATTCATACTGCGAAGATCCTCGACCCACGCGGAGCCGCCGTCCACGATCACGCGCGCGTGACTGCGCGAGACGCCGGGCCGATCGAGCCAGATCGCGGAAGCAGGGTCACGGCCGATCACCGTATCGCCGGGACCGAGCGCAATCGTCTTTCCCTCGAACACGAGCCAGAACCTGGGCGTCTCGGCGGCCGGTGTCGTGTCGCTGCGCTCGACGTCGGCGCCGAACGCGTAGCCGCGCCGGTGGACGGTGCGGATGAACTGCGGAGCGTCGGCGGTCTCGCCTATCGCCTTGCGCAACTCGGTCACCGCCATCGCCAGGCTGGCGTCGCTCGGCGCCTCGTTGGGCCAGACGACGGACGCGATTGTCTCTTTCGCAACGACATTCGGGGCGCGGCGGACCAGCAGCTCGAGCAGATCGAACGCCTTCGGCGGAACGGTCACCGCCCGATCTCCGTCCAGCAACAGACGACGACCGGAATCAAGGGTGAAGGGACCGAACCTGGCAATCATGGATGTGGGCCGCGGTTTGTGGATCCTTGAAGGTTTGCTGACGACTCCAGAATCCGGTTTCTATCATAGTGATGGGCGCTTGATGAGTGACGGCCAGTTACCGACCGGCGAACGCATCGCCACCGAAATCGAACGCGAGATGGAGGAGCGCCTCTATCCGCTTCGCAACGTGACGCTGGCGCCGGCCGAATACCACGTCTATCTCCACCCGGACGATTTCGCCGACCTCGAATTCATCGTCCCGCGCATCGTCGAGGACGTGCAGGCATGTCTCAACGCCCGCGTGCAGCGGCTCAACCAGCCGCCGCTCTGGTCGCGCGTCATGGATCTGCGGCGGTATCCGCCAATCGAAGTGCCTGCCGGCGGCTGGGCCGTTCACATCAAGCCGTCGACGAACGGCGAGCTGAATCATGGCGAGATCGGCATCCACTCGCGGCTCGCGGTGCCGGCCAGCGCGCGATTCGGCACGGGCGCGGGCACGGTGCGGATCGCCGAGACACTGGTCGGCGGCGAAGGACGAAAGACCCGCACGCGGACGGAGGCGATCGCGGGGAACGCTGATGCCCGGCTGAAGCCGGGCCCTGCGAATGACGGCGCTGCGGACGACGCCCGGCTAAAGCCGGGCCCTGAGGACTCGGCGTACGGGAGCCCGACGAGCGACGCGCCGCCGCCGTTGCCGCGGCAGGTCACGATTTCGGGACCGCGGCTCGTGTATCGCGACGACAACGGCGAGCACGTGCATCCGATCACCAAGGAGCTGACGAAGATCGGGCGGGGCGGCACCGAGCATTGGGTGGACGTGATGGTCAGCTCGGGCGCGCAGGTGTCGCGCGAGCACTGTCGGATTCGTCGCGACCCGGCGGGCCGCCTGTTCCTGCAGGACGTCAGCACCTGGGGGACGTTCCTCAACGGATCGCCAGTTGAGAAGTTCCTCGAAGGCGATCCGCTGGCGCACGAACACGAGCTGCTGCACGGCGCGTCGATTCGCCTCGCCGACGCGGTCACGCTCGAACTGCTGCTGCGGTAAACGGCGTGCAGACCCTGTTCCTCGTTCTCCTGTGTGCAACGACGGCGTGGCTGGCGTATCTCGGCTGGATAAGCCGGTATGAAGACTGACGCCACGGGACTCCTGCGCGTCAACGGCCTGCGGGCCGCCGCCGCGACCGATTGCGGCCGCATGCGCGATCACAACGAGGACACCTATCACCTCGATCTCGCGCGCGGCGTCTTCCTGGTGGTGGACGGCGTGGGCGGCGCCGCGGCAGGAGAAGTCGCTGCGGGAATCGCGGCCGATCTGATTCGACGGCGGATGGAACGGCAGGACGCGCCGGCGGACGTTCGTGTCCGCGAAGCGATCACGCTGGCGAACCGGGAGATCCTCCTCAGCGCCGAAAGCCGGCCGGACTACGCCGGGATGTCGTGCGTGCTGACGCTCGCGCTGCTGGAAGGGCAGGAACTGACCATCGGACACGTGGGCGACAGCCGCCTGTATCGTCTCGACGCGCGCGGCATTTCCAAGCTGACCCACGATCACTCCCCGATCGGCGAGCTCGAGGACGCGCGGACGATTTCCGAAACCGAAGCAATGCTCGACGACCGGCGCAACGAGGTGTATCGCGACGTCGGCAGCGAGCATCGCGATCCCGAGGCCGGCGACTTCATCGAGCTGGTTCGCACGCGCTTCGACGATGACGCGGCCATCCTGATCTGCTCGGACGGTCTCACGGACATGCTGCCGGCGCTCGAAGTGAACCGGATCGTGCGGCAGCACGCGGGTTCTCCGCAGCTTGCCGTGGCGGCACTGATCGACGCGGCCAACGAGGCCGGGGGTAAGGACAACGTCACGGCGCTCATCGTCGAGGGCGCGAAATTCCGTCGTACGCCAGATGGCGGCCGCGCATTTCCGCCAGCACCGGTCGAATCCCAGGTGCCAACGCTGCCGCTGGCCGATCGCCTGACTGCGGCCGATGCGCACGTCGGATCGGTGCCGATCCTCGGGGCGACAACGCCAGGACAACTCTCCGCATCGAGCGCGTCGTCCACCGCAGCGCGTGGCGGCGGGCTCGGCCGCATGATGCGCAGCCGCGGTCTCGCGCTGGTGGGTGGCGTGCTGCTCGGCGTGCTGGTGCCGATGGGAATCGAGCACCTGCAGGACCATCCGGTCTTCCGCACGGCGACGCGTGAACTGCTCGTCGGCGGTGGCGACCCTGCGTACGCCACGATTGCCGAGGCACTCAAAGACGCAAAGCCAGGCGACGTCGTCAGCGTCGAGCCTGGCGAGTATTCCGAAGCCGTCGATCTCCCCGAAGGCGTCGAGCTGCGCGCCTCGAAGGCGGGCAAGGTCGTGCTCGTCGCGCCGCCGGGATCGTCGAACTGGACGGCGATTACCGCCGGCGCGCCGAATGCGGTTGTTCGCGGCGTCCGGATCGCCGGCAGCACCGCGTCTCCTGTGAGCCGTGGCGTCGCCGTCAGCGCGGCCAACGTCATCATTGACGACGTGACGTTCGATGGAACGATCGGTGTGGGCGTGGCGGTGGAGGGTGATGGAGCAGTGGTCAGGTCCAGTCGATTCGATCGGCTCGCAGGTACTGCCATTCGGCTGACACACGATGGCGCATCGCTGCGGCAGAACGTGTTTCGCGCGGCGAATGGTGCTGCGCCAGCGGCAGTGGAAGCAGTCGGGACCGCGACGGCGACGCTCGACGCGAACGTGTTCGAGCACTTCGCGCACGTCGTCGAGCCGATGACGCGTGCAGAGGATTTGATCGGCCAAAACAACTTCGTGATTCCTGCGGAGGCGCCGGCGCC
This sequence comes from Vicinamibacterales bacterium, assembly GCA_035496255.1. GTDB lineage: Bacteria > Acidobacteriota > Vicinamibacteria > Vicinamibacterales > UBA2999 > Gp6-AA40. The sequence goes on from DATJEU010000101.1 coordinate 3,675, forward strand.
AGGCCGACCTGAAGGTCGGCCTCTACGCGGGGCGACGGCAGGCCGGTCTGAAGGCCGGCCTCTACGGAATGCGCTCGACGCCGCTCGCGGCACGGGAAGCCGGTGAGCGGTATGACGGCGATGACGGAGCTGTTTCCGCTCGAGGAATTCCGGATCCTGGGCGCAATCGGCAAGGGTGAATTCGGCAAGGTGCATCGCGCGGTGTGGATCCCGCCGGTGACGCCGATCGATCCGGCGGCGCCGCGCCCGCACTTCGACGTCGCGCTGAAGCACGTCGAGGTCGCGCAGCAGGGTGGCGGCAAGCTGCAGGCGGAGCAGGACGGCGTTCATTACCAGCGGCAGGCGTGGGAGCGCTATCCCGACATGGTGCCCCGCGTATTCCTCGATGGACTCGCGGCGAACGGCGACTACTACATCGCGATGGAGTTCGTGCGCGGGGAGGCGCTGCTCGACGTGCTCCGGCGCAAGCACCTTGCGACCCCGGAGGCCGTGCGCCTGGCGACGATCGTCGCCGGCTTCCTGCAGCGACTCCACGAATTCCAGCCGCCGATCCTGCACTCTGACCTGAAACCCGAACACGTCCTGGTTCTGGACGATGGGACGGTGCGGATCATCGACTTCGGGATTGCGCGGCGTCCGGAAGCCGGCGCGGCGACACGCAACGCGTTTCTCAGCGTGATGTATGCGGCGCCCGAACGCGTCGAGGACGAGGCGCGTAACGTGCACCCGAGCGACGACCTCTGGGCGCTCGGGATCATCCTGTTCGAAATGCTCGCGGGCGCGCACCCGCGCGAGCAGTATCGGCCGCGCATCGAGGACGCGATCAGGCGCGACGACCTGGGCACGGTCGCGACGTTGCTGCGCGAGCGGCCGGCATTGCTGCCCGAAGGCACCTCGCCGCAGCTCGACGCCATCGTCCGCAAGATGCTGGCGCCGCAGCCGGGTCACCGCTATGCGAGCGCGGCGCAGGTGCTGCGGGATCTCGACGCGTATACGCAGGGTCGCGAGACGGTTGCGTGGCAGCAGCTCGTGGCGGCCGGTCGAGCGACGCGCGTGGTCACACGGACGGCAGCACCGGGCGCACCGACGATGGCGGTGCCGCCGCCGCCGAATGCGGCGCGGACCGTGTCAGGCCCCTCCGATGTGGCGCGGACCTCGTCAGGTCCGCGGGGCGAGCCGGGCGGATCTGAAGACCCGCCCTTACGAGGAGTGTCGCGAGGCGAGGCTGACAAGGCTCGCCCCACAGTCATCTCGCCCCGTCCCAGATTTCGAGCGCTGATCTCGCGGCGGTCGGCGGGCGTGTTCCTCCGCGCGGCCGCGGCACTGCTGGTGGCGTTCGTGTTGATGGCGCAAGTGGCGGCGTGGACGCGGGTCGAGCGCTATCGGCGCGGCGTGCGGTCGCTCGAGACCGACGATTTGGCGTCGATCGAGCCGACGCTCAGCCGCCTGCGGCGCAATGCGCCGTTCGGCTTCATCGTGCCGATGCGCCTGAACCGGCCGCTGGCGAGCCGGATGCTCGAGCTCGCGGAGCCGACGATTGCGGACTTCCGCAACGACATGCCGGCCGCGAGGTTCGTGCAGTGGAAGACGGCGTCGCGTGCGCTTGCGATCGGACTCGAGCTGGAGCCTGGCGATCAGCGCCTGCGGTCGCGGGCCCGCTACGTCGAGGGGCAACTGGCGCGCATCGATGCGCAGGGCAAATCGGCCGACGCGGCCCGTGTCGCGCTGGCGCACGCGGTCAATGCATTTCGCGAAGCGGCGCAGATCGACGACCGCTGGCCGGATCCGTACATCGGGCTCGCCAGTGTTCACGCCTACGGCCTGCACGATGCCGATGCGGTGGTGCAGGACGTCAACGCCGCGGTCACGCGCGGATTTGCCAGCGGCAAGCGCGAACGTGCGGAGGTCGCGGACGCGTTTGCGTATCGTGCGGACCAGACGCGTGCGCGCGCCGCGCACGCGGATGGCGAAGACCGGCGACAACTCCTGGAGTCGGCCATCGCCGACTACCAGCAGTGCATCGCGAACTATGACGGCGTCAGCGGCTTTTACGACTCGGACCAGAATCTCGATCGCTGCCGCAGCCGGCAGGAAGTGCTGACGCGCGAACTCGAGCTGATGTCCCCGCCGCCGCTACCGCCGCCGTCGCCCACGACGGCTGGCGTCTGAGTCATCATCATGCGCATCGCCACTGCTGAAGCGTCACGATCGCGAGACTCCGGCCTTCGCGCGTTGAGCGGTCGATTCCGCCGCCCCGATCCGTACCAGCAGCGCCACGCCCGTCTCGAATGCCTCGCCCTGGTCGCAGTGACACTGGTGATCCTCACCGGATTCTGGACCATCCACCGCCGTCAGCAGGCGACGCTTGACGCTGCGTCACGCGATCTCGGGAACGGCGCGATCGTGCGATTGGCGACGGTTGATGCGGCCACGCTGGCGCCGGTGCTCGACGTGTTTCCGTCCGCGGCCGAGCGTCAATACGCCGCGGACGCGGTGACGCGATACGTTCACGATCAGGGCAGCCTGACGCACGTCGGCGCGCTGGCCGCCGTCACGATTCCGATCGAGGAGTTCCAGCACGATCGCCGTCTCGTCACCTGGCGCGATCGGCTTGCCCGGCACCCGCCGCAACCGGGGTCGCGCTCGATGCGGCTCTTCACCGCGTCGGATCTCGCCACGCTCAAGGCGAAGCTGGTGGTTCGCACGCCATCGCAATACTCGCGACGCGTTCTCAATGCGTTCGCCCTGTTCTTCGCCGCGTTCTGGCTGGCGCACCTCGTCCGGCGCATGCTCGGTACCACCGGCGACGCGATCCTGGTGCCCGCCATTCAGCTCCTGTCGGGGTTGAGCCTGCTGGCGATGATGTCGCTGCGCGATCCGCTGCGCGATACCGACAGCGCCGGTGGCGTCGCGATCGGGGTGGCGCTGGCGTGCCTGGCGCTCGTCGTCGTGTCGTCGATCGATTTCGAGAATCCGCGGTTCCGGTTCGCGACCGGGCTCCCGCTCGCGGCCGGGGTCGCGCTCGCCGGGATGCTGCTGGCCTTTGGGTCCGGACCGGGCGAGAGCGGCGTCAAGGTGAATCTCTGGGGCGCGCAGCCGATCGAAGCGATTCGCGTCCTGGCGGTCCTCGCACTCGCCGCGTACTTCAGCCGACGCTGGGAGACCGTGCGCGAGATGTCCGAGCGACCGGCGTCGGCGCCGTACCTGCGATGGCCACGGTGGGCCGACGTGAGTCCATTGATCGCCATCGTCGGTACGCTCCTGGTGTTCTTCTTCCTGCAGCACGATCTCGGACCGGCGCTCGTGCTCGGATGCCTGGCGCTCGCGCTCTACGGCGTCGCACGTGGCCATGGCGCGCTGGTCGTCACCGGACTGCTGGTGCTGGTTGCCGGCTTTGCGATTGGTTACGAGCTCGGGATTCCCGCCACCGTCGCCAAGCGCGTCGCGATCTGGATTGATCCCTGGGACAACGGGCTGATCGGCGGCGATCAGGTTGCGCATGGCCTGTGGGCGCTCGCGTCCGGCGGCGTCCGCGGTCTCGGGCTTGGCGTTGGCGATGGTCAGGTCGTCCCCGCCGGGCACACCGATCTGATCGTGCCGGTCATCGGCGAAGAGCTCGGCCTGGTCGGCGTTGCCGTCATCGGCGCGGTGTATCTGCTGGTGATCTGGCGGATGTTGCAGATTGCCGCTCGCGCACCGGGCGACTACACCGCATTCCTCGCGCTCGGCTGCGCGCTGTCGCTCGCCATTCCGGCGATCGTGATCGTCGGCGGCGTCCTCGGGGTGCTGCCGCTCTCGGGCGTGGTCACGCCGTTTCTCAGCTTCGGTAAGTCGTCGATGATCTGCAACGTCATCGTCGTGTCGATCGTGCTCGCCATCGCGCGCCACTCCGGCCCCGTCCGCCCACACTTCGCGCGGCAGTTGCGGACCGTGGGCATCGTGCTCGCCGCGATCGCGGTGGTGTTGATCGCCGACGCCGCGCGCATCGAGGCGGTGCAGGCCGACGCGCTGGCAGTGCGACCGACGCTGGTCGAGCAGGCTGACGGCGTCGCTCGCTATCAATACAATCCGCGCCTGCTGATCGCCGCCCGCCGCATTCCGCGCGGCACGATCTTCGATCGCAATGGTCTTGCGCTCGCCACCGGGAGTCCGGAGCAGGCGACGGCGATGCTCGATCGGTTGAAGGCCGTTGGCGCGACCGCAGCGGCGTGTCCAGAGCCACCGGCGCGCTGCTATCCGCTGCGTGGTCGTGCGTTCCATCTGCTTGGCAATTGGAACGACCAGACCAACTGGTATGCGTCGAACGTGTCGTTCCTCGAGAAGGATGAGGCCGGCGTGCTCCAGGGTTATGACGACCACGCGCATACCGTCGAACGCGAACTGCGCGACGGCACGCGCGAGGTGGTGGTGACACGCGACTATCGCGAGCTGCTGCCGCTGGTCCGGCACAAGGCGGATCCCGACAACCCGCGCGTGCTGCAGATCGTGAGTCGGTCGCGCGACGTCACGTCATCGATCGACGGCGTGTTCCAGGCGCTCGTCTCGCGCGCGCTCGAGACCCGCATCCGCGCGGCCGGCGTTCAACATGGCGCCGTTGTCGTCATCGATCCCGACACCGGCGAACTCCTGGCGGCCGCGAGCGTCCCTTATCCCGAGTTCGACTCCGACGCCGACGTCGTGCCCGGCGGTGCCGTAGTGCCCGGCTTCAGCGGGGCCGACACGCTATTGGATCGTGCCCGCTACGGTCTGTATCCACCGGGATCGACGTTCAAGCTGATCACCGCCGCGGCGGCGCTGCGATCGAACGCGGCCACGAGCGAGTTCATGTGTCAGCGCCTCGACGACGGACGCATCGGCACGAGGATCCGCGGCTATACCGATCCGGTTCGCGACGATGTGACCGATCGCGAGCCGCATGGCAACGTCGATCTTCACAAGGGGCTCGTGGTCTCGTGCAACGCGTACTTCGCGCAGCTTGCGGTGAAGATCGGACCGCAGGCGATTCTGGACGCCGCCGCGCCCACCGGCATCAAGGTGGCGAACGAGCCGGCGCTGAAGCGGTTGCGTGGGTCGCTGCCGTACGCCGGCTATGGTCAGGGCGAAGTGGTGGCGACGCCACTTCGCATGGCGCGCGTGGCAGGCGCGATTGCCACCGACGGCATCATTCGCGACACGACAGCGCTGCGGGTGGATCCGAAGAAGCGCTCGAAGGCCAATGACGTGCGCTGGCTGACCTCCGAGCAGGCGTCGTTTCTCGCCACGTCGATGCGTGACGTCGTACAGCAGGGAACGGGGCGCGTGCTCGCCGGTCAGCCGATCGCGATTGCGGGCAAGACCGGCACCGCCGAGTTGAACGACGCGCCCTCGCATTCGTGGTTCGTCGGCTTTGCGCCATACGCCACCCGCGGCCGGCGCATTGCGTTCGCGGTGATCGTGGAGAACGCCGGCTACGGCGGACGGATCGCGGCGCCGCTCGCTGGAGACGTGGTGACCGCCGCCCGCACTTCAGGAGTAATCCAATGAAGGCCTTTGTGCAACGCGCGAAGGAGATTGGCGGCGCGATGGCCGACGCCGTGCGCCGCGCGGTCGATCCGCCGCTCGATGACGATGCCCGGCCGCTGGATGTGAAGCGGGCGATCCTCGAAGCGGTGGAGCAGCAGGTGGAGCCTGCCGGGGGAGGACGCCGCCTGTTGCCGGGCGAGGTGGTGCACGTCCGGATTCTTGCGGTGAATGACGAGGTGCGCCCCTCACTCGATGCGGTGCTGGCCGATCTTCAGCAGGCGCTGATCACACGCTTGCGGGAGCTTCGCTGCGACATACCTCGGCGTCTCGGCGTCGACGTCGCCTACGTGCCTGCGCCGTTAGCGGACTGGGCGAGCGATCAGCGGCTGCAGGTGACGGTGGACAACGTCGCCGCTCGCGGCGTGACGCAGGTTCCAACGGTCGTCGAAGTACCACAGCCCTCGCAGCGCTCGGCGGTGCCAGCGCTGACGATCACTGTTGTCCGGGGAGAGGCGGTCGAGCGCACGGCGACGTTCCGCGAGTCGGTCATCCGCATCGGACGCTCTGCCGACCCGACCGACGAGCGCGGACGTCCACGGTTCAACCACGTCGCATTCCTGGAGAACGACAGCCCTGAGAATCGCACGGTCACCCGCGGGCATGCGGTGATCCGGTTCAATGCCGAGACCGGTGAATTCCGCCTGTTCGACGAAGGCAGCGCGAACGGCACGCGCGTGCTGCGCAGCGGCGACGTGATCGACTTGCCGAAGCGCGACCCGGTTGGTTTTACGCTGAGGTCCGAGGACGAGGTTCAGTTGGGCAAAGCCGCAATCCGCGTGACGTTCGCGTAGACTCACCCCATGAAGTTCCGGGGCGGTGCGCTGGTGGCCATCGTGCTCACGTTGCTCCTCGCCGCGAGGAGCATCAGCGCGCAGGGGACCGATCAGAACGTGCACCCCGCGACGCAGCAGGGCCTGGTTCCGCCCACTGTTCTCCAGCAAGTGAAGCCGCAGTACACCGCCGAAGCCATGCGGGCGCGCATTCAGGGCACGGTGCGTCTGCGCGGCGTCGTCGAGCGGGACGGGACGGTCTCGAACGTCGAGGTGGTCCGCTCGCTCGATTCTCAATTCGGCCTCGATGCCGGCGCGATTGCCATGTTCAAGCAGTGGCGATTCACGCCCGGCATGCTCAACGGACAACCGGTTCGCGTCCAGGTCGTCGTCGATCTGACCTACGCCCTTCGGGGTGTGGCCGTCACGGGATGGCCTCCGGGATTCGACGCGGCGCGCGAGGCGGATTCACGACAGGAGGAGACCGTCGAATCGGGCGGGCTGCGTGTTCATTTCCGCCGTCCCGCGGATTGGGTCGCGCTCGCGCGCTCCACGGCGACGCCGCTGATGCTGCGCAGCGGCGATGGTCTGTTGACGATGACGCTCTTTGCGCCGACGCAGACGTCGATCCAGTTGAGTCGACCCGTCACATCGTCCCAGGTCGAAGATCTGTTGAAGGCGGACGGAGGCTCCGGTGCGCCGCTCACCGTCAGCGGCCAGGTCGACTCGCGTCCGGGCCTGTTCTGGGTGTGGGCTGAGAGGCGATCGTCGCGCCAGCAGTCGTGGACCTACTTCCACACCGAGGGTGATCGGCTGGTGACCCTCACGTGCGCTCAGGAGACGCCACCGTCTTCGGGGCCTCCACCGGCGTCGGATACCGCGGCGGGGGAGTGTGCCGCCATCGTGAACTCGATTGAGGTGATGCCCGCAGCGACTCCGTAGCCGGGAACGGGGACTACGGAGACAACGGGTTCAACAGGAGGAACGGGGAAACGGAGACGAACGGACGGCATCGTGGTGGACTGCGGAGTATGAGCGGTTGCCGGCTTGCGGCCCTACGGGCCGCTGCGGTCGTGCGAAGAAGCCCAGAGGCAAGCCGCCGACGTGATCCATCGCGGTTTGTCTCTGGGCTTCTTCACACGATCAGGCCGCCGCAGGCGTCCAGCCGGCAACCGCCTCCGTTCGTCCCCGTTTCTCCGTTCCTCTTTGTGAAGCCGTTACCTCCGTAACCTTCGTACGAAGGTTATCGCGCGATCTTGCCCGTCTCGCCGCGGCCCATGCGCGGTCCCTTGTTGTCACGCTCGGGAAAATGATCGAGGTTGGCGAGGCGATTCGCCGTCGTGTAGACGAGCTGCGCGATGCGCGTCATCTTCGGGAAGATGATCTTGTCTACTTCGTCGGTGACGTAGTGGTAGTCCTTGTGCAGCCCGGTCGTGAAGAAGATGATCGGGATTCCCTTTGACGCATAGCTGTAATGGTCGCTGCGCGTATACAGCGACTCGGTGTCGGCGATGTCGTTGAGCGCGTAGTCGAGCGTCAACGGCATCGGCAGCGCCGCGTTCGCGTCCTCGTTGATGTTGTGGAGCTCGGTGCTGATGCGATCCGAGCCGACCAGGAACAGCGTGTTCGCCTTCGTCGCGTCATCGCACTCGTTCCGCCCGACCATGTCGATGTTCAACTGCGCGGCGACGTGATCGAGCGGCACCACCGGATAGTCGGCCATGTAGCGCGAGCCGTAGAGCCCTGCCTCCTCACCCGCGTGCCACACGAACACCAGCGAGCGTTTCGGCTTCTGTCCGGTGGCGAACGCCTTCGCAATCGCCATCAGCGATACCGTCCCCGAGCCATCGTCATCTGCGCCGTTGTTGATGATGTCGTCCGGTCGCGGCGTCGGCCGATGCTGGCCCTGGCACAGCGCGATCGCGCTTTCCGGCGCCGCGACGGTTCCAGCGAACTGCTGGTACCCGACGTGGTCGTAATGCGCGCCGAGCAGTACATACGTGTCGCGCAGTCGTGCGTCGGTCCCTTCCACGATGCCGACGACGTTGCGGGTGAGGCGGGTCTGGACGACGTCGTAGTCGGCGTCGATGTTGACGCGGATGGACACGTTCTCGAGATTGACGCGCGGCAGCGCTTCCTGTCGTCCGGCGCGCGTCTTCAGGTCGTCGTAGTTCTGGCCCGAGGCGGAGAAGACGAAGCGGTAGAAGTCGTCGCCGGCCGTGAAGGCAGGTGCGAGCGGCGTGTCGAGGCGCTGGACGGTCGTGAAATCGACGCGCTGCGGGCTGTTGCCGCCGCGGCCGCGACCTGCCGCAGGACCTTGAGCGCCACCGCCACCCTGCGGCTGCTGCTGGGCGGGTCCGATCGCGCCGGATGCGTGCTCGGTTTCGACGGCGAACCGGCCGCGCGCATTGACGAGCCGATCTTCGGTGGCCGTCATCCCCGGCGCGCGACGGCCGATGTAGATGGCGATCTTGCCGTGCATGTCGTGGCCGCTATAGTCGTCGAGTTCCAGCGGCGAGTAGGTGATGCCGTAGCCGACGAAGTCGAGCTTCGCGGTGATCGACTGTTTCGACCCCTGATTGCGCGGGAATGTGACGCCCTCGCCGTCCTTGAACGTGCGCGTCTGCCCGTTGACGGTGACGTCAACACTCGATCGGCTGTCCGTGTGCACGCCCAGGACCTTCACGACCTGGAAGTAACCGCCGTTGTCGCCGCCGGGCCGCACGTTCCATTGCTTCAGGTGATCGGCGATGTAGGTGCCGGCAAGCGCGAGTCCCTCGGTGAAGACCTGTCGTCCCTGCAGATCGTCGGAGGCGATATAGGTGAGCCACTGCTTCAGGTCGTCCTGCGAGATACGCGACGCCTGCGCGCTGCCGCGAAGCGGAAGGCAGACGGCGAGCGCGAGGCAGAGGGCGGCTGCGCGAATCCGGAGCTTCATCGCGTCTGCGTCGCCGTGTCCGCCGGTTCGATCTTCAGCAGCGCCGAGTCGTTTTCTTCAGTGAGGACGTACAGGTTGCCGTCGGGACCCTGGCGGACGTCGCGAATGCGCTGATGGAGATCGCGCAGCAGCGCTTCCTCCCGCAGCTCCAGCCACTTGTCGTTGAACACGATCCGCCGCAACTGGCCGGTGGGCGACATCTCGCCTTCGCGCATTCCGCCGACGAAGAGATTGCGTTGCCAGTTCGGGAACTTGTCGCCGTTGTAGAACGCCGCACCGGAGGCGGCGATCGCCGGGCTCCAGTAGACCACCGGTTCCTCGAAGCCTTTGTCGACGTGCGACGCGGGGAAGCGCGGCCCGTTGTAGTCGCGACCGTAGCTGACGAGCGGCCAGCCGTAGTTCTTGCCGGCCTGGACGATATTCACTTCGTCGCCGCCGTTGGGTCCCATCTCCGACGCCCAGAGCTCGCCGGTCCATGGATTCAGCGCAAGGCCCATCTGGTTGCGGAAGCCCATCGCGAAGACGTACGGCTTGTAGTTCCTGTCGTTGACGAACGGGTTATCCGACGGCAGGCTCCCATCGTCGTTCATCCGCAGCGTCTTGCCCGCGTAGTCGTTCTTGTGCTGCGCGCGCGCCACCGCTTCCGGCTGTCCCGTGCCCGGGCTCCCGATGGTCAGGTACAACTTGCCGTCGCGCCCGAACGCGATCCGGCTCACCTCGGTGTCGACGTCGTTCGAGAGGAAGATCTCCTTCACGTCGACGAGCTGCTTGCCGTCCCAGCGGCCGCGGCCGACGGCGTCGCTCGCCAGGTTGTCGCCAATCGGCTTGTGATAGCTGAAGTAGACCAGATGGTTCTGCGCGTAGTTCGGGTGCAGCGCCAGGTCCATCATGCCGGCTTCGGTGCCGCGGTAGATCATCGGCGGCATGTTCGGCAGCGGGTCCGGCTGGAGCTGACCGTTGCGGATCACGCGCAGCTTGCCGATGCGCTCGGTGACGAGAATCGCGCCGTCGTCCATGAACGCCATGGCGTAAGGATGCGAGATGCCGCGCGCGACGATGCTGACCTTGATGTTGGCTTCGGTGGTCTGGAAGGTCCACGGGCCCGCGCCGAGCGGTGGTGACGGGAGCGCACGTGGGCCGGCCGGACAACAGCCGCGCTGATCGCGGACGACAGGATAGGGAAAGTCCTTCTGTCGTGGATTTGGTGGCGGTGGACCCCCGCGACCGCCCTGACCGGAGAGCGTCGGGCCAAAGGCAAGTGCGAAGACACTGACAGCGGCAAGAAGCCCGAGTTTCTTCATGGAGGAACTATACGATACCGACGTTCACGCTTCTGGCTTCTGAGTTCTCGGTTCGTGTTCAGGTTCGGGGTTCGGTTCTTGGTTCGAGGCGCCTCGGGTGCTCGCGCGGCGTTCGGCGCGGGACGCGATGCGTCGTTCCCTCGCTCGACGAGCGTTCCTGAGGGCTTCTTCGGAGTGCAGATACTCCATCCAGCCGGTGACCTCCTTGAGCGCAACGACGCAGAGCGCGTCCAAATCCGCACGCTGCGCCTCGGTGATGTATCCCTTGTCCACGGCGTCGATGAGGTGATTCTGCGATTCCATCAGCGAGGCCCTTGCGGTGACACAGAAACGGGCCGAATCGGTTGGGTTGAATCGACCGAATCCCTCGGCCACGTGTGCCGGCGGACCCGCGACCGATCTTTCCAGCTGATCGCGTCGCCGCCAGTCGCGGCACAGCGGCGAGTCCAGCACAGTCCGATAGACGGCGAGCTTGTAGTCGCGACATGTCTGCCAGGCACGTAGATCCGTGAACCGCTTAACGCCTCTGCTCATGCTCCAATTCACAGCACCGGCCGTGCCCGACGAATTCTCGAACAAACCCGTGTGCCTCCGCGCCATCCTCGCGATTCTTGCGCTGCAGCGAAATCGCTCGGATCGTAGATTTGGCCCGCGAATAAAGATCCGAACCTGAACACGAACAAAGAACCGAGAACTCAGAAGGCTGAACTCATTTCGCGCTCCGAACTTGTGTTCGTTCGCCTTTTGCGTTCGAATAGCGCCCATATGAAGCGAATTCTTCCGGTTCTGATCCTTGGTCTTGCGATCGCGGCGCCGCCGGAGGCGCGTGCGGCGGTCCCTGAAGTCGTGAAGACCGCCGACGGCCAGCTCTCGGGCACCACGCAGGAAGGCGTGCGCGTATTCAAGGGCGTCCCGTATGCCGCGCCGCCGGTTGGGCAGCTCCGATGGCGTGCGCCGCAGCCCGCGGCAAAGTGGGAGGGCGTGCGCAAGGCGGACAAGTACGGCAACGTCTGCATGCAGCGGCCGGCGCCGCAGCGGTTCCCGACGAATACCGCGACGGATCTGCCGGGCTCGCCGGGCATGAGCGAAGACTGCCTGTACCTGAACGTCTGGACCAACGCGAACTCGGCGTCGGCAAAGCTGCCGGTGATGTTCTGGATTTATGGCGGTGCCTACACCGAGGGTGCGGGCTCGGCCCCCGTCCAGGACGGTGCCGCGCTCACGAAGAAGGGCGTCGTCGTCGTCACCTTCAATTACCGCCTCGGGTCGTTCGGCTTCTATTCCCATCCTGAGCTCGACGCCGAGTCGGGTCACAACGCGTCGGGCAACCAGGCGCTGCTCGACACGATCGCGGCGCTCAAGTGGATCCAGACGAACATCGCGGCCTTCGGTGGCGACCCGAAGAACGTCACCGTGTTCGGCGAGTCTGCCGGTGCGTGTCTCTCGGCGTTGATGGTCGGCACGCCGCTGGCAAAAGGACTGTTCAATCGCGCGATCTCCGAGAGCGGCGCCTACCTTGGTCTCTCGGTGGCGCGGATGCCGACACTTCAGCAGATTCGTTCACGAGCCGGCGGCGCCGGCAACCGTGGTGGGAATCGGGGCGGCGGTCGTGGCGGCCGCGGAGACGCGAACGCGACGCCTCCGCCGCCGCTGCCCACGTCGCTTGCCGAACTGCGTGCTCTGCCTGCCGATCAGGTGCTCGCTCGAGTCGGCGGCGACCGCGGGCCGATCGTCGATGGCTACGTGATTCCGGAAGATCTGTCGCTCACGTTTGCGAATGGCCGGCAGAACCCGGTTGATGTGCTCGTCGGATCCAACAAGGACGAGGGTGGCTACCTGCCACCGCGGCCGACGACGGTGGCGCAGTACGAGCAGCAGATTCGCATGCAGTGGGGCGATCTCGCCGACGAATACCTGAAGGCGAACCCGGCGAACACCGACGAGGAGGCGACCGCGGCTGCCGCCAACGGCTTCCGCGATGGCATTCACTTCCACGAGCGGCTCTACGCCGGTCAGATGGCGAAGGCCGGCAAGAAGGCGTGGGTCTACTTCATGGGTCGTGGCGCCGCACCCGCGCCGGGGCAGCGGGCGCAGGGCGCCGTGCACGCCGGCGACATCAAGTACGTGTTCAACAACCTCGATAAGCCGCGCAACTATCCGGACGACAGCGATCCGGTCGAGAACTCGAAGAACCCGGAGGACATCAAGGTGGCCGACCAGATGTCGTCGTATTGGGTCAACTTCGCGAAGACGGGCGACCCGAACGGCAAGGGTCTGCCGGCGTGGCCGGCGTTCAAGGACACGCTGACCAGCCAGGCGCACGTCATCGGGACCGACGCGCCGGCGCCGAGCCTCGCGTTGATGGCGGTGCTGGACAAGCAGTACGAGAAGAACATCCTCACGCCGTTGAAAAGCGCCGCTGCAACGAAGTAGCAACGTAGGGGCGGGTCTTCAGACCCGCCCTCGCGCCAGAGGCGCGGTGAATCCACGATCGAAGGCGCGGTGATTCCATGAAAATTGTTCTGACTTCGCTCGTCTTGACGCTCGCCGCCCTCCCTGCGTCGGCGCAATCACCCGCCCCCGCGTCCGCTCCATCGATCAGCAAGGCGTCGGAGGTGTTCGCCGAGCACTCGGCAAACGTGTTCCGCCGCTTCACCGGCGATGGCGCGAAGACGCTCGAGTTCTACGGACAGGTGCTCGGCTTCGGTGACATCGGCACCGTCAACGTGGGCGCAGGGCAGGGCGTCTCGCGTTATCAGGTCGGACCGTCACAGCTCAAGTTCACCAAAGCCGGTGCCGACGCGAAGTTCACGCGCGGTGCGATCAACGACGCTGCCGGCGTCCGACTGTGGACGATGTGGTTCATGGATGAAGGGGCGTTGACGAAGCGCTTCACCGACCACGGCTTGCCGGCGCCGGCCTTCAAGGTGGTTGACGGCGTGCGCAGCGCGCTGGTCCAGGATCCCGACGGTGAATGGGTGCGGCTCGTGACCGCGCCGAACGCGCCGAAGGAGACGTACGGGCAGCTCGAGGTCGGCATTGCCGCCAACGACCTCGAGAAGAGCCGCGCGTTCTATCGCACGTTCGTCGGCCTCGAAGAGCTGCCTCCGGTGAAGGACGCGGTGCTCGACGTCACCAAGTACCCATTCCGCCACGGCTCGACGATGATCAGCCTCTGGGCGACGCCGGGCAGGAAGCCGGTGAATCCGCAACTCGCGGGCATCCAGTACGTGGTGAAGCCGGTCGATCCGATCTGGGCGCTCGCGCAGCAGCGTGCGATTCCCGTGGAGCAGCCGCTGGCGGAAACGCTGCCCGGCCTGGTGACCACGTGGCTATACGACCCCGACATGGTCACCAACTATTTTGCTGAGATCCGTCCGCGCCAGCGTCCCGCGCAGGCGCCGACCACCCGCTAGCCGTGGCGCGGACCTTGTCAGGTCCGCGAGAGCGCGAGGCGACGCCGCGGCCTAAGCGTGTGGCGTGGACCCTCGTGTTGAGGTCCGCGAACGCTCGCCGCCGCGCTCGAACACCGGGTTCGATTTCCGCGTCTAACCGGCCGTGCCCGATCTCGCCTCGATCCTTCATGTCCTTCCATGGATTGTGTTCGGCTGGATTGTGATCTGTGCCGGTTTCATCTTCACGTCCGTTGGCCGGCGCGACCCGCGCGGCTGGGGCATCGGAATCTCCATGTGGGCGACCGTGCTCACGACTCAACGGGTCGCCGCGCCGCCGCTCGCGCTGCAGGTGATCGGGATCGCCGGCCTCGTGAGCGCGCTCGTCCTCTTCCATTGGGCGGCTGCCTCGATTCGCGGCCACGTCTTCTCGTTCGCCAGCAGCGACGACCTGCCGCAGTTCGTGCACCGCGCCGGTCCCTACGTCTATATTCGCAATCCGTTCTACGCGAGCTACCTGCTGGCCGAGATCGCGACAGTGATCATGTGGCCGAGCGCGTGGGGCGCATTGGTCGTCGGGCTGGCGTTCGGCTATTTCGAGTGGCTCGCGCGCTTCGAGGAGGGCAAGTTCTCACGCAGTGGCGTGGCGGCGGAGTACGCGGACTACAAAGCTCGCACGGGTCGGCTGGTGCCGCGCCTCTGACGATCGGTCTCACGCCAGAACGCAAAGACGCCAAATCGGATCTCACGCCAGGACGCCACAACGCCAGGGCCGCGCTGCCGATGCACACGACCCGCGACGCGGGCCAGCCCGCCTTCGGCGGCATGCATCGGCAGCCGCCCGGCAGTTGCCCTCTGGAACGTTGCGTCTAGCGTTCTGGCGTTTGGGCGTGTTCTTTCCTGGCGGCTTGGCGTCGTGGCGTGGACCCTGTCTACTCCCTTTGCGTTCTCCGCTAGTCGGTCGTCGGGCGTTCGATCTGATCGATTACGAGCACGTCGAGTGGCTCCTTCCGGCGTTCGAGCCTCAAGCCAAGTTGTTGTTCGAGAGCCACTGGCAATGGGGGAGTATCCGACGTGGCACTGGCGGCATCGACACTCCATCGTAGCGAGATCGTGTACCTGCGAGTGAGATTGGTGTGATCGGTGACCGGCGCATGGAGATCGTTCGATAGCTCGGTCACGAGCGAGTCGATCTTCTCACCGCCGGCGAACCACGAGGTAGCGCTCCCGCGGATACCGCAGGCCGGCGGTTTATTGAAGTCGTCGATCGTGAGTTGCGCCGGCGGCCGGTCGCGGCCGATCGGCCGGGAGTCGCAGTCGACTTGCGAGACGGTCAACGACGGTCCAAGCTTGCCGTCTCGCCCTGCCAGCGTCAGTGCGTACACCTCAATCGGGCGTTTCTCGCGATGGGCCGCCAGATGAAATCGGTCCGTCAGAAGGTTGCGCGCCATCTCGTTGAGCGCGTCACGCCGAGCCCGGACGTCGTCCAGTGCCGACACGTCTCCGATCGCCTGCACGTCATAGTGCTCGGTTGACGTCCAGCCTGGTGCGTTTATTACCTGGTATTCGCGGATCTCATAGGCACTGCTGATCAGCATCATTGCCGTGGCGTTGACAGCCACATAACGGCCGCCTGACTGCGGCGCGACGCTGGCCACACCTGGATTCGATGTGTTCGGCCGGATCGCCGCGCCATCGAATCGGCGCCCGGTCTGGCCATGCGCGCCGTTTACCGCAGCAAGCATGATAACGGCGACGACTGCCGCGCCACGGGCGCTCATGGGCGTAGGCCGACCTGAAGGTCGGCCTCTACAACTACGGCGGCATCAGCAGCGCTCGGTGTCTTCACGAATGCGTTTGGCGCGTTTGCGTTCTGGCGTGGGGATGGTGTTCTTTCCTTGCGTCCTGGCGTGAGCCGTCTCCGTTTCTCCGCTATCTCGGTGGCGGCGGAGGCGTGGCGGTCGCGCCGAACACCTTCATCGCGGCCGCGACCATCCCCGAGATGTCCGACACGTTCGCCGGCACGACGACGGTGTTCGTCTTCTTCGCGAGCTCGCCGAACTGCGCGACGTACTGTTCCGCGACACGCAGTTGCACCGCTTCGATGCCGCCGGGCTGACGGATCGCTTCCGCCACTGCGCGGATGCCTTCCGCCGTCGCCGAGGCGACCGAGCGGATTGCCGCCGCGCGTCCTTCGGCTTCATTCATCTGCTGCTGGCGCGACGCCTCGGACGCCTTGATCACCTGCTGCTTTTCGCCTTCGGCGTTGTTGATCGCGGCATCGCGCTGTCCTTCCGAGGTCAGAATGACCGCGCGCTTCTCGCGCTCGGCCCGCATCTGCTTTTCCATCGCCGCGAGGATGTCCTGCGGCGGCTGGATGTTCTTGATCTCGTAGCGCAGCACCTTCACGCCCCACGCCTCGGACGCCTTGTCCACCTCGCCGACCACCTGGATGTTGATCGTCGTGCGCTCCTCGAACGTGCGATCGAGATCGATCTTGCCGACCTCGCTGCGCAGGTTCGTCTGGGCCAGTTGGGTGATCGCGAAGATGTAGTCGCTGATGCCGTACGAGGCGCGCTCCGCGTCCAGGACCTTCAGATAGAGGATGCCGTCGACGCCGACCTGCACGTTGTCGCGTGTGATGCAGATCTGCTCCGGAATGTCGATCGCCCGCTCCTTCAGCGAGTGACGGTATCGAATTGCGTCGACGAACGGCACCAGGATGTGGAAACCGGCGTTGAGCGTGGCGTGATACCGGCCGACGCGCTCGACGACGTAGGCGCTCTGCTGCGGCACGACGACGGCGGTCCGATAGACGACGATCACCACGACGATGGCGAGGATGACGAGAACGATCAGCGAACCGGAAATGGGTTCCACGGATACCTCACTCGGAGCGAAGGTCGAGCATCAGGCCCTTGACGGCGACGACGCGGCATCGCTGTCCGGCAGTGAGTGGTGTCGTATCGAGATTGCGGACGTTCCAGGTGGTGCCGCGCAGTTCGGCGCGGCCGTGGGCGCCAGGTGCGATCGCTTCGCCGGGCACGGCCACTTCACCGACCAGGCTGTCGACGTCGCGGCGATCGTGCAGGCCGAGACGCGCGAGGATCGGCTGCCGGAACAAGCGCAGGCTGACGAGCGCGAAGATCGGAAAGAGCAGCCACTGCACCCATGTCGGTCCGGCGGCGCCAACCAGCACCAGGATGCCGACGATCAGGGCGCCGGCGCCGAAGAAGACGATGACGATGCCGCCGGGCGTGGCGAGCTCGATGGCTGCCAGCACGAGGCCGAGCACAATCCAGATCCACCAGTTCATGTCGTGGGCCTGTCGGCCGCTGAAGCCGTGCAGCGGCGGAAGGCGGGGAGATTGTGGACTGGCGGCTGGCAAAAGGCAAAAACGTGAAGAACTTCGGCCGACCGGCCGAGAATCACGAGCATGCGACTACTTACGAGTACTGTGATGCTGGCGTTGCTGGCGACCGCAAGTCCAGTGGCGGCGCAGGGTTGGAGTTTTGATGCCCGGGCGATCGGCCTCGGCGGCGTCGGCGGCGCCCGCAACATCGCGTCGAAGCAGGTCGAGGAGGATCGCGGCTACCACGTCGTCGTGCTCCCGATCGGACTGATCCAGGTGCTGCGGAACGTCGACGTCTTCAAGCCGGACTCCGACCAGTTCGATCTGGTACGGGCGATGGAATATGCCGGCTCGCCCTTCCACTACGTGGTCGGTCGCGATGAGACCTCCGACTCGTCGCGATCGCTCTCGCAGGACATCCGCAACGGGACGTTGAGCCGCGACCTGAATGACTACCGCGGCTTCGTGATTGCGTCGCAGCCGCCCTTCGAAGGATTGGCGGCGCCGAACTTCGGCGGCACCATCAAGGTTGCGCGCGGCGCCGACGGCGGATATCAGGGCGTCTACATCGGCGCCGGTCCATACCTTGCCGCGCGCGGCGATGCGACTGTGGATCCGCGCCTGACGGCGCTCCTGGCCAGCGAGACGCCGGTGACGCTGGCCAACGCGTCGCTGCCGATCGACAGCGGCCTGCGGGGCGAGATCGCGCTCGCGATCACCGGTGGTTATCGCGCGCGCCTCGCGCTGCCGACGTCCTCCTCGGATCGTGACGGCGTGTATCTCGCCGCGAACTACAACTACCTGCGCGGATTGCACTATGAAGACACGTCGATCGCCGTGCGGCTCGATACCGACGGCAACGGGCTGCTGACCATCAATCCCGCCCTGCCGACGCCGCTCAGCCTCGGGCGCGATCACGCGACGTCGGGTAATGGCATGGCCATCGACGCCGGCGTGGCTGTGGTCACCGGTCCGTGGGAAGCGGGCTTCGGCGCCACAGGGCTGAGCAACCGCATCACGTGGACGGGCGTGCAGCGGACGACATACACGCTCGGGAACCTGCTGGCGGGTGGCGACATCATCGAGGGGCCCGAAGTCCCGGTCGCCGACACGCGGGTCGAACTGCCGGTGGACTACCGCGGCAACGTCGGCTATCACGCGATGCGCTGGTCGGTGGTCGCCGACGCGGGCCGTGGCTTCCAGGGCGGGTCATTTCACGGCGGCGGCGAATATCGCTTTCCGGCGGTTGCGGTGCGTGGCGGCGGGTTCTACACCCGCGAGCAGTGGCAGCCGACGGCCGGCGTCGGGTTCCCGCTCGGGCCGCGGGCCGGTCTCGACCTTGCCGTCTACGGGACGACCGGTAACGCGGCGCGCGAGCGCCGGGCCGCGTTTGCGGCGTCGCTGCGAATCGGGAGGCGTCCGGAGTAGGATCCTGCGGCATGAGCGTTACTCTTGACCGTCGCGCCTTTCTTGCGGCGCTGCCCGCGCTTGCCGCCGCTCCGAAACTCTTCGCACAATCGAGCGCTCCGCCGTTCAACGCCACCGGGCTGAGCTCGCTGACGCTGACCGTGTCGGACGTGAAACGGTCGGTGGACTTCTACCAGGGGCTGTTCGGCATGCCGATCCAGGCACGGCAGGGATCGAGCGTGCTGCTGCGGATCGGTTCCGGTCCGAAGTTCCTGGCCATCCGGCCTGCGGCGGCCGGGGAGCGGCCCAGCATCAGCGCGCTCGGCTTCGCGATCGAGAAGTTCAACATCGATCAGGCATTGAAGACGCTGGCGATGCACGGCGTGATGCCGTTCAAGCCGGAGTACACCGCAGAGGCGGTGCGGAACGGGACCACGCCTCCGGCGAAGCCTGGCCCGATGCAGTCGCTCGTCGTCACGCGGAAAGCTGATCTTGGCGGTTCGTCAGGTGGCACCCGCGATCTCTTCGTCGGCGATCCGAGCGGCGTCGTCTTCCAGATGCACGACGTGAAGTATTGCGGCGGATCCGGCTCGCTCGGCGAGACGTGCCGATCGGTCGAGGCGTCACCGAAGAAGGGGTTGATGGAGGTGAAGGACATGAGTCATTTCACCATCAACGCCAACAGCCCGCAGACGGTTCCGTTCTACCAGGAGCTCTTCGGCTTCACACCGCAGTCCTACCAGGCGCAGACGCCCGCGTGGGGCGTCGGGCCGGGCGTGCACTTCCTGATGTTCACCGGCAATGCCGGCGGCCCGACGCGTGGTGGTGGAGCACCGCCGGCGATCCCCGGCGGCCGCCCCGGTGGTGCCGGAGCTCCCGGCCGTCCGGGAGGTCCTGGTGCTCCGGGCGCCCCCGGCGGCGGTGGTTTCGGGGGACGCGGGGGTGCGCCGCGCGCCGGCATCGATCACGCCTGCATGTCGATGGAGCATTTCGATCCCGCGAAGGTCACGCAGTTGCTCGTGGATTACGGGTTGAAGAAGCAGGAAGGGCAGGGCCGCGATCCCCTCGTGACCTACATCTCGCTGCGCATGCCCAATCGCGGCGGCGCCGAAGGCGGCACCCCGGAGCTCTATTTCACCGATCCCGATGGACTCGCCATTCAACTGCAGGACGTCACCTACTGTGGAGGTGGTGGCTTCCTCGGCGAGATCTGTCCGCCGCTGTAATTCAGACACGTAGGGCGGGTCTTCAGACCCGCCCTACAAGCCTTCATTCTGAATCCTGCATTATCGGGAGACGTATAATCCGCCCGCATTAATTCCCCAACACAAAAAGGATCCCATCGATGAAAACGGTTGATGTCGGCCAGGTCCTCGACGAGGGCCGCTGGACGGCTTATCAGAAGTTACTGATCGCCGGTACCGCGCTGACGATCATCCTCGACGGTGTCGACAACCAGCTGCTGCCGAACGCGCAGCGCGAGATTGCTGCGGAGTGGCACATCCAGACCGCGAACCTGGCGAATGCGCTGGCGGCGGGACCGTTCGGGATGATGATTGGCGGCGTTCTCGGCGGATGGCTCGGCGACCGGATCGGCCGCCGGGCAGCATTGCTGGGCAGCGCTTTCGTCTTCGGACTCCTGACGATCGGCATCGCGTTCATCAACGACGCGCAGACACTCCTCATCCTCCGGCTGCTGGCCGGCATCGGTCTCGGCGGCGCCATGCCGAACGCGGCGGCGCTCGCGTCCGAGTACGTGCCGCGGCGAAGCCGCCCGTTCGCGGTCACCCTCACGATCGTGTGTATTCCGCTCGGCGGATTCGTGGCCGCGTGGCTTGCGGAAACCATCATCGGCCCCTACGGCTGGCGGAACCTGTTCGTCGTCGGCGGCCTGATTCCGATTGCGCTGTCAGTGTTCCTGTTCCTCATCCTGCCGGAGTCGCCACGATTCCTGGCGCGCGATCGCGCCCGGTGGCCAGGCCTGCGCACGCTGCTCCGCAAGATGGGGCACGACATCCCGGCTGATGCCGAGTTCATCGACAGCGCCAGCCTCCAGGCCGGCACGAAGACCAGCGGCTCGATGTCGGACCTGTTCCGGCCGGCGTTCCGCTGGGACACGATCGGCCTCTTCGGCGCATTCTTCTTCTGCCTGATGGCCAACTACATCGGCTTCCAGCGCCTGCGGCCGCTGACCGAGCAGGTCATCGGATTCGCATCGCCGTTCGGTAACCGCGCGCTGCAGTACCTGAACCTTGGCGGTGTCGCTGGCGCGATCATCGGCGCCTTGATCATCCAGCGGCTCGGTTCACGCATCACCATGCTCGGACTGTCGGCGCTGTCCGTGGTGGTGGCGCTGATGATGGCGTTACACGTGCCAAAGCCCGGGGACGTCTTCATGGCGCTGGTGATGTTCGCGATCATCGGCGCGCTGCTCAACGCGGTGCAGACGACGATGTATGCGCTCGCGGCGCACGTATACCCGGTGGAGATCCGTGGCACCGGTGTCGGGACCGCGGTTGCGGTCGGCCGCATCGGCAACGTGCTCGCGGTCTACGTTGCCGATTACTCGATACGCGTGGCCGGGGCGCCGGGGTACTTCATGAGTTGGGTGGTCACGATGGCGCTCGTGCTGGTCTCGCTCGCGCTCGTCCGGCGTCACATCGGACGCAGCGAAGAGGAGCCGGTGCTGGCGACGCACTAGGAATCAGGGATCAGGGATCACGGATCAGAATTCAGCATGCACAGTTCAGAATGCGGATGGCAGACCGGACGTCACGCGGCGCTCCGGGTCTGCCTTCTGCATTTTGCCTTCTGCATTGCCCTGGCGGCGCCAGCGGCCGCTCAGATCAGCCTCGTCGGCGACTGGGTCGGGCGCTATCACGAGGATAATCAGGACCGCATTCCCGGGCCGGATCTCGGTGATTACACCGGGTTGCCGGTCAACGACGCGGCGCGACGCTATGCCGATAGCTGGGACCCGTCGCGCGTCTCGCTGCTCGAACACCAGTGCGAGCCATACGTCTCGCCGCACATCTATCGCGGCCCACTCCAGTTCCGCATCTCGGAAGAACACAATCCGGATACGCAGGAACTGATCGCGCTCAAGCAGTACCTCGGCACCTACCAGCAGTGGCGGACCATCTGGCTGGACGGACGGCCGCATCCGCCCGATTACGCGCCGCACACCTGGATGGGATTCTCGACCGGTGAGTGGCACGGCGACATCCTGACCGTCACCACCACGCACATCAAGGCGGAGTTCTTCCGCCGGAGCGGCATTCCCAGCAGCGACGAGACGACGCTGGTGGAGCATTACGTGCGCCACGGCAACGTCCTCTCGCACGTGATGATCGCCACCGATCCGGTCTACCTGACCGAGCCGCTGATCATGACCGAAGAGTTCGTGCTGATGGATCGCGGCAACCAGAACTGGCTGTACAACTGCGAGTACGCCACGGAGATCGATCGTCCGAAGAACGACGTGCCGCATTTTCTCGACGGCACGAACCCGTCGCTGAAGGAATACGCGGAACGTTACGGGATCCCGCTCGAAGCTGCCCGCGGCGGGGCGGAGACGACGTACCCGGAGTACATGGACACGCTGCGCCGGATGCTGGCTGGCGGTACGCCGGGTCCGCCACGCACACCTGTGGCGCAGACCTTGTCAGGTCCGCGCGGCGAGCCTGACCCTTCGACAGGCCCAAGGTCATCCCGAGCCGAGTCGAGGGGTGACAAGGCTCGCCCCACAGGCGAGGTCCACACATTCCACGTGCAGGGCAACGTCTACCTCCTCGCCGGTGCGGGCGCGAACATCGCCGTGCAGGTCGGCGACGACGGCGTCGTCGTCGTGGATACGGGCAACAGCCAGGCGACGGACAAGGTGCTCGCGGCGATCAGGCAGTTGTCCGCAGGCGGCGGGGACGCGACGGCGAGGGCGGTGAACAAGGAGATCCGCTGGATCATCAACACCGAGTTCGATCGCGATCACACCGGCGGCAACGAGGCGATCTCGAAGGCGGGCCGCACGGTCAACGGCAATCCGGCCGCGGTCGTGGCGCACGAGAATGCAGCGGCCCGGATGGCGCAGGCCGGCGTCGCCGACAACGCGCGTCCGTTCAACACCTACTTCGAAGAGCAGCGCGACTTCCCGTTCAACGGTGAGCCGATCTTCATTTACCACGACGCGGCCGCACACACCGACGCCGGATCGATGGTCTTCTTCCGCCGATCGGACGTCATCGTCGCCGGCGACGCGTTCGATACGACCCGCTACCCGGTCATCGATGCAAAGAACGGTGGCAGCGTGGCAGGTGTGATTCGAACGCTGAACCGGATTCTCGAACTCGCGGTGCCGAGTAAATACCTGCAGGAGGGTGGAACCTACATCATTCCCGGCCATGGCCGCATCTGCGACGAGGCGGACGTCGTCGAGTACCGCGACATGGTGCAGATCGTCAGCGATCGGATCGCCGACATGGTGAAGAAGGGGATGACGCTGGCGCAGGTCCAGGCCGCGCAGCCGACGCTCGATTACGACGGGCGCTACGGTGACGCGGCGGCGTTCATCGAGGCGATCTACGGCGAGAAGAAGCGATGATGCCGTGGCGCCCGGCTTCAGCCGGCCCTTGTCACCGTCACAGCCGGGCCATGAAGGCCCGGCCTCCTGTCCTTGCCTTCGTTGTGGTCCTCGTGGTGGTCGTGGCAACGGTGCCGGGCCAGGGGCGACAGGGTTCGCCCGCTCCGCCTCGCACGGCGCGTTCGGCCGCGCCGATCGATCTCACGGGCTACTGGGTGTCCGTCGTGACCGAGGATTGGCGATGGCGGATGCTGACGCCGCCGAAGGGCGACGCGCAGAGCGTGCCGATCAACGCGGAAGGCAAGCGGGTAACAGAGGCATGGGACCTTGCCAAAGACAATGCCGCGGGACTCCAGTGCAAGGCCTTCGGCGTGGGCGGCATCATGCGGCAGCCGGGACGGCTGCACATCACGTGGGCGGACGACAACACGCTGAAGATCGAGGCGGATGCGGGCACACAGACGCGGCTGTTGAACTTCGATCGCGCGAAGCACGCACCGGCTGAGAAGACCTGGCAGGGGTTCTCGGTTGCCCAGTGGGTAGGTCCACCCCGCGCGCGCGGTGCGGGTCCGGCGCCGACGCCGTTCAGTCCGACCGTCCCGGGTGGCGGCGGCAGCGGACTGCGTGGCGGTCCGCCACCGGCCGCCGCGATCTCCCAGGGCGGTTCGCTCGAGGTGACCACGACCGCGTTCCGCGACGGTTACCTTCGCAAGAACGGCGTCCCGTACAGCCAGGACGCGACCATCGTCGAATACTTCGATCGACTGCCGCCCTCACCCAACGGCGACGTATGGCTGCTGGTGATGACGATGGTGGACGACCCGAAGTACCTGACGCAGCCGTTCTATACGAGTACGCATTTCAAGCTGGAGCGCGACGGCTCCAAGTGGAAGCCGTCGGCGTGCAGTACTGACGCACCCGCGAAATAGCCTTCAGGCTGCCGCCGGGACTGCTGCGCGAGGCTTGAGCCGGGGCGGCTGCGCGAGGCCCGGCCTACAGGCCTCGAGCCCGTGGTCCCGAGTCCGTCGCCCAGGCGATTCGGCGACGAGTCACGGTTCGTGGATTGGCCCGGAAGCGTGATGTCGGATTTCCCTTACGAAGTACTTCAAGAGACCGCGCACCGCCCCTGGCCGATGCCGGACGCGCCATGGGTGATGACGCAGACCTGGCATCACCTGTTGTTCGCGCACTGGCCGGTTGATGCGCGTGCGTTGCGCGAACGGTTGCCGGCGGGGTTGCCGCTGGATCTCTACGACGGTCAGGCATGGATCGGCGTCGTGCCGTTCCACATGACCAACGTCGCGCCGCGCGGCGTGCCGAACATCCCGTTCGTCTCGGCGTTCCCCGAGTTGAACGTCCGCACGTACGTGACCATCGCCGGCAAGCCCGGTGTGTATTTCTTCAGCCTGGATGCGGCGAGCGCGGTTGCTGTCGCCGCCGCGCGCACGCTCTTCGGATTGCCGTACTACGCCGCGACGATGAGCGTCGATGTGGATGGCGAGGCTGTGCGTTACAGCAGCGCGCGTGAGACGAAGACGCCGGGCGTCGCGGAGTTCCGGGCGCAGTACCGGCCGGCCGGTCCGGTACACGGACCCGCCGATGGTTCACTCGAGTACTTCCTCACCGAGCGGTACTGCCTGTATCGCGTCGACGATTCCTTTCACACTCACCGCCTCGAGATTCATCACCCGCGATGGCCGCTGCAGCCGGCCGAGGCACAGATCGAGCGCAACACGATGGCGGAAGCCGCGGGGATCAGGCTGCCCTCAACGGCGCCGCTGCTGCATTACTCGCGACGCCAGGACATGGTGGCGTGGCTGCCGGAACGGCTATGAACCGCTTGGCTTGGGGAAGAAGTAGTCGGGGAGATCCTGTTTGGTGTCGCGCAGGATCTCGATGATCGCGTCCTTGTCCTGCGGCGCCAGACGGTCGTAGACCTTGTTGGTGTCGACGCCGGAGAGCACGTCCCACAACCGCTGATAGACAGCGGCCTTCGCCTCCGCCGGCATCTTGTCGAACGCCTCTGAGTAGATCATGTAGCTGCACGGGTACTTGAGCAGCCGCTGCGTGGTGTCGAGTTGATACAGCGAGCGGCCCTCGTGATCCTTCGGCCCGCGAGCCGAGAAGTCCTTCGCGAACGACGTCGGTCCCTCGAGCGGTCCGGGAATCGGCGCCTCGTCGATGAACAGCATGTAGTCCACGAGCGCCGTCACATCGTCAGCGAGCACGCGGTCGGAATCCTTGCCCAGGCGCACGTCCCAGCCGACCCGCGTGATCAGGTTCTGCATCCCGGCCTGATGTTCCAGCACCATCAGCGCGACGATGTCGCTGGTGAGCGAGAGGTAGCCGGTGGGATCGAACCTGCCTGCCAGCGACGTGACGTGGACCGTCTCGGGCGTCACCATCGAAGAGAGATCGGTGGGATCTTTCGCGATGGCGTTGCCCATGTGCCGCTCGGCGTGATGTTTCCCCGTGACATACCAGCCGCCCCAGCGCACCTCGAACGGACTGCGATGGTCGGTCATGTAGACCGGACCATAGTTCGCGGTGCCGTCAGGCCCTGGAAAGACGCTGCCGATGAACTGGCCAGGCACGTTGTAGGTCGTGTCGGACGTGTGGCAGTAGACACACTTGCTGTCCTGCCGCTCGAATTGCGGCACCCCGTCCTGGTGCTGTTTCATCGTATAGAAGACCGAGCCGAGCTTCGGATCCTGGGCGATGAACTCGAGGTAGTCGCCGGTCCGGACGAACCCGACCGCCACGTTGTCCGTGAAATACAGCGCGCGCGGGTTCTGCGGAGAGATCTTCTTCGCCTGAAAGCTGGTCTTGGAGAAGACGAGCAGTTGCGACGCGATCGGCACGTCGAGCGCCTTCAGCACCGAGCGCAGATAGCCGGTCACCGGCTCCGACTCGAGCACGACTTCACCGCTCTTCAGCTTGTCGTTGAGTTTCGACACCGGATTGGACGTCGGCGACGTGCTGTAGGCGATCGCCGGATTGTTCCGGATGATCGAGGGCGCGACGGGCGCCGGCTTCTGTCCGTAAACGGTTGCGCCCAGCCAACCCGCCAGGGCGAGCCCGAGAGCACAACGACGGAACAAGGAAGAGGGGAGCCGCACTGGTTCGTCTTACGATTTTACATGGCTGCTGGCTGATGGCCAGTCGGCTCCTGAGGGTACCGGAGGGGTGGCTCCTCGGTACGGAGATGACGGAGAGAACGGTCCCACAGGAGGAACGGCGAAACGGAGACGAACGGAGCGTCCGTGTGGACTGCAGCGTACGAGCGGTTGCCGGCACGCGGCCCTGCGGGCCGCATCGGCGCCGTAAGGCGACCAGCCGGCAACCGCCTCCATTCGTCTCCGTTTGCACCGTTGCTCCGTGTTGAGACCGTTGTCTCCGCGATCTCCGCACTCAGCGACGGCCGCGACGGACTAGCCACTACCCGGTTCGCTCCGGCTCCCATCGCAGGCCCAACGTGACAATCCGGTCGAGCAGCTTTTCGTACGACAGGCCGCTCACTTCGGCCGA
>DATJEU010000102.1:0-4503 GCA_035496255.1 Vicinamibacterales bacterium
TCAGGATTGGTGCCCTCGCAGGCGTAGGTCCCAACGATTGTGCTCTCAGGAGCCTTGTCTGGCGCCGCCGCGTACGCCGGACCAATCAAGGTGAGGGTGACGAGACCGACCAGGACAGTTTTCACCATTGAGACTCCTTGAACTTTCAGCGCAT
Organism: Vicinamibacterales bacterium; assembly: GCA_035496255.1. GTDB lineage: Bacteria > Acidobacteriota > Vicinamibacteria > Vicinamibacterales > UBA2999 > Gp6-AA40. The sequence goes on from DATJEU010000102.1 coordinate 155, forward strand.
CGTGCGATTAAAGTCTGCCGCGCCGTACGGAGCACCAGCAAGAGCCGGGCCATGGCTACTGCTGATGCTCAATGTGTTGCGAGGTCGCATCCGGGCCGAGTTCCGTGGAACTGATGACGGTGCGGCGACCCTTTCGTCGGGCCGCCGACCGCCTTGATTCCTTATTTTCCGTCCACCGTATAGGCCAGCAGGACGTTGCCCGGCATGCCGTTCTGGACGTAACCCGAGTTGATGATAACAGTGCCGTCGCTGATCGCGGGTCCCGCGACGTTCAACGATCCACCTTTTCCGGGAACGCCGTTAACGGTTTTGTATGTCTGCGCCGTGTCGACGTCCCACACAATCGAGCCATTGCCCGTCGAATAGGCGCGCAGGTGCCCATCGATGGCGCCGGAGAACACGACACCGGGAATGGCGCTGACAGCGGCCGACTGCGCGGGACTGCACCGATCGCGCGTACGGCACGCGCGTGGCGGAGGCGTTTGCCAGACGCGCTGGCCGGTATCGAGCCGGATCGCGAACATGCCGCCGCCCTCTTCCGGATCCGGCACGGTCGCCTGGCTGTTGGGCACCGCAATCCGGCCCAAATCGGACAGCGCGACGTACACGTTGGAGCCGTCGGCCGCCGAGCCCCACTGCACGCCGCCGTTGATGCCGCCCTTGCCGACTCGGTCCTGCCAGAGGATCTTTCCTTCTTGATCCGGATCAAGGGCGTGAACGACGCCCGACTTCTGGCCCGCGACAATGGCACGGCGGCCATTGGGCAGGGAAACCAGGATCGGCGGGGACGCGAAGTCATGGTCCGGAGCGTCCTTGTTCGTGCAGTTGGTCTGATCCGAGAGGCGGCAGGCCGTGTTCCAATCGTCTGACGCCGTCATCTGGCGGAACCACAACATCTTCCCCGTCGCGAGATCGAACGCCATGAACGCATCACTGCGATCGTTGGCGGGGCCGCTGTAGTTGTTGCCGGTCGTCACGTAGACCGCGTTCTTCTGGGTGTCGATCGCCGGGCTCGACCAGATCGGCGCACCCGACGGTCCCCATTGCTGCGTGCCGATCCGGTTCTTGCCCCGGCGTTGCGGTTCGTCCATCGTGTAGGTCTTCCACACGCGAGATCCGTTCGCGGCATCGAGGGCGACGAGGCTGCCACGGAACGTGCAGCACTCGTATTCGGCGACGGCGCCGGCGGTCTCTTCACCCGAGGCGACGCCGACGTACAGACGGCCGTTGTGAAAGGTCGGCGAAGCCGTGACGCGGGCAAAGGGGTGATCGTCGACGTGAGACTTCCAGATCATTGCGCCGGTTGCGGCGTCGAGGGCGTACACGTTCGCCGCCCGGTCGCCGACAAACGCGACGTAGCGCTGATCGAGGCGTGCGATCGTGATGGCGGCGCGAACGGCAGACTCGGCATGAAACGCCCAGTGGACGCAGCCGGTGGCCGCGCTGAGGGCATACACGGTGCCGCTCTGGGTGCCAACGAACACTCGACCTCCGGCGATGGATGGCTGAGCGTCGGCGCTCAACTCACCGGGGAACCCGAAAGCCCATTTGAGTTTCAGGTTGGGCACATCGCCAGCGGTCAGACCCGCCGTTTTGTCGTTCTGGTAGCGCGTGTTCTGCGTGTTCGCGCCCCATCCGTTCCACGCCGGCCCGGTCAGCGGGTTCGCGAACTCACCGGCGCTGGCTTTGCACATCGCCTGCGGCGATGGCGTGGTGCTGAAGGCTTCGGAGAACGTCTTGCCGGTGACGAACTCGGCGATCGCGCGGCGCTCGACACCAGTTCGGCCGGCAGCCATTGAGAGCATCGCGCCGCTCTCCATCGCCGTGAGCACGCGCTCCGGAGTCATCGCCTGCAGTACGTCTTTGGCCGGCGCGCGACCGACCCCGGTGTCGTGACAGGTGGCGCACAATTGTTTGTACAGCGTGGGACCGTCGTCGGCCGATGCCGGCCAGGCAATAGCACACAGGGCCAGACACCCCATCGCGACGACTGACGAGCGCGTGCGGATCGGCATGGACGGCCTCCTCGAAAGCGAGCGCCCAGACATTAGCCGTACTTGCGCGCCGGCACAATACCTTCAGCCCTTTCTTTTCCACTGCCTGAGTGTCCGACCGCTGCCCGCATCGCACGAGAAATCGGATGGCCGCGCTTTCCCTGGCGCCGCCATGCAGAATCGTGCCTGATCGCCCAGCCACTCGAAGATGCCGCGCGTGATGGTCTTCCGGCCGCGGCCGACGTTGAGATGGTCGATCGCGACCGGCGTGGTCGATTCGTCGAGGCAAATCCTGGCGTGGACCATGGTCTGGCCGCCGAAGACCACTTTCGTTTCGTTCCCGGTCATCGTGCGGGAGCCATAGTGGGAGATAGTGTTCGGCGAGCGGCTTGCCGTCCGTGATAAGGGCGACCGGCGTCCATTCACCTGGAGCCGCTCGAGGAGTGGTGTCATCGTGACGTGAAGGCCGACTCATCAACCGGCTCTAGGAAATGGTCAGGCGGCGGGAGTGTCCGCGTTCTCTAACCGCCTCCTCCGACCTGCTGGTGTTTACTGCGGACGACGTTCCGCGGATCGACGTTCACTGGAACGACGACGCTGTAGAACGGGTTCATCATCTCTTCCCACGTCATTGATCCGTAGTACACCGTCTTGTTCGGATCGGGATTCGATCGGTTGGCCGCGGAGTTGTCGAAGTGCGCGTCCACGTGGAGCTTCGTACCCTTCGGCACGTTGATCGAGACGTTGTAACCCAGCTGCCAGTTGAAGTCGTAGCGCGGCACGCTGAGGATCACCTGGCGGCGCCCGTCGGGGTATTCGAGTGCATACGTCATGTCCTTGCCGCGCGCGTGCATATGCGGCATGAGGTACACCAGCTCGGCGTCCTGCAGGAATGTCACCTCCGCCGGCGGACTCTCCCAGTTCGGCGTGTTCGGGGGAATCGCGAAGCGGGCCGGGTCGGTCGGCGACGAAGTGAGGAACGAGAGGTAGCGGCGTTCGGGTGCCCTATCGGCGACGGTGAATCCCACCTTCACGTGATCTGTCACCGCCTTGCCGTTCGGAGTGTAGTGCAGGTTGAAGGTGATGTCCGCACCCGCGGGGATGAGCTTCGCGGCGTTGATCGGCCGGTAGTCTGCGGCGAAGTTGCCCGGCAGGTAGCAGTCTTCCGCGACAGCCGGCGGAGGAACGCTCAGGCCCTCACGAATCTTGATCGGCGTCGGGTTGTCGTCGGTGCTCCGCGTCGTGCCGGGCCCGAGGAACGTCGGCCCTTTGTCCGGCAGCGCGGCGCCGTCCCGGTCGCGCTCCTTGTCGGTCCAGTACGCGACGCCGTACTTGTATTGCGGGTTGTGCGTGATGTAGCCGATGCAGAGATGATGGGTCACTTCCGGGAACTCGGGCTTGATCTGCACGGACGTCACCCACGTGTCCTTGGTGAACCCGCTCGGCATGATGACCGTGATCCACTCGACGACGTCGTTCTTCGTGCGAGCCGGGACGTCAGTGACCGGGCCGTCGACGATGATGTCGGGCTCGATGAACCAGCCCTGCGGCCACTGCGCCGCCGGCGGCGCGTCGCCCGGGTCGCCTTCGGGCGCGCCCGCATCGACCCAGCGCGCGATCGTCTCGATGTCGCGCTGGCTCAACGAGCGGTCGTTCAGGTAGGGACCGTACTGCGGGTCGGCGAACCAGGGCGGCATTTTTCTCGACTGCACGGCGTTCTTCATCGCCCGGGCGTACGGCCGGGCGGCGTCATAGGTCGTGAACGACATCGGTGCGACCTGACCGGGCCGGTGGCACGTCTGGCAGTTCTTCTGGAGAATCGGCTCGACGTCCTTGTGGAAGGTGACGGCCGTGACGACCGGAGACTGCGCGGTCAGCGCCACGCCGGCCAGCACTCCGACCACGATAATGGCCGACCCCAGGATTCGAGAGAGCTTCTTCATCCCGGCCTCCCCGATAGCAGGTGGCTAATGATACGCCACTCGCAGACTCGGTCAGCGTCGGCCTGGCCGAGCGTGAGAGCCGAAGATCACGGCTGCTTCACCGGCGGCTTCCAGTTTTGCAGGACGGTGATCCCGGAAGCCGTCGCGTCGTCACTGTTCACGTTGATCAGGAAGCGGCCGTCAGCGGTGACGTAAGGCGTGTGTGACGTCAAAGCAGGCAGACGATCGCGCGATCGGATCACTGCTGCAGCGTCGCCGACTTCGACGCCAGGACCTCGCGGATCGCTGCCGCCGTGACAGGCGAGCTGACGATGTTCATGCCGCGTTGGACACCTTCAGTGATCTTGAGCGGCGTCCACCCCTTGCTGTTCGGGCGGTTCCACACGTCGATGCGCGCGCCTTTCTCGGCCAG
>DATJEU010000103.1:0-42147 GCA_035496255.1 Vicinamibacterales bacterium
GCGCGGGGAGGGTTTGGGGCGACGGGCAACTGAGAGTTCGAGGTTCCGTGTTCTCGGTGCCGGGTTCGTGTTCAGGTTCCAGTCTTGCGATTCGCAGCGACTCGGACGAACCTGAACACGAACCGGGAAGTGAGAACCTAGAAGTGTGAACGGCCCGATCCGCCGAATCCTCCACATCGACATGGACGCGTTCTACGCGTCGGTCGAGCAGCGCGACAATCCGGCGCTGCGCGGACAGCCGGTGGCGGTTGGCGGTGCACCCGACCAGCGCGGCGTCGTCGCGGCGGCCAGCTACGAGGCGCGGCGATACGGCGTCCGCTCCGCCATTCCGATGTCGCGAGCCGTCCGCCTCTGTCCCGACCTCGTCATCGTCCGCCCCGATTTCAAGAAGTATCGCGCGGTGTCGCAACAGGTGTTCGAGATCTTCCGCAGCGTCACGCCGCTGGTCGAAGGACTGTCGCTCGACGAGGCGTATCTCGATGTGACCGAGAACGCCTGGGGCGAGAAACTGGGGATGAGCGTCGCGCGAAGGATCAAGGATGCGATTCGCACCACCACGCGCCTCACGGCATCAGCCGGCGTCGCACCGAACAAGTTCCTCGCGAAGATCGCCTCCGGCTGGCAGAAGCCTGATGGTCTCACGGTGATCGCTCCGGAACGGGTCGAACACTTTCTGCAGGGATTGCCGGTGGACGCTCTCTGGGGCGTGGGACCTGTGACAGCGCGCCGGCTTCGCTCACGCGGCATCGACAAACTCGTCGACGTACGCACCGCGGATCCATTGGTGTTGCAGGAGGCCGTCGGATCGTGGGCGGACGGGCTGCAGCAGTTGGCGTTGGGCATCGACGAGCGGCCCGTCGTTTCGGAGCACGAGCCGAAATCGTCCGGCAGCGAGGAAACCTACGTCGCCGACCTCACGAACCGCGAGGAAATCCGCGACAACATCGCGGCGATGGCCCGCAACGCCGCGGCGTGGCTGGTGAAACGCGAGCTCTACACACGAACGGTCACGATCAAAGTCCGTTACGACGACTTCACCACGATCACCCGCAGCCACAGCGACGCGCTCACACGCGACGAATCATCCATCGTTGCCCGCGCGATTGCACTGCTCGACAAGACCGACGCCGGACGCCGCCCGATTCGGTTGCTTGGCGTGAGCGTCAGTAACTTCTGCGAGACGCTGCAGCCGACGTTCGTGCGCGAGCCATGGCTGCCATTCGACGAAACGCTGTAGGGGCGCGTCTTCACCCCTCGACTTGCGCTCGGGTGCTCTGAGCGTAGCCGACGGACAGACCCGCCGACGCCCTGGCACGGGCCTCGCTCGGCTCGGGCGGGTCTCTAACGACCCGCCCCTGCGAGGCTACGAGGCCCGCCGAACGGCGGTCACCACGCCGACCAGAAAGTCGAGGACGATCCGGTCGCCTTCGTCCAGGCCGGGCGCGATCGCCTCCGGGCCGACGCGGGCGACACTTTTCTGGCCATCGGGCTCATCGGCGAAGCGGTAGATGACGTCGTACGACAACTGGCCGTGGATGCTCACCGGCTGCAACTTCAACAGCACGGCGTCGCGTGATCCCTTCAGCATGTATGTCCTGTCGGCATGTCGCGGTATCTGCTTCAGCGCGCTGGCCCCTGCGCGTCGTCGAACGGACTTACTCCACCCTCACTCGCGTGACCGTCACCGGCATCACGGGCGTTTCGCCGTTGACCGGCGCCTTCTCCATCTGCTCCACCACGTCCATCCCGCTGACGACGTGGCCGAACACCGTGTACTGACCGTCGAGGCGCTCGGCGCGATCGAGCACGATGAAGAACGACGTGGTGGCGCTCGCGGGTTCTCCGGTCAGGTGCGCCATCGAGACGATGCCGCGCTCGTGCAGGGTGTCGTTGAATTCCGGCTGCAGCGGCCGCACGGCCCTTTCCTGCTTCTCGTCCAGCGGCTCCTTGCGCGTCGCCAGGTAGCCGCCCTGGACGACGAATCCGGGGACGACGCGATGAAACGTCGTTCCGTCGTACACCCCGAGCTGCGCCAGCCGCAGGAACTGGCGGACATGGTTGGGCGCCTTGTCCGGGAAGAATGCGATCTCGATGTTGCCCAGCGACGTTTCGATGATCGCGTGATGCTTCCCTAACTCCTCCATGGATTCGTTCGCAAATGGTTCGGGCACGTCCGGCGGTCTCTCGCGAATCGTGACCCGGTGAATCTCGATGCGCTCGGCGGGAATACCGTTCGCCGACGGCCGGGTCGAAATCTTCTGCGCGACGTTGATTCCTTCAGCGACGCGCGCGAAGACGGTGTATTGACCGTCGAGTGCAGGCTGATCGGTGACACAGATGAAGAACTGGCTGCCGGCGCTGTCTTTCTGTCCAGGCACCAGTACCGCCGATACCGCACCGCGCGTGTGCTTCTCGGTATTCGTTTCGAATCGCAGCTTGCCAAGACCGCCGCTGCCGTAACGCGCACTCTGCGCCGGATCCTTCGACAGCGGATCGCCGCCCTGGACGATGCCCATGGGAATGACGCGATGGAAGACCGTGCCGTCGTACGCGCCGGCCCTGGCCTGGCCGATGAAATACGCAACGTGATTCGGTGCGGCATCGGCGAGCAGGTCGAGCACGATGGTGCCCTGGCTCGTCTCGATCACGGCCTGCTGGTTGCGCAGCTCGGCGACGGGAATCGTCGACGTGAAGAACGGATCGCGAGTCGTCGCCGGAGCAGATCGTCGCGCCTGCGCCTGCACGTCGGACGCGCCGAAGATCGCGACAAGAAGCAGCGACACCACGAAGAGCATCGGCGCATTATCTGTTATTCTTCTCCGTCAGTTGAGCAGCGCGAGCCCGACGACATCGCCGACAGAAGGCCCGATGTACGAAGAGTTTTACGGCTTCGTGCAATCACCCTTCACACTCGCTCCCGACCCGCGCTTCCTCTACCTCAGCGAAAGCCACGACGAAGCGATTCGCGAGATCCTCCACTGCATCCGTCGCAAGGAGGGCTTCATCGTCCTCAGCGGCGACATCGGGACCGGTAAGACGACGCTGTGCCGGGCGCTGCTGGAGCAACTCGATACCACGACGTTCACGTCGCTGGTCCTCAACCCGTTCGTTTCGGTCGAAGAACTGCTTCGCGAAATCCTCCTCGACTTCGGCGTCGTCTCACGCGAAGCCGTGCGCAGTGGGCGACTGGACTCGACGAGCAAGCACGAACTGATCAGCACGCTGCACGAGTTCCTCCTGTCACTCGTGCCGATTCACGGCAACGCCGTCCTGATCGTCGACGAAGCGCAGCATCTGTCGCCGCAGGTACTCGAACAGATTCGCGTGCTCTCGAACCTCGAGACGAACGACGCGAAGCTGCTCCAGATCGTGCTCGTCGGACAACTGAATCTGTTGACGGCGCTCGCCGACGCGGATATGCGCCAGCTCGATCAGCGCATTTCGCTGCGGGCCATCCTGAAGCCGCTGTCGCGCGTCGAGGTGGACGCGTACGTCAGCCACCGGCTCGCGGTCGCGAGTGGACAGTCGGTGGTCACCTTCGATCATGAAGCGCTCGATCGCGTTCATGAGTATTCCGGTGGCGTTCCGCGGATCATCAACCTGCTGTGCGACCGCGCGCTGAGCCTTGGTGCCTCGCTCGAAAGGACCGAGATCAACCCGGAGACCATCGACCGTGCGGCCTCGGCGCTCGCGCTGAAGCGCCCCGCACCCGGTTGGCACGCGCCGCGGATACCCAAGTGGGCGGGCGTGCTGCTGTTCGTGGCGATCGTGGTGCTGGTGCTCCTGACCCTGGTGCCGATCGACGTCTATATGCCGGTGAAGCTGGCCACGCCACCGGAGCCGCCGCGACCACGGCTGCCGGCGCCGGCCGTAACGGCGCCGCCGACCGTCGCCGACATGACCGCGCGGCCGATCATCAGGCGCCCGCTGCCGCCGCCGGTGGATCCATCGACGCCGTAACCGGTTCAGTGAACCCTTATCGTTTCATCTTCAGATGTTGCCGCAGCGCCTTTGCCCCGATCCGTCCGCGTCGCTTTTCTTCGATCAGCGCCCGCTCGTCCTGTTGCCGCGCGAGAAACGCCAGTTCGTCCTGCAGCCGGTGATAGCTCTCGAGGCGTGAGGCCGGAAGATCGCCGGCTTCAACCGCCTGCTTGACTGCGCATCCGGGTTCATCGCGGTGGCGGCAGTCGGTGAAGCGGCAGCCGGCGGCGAGCGCCTCGATGTCGTCGAACGTCTCGCGGATCCCGTCTGGGGCCTCCCACAGCTGCAACTCGCGCATGCCGGGCGTGTCGATCAGGAGGCCGCCGCCCGGCAAGCGAACCAGTTCTCGATGAGTGGTGGTGTGGCGGCCCTTCGAATCGGCGGCGCGCACTTCGCGGGTCTTCTGCACGTCGGCACCGACGAGCCCGTTGATGATCGTGCTCTTTCCCACCCCCGATGATCCGAGCAGCGTCCCCGTCCGGCCGATACTGAGATACTGCGCCACGAGATCCAGGCCTTCGCGTTTGCGTGGGTTGACGACGTGGACCGGGACGGCGCTGGCGATGGTTACGGCGTCGGCTACCTGCGCGGCAAGGTCGGTCGCGAGATCGGGCTTCGTCAACACGATGACCGGCGTCGCCCCACTCTCGCGCGCCATCAGCAGATAGCGCTCCAGCCTCCGCACGCTGAAGTCATCGTCAAGGGCCATGACGATGAAGACGACGTCGACGTTGGCGGCGACCACCTGTTCGTCGGTGACATCGCCGGCCATGCGGCGGGAGAAGCGTGAGCGACGATCGAGCACCGCGACGATCGCCCCCCGGTCTTCGTCGTCATGCTTGCGGACGACCACCCAGTCGCCGACGGCCGGGAGGTCAGCGCGCGTCGTGGCGTGGTGCTTGACCCGGCCGGCCAGCACCGCGTCGATCTCGCCGGCGTCAGTCACGATGCGGTAGTTGTGATTGAACTCGATCGTGACGCGTCCGGGTCGCAGCCTCGCGCGCGCGGCATCAGTCTTCCGGCGCGCGAGCGCCGCCGCGAACAGATCCGCGAAGCCTTCGTCCCACCCAAACGGCGCCAGCGACATCCGGCTGAGTGTACGCGTACGATGGGTGCCATGCTGCTCGCGAGGGTCGCCCTTCTGCTGGCCGGCACGGCGATGCTGGTGCTGATCGGCAGCGGCCCGATGTATCAACTGGAGCTGCTCTCCCTGGACGCCGCCTACACCGGCCTGGGCCTTGCGGCCGCGATCGGCGCCGCCGCCCTGCTCGCCGGCATCGCCACGATTGTTGCCGCCGTGCGCGGCCGCTCGGTCCCGCACGTTGCGTTTGGCGTGGCGTCGGCGCTGCTCGGGATCGCGGCCATCGCCATCCCGATCCGTGCCAGGGCCGATGCCGCGGCGGCAGCGCCGCTGCACGACGTCACTACGGATCTGCAGCATCCGCCGGCGTTCAAGATCCTGGCGTCCGACTACGACGAGTCGCCTGCGACGCTTCAGCGAGATGCGGCAACCGACGCGCTGCAGCGACGCGCCTATCCCGATCTCGAGCCGCTGATGTTGCCGGTCGGCGCCGCCGATGCCTTCGAGGAAGTGCTGGAAACGATGAACGAGTTCGACTGGCCCGTGGCCGACGCCAGTCAGCGCGAGGGTCGCGTCGAGGTCACGATTCGCTCGCCGTGGTTCGGGTTCAAGGACAACCTCGTGATCCGGCTGACGCCGGCCGGCGACTCGACGCGCGTCGACATCCGATCGGTCTCACGCGACGGCGCCAACGACATGGGCCGAAACGCCGAACACATACGCGAGTTCCTGGCCGAATTGCGGCGGTAAGAAAGCGGAGCACCTGCGTGACCGCGTTTTGGCGTGAGACGCTTCTCTGCTCCGGCGCTGGCGGCGTGGCCTCAGACCGTCTCCGCTTCTCCGCGCTACGTGACCAGTCTTCCCAAGTACGTCCCGGCGGCATCGCAGAACTCCGGCGTCCACGCGTGACCCCCATCGAACACGCAGGTCTCCACATCCGCGCCCACTCGCGCCAGTGTGGCCAGGTCCGCGGCCTGCTTGTCGGCGGTGTACCACGGGTCAGTCGTGCCGCGACCCAGCAGGACGCGCGGCAAACGGACGTTCGGGAGTTGCGCGATATCGGGCGGGACATCCGCCGCCAGGATGATCAGGCCATCGCCACCGACATGGGCCGCGGCGCGATACGCCATGGCGCCGCCCTGTGAGAAGCCGGCCAAGACGCGTCGCTGCAGCGTGGGCACCTGCGCAGCGACGACGCTGACGACGCCGCGCACGTATGCCACGTTGTCGGCAATCGCGATCTCGCGATCCTGGCTCGTCATCCAGTTCGCCACCACCCGCTGTTCACGCGTGTAGAAGGGATGCAGCGCCTGCACGGCAGCGACGACCCAGTGCTCGATGCCTGGAATGCCCTCCAGCGCGCGCAGGTGCGTCTCGGCGGTCTCCGCGTAACCGTGAAAGCCGAACAGCACGCCCACCGGCGTGCCGATGGCCGGACGAACCAGATACCGCCCGTGGACGATTGTTTCGATCGAGAACGGCGCCGCCTCGATCACGCCGGCCGGATTTCAGGCGCCTCCGCGAGGCCGCCCCAGGTCTCCGGGTCCTGCCAGACGAGCGTTGACAGGTAGAGCGCGACGTCCTCGTGCGGATACTGGCCCGCGATCGCGGTCGCCGCGGCCTTGAGTTTCTCCGCCTCTGGCGCCGGCATGTCCTCGTCCTCGATCAACCCGCTCTCGTGCTTGATCCCAAGGGCGTCGAGGAAGCTGCCCATCATCGGGCGCTGCCGATCGAGGTGATACGCCACCAGCAGCCGCGCCGCGACGAGCTCCGACACGGCGGGCAGGGACGCCAGGTGCCGCGCCTTCTTGTCCACCGGCATCGCGACGACGCTCTTGGGGCGGAACTTGATGCGCTGCGCGATCGTAGCGACGGCTTCCGCCTGTTCGAGGTGGGCGTTGTCGTCCTTCCAGAAGGATTCCGCCGCCTCGATCTTGCGTTCGGGCGGCAGCCCCTTCCAGAGCTGGGACGGGCGGGGAAGATCCGGGAGTTCGGCCATGACGTGTCGATTCGTGATTTGTGATTCGTGATTGATGAGTGAGTGTGACCCGTCAGAGCCACTCGGGCGGCGGCTGGATCGTCGGCTCCGGAGTCTTCCCCGGATCCGGTCTGCCGCTGCCGGCCAGCCGGCTGATCGCGCGAACGGTCATGTCGTGATCGCACAGAATCTGGCAGGCGAGGCGGATGCCCGTCAGGCCCTTCTCCTCGAGCTTCAGCTTCTCGGCCCTGGTCATGCTCTGCGGCTCGCCGTCGATGAATTCGATCCGGCAGGTGGTGCAGCGCGCGTTGCCGCCGCACGCGTGCAGGATGTCGACGCCTGCGTCCTGTTCGATCGCGTTCACCAGCCGCTTGCCGGATTCAATATCGACAGGCGCAAAGCCTTCTACCGTCAGTCTGAACATAGACCCTCTATGTTATCGAAGCTCAGGCCCGTTCCAGAACTGTGGAGGTGACACTGGCACTCCGCTTGAAGAGATTGTTGCGGGAGGCCTTGTGCCATGAAAAAACATGACGACGACCAAATCGATCTCGGCGACCCGCTTGGCCTGGCGAACGAGCCGATCGTGACCAACGCCGCTGATCACATCGAGAACGGACCCAGCGCCGGTGCGGCGCGCCGCCGGCGCGCCCGCGCGCTTGGCGAGGACGGGATCGAACAGGATCACACCGGGACCGACATCAACGCCGACCCGGATGGCGCCGCAGGCATCGACATGGGATACGGCGGCGAAGGCACGGACGTCACGACAACGAGGCGGCGCGGCTGACGGTGATCGTCGCTAGTCGTCGCTTTTCTTCGGCCGCATGTTCCCGGCCAGGATGCGTTTCCGCAGCCGGATGTTCTTCGGCGTCACCTCGACCAGCTCATCGTCGTTGATGAACTCGATCGCCTGTTCGAGGCTCAACTTCCGCGGCGGCACGATGCGAATGGCCTCGTCCGCCGTGGACGCGCGCATGTTCGTCTGCTTCTTTTCCTTGGTGACGTTGACGTCCATGTCGCTGGTCCGCGAGTTCTCGCCGATGATCATGCCTTCGTAGACCGCAACACCGGTGTCAATCAGGATCTCGCCCCGTTCCTGGAGATTCCAGATCGCGTAGGGTGTTGCAACGCCCGCGCGATCGGCGACGAGCGCGCCGGTCGGGCGCGACGGGATCCCCCCGTGCCACGGCTCCCAGCCCGCGAACAGGTGATTCATGATGCCGGTGCCCTTCGTGTCGGTAAGGAACTGCGAACGGAAGCCGATCAGTCCACGCGTGGGGATCCGGAACTCGAGGCGCACGCGGCCGCTGCCGTGATTGCTCATCTTGCTCATGACGCCGCGGCGATTGCCCGCCATGGCTATGACCACGCCCTGGAACTCCTCGGGCACGTCGATCACCAGGTCTTCAACCGGCTCCATCTTCCGCCCGTCGATCTCGCGCGTCACGATCTCCGGCCTCGACACCTGCAGCTCGTATCCCTCACGGCGCATCATCTCGATCAGGATCGACAGCTGCAGCTCGCCGCGGCCGATGACCCGCATCTGCTCGGGCGTATCGGTATCCTCCACGCGCAGCGATACGTTGCCCAGCAGCTCGCGCTGCAACCGGTCACGCAGGTTGCGCGAGGTCACATACTGCCCGTCGCGCCCGGCCACCGGTGACGTGTTGACGCCGAAGATCATCGACACCGTCGGTTCATCGACCGTGATGTGCGGGATGGCAACCGGATCGTTCGGATCGGCGATGGTCTCGCCAATCGTGATGTTCTCGATGCCTGCAAGGCAGATGATGTCGCCCGCCTGGGCGGTCTCGATCTCCACGCGCTTCAGCCCGTCGAACGCGAACAGCTTCGTGACGCGCGTCGGCTGAATCGCGCCATCGAGCTTCATCACCGACACGTTGTCGTTCAGGCGGACCGTGCCGTTGAACACGCGGCCGATGGCGATGCGTCCGAGGTAGTCGCTCGAGTCGAGATTCGCGACGAGCATCTGCAGCGCGCCATCGGGATTCCCCTTCGGCGGCGGCACGTGTTCGACGATCGCGTCGAACAAGGGCCGCAGGTCATCCCCACGCACGGCCGCATCATGACTCGCGACGCCCTCGCGCGCGTTGGTGTAGAGGACCGGGAACTCAATCTGGTCCTCAGTGGCGTCGAGGTCGATGAAGAGGTCGTAGACCTCGTTCAGGACTTCCTTTGGCCGTGCGTCCGGGCGGTCGATCTTGTTCAGGACGACGATCGGCGGCAGGCCCCGCTCCAGCGCCTTCCGCAGCACGAACCGGGTCTGCGGCAACGGTCCCTCGGAGGCATCCACCAGCAGCATCACACCGTCCACCATCGTCAGCGTGCGCTCGACCTCGCCGCCGAAATCGGCGTGTCCCGGCGTGTCACAGATATTGATGAGCAGGTCCTTGTAATGAACGGCCGTGTTCTTGGCCAGAATGGTGATGCCGCGTTCACGTTCCAGATCCATACTGTCCATGACCCGTTCGGCGACCTGCTGATTGGCGCGGAACGAGCCGCTTTGCCGCAGGAGCGCGTCCACCAGCGTGGTCTTGCCATGGTCGACGTGGGCGATGATCGCGACGTTGCGGCGCAAAGCGTTGGCGATCTGTTGCGATTTCCGGGGGGATGACATCTCTTCATTGTAGGCTGGGTCGTCCCCTACAGCTCAGTCGTCACCCCACCCGTGGTGCGGTTCTCCTTGCAGAGCGGCACGCTCCTTCCTAACATCACTCTCAGCAGGACGTGTCTGGGAGGTGTCGAGCCGATGCATTCGGTGCTGGTGGTCGACGATGACGATGCGCTGAGGCGGGTCGTGCGGGATTGGGTTGATGCCGCCGACGGCTTCAGAGGACGCGAGGCGGATTCTTCAGAAGATGCCCTGGTGGCGATGCGGCGCGAGCCGGCCGACATCGCGCTGTGCGAGGCCAACATGGGCGGCTGGAACGGCGTCTGGCTGGCCACACAGATCCGGCGCATGTATCCGCAGACGGCAATAATCATGGTCGCATCGCAGCGCGATGTCGACACCGCTATCGCCGGCCTCCAGAACGACGTCGTCGACTACCTCCTCAAGCCATTCGATCGCACCGGACTGCAGGAGGCGCTGCTCCTCGCTCGCGACTGGCACTGCGCCTCGGCTGGTGTTGACGACCTGCAGCAGGCGCTGCACGACCGTATGCGGAGCCGCCGTGCCTCGCTCGCTGCAGCACTCTCGGAGGCACAGGAAACCCAGCTCGGCGCGATGGAGAGCCTGATTTCGATGCTGCAGCTCCACGAACGCGACGGACGCGGGCATGCCCTGCGTGTGGCCAGGCTGGCGGTCGCGATCGGCGAGGAACTGGGACTGACTGATGACGAGATCGAGGTGCTCGAACGGGGAGCCCTGCTTCACGACATCGGCAAGCTGGACATGCCGCGGTCGATTCTGGCGAAGCCGGCGCCGCTCGACGATCACGAGTGGCAGGTGATGCGGCGCCATCCGCAGGTCGGGTACGACCTGCTGAAGAATCAGCAGCGGTTTGCCGACGCCGCACAGATTGTGCTCTCGCACCATGAGGCGTTCGACGGCAGCGGATATCCCCGCCAGTTGCAGGGCGAGGACATTCCGCTTGGCGCGCGCGTCCTGACCGTGGCCGACGCGTACGATTCGATGACGCAGCCGCACACGCAGCGCCCGCCGATGCCGCCGGCGCTCGCCGTTCAGGAGATCGAACGCTGCAGCGGGCGGCAGTTCGATCCAGATTGCGCGCAGGCGCTCGGTCCCGTCCTCGCACACGCCGTCGAAGAGCACGCGGCGTAACGCTGGCGGGACAGCTGCGGAGTCGACCGGCGGGACCGCTTCGCAGATACCGTCCTATTTTTTGGCGGCGGCGAGCTTGATGGCTTGGGCCATCATCATGTCCTTCTCCTGCATCGCGTCCACCGAGATCCGCTGACCCACCTTGAGGGCGGAGGCCTCCACCTTCTTCCCGCCCTGCGTGATCGAGGTCTTGGCGTCGAGCATCACCATCTCGTTCTTGCCCGCCGTCGTCTTCAACGTGACGTGCTGGCCCTCGATCTTCGTCACGGTGCCGAGCATCTTGTGGACATGCCCTTCGTGGGCGAATGAATTGACCGGCATCGCCAGCACCAACGCGACGGCAACGAGCATCAGCCACTGCTTCACGGTGTCACTCCTTCGTTCAAGAACCGTTCTTCTTCGATCTCCGCCCGCACTTCCTCGGGCGAACGCGGATTGAGGGTTTGCATCTGCTCCAGCTCTTTCGGCGTCAGCTGCGGCAGGTGACGGATGAAGAGCACCAGCTTCCAGGTCGATTCGTCGCTCGCCGGTGTGCCGCTGCCCCACGCCGGCATGCCAGTGAAGCGCACGCCCTTGTCGATGATCTCGAACAGCTCGCCATCGGCCAGCTGCTGCGTGGCGTCGAGCCGCATGTCGGGCGCCTTCGGATAGAGGCCGCGACCGATCTCGGTATTCCCGCTGCCGTCGTTAGCATGACAGCTGGCGCAGTGATCCGCGAAGTGCGCCAGGCCGTCGGCAAGGCTGTCCGCCGAGGGTGGGACCGGGTTCTGGCGCGGTCCCGACGTGGTACGGATTGCGAATCGGCGCGCGGCGCGCGCGACCGCACGTTCGACGGTCCCGGCGTCGCCGCGAGCGCTCGCGCCGTTGGCGCGCAGATACATCACACCGGCGACGCCGAGCGCCACGATCGCGACGAAGATGCCGATGAACACGAGCAGCAACGTACGCATGTCCTACTCCTGAGCCTTCGGGCGCAGCGTGACATACACGCTGATGCCAAGGTTGGCGCGGCGACCGTATTCTGGTACGAGCGATGCCGGGACGATCCCGGTCGAGAGCCCCGCACCGATGCCAGGCACGAGGCTCTTCCACTCACCGAGGTAACGCGTGTAGCCGCCCTGCAGCTTCACGACGTCGTGAATACCCGCCGCGGACGTGATCAGGTCGTCGTCTGTCTTCTGCGACCACTCGGCGCGTCCGTAGAACGCGTCACGATCACTGAACGTGAGGCTGGTTTCCCCGAACAGCGCCTGCGTCGGCTGCTGCAACGGCTCGGCATTACGTCCCCAGCCGACCGTCGTCGCCCACCAGGTCCGCTCGAGCGTCGTGCGGTGGTAGGTGGCCGAGGCGGTGACGCGATCGACGTCGAGGCGCAGCGCACCCACACCTTCACTCTCCGCCTCGTGCAGATGACCGGCTGATACCTGGAGCGACCACTGCGACGTCGGCAGGAACCAGAATCGTCCCGAGTACGAGTCCATCGCGCCGAAGTCGACGTCCGTGCGGTTGTCGTCCGGCTCGCGCCCGTTGAACAGCGATCCTTCGGCCTTCCATTTACCGCCGTATACCCCCAGTGTAGCGACGCCAAAGGTGACGTGCGTCGAATCGAACCAGTGGTGCGTCACCGGCGCGATCGGGTTTGGCAGCGCCGACGTGCGATGCATGAAGGCGACCGGACCAAGCGCGGGCTCACCCGCCGGGCCGCCATAGAGCTGGAGTCGCACGCCGCCGGCGATCGGCCGGTCGTACCGCGCCGCGAGTTCCATGAGCAGGTCGTGCGGATGCTGGCGGTCGTGGAGAGGCCCGGCATCGCATCGTTCGCCCGTGGCAAGCTCGTTCGGATACCCGCACTCGTCAATCGTCGCGGGTTCCGCGCTCACCATCGTGCGCAGCATGACGCGCCCGGTACCTGCCTTGCGATCGGCCATCGCCATGAACCAGTTGATGCTGCCGGTTGCGTCGCTGCCGCGGTCACCCGATTCGCGCAGGTACTGCAGGAAGACGTTGGTATGGAGCATGACCATCCACTCGCCCGCAGGCCGATGGATCGCATACATCGGACTCTCGTCCGGCAGCCACGACGTTCCCGAGCCTTCCCGCGTCGCCGGCGGTGAGCCATCGTCGCCACCATGCATGTGCGCATGGCCGGCATCTTCACTTGCTTCCTGTGCCACCGCGCGCACCGGACGCGCGCCCATCACCACTGCAATCGAGAGCACTGACACCAGCGCCGCCGTACGGCGCCTCACATCGACGTACATAGACCTCCATCCACGAAAGAAGAGCGAACGTGGAAGGCGGACTAGACGCGAAGTTGTGTCGTGAGTGTGGGCGGAGAGATCGGAACGAACGTGCCGGCCGCAACACTCGCGGCGACCGGCCGCAGAACCGGAGGCGTGACGATGACGACCTGCGCGATGACGGCGGGCGCGTTGAGCGATGCCGCGGCGACGTCGGTCGGCGGCAGTGAGTCGTCATGGCCGCAGGCGTGCGGAGCACCGGCGACCTGATGCTTCGCGGTGGCGGCCTGGTGGTGGTGACACGAGTGCTCGACGGCCTGAGCGGACGTCGCCTCCGCGCACGCAATCTGGCACCAGTCAAACGCCAGCGGCGTGGCGCCGATCACCAGCGCCATCACGATCGGGAGCAGTCCCTTTCCCACCGTGTTCTCACCATACCGCATGTGATGGCCGCGGCACACCTGAAGAGTTTCCGAGGTGTCCGTCAGTTGGCAGCCGCGGCCGCAGTCACCGGTTCGGTCGTGGTCGCGACGACCTGACCGCTACGTTTGACGCGGACGATCGCCGTCCATTTGCCACTCATCCCAAGGTCCACCTGGCCACGGTAATGGCCATCGCCAGCCGCCTTGAGTTCCACGCCCGTGCGCATCTCGCCCATTTGCGGCGTTGCCGGCATGCGCATCTCGACCGCGACCTCGGCATCCGTCACCGGCTTACCGTCTTGCCGGACCGTCACGTCGAGCGGCGCCGCGGTGATCGTCGGCGTGCCGCCGGTATCGAGCGTCACGTCGTACCGATCGCTGGACGGGTTCGCCGCTTGTGCGGGCGCCTGCTCCGCCTTGCGGCACCCTGTGACCATCATGACGGCCACGATCATCCCTGCGCACGCCAATGCTCTCGCCATGTGTGAAAAGATAATCCGAAAATCCCGTCCGAGGAGCGATCGATGAAGCTGTCTCCACCCGTCCTGATCGGCGCCGTGCTGCTGGCTGCCTGCAGCAGCCAGAAGCCTGCCGAGCAGAAACCGGCCGCGAACTCCGCACCTCCTGCCGCCGCGTTGACTGTCACGCCGCTGGCGCTGCCCTCGCCTGCCGGCGCGTCCGAGCCGCAGTTCACGGCGTCCGCGCGCGGAACGATCGTCAGCTGGGTGGAACAGCACGACGCGGACGCCACGCTGAAGTTCGCCGAACGAACCGGGACGACGTGGTCGGAGCCACGTACGGTCGTCTCGGGAAAGGACTGGTTTCTCACCGACGCGGACGTGCCGAGCGTGCTGCGTCTGGCCGATGGCACGCTGGCGGCGGCCTGGTATCGCGCTACCAACATTCAGGACGAGGCGTACGACACCTGGCTCGCCTGGTCGAAGGATGACGGAAAGACCTGGTCAACACCGTTCAAGCCGTACAAGGACCGGACCAAGACGCAACATGGCTTCGCCACGCTGTTCGATCAGCCTGGCGGCGGCCTCGGCCTCGTGTGGCTCGACGCCCGCAACTGGGAACTCGACAAGGACGCACCGGATGGGGGCTCGGTGATGCTGCGATCGGCGTCCTTCGATCCGTCCTGGAAACAGACGTCGGACCAGGTCGCGAACCTCCGCGTGTGCGACTGTTGTCAGACCAGCGTCGCGACGACCGCCGACGGGATCGTCACCGCGTTTCGCGATCGGTCGGACAAGGAGATTCGCGATATTCACGTGACCCGCCTCGAGAACGGCAAATGGACCGACCCCCAATCCGTGCACGACGACAACTGGGAAATCGACTCGTGCCCCGTGAACGGTCCCGCGATCAGCGCGCACGGGAACACGGTGGCCGTCGCGTGGTTTACCGCCGCCGGCGGCCAGGGTCATGCCTTCGCCGCCTTCTCGTCCGATGCCGGACGCACCTGGGGCCAGCCCGTGCGGCTCGACGAGCAGGTCTCGACCGGCCGGGTCGACATCGAGTTGCTCGACGACGGCAGCGCGGTGGCGAGTTGGATTGAGTTCGCGAATCAGCGCGCGGCGCTGAGGGCGCGCAAGGTCACGCCCTCAGGTGTCGCTTCGGCGCCCGTCTCCATTCAGCCCGAGGCCGCCGGCAGCGTCGCGGGCTATCCGCACATGGCGCGACAGGGCGACGACCTGCTGTTTCTCTGGACGGAGAGCGCCGGGGGCGAGCACGCCGAACACGACGGTCATGGCGGCGTACAAATGAAAGGGGCGATCGCGCGCGTGCGCTGATCGCCCCTGATATTCGACCCGGTCTTCGGCGGGACCGCTTCTAATCGACGACTTCGCCAGGACGCCGGCCCCAGGAGACCTCCGGAGCGGTAGCCGTCTTCGGCCGGTACAACGACACCATGCGGACGCGATGATCCGCCGGATTGCGCCCCGGCGCGCCGGTGATGATCACGTGGTCACCCGGCCTCAGCGTGTCCCTGTTGACGCCCTGGCCACCCAACTGCCCCGCGCCGCCCCACTCGACGGCGTACCGGACCACCGAGCCGTCCTTTTCCTTCACGTTCACGTGGACGAATGAGTGCGGGTTGCGGAAGAGGAACTGGACCAGTTCACCCTCGATCGTGACCGACTGATCCTCGAGATACGTCGCCGCGAACGAGTGATGGGCAGACGCCCGTTCGGCGCCGGCCAGCAAGGCCGCCGTCGCCACGAGCATGACAGCCAGAAAACGCTTCATTGGTTCCTCCTGACAGAACCGTACGAGCGAATCGTAAACGATCCGGGCGAAAACGGTCCTGAAGAGTATCTGAATTTCCTGTCAGGATCTAGCGTCCCGCCACAGTTGGATCTCAGCCGGATCTCACGCCAAGCGTGTCGGATCTCACGCCAAGACGCCACGACGCCAAGTCAGATGCGCGTGAAAATTTGCACGGCCCAAATCTCCCAGCCCAGGCGAAAACTGCAACCAGCGCTTTGTTGTACGACGATCTCGTGGTTCCGCGGGCCTATCAGATCGATGTCACCTCGCAGGCGCTGTCGTCATCGAACCTGAAGGCGTGAGACCTCGTGGCGTGAACCCCCCATGCCGATCTCGCGCGACCTAGTGGAGCAGCGTCTCCGCCGTACGGAACCGCGGCTCGATATCCACGGGAACATCCTTCAATTTATCGAGGATGGCCTTGGTCGGCGGGCGGATCGTGGCCAGCGTGTCGAGCCGCTGCTTCGCGCCGGCATAGTCGCCGTTGGCCTGCAGCGTCATCAGGTCGCGTGTCAGGTCCGTGACATTCTGTTTGATCTTCGCCGCCTCCACGGCGAACGTGCCGTCGGGCGCGACGATGATGCCGCCGTGATCGAGGAAGTAGTTCAGCTCCAGCGCCACGCCACGGCCGTGCGCTTCCGTAAGGCCGAAGCGGATCGATCGGAACATCGACGCGAGATACGTGACATACATCGTCTGCTCGTACTGCTTGTCGAGTTTGCCGTGATCAACCAGGTACTGCATCGCCCACAGGCCGGAGATGTCGGCCTTCGCTTCTTCGATCGTGCTGTACAGCTCCCGGAATTCCTGGCGCACGGTGGTCGCGCGACCGTTGACCGTGATGTTGTGCGGACCGAGGCCGTGCATCAACTCGTGCATCAGGATCGGCGTGAAGAACGCATCGAAGGCGACGTTCCCCTGATCCGTCGCCGAGAGCGCCACCTTCGCAATCGGCTCGAGGACCTGATGAAACTTCGCCTCCTGGTTGTTCTTCAACATCACGCGCTTGGAGCCCTTCTCCCTGATCACGCGCTCGTCGTTCGGCAGGTTGTACGCCGCGGTCTGCACACCGCGGTTGGCATCCCCTGAGGAGAAGACGGTGTTGACGACGCGAATCGGCGCGAGCGCGCCGAGTTTGGGATTGCGGAACTTCGGATCGATCGGCAGGTTGTTCTCGATCTCCTGCAGTTCCGATCCGAAGCGCGTGAGCTTCGCGGTCTCGGCGTCGTCGCGAAGCGTGATGAACGACTCGAACGCCGCCTTGTAGTTGAACCACTCGTCTTCGTACACCTCGTACGGCCCGATCGTGGGCTCGATGCTGGCGTCGAGCTCCATCCACGCCACATCGCTGTCGTAGTAGTCGTTGCTCAGGAACGCCGCGGCACGCTTGTCCAGATACGCCTTGAGGGTCGGCTGCGTCGTCAGCGACGCCGCCTCGCGAAGCAGCCGCGCCACCTCCGCCACCTCGCCCTGATATTCAACGCTGTACGGCACGGCCATCAGCGTGCCGTCGGGACCGCGGCGGATCGTCGTGAAGAAACCGGTGGCCGCCTGGCGCTGTGCCTCGGGCAGCGTCTTCACCCACGAGTCGACGTCGGCTTTCGTCGCACCGGCGGGATAGAAGTTGGCCTGCGGCGGCTTGGGCGGAACGCCAGGGATGAACGGCGCGTTGTCATCCAGACGGCCCCAGGGTCCTTTGTTGATCAGGAAGTAATGCAGGCGCGCCTTGCCGAGCGGCGACTGATCCGCGATCAGATCGAGCAGCATCGTCTCGCTGCCGGCCCACACCTGGCGCATGAACAGCGTGTCGAGGATCTTCGAGGCCTGCACCAGGCGCTTCAGCGATTGCTTTTCGTTCTCCGGTAGTCTGGAGATATCAGCCGTCAGATCGACCGGCGCGAAGCGCGCGGCCCTGGCTTCCAGGTCGCGAGCGGCGGGATCGGAGGGACGGGAGGACGAAGCAGCGGAAGTGGTAGTCACGGATGCGTTGCTCTGGCGATTCTGACAGGCCGCGAGTCCGACCGCGGCAATGAGCGTGAGGACCGTCGCAGCACGCATCAGTGCACTCCGGAACTCTGCTGCAGCGAAGACGGATCGGCGCCGAGCCGCCGGATCGCCCGCTCCCACATGTGCTCAGCGGGCACCGAGAAGATGAGCGCCGGATCGACGTCGGACATCAACCATGACGACTCCGCCAGTTCCGTGTCGAGCTGTCCCGGTCCCCACGCGGAGTAGCCGACGATCACGCGGGTCTTCGATGACGGCGCCGCCTGCAGCATCTCGAGCGTCAGTTCCTGCGACACCGACAGCAGCACGCCGGGACTGACTTCGCGCTGCTCCTCCTGCGGTCCCTGCGGTTCGGCCATCAGCACCCACGTGCGCTGCGGTTCCACCGGCCCGCCGACCCACAGCTTCAACTCCTTGTGGACCGAGACGTCCGGATTCGTCTTGATCAAGGTCCACGCCGGCTCCGTCATCGGCTTGTTGACGACAAAGCCGAACGCACCCTGATCGGTGTAGTCACACAGCAGGACCACGGATCGCGCGAAGTTCGGATCGGCCATTTGCGGCATCGACAGGAGGAGGATGGGAGCGCTGCCCGACATTGAGAAATCATAACCGTTCACTCAGCCCCCGCTGCTCTCTCCCGGTTCGCGAGCGCGATCGCCAGGTTGCGTCTCAGGAACTCGAGGGGCGCGCGCTTCATCGCCGAATGCCGCAGCAGCGCCAGCCACTCGTCGTCGGAATACGTGGCGAGGCCAGTGAGCGACGGCAGGTCGAGCCCGCGTCTGGGCTGCCAATGCGCATCGGTCGAGACCGGCGCCGGCTGGTTGTAGGGGCAGACTTCCTGGCACACGTCACAGCCATAGACGTGCGTGCCGATCGCCTCCAGCAATTCGACCGGAATCGCCTCTCTGGTCTCGATCGTGAGGTACGAAATGCACCGCTGGGCGTCGAGCACGCCGGGCTCGACGAGCGCGCCGGTCGGACAGGCGTCGAGGCACCGCGTGCAACTGCCGCATTGCTCCAGGCCCTGCGCATCGGACTCGATCGCAAGCGTGGTGATGATCACGCCGAGAAACAGCCAGGATCCCAATTCGGGATTGATCAGGCAGGTGTTCTTCCCGATCCAGCCGAGCCCCGCGTAGTGCGCATACACGCGCTCCTGCACCGGACCGGTGTCGACATAGACGCGCGACTCGAACGGCTCCGGCGACCGTTCCTCCATCCAGCCCCGCAGCGCCTCGAGCCGCGTCTTGATGATCTCGTGATAATCGTCGCCCCAGGCGTAGCGCGAGATGCGGGCGATGCCGGCCGCGAGCGCGTCGGAATAGGGCCGGTCGGTGTTGTAGAGCGTGGCGGTGACGATCACGCTGCGGGCGCCAGGTACCACGTGGCGCACGTCACCGCGCTCGGCGGCAGATTCGTGCAACCATTTCATGTCGCCCGCGTACCCGCGATCGACCCATTCCTCGAAGAAGCGCAGTTCGGGAAAATCAGCGGCTGGCGCGATGCCACACAGATCGAAGCCGAGTTGGCGGGCGCGCGCCTTGATCTCGAGTGCGCTGATCAACTCCCAACTCCCGACATCTGACGCTCACCCAACTCCCAACTGCCCGCAACTCCCAACGACGTGACCACCGTTGGGAATTGGGCGAGCGTAAGTCGTTGGGCGTTGGGAGTTGTCGTCAGTTCTTGGCCACCAGCTGACGCACCACGTAAGGCAGAATCCCGCCGTGCCGGAATGCCACGACTTCCTCCGGCGTGTCGATCCTGACCGTCGCGGTGAACTCCGTCGTCGTGCCGTCGGCCGCCCTGGCGATGACCGTCACCGCGCCGCGGTGTTTGAGCGCTTCTCCAGTACCGGCGAGCGAGTACTCTTCGGTTCCGGTCAGCTTCAGCGACGTGGCACTTTCACCGGCGGCAAACTGCAGTGGCAGCACCCCCATGTTGACCAGGTTGCTCCGGTGGATGCGCTCGAATGATTCGGCGATCACCGCCTTCACGCCCAGGAGCAGCGTCCCCTTGGCCGCCCAGTCTCGTGACGAGCCCGATCCGTATTCCTTGCCCGCGATGATGAGCAGCGGCACACCGGCCGCCTGGTATTTCACCGAGGCGTCGTAGATCGTCATCAGGTCACCGTCGACCGGAACGTCCTGCCGGCCTGGCGTTGCGCCTGCCTGATACATCGTCCAGCCGCCTTCGGTGCCTGGTGCCATCTGGTTGCGCAGCCTGATGTTGGCGAAGGTGCCGCGCATCATCACCTCGTGATTGCCACGTCGCGCGCCGTAGGAATTGAAGTCCGCCGGCTTCACGCCCTTCTCGATCAGATACTTCCCTGCCGGACTGTCCGCCTTGATCGCGCCGGCCGGCGAAATGTGATCCGTCGTCACGCTGTCGCCGAGCAGCGCCAGTACGCGCGCGCCACGGATTTCCAGCGGCGGCGGCGCGCTCATCGTCATGCCCTCGAGAAAGGTGGGCTTGCGGATGTAGGTCGAGTCCTGGTGCCAGTTGAAGCGGTTGCCTTCCGGCACATCGAGGTTCT
Source organism: Vicinamibacterales bacterium (assembly GCA_035496255.1). GTDB lineage: Bacteria > Acidobacteriota > Vicinamibacteria > Vicinamibacterales > UBA2999 > Gp6-AA40. The sequence continues at coordinate 20,331 of DATJEU010000103.1, forward strand.
GCCAACGCTCGTCGCCGGAGAACACTTCCGCATAACTCTTGCGGAACATCTCCGCGTTGACCGCGCGGAGCATCGTCTCCTGCAGTTCCCGCTCCGTCGGCCAGATGTCCTTGAGGAACACCGGAGTGCCGGTCGGATCTTCGCCGAGCGGCTCGGTCGTCAGGTCCGTCGTGATCCAACCCGCCAGCGCGTAGGCGACGACCAGTGGCGGCGACGCGAGGTAGTTCGCGCGCACGTCCTGCTGGATGCGCCCCTCGAAGTTGCGGTTGCCGCTCAACACCGAACAGACGACCAGGTTCTTCTCACGCACGACCGCGGAGATCTCGTCGGGCAACGGGCCGCTGTTGCCGATGCACGTCGTGCAGCCATAGCCCACGAGATTGAACCCGAGTTGATCGAGGTAGGGCGTCAGGCCAGCGGCATTCAAATACTCGGTGACGACCTTCGAGCCGGGCGCGAGGCTGCTCTTGACCCATGGCTTACGGGTCAGGCCCTTCTCGATCGCCTTCTTGGCGATCAGACCGGCACCGATCATCACGCTCGGATTCGACGTGTTCGTGCAACTGGTAATCGCCGCAATGACGACCGCGCCATGATCGAGCTCGTCGAGCGCCGGGTCGGCAACAGCCACGCCGGCCTGCGCGACGGCTCCGGTCTGCGTAGCAGAACCTTGCCGTGCGCCCCCTTCCGCGCCGCTCGCGCCCTTCAGCGGCTTCGACGGCACCTGCATCGTCGGCAGCGCGGTCTGGAACGCGGCCTTCGCCTTCTTCAGCGTGACGCGATCCTGCGGACGCTTCGGACCAGCCAGGCTCGGCTCGATCGTCGCGAGATCGAGCTCGACGGTTTCCGAGTACACCGCGTCGGGCGTGCCCGCGGTGCGATACAGACCCTGCGCCTTCGCGTACGTCTCGACCAGCCTGACGCGCGCGTCGTCACGCCCGGTCAGCCGCAGGTAGTCGAGCGTCATCTCGTCGATCGGGAAAATCGCAACCGTGGCGCCGTACTCCGGGCACATGTTGCCGAGCGTCGCGCGATCCGCAATCGTCAGCGCGCCCAATCCGTCACCGAAGAACTCGACGAACTTGCCGACGACGCCGTGCTTGCGCAGCATCTCGGTGATGGTCAGGACGAGATCGGTCGCCGTGGCGCCCTGCGGCATCGTGCCGGTCAGGCGAACACCGAGCACTCTCGGCAGCAGCATCGAAATCGGCTGGCCGAGCATCGCGGCCTCGGCCTCGATGCCGCCGACGCCCCAGCCGACCACGCCGAGCCCGTTGACCATCGTCGTATGCGAATCGGTGCCGACCAGCGTGTCCGGATAGGCTTCCGTGACACCGTTCACGGTCTGGGAAAAGATCACGCGCGCGAGGTATTCGATGTTGACCTGATGGACGATGCCGGTGTCGGGCGGAACGACCTTGAAGTTGTTGAACGCATGCTGTCCCCAGCGCAGCAACTGGTACCGTTCCTTGTTCCGCGAGAACTCGAGTTCCGCATTCAACGAGAACGCATCCGCGCGACCGAAGTAATCGACCTGCACCGAGTGATCGATCACGAGTTCGACCGGCTGCAGCGGGTTGACGCGATCGGGGTTGCCGCCCAGCGCAATCATCGCATCGCGCATCGCCGCCAGATCGACCACGCACGGCACGCCGGTGAAGTCCTGCAGCAGCACGCGCGCGGGCATGAAGGAGATTTCCTTCTCGACGCCGGCGACGGCGTCCCACTGCGCGATGGCGCGGATGTCGTCGGCCTTGACAAAGGCGTTGTCTTCGCGCCGCAGCAGATTCTCCAGGAGAATCTTCATCGAGTACGGGAGCCGCGCGACGCCGGGAAAACCGGCACGTTCGAGCGCCGGCAGGCTGTAGATCTGCACGTCCTCCGAACCAACGCGGAGAGTTGTACGAGTATTGAAGGAATTCGCAGTAGTCACAACCTTGGATCATACTCTGCAGAAACTGCTGCGGCACCCGCTTTGCGATACCAGAGCATGGAGGGATCCCGCTCATGGACCAGAACCGCAGTTGTCGCGAGGAAGAGGTACCGAACCGCGCCTCGAGAATGGAAAAGGCGGAAGGCTCGCGCGAGCCGTTCGAACACCCCGACAACCGCCGGAACAGCGGCGGCATCACCAATCGTCCACTCGACCGCGAGCAGTGCGAACAGCAGCAGCTACCGGATCGCGGACGCTCGCAATCAGATCAGTTGGAAGAATCGGATCAGCCGGAGCGCTGAGGCTTAGACTTGCCGCTCCTGGCGACGCCGCGCTTCCGCGAGCACCGCGTCGGCCGCCCGACCTGAAGCGCCGGATCCGCCGAGGCGTTCGCGCACGTCGCGCAGTTGCCGGCACGTGCGTTCGTACGAGGCGCGATCGGTCAGCAGCGCCACCACCTCGCGTGCCACGCGCTCCGGTGTGAAGTCCTCCTGCACGAGCTCCGGAACGATGCGGCGGCCGGCGACGAGATTCGGCATCGCGATGTGCGGTACGCGCACCAGGCGCTTGGCCAGCTGATACGTGAACGTCGAGAGCCGATAGACGACAACCATCGGCCGCTCGTGCAGCGTGCACTGCACCGTGGCCGTTCCCGATGCCGTAATCACCACGTCGCACGCCTCGAGCACATCATCAGTCCGGTTTTCAGCGAGGACGACGCCCTTCACGGCCGCGAGCAGCGGATCGAACGTCTCGCGCTGCAGCTCCGGCGCCCCGGCGACGACGAACTGCGCGTCGGGAACGCGCGCGCGAATCAGCGGCAGCGCCGCGGCGATCGTGGGAATCGTGCGACGTACTTCATTCGGCCGGCTGCCGGGCAACAACGCAACCGTCGGCGCCGCGGGTGTCAGGCCCAGGGCCGAAAGAAAGCTGTCTCGTGACTGCGTCCGCCGCGCGAGATCCACGAGCGGGTGGCCGACGAACTCCACGGGCACACCGGCTTCCTGATACAACGCGGTCTCGAACGGGAAGATGACGAGCACGCGGGCAACATGCTGCTGCATCTGCGCCATCCGCCCGGGGCGCCAGGCCCACAACTGCGGGCTGATGTAATAAACCACCGGAATGCCGAGCGCGTGGACGGCCGACATCAGCCGGAAGTTGAAGTCGGGAAAATCGACGGCAACGAAGACATCGGGTCGCCGTGTTCGCGCCGCATCGACAAGACGGCGCAGCATCGCGTACGAGCGCGGAATGACACGAAGGGCCTCGGTGAGTCCGGTCACGGAGACGCCGGCAAAATCACCGACCAGACGTCCGCCGGCGGCCTCCAGCCGGCGGCCGCCGAAGCCGAACACCTCGATATCGGGTTCGCGCTCGCGCAGTGCGGTGGTCAGGCTCGCGGCGTAGAGGTCGCCTGACGGCTCACCGCACGAGATCATCACCCGCACGTCGGCTACCGCTGCGGCTTGTCGAAGAGCGCGGGATCGACGGGCGCGTTGATGGAGACCTTCGTCAGCGTGCGGCTCACGACCGGGCTGCCGGCGCGACGCACTTCGGCCTGAAACGGCACTCTGACCCCGCTCACCGTGCGGTAATCCGAGAACACTTCTTCGGCGGCCACGGACTGGCCTTCGATCTTGACGATGTAGGTCTCCTTCGTCGGAAGAAAGTCGCGATCGAAGTACACCCGCACGGGCCCGAGATCGCGGCCGCTGAATTCGAGCACGCTCGACTCCCCTTCATTGGGCACCGCGCGCACGCCCACGTCACCATCGATCGCACCGAGCAGGAGCGACACGATGTCGCGGCGCACACCGGCGGCGAAGTCGTCGCGCATCGCCGGCGGCGCATCGGTCACCCCGTTCGGATCGCTCATCCAGGCCTTGCCGCGGTCGTAGACCTGCACGACCGTGACGCCACCGGGAAGTGGCGCGTCGATCCGGAATCGATCCGGATACACCACGTAACTGCGCGTGGTCGACGTCAAAGGCGGGCGGGTCTGCAGGACGGTAGTCGCATCCGCGACCAGCGTCTTCATGCCGCGCAAGGCTGCCATGCCGCCTTTCGCGTCGATGGCGCGGCGGACCACGGTCAGGGCCGGGTCTGCGGCGCCTCGAGACTGCGCCGGCCGATACGCCACGCGCTGCACGACTGGTCCCTGCGGCACCTGGGTGGATTGCTCGCCCGCTTGCGCATGAACAGATGAGACAACGCCCAACAGCAGACAGAGCCAACTCCCAACTCCCGATACACCCCTGCGCGCACGACGTCGTTGGGAGTTGGACAAACGAACGCTGGTGGGAGTTGGGAGTTTCATCGTTGACCTCAGGGCACGAGCACGGGTCTTGTTCGTCCCCGCCGTTCATGTTTCGAGCCAACGCAATACGACGCCGCTACAGGGATAACGGATGTCGAGTGAGGCTCGGAGAGGATGGCCTCGAGTCCATTCGGCAGGACAGGAAGATCGGACGACAGCCGCGGAAGCCGCACCGCGTCCATCGACCCGGGCGCAGCGGCCAAGACGGCGATCGGCAGCGCAGCGCGCTTCATTTGTTCAGGAATCGAAACCCTGCGGTCAGCCAGGTCGCGGTGCTGAAATCCAGCGGATACGGATCGACGCGGCGCTCGACCGCCACGAACAGTTCGGCGCCGGCCCCTTTGCCGGCGACGTGCAGGCCGCCTTCGAGCCGCGCCCCGGTCTGCGTGCCGCGACTGCGATCGCCGTTGACGCCCAGGAACTGCAGGTTGCCGCTCGCAAACACCTTGACGCGATCGTCGAGTGGGTAGCTGACGCGCGACTCGCCGTCGAACTGCCAGCGATAGTCGACATACGACTTCATGATCGCGGCGCGAAGGTCCGCACGCGAGTCGATGCGCACGCCGTGCGTGGCGAGCGAGTTCAGCAGGCGGCCACCCAGCATGTTCCAGTCCACTGCCTGCAGCTTCTCGCGATCGCTCAAGTGCCGCGACTCGTGATGGAAGACGATCGCCGCTTCAGCATGGGTGAATCGATACGACGCGAAACCCGCCAGGACGTAGTTGCCCTGCTCCGGGTCGAACCGGCGCTGCCGCTCGCCGAGCACCGCCTGATAATTCGCGAGGAAGTTGACGCGGCCGCTGCCGTAGTCCACGAGATCGAGATCGCCGCCGAAATTCGTGTCCCACACGAACCGCGGATCGTCGCTCGACAAGTGCTCGGCGCTCAGGTGAAATGCGCTGCGGGTCAGAAAGTCGACGTCCTGCGCCGCCGCCGGTGCCGCCCAGATCACTCCACACAGCAAGGCGCCCAGCGCCGTCACGCCACGTCGAATCACTCCTGTTTCCCTTCTCCACTGGAACCTGCGAGCCGCGCCAGGCGCGTTTCGAGCGCCTCGATGCGCCGCTTCAATTCGGGCAGCCGCTTGAACACGACCGAGGCCTTGCGCCAGTCGCGGCTGTCGATCGCGGGATAACCGGCCACCATGACGCCCGGATCGAGCGAGTTGGTGACGCCGGATTGGCCGACGGCGATCGCGCCGCGACCGATCGTGAGGTGACCGCCGACGCCGACCTGTCCGCCAAACATCACATCGTCTTCGATCTCGGTGCTCCCGGCGATGCCGACCTGCGCCGCCATCAGCACGTTGCGGCCGACGGTCACGCCGTGCCCCACCTGCACCAGATTGTCGATCTTGGCGCCGGCCTTGATCCGCGTTTCGCCGACCGCCGGCCGATCCACGGTCGTATTGGCGCCGAGCTCCACGTCGTCCTCGATCACCACGGTGGCGACCTGCGGGATCTTCTCGTGGGTACCGTCGCCGCGCCGTACGAAACCATAACCGTCGCCGCCGATGACGACGCCGTTCTGGAGGATCACGCGATTGCCAATGGTGACGCGCTCGCGGATGGCGACGTTCGAGTGAATGACGCAATCGTCGCCGACTCGGGCGTGCGCACCGATGGTGACGTTCGGATAGACGACCGTGCGATCGCCGATCGACGCCCCTTCGCCGACAGCGACAAACGGACCGATCGACACATCGCGTCCCACCGCCGCATCAGCCGCGATCGCGGCCATCGCGTGTACGCCCGATTGCGGGCGTGTCGCCGGCGCAAACAGGCCGACCGCGCGGGCGAATGCCAGATACGGGTCGCGCGACCGCAGGATCGAGCAGGGCGCCGCGGCCACGTCGTCACGCAGGATCACGGCGGACGCCCGTGTCGTCGCCAGCGCGCTCTCGTACTTGGGATTGGCGAGGAACGTCACAGCGCCGGGGCCGGCGTCGTGAATACCGGCGACGCGGACAATGTCCAGGTCGCCGTCACCTTCGAGACGGCACTCGAGGCGCGCCGCCAGCTCAGCGAGCTTCACACCGCAATGCTAACCCGTTCGTAGAACTTTGGCAGGTGTTCGAGCTGCAGTTGCGACGCCACGGCATGAACCTGCATGTCGCGGGCGGCCAGCGGCAGCGTGACCGCCTGGCGCAGAACTGTCAGAGGCGATGAGGCCCGGCCGGCCCAATGCACCGACGTCAGACCATGTTTCGCGCCGCGCGCGGAAAACCAATGACCGACGGTGCGAAAACCGAAGTACAGCGCCGGCAGGTTTGCCACTCCTGGAATCAGGATGAACAGCGGGCCAAGCGCGACGAAGGTCACGATGAACCAGAACCCGTCGATCCAGAGCCAGCGGCGATGCCGTTCGAGGTCGCGCTGAAATATGCGTTCGAGCAGCGTTCGCGCCTGATCGTAGGTGAGGTCGTCGGGATGCACGAGGGTGGCCGACGTACGACTACGCAGGTTCCACAGCAGGCGCTGCTCCGCCACCCGCTCAGCCACCCACGCGAGCATCCGCCCGTTGAGCCGCGCGAACCAGCCGTCGGCCGGCTCGCGCGGTCCGTTCCGGTGTACGTCCTCCGCCTTCTGCAACAGGTCGGACACCCGCTGCTTGACGCGTCCGATCATCCCCCCCGCGGCCGCGGCCGCAGGGACTGTTTCGGGCGGCGCCTCGCAGTAGAGCTCGTAGCGTTCACGCCCAATTGGAATGACGAAGACGTCCAAACGCTCCTGTTATACGACGGTTCGACGTCCGCTGATCAGATTGACCAGGAATAGCACCAGCGCAATCACGAGCAGGACGTGGATAAGCGCGCCGGCGACGTGAAACGAAAGGCCAATGATCCAGAACAGCAAGAGCAGGACGATAAGCGTCCAGAGCATGGTGATTTCCTCCCCTGTCAGGATCAAGGGCAAGCGGCGTACCGGATCTCTGGTGCTCAGGTTCGTCATGAGAGCCAGAACACATGCACCTGAGCACCCATAAACCAGCGAACCTATTGCCGGCGACGCCGCTGGGGTGCTGTCGAACCCTCGAGGGTAACGTTCGGCTTGCCTGCGGCTTCCCACGCGCCGGTGATGATGGCGGCGACGGCGGAGATCGATTCGTTCAGGCGTCGCTCCATCACCGCGCGGTTCGACGCGAAGAACGCCGCGTAGTACGCGTCGTCATACACATCGCGGTTGCCGATGGCCTCGGCATCGGACTTCAGCAGTGCCGGCACGAGCTGCGTGTCCTCGAGGAGCCGATCGAACGCGAAGGCGCGCGGGTCTCTGATCGGCGCCATCGGCTTCGGCGCAATCGTGAGCTGCGGCTGAAACCGCTCGAACATCGTCGTCTCCCAGCGGCTGTGCACTCCCCACTGCATCGTCAACTGGCCGTCGTAGTTGACCGCACCATGCAACGGGACGTGCGCGTCCGAGACATAGTGCGCGAGCCACGCGGCATTGAAGATGACGTCCGTCTGGGCAAACGCACTTCGCCGCGCGAACGACTCGAACGCCCGGCGCAGGTCGCCGAACTTCTCTTCCACACGCCACGGCAGCGTGCCGTTCTCGTCCACGCGCTCGCGTCCGAACTTCGCGACGGCAGCGGCATAGTCACGCGGCAGTGCGTTGAACGGGTACTTGCCGTAGCCCTCCCAGTCCAGGTCGAGGAAATGATTCGGCGGCTCCTTCTCGAACCCCGCCGTGCGCCACGTGTCCGGATCGACGGCGCGCTCGATCAGCGTGGCGCGGTTCTTCTCGAACAGAGGCCGGAGTTCCGGCGGGAGCAAGGCGATCGCCCGCTCCATGATGAACTTGTGCGCGGCAAACCCCCAGGCGTGGGCCGGCGCCGGTACGCCAATCAGGAGCGCGGTGACGGTGACGATAATGGAGAAGCGCTGCATCGCGGCATTATAGGAACGTGACCGGGCCTCGGACTAACAGTTTGAAGACGGCGATCCACCACAGGGCATTCACCCGTCGATGAAAATCGGCGCGCACATGTCGGTCGCCGGCGGCGTGTCGAATGCCGTGGAGCGCGCGCGGTTGCACGGATGTGAGGCGCTGCAGATCTTCGCGAAGAACGCCAGCCAGTGGAAGGGCAAACCGCTCGATCCCGCCGACGTCGCAACCTTCCGCCGTCGTGTCGAGGAGGCCGGCATCGGCCCTGTCGTTTCCCACGCGAGCTACTTGATCAACCTGGCCACGACCGTTCCCGCCTTGCGCGAACAATCAACCGCGGCGTTCATCGACGAACTCGATAGAGCGGACACGCTCGGCCTGCTCGGTGTCGTCATTCATCCCGGGACGTGCACGGCCGGGACCGAGGCCGACGCGCTGCGGCTGATTGCAGAATCGATTCGCACGGCGCTCGCGGCCCGACCGGAACGGACCACCAAGGTACTGCTCGAGCACACGGCCGGTCAGGGGCGCACCGTCGGTCACTGCTTCGAACATCTCGCCGCGATTCTCGAACATCTCGACGGATCGCCACGAATCGGCGTCTGCCTCGATACCTGTCACCTGCTCGCCTCCGGCTACGACATCAGCACACCGGCGGGATACGACGAGACCTTCGCGAGATTCGATCGCCTGGTCGGACTCGATCGCCTCGAGGTGTTCCACGGCAACGATTCGAAGAAGCCGTGCGGCAGCCGCGTCGACCGTCACGAACACATCGGCGAGGGCTACGTCGGCCGCGAAACCTTTCGGCGCCTTCTGCACGACCCGCGCTTCGCGGATCTTCCACTGTTGATTGAAACGGCCAAGGCGCGCGTGAGCGAGCGCGCGGGCCAGATCGTCACGGATCCGTTCGATGAGAAGAACCTCGGGACGTTGCGCGCGCTTCGCGCGTAGGGCGTAGAGGCCGCCGTTGCTGCGATCGATTACCGCCGCACGAGGACCGAGGCGCCCATGCGTCCGCCCAGCGCGCCGCCGAATCGCATGTCACGCACGCCGACTTCCGTGCCCTTCGCGGTTGGCGTCACCGTCCAGTACGGGAACCGCGACCACACCAGATAGGCAGCAATCAATCGCGTCGAGCGGGCCGCGTCGACGGCAGGGTCATGATCCTGCTTCGGCACTTCCGCGCTATTGAAGGTCATCTGCTCCGGCCACCAGGACAGCGTGCCGGTCTCGTAATGATCGCCGGCATCGACGATGATCGTCCGGGTCAAGGGGGTGACCGGGAGCGGTCCGACCATCAGGGCTCGCGGGTCGCGGCCGCGCGCCTCGCGCCATGCATCGCGCACGACGCCACGCGCGAGTTGCGCCGACACGAACATGGCAAGCGCGTACGCGGTGGCGAAGGCCAACGCGCCGCGCGCGGGCGCCGGCGTACCCCGGCGACGCGACAGCCAGACACCGGCGCCGAGCACGAGCCACAACCACGGGTCTGCGATGAAGAGCGCGTCGCCGTAAAACCAGCGCCAGTCGAACGGCGCCAGCAACCGGACACCGTAGTTGTTCAGGTAATCGAGCGCGACATGCGAGTACACACCCACGAACGACAGCGCGAGCAGCCAGGGAACGCTCAGCGGCGGGTCCTCTCGCGCGTCTGGTGCCCGATCGGGTTGTGCGGCTTCGCCCCGCCGCGCCGGATGCCTTCGAACACGATCCACGGCCGCGACGAGCGCAGTGAGCGCCACCGGCAGCACCAGCTGAGCCAGCAGCCCATGCGTCCAGCCACGGCGGAATTCCACCGAGGGGGTATTGGTGAAGAAGACGAGCACATCGATATCCGGCAGGTTTGACGCGATCATCAACGTCGCGTTGCCGTACTTCGTCTTCTGCTTCAGGCCGGCCTCGCCCAGCGTCCAGCCGACGAGTGTGTGACAGAGGTTGTCCACGCGGAAGGCGTATATTTTAAGTCGAGCTCGACGCTCAGCGGCGGCTCACGCGTGAGGTACGTCTCATGCACAAGCGCTCAATTGGAGGCATCCATGGCCGAACAGCGTGATCCACAATCGTCTCGTCGGTATGAAGAAACTGATCATCCCCGCAATCCGCCCAACAGCATGATCAGCAAAGGTGCCCGACGCGCGGCCGTGTGGAGCTACTTCGCGCCGATCGTCGTCCTCTTCCTCGTCATCGGTGTGGCGCTCGTGTACTGGGTGTCGCGGCCGACGCAGCGTGCGGACCGGCCGGAACAGCCGCGCCGCGATCCGGCCACCGTCGGAACCTTCGGCAGCGACCAGGGCGGCTTTGATCCGGCCACCAGACCAGGCGACGTCCGCGCGGAGATCAGACGGCGCGGCGAAGATCTCTCGCCCGTGAACGGTCTCGACGACCTCCGCCACGTCAACGGTGTCTACACCGACCGTCCCGTCGATCTGAAAGACGTGAAGGTTGAGTCGGCGGACGGCAATCGCTTCTGGGTGCGCGACGGTCATGACCGGATACAGGTGCTCGCGTCGGACGGCGCGGCGGCGGTCAAGCCCGGCACGAACGTCGACGTCGCCGGCCGCGTGGAACGAAATGCCGACGGCACCTTGTACATCCGCGCGTCGCGGATACAAACGAAATAACCACGGAAACCATGCGGGGGGAAGCCAGCGGCGTCAGGCCGCGGCCGCCTCGTACACCACCAGCGGGCGTTCGATCGCGACGGTCACGCCCGCCATCAGACCTGCCCAGAGATCGAAGGCGCCGGGATCACCCGCCCACGCAATCGACAATGAGTCCGGTAACGTGAGGGTGGCGATCGTCTGGTGCGGCACCAGAATGGTTTGGGCGGCTTCCCCAAGAACGCAGGCGAGGTCCCAGCCACGTACGAGTACTGGGAGATTGGGGCCCGGGCGAGGCGACGATCCCAGCGCTTGCGTGAGATCCACGCTTGCGTGAGCCACGGCTCCCGGACGTACGGCAATGACGACCGATGGGCGCTCCCCCGCGCTATCAGGCCGCCAGGCATACGCCCCGCCCGCCTTCATGATGCCCAGCAGCACGGCCGCGACATCGGCACCGTGCGGCATGCTCACGATTGCGTGATTGCCGCGGCGAAAGCCATGATTGATCAGCTCCCGGGCGACCATATTCGCCCGTTGGTTGAGGACCCGGTAGGTCAGCATTCCAAAGCCGTCGATGATCGCCGGCGCATCGCCACGCGTTGCCGCGTGCTGTTCGATTCGGCGATGTATGACAACGTCTTCCACTTTTGTCCGACCACCCATCTTCGTCATCAGCCGCCCCGGGATTGAGCAAAGGCCCGGCCAGCCCTGTCCCGTATCGACCCGAGGGATTGCTATACTGCGGTTTCTTGTGTCGACGGTTCTGATCGCTGCCTCCGAGCATCTTGGCCCGTTGAAGGAGCGCGGCGAATTCAAGAACGCGCTGACCTTCGCGGACAGGGATGCGCTCCGTGCTCTCGAAGCCATCACCCGGCAACGCCCGGCCGTGGTGGCCCTCGAACGGACGTTTGCGTCCACGTCGCGCGGCGCCGCGCTGATCAATCGGCTCAAGGCCGACCCGTCGCTCAGCAAGTGCGAAATCAAGATCGTCACCGCCGATGCGGAGTCCGTAGCGGCGTCCGAGGCCGCTCCCCCGCCTGTCGAGGCTTCGCCGGCCCCGGCACCACCGCCGGTTCCGGCCGCCCCGCTCGATCAGCGGGGCACGCGCCGCGCGCCGCGTTTCAAGATCGTGGAAAACGTCGAAGTGCTGGTCGACGGCAATCCGGCCATGCTGGTGGACCTGTCGGTGGTCGGCGCTCAGGTGGTCTCGTCGACCATCCTCAAGCCGAACCAGCGGGTGCGCATGTCGCTGCAGGATTCGTCGCGCTCGCTGAGGTTCAGCGCGGGTGTCGCGTGGGCGGCGTTCGAAATGCCGAAGTCGGGTGTCCAGTACCGCGCCGGCATCGAGTTCTACGACGCGGACGCCAAGGGCGTCGGCAAGTTCATCGACAAAAAGAAGCAGTGACACCTGTAGGGCGCGTCTTGCCTTTTTGACGCGCCTCGCGGCCGCATCTAGAAAGCAAGATGCGCCCTACAGGAGCCAATCGCTGACCACCGAGTGCTGTCGAACGATCGTCTCGGTTCGATCGGACCCGGTCGAGATGATCGCGCACGCGGCCCCGCTCGTCTCCTCCAGCCGGCGAATGTAGCGCTGCGCTTCCGCCGGCAACTGCTCGAAGGTCGTCATGCCCTTCGTCGGCGACGTCCAACCCGGCAACGTTTCATACACCGGTTCAGCGCCCGCGAGCAGCCGCAGGTCGGCGGGAAACTCCGTCATCGTGCCGGTCGCGGTTTTATAGGCGGTGCACAGCTTCACTTCCGGCAGGCCATCGAGCACGTCGAGTTTCGTCAGCGCGATCGCGTCCAATCCGTTGATGCGGGCCGAATAGCGGACGACCACCGCGTCGTACCAGCCGCAGCGGCGCGGCCGCCCGGTGGAGGCACCGTACTCCTGACCACCTTCACGCAGACGTTCGGCGAGATCACCGGACAGCTCCGTCGGCAGCGGGCCTTCACCGACCCGCGTCGTATACGCCTTCGCCACGCCAAGCACGCCGCCAATCGCCTTCGGCGCCACGCCCAGGCCCGTGCAGACGCCGCCAACGGACGCGTTCGACGAGGTGACGAACGGATAGGTCCCGTGATCGATGTCGAGCAGCGTCGCCTGAGCGCCCTCGAACAGCACGTTCTTCCCCTGCGTCATCGATTCGGCGAGATAGAGCGAGACGTCCCTCACCCACGGGCGCATCCGCTCGCCGAAGGCCACCACCTGATCGAACAGTGGTTTCCAGTCGAGCGTCGAGTCGATGATCATCCGGTTGCGCGCGTTGACGTTCTCGCGCACTTCCTGCGCCAGCGCCTCGCGGTCGCCGAGCAGATCGCACACGCGGATCCCGCGCCGGCCGATCTTGTCCTCGTAGGCCGGACCGATCCCGCGCGAGGTCGTGCCGATCTTGCGTTCGCCACGGCGCGCCTCCGACAACACGTCGAGCTCGCGGTGATACGGCAGGATCACGTGCGCCTTCTCGCTGATCAGCAGCCGGCCGTCCACGTCGATGCCCATTCGCGCCAGTTCGTCGACTTCCTTGAACAGCGCCTGCGGGTCGATGACGACGCCGTTGCCGATGATGCAAGCGATGCCGGGATGCAGAATGCCGGATGGAATCAGGTGCAGGACGAACTTCCTGCCGTCCACGTACACGGTGTGCCCGGCGTTGTGGCCGCCCTGGTAGCGCGCAACGGTCGCGAAGTGGGGCGTGAGCATGTCGACGATCTTTCCCTTGCCCTCGTCGCCCCACTGTGCCCCCAGGACGGCAATGTTTGATTTAGGCATTCAGCGATATCGTACTTCACATGGTCACGCTCGACGGCGCGTCGCTGACGCTAGACGATCTCGCGGCGATCGCGGAGGGGACGACCGTGCGGCTCGACGCAGACGCGCGACAGCGGGTGGCCGCGGCGCGGGTGGTGGTCGACGAGTTCGCGCATCACGACGACCCGACCTACGGCATCAACACGGGCTTCGGCGACTTCGCGGAAGTGCGCATCGCGCCCGCGTCGCTCGCCGAGCTCCAGGTGAATCTGCTCCGCAGTCATGCCGCCGGCGTCGGCGAGCCGCTCGCACCCGCAGTCGTGCGCGCGACGATGGCGTTACGCGCGAACGTGCTCGCGAAAGGGTTCTCCGGCATCCGCGTCGCGACGCTGGAGCTGTTGATCGAGATGATCAATCGCGGCGTCGTGCCGGTAGTGCCCTCGCGCGGATCGGTGGGCGCCAGCGGTGACCTCGCGCCGCTCGCGCATCTCGCGCTGGTCTTGATTGGCGAGGGCGAAGCCTTTGTCGAGCGGCCCGTCACGGGCGGAGTGACGGCCGCGGGGCAGGATTCTGTCACCGGCGGGCCGATCGCGGCAGGAGACGACTCCGTCACGGGCGGGCCGTTCAGGCCCACCCTCCTGTCAGGGGCTTCCGCGCTCACCGAGGTTGGCCTGCAACCGATTCGTCTCGAACCCAAAGAGGGGCTCGCGCTGATCAATGGTACGCAGCCATCGACGGCGCTGCTGGGACTCGCGTTGCACGGCGCCGAACGCCTTGCGCGGGCGGCCGACGTTGCCGCCGCGCTCAGCATCGACGGCCTGCAGGGGTCGACGACACCGTTCGATCCGCGCATTCACGCGGCGCGTCCCTTCCCCGGCCAGGCGACGGCTGCCGCTAATCTTGCGCGACTGCTCGCCGACAGCGGCATCAACGCGGCCCATGCGAACTGCGGACGCGTCCAGGATGCCTATTCGATGCGCTGCGCGCCGCAGGTCCACGGCGCAGCCCGCGATGTCTTCGCCCATGTTCGGCGCGTCTTCGACGTGGAAGCGAATGCCGCGACCGACAACCCGATGGTGTTCGCCGACACGCGCGAAATCATCTCGGGCGGCAATTTTCATGGCGCGCCCGTCTCGATCGCCGCCGATCAGTTGTGCCTGGGCCTCGCGCAGCTCGCGACGATCAGCGAACGGCGATCCGATCGCCTGGTGAATCCGGCGTCGAGCGGCCTTCCCGCCTTCCTGACCCGCCACGGCGGACTGCAATCCGGGTTGATGATGGCGCAGGTGACCGCCGCCGCCCTCACCTCGGAGCTCAAGACGCTCGCCCACCCGGCCAGCGTCGACACGATCCCGACGTCGGGCAATCGTGAAGACCACGTGAGCATGAGCATGGCCGCCGGACTCAAGGCGACGCGGGCGCTCGAGCTTGCGCGGAGCGTCATCGCCATCGAACTCCTGTGCGCGGCGCAGGCACTCGATCTGCTCGCGCCGCTCACCTCATCGCCGTCGTTGATGCGCGTGCACGATCTGCTGCGTCAGCACGTGCCGACACTCGCGCACGATCGATCGCCGGCGCCCGACATCGCGCGCATCACCGCGCTCGTCGCGCGCGGTGAACTCGATCGCGCGTGTGCGGGCAAAGTCAACTGAAACCTTTTTGCTGGGATCGATTGACAAGCGTGCGCGCGATCCATAACGTCTGAACTTCCGCCGTACGCGTTCGCATCATCACTACGCATATGTCGATCGGCACGCGCATCATTCGAGCGCCTCGTGGCACCAGCCTGACGTGCAAGGGCTGGCCGCAGGAAGCGGCTATGCGCATGCTGATGAACAACCTGGACCCGGACGTCGCGGAGCGGCCCGACGACCTCATCGTCTATGGCGGCTCCGGGAAAGCGGCACGGAACTGGGAAGCATACGAGCGCATCGTCGCCACGCTGCGCGATCTCGAGCACGACGAAACGCTGCTGGTGCAATCGGGCAAGCCGGTCGGCGTGTTCCACACCCATCCTGGCGCGCCACGCGTGCTCATTGCCAACGCGCTGCTCGTCCCGGCGTGGGCGACGTGGGAGACATTCAGGGATCTCGAGCATCGCGGCCTGACGATGTACGGCCAGATGACGGCGGGGAGTTGGATCTACATCGGCACGCAGGGAATTCTGCAGGGCACCTACGAAACCTTCGCCGCCGCGGCCAGGCGTCATTTTGGCGGGGATCTGGCCGGAAAACTGCTGGTGACGGCCGGCCTCGGCGGCATGGGCGGCGCCCAGCCGCTGGCCGCGACGATGAATGGCGCGGCGGCACTGATCGTCGAGATCGATCCGCAGCGCATCCGGCGCCGACTGGAAACGAGATACCTCGACGAGGCGACGACAAGCCTCGATGAGGCGCTCACGCGGGTGTCGTCATGGTGTGAGCAGCGGATCGCGCGATCGATTGGTGTGGAAGGGAATGCCGCTGACATACTGCCGGCGTTGGTGCAGCGTGGCGTCGTGCCCGACCTCGTGACGGATCAGACGTCGGCGCATGACGCACTGAATGGTTATGTGCCACAAGGCATGTCGCTGGCTGACGCGCAGCGCCTTCACGACCGCGATGCCGATCAGTACATCGATCGCGCGCTCGCGTCGATGGCGCATCATGTCGACGCAATGCTGGCCTTGAAATCGCGTGGCGCGATCGTGTTCGATTACGGCAACAATATTCGCGCACAGGCCAAGCGCGCGGGTGTCGACAACGCGTTTGACATTCCCGGCTTCGTGCCGGAATATGTGCGGCCTCTCTTCTGCGAGGGCAAGGGACCGTTCCGGTGGGCGGCGCTCTCGGGAGATCCCGACGACATTGCGGCGACCGACGAGGCCGCGCTTGACATGTTTGCGGACGACGCGGCGCTGTGCCGATGGATTCGGCTGGCGCGCGAGCGCGTGGCGTTCCAGGGATTGCCCGCGCGGATCTGCTGGCTCGGATATGGGGATCGCGCCCGCTTCGGGCTGCGCATCAACGCGCTGGTGAGAGAGGGACGGATCAAGGCGCCGATCGTGATCGGGCGCGATCATCTGGATACGGGCTCGGTGGCGTCGCCGAATCGCGAAACGGAAGCGATGCGTGATGGCAGCGACGCGATTGCCGACTGGCCGATCCTGAACGCGCTGCTCAACGCGTCGGCGGGTGCGACCTGGGTGGCGGTCCACCACGGAGGAGGCGTCGGCATCGGCTATTCGCTGCATGCCGGCATGGTGATTGTCGCGGATGGGACACGCGAGGCCGACGATCGGCTGGAGCGCGTGCTCACCTGCGACCCGGGGATTGGCGTCGTGCGGCATGCCGACGCCGGCTACCCGGAGGCGATCAGGACGGCGGACGCGAACGGCATCCACATGCCGATGCGGGCACGGACCGGATGGCACAACTGAAACGGGGTGCAGGGAAATGACGGGTTCACAACCTGGGTTCGAGCGGCGCGTACACGCCGCCCTCGATGCGGTACCTTCACGGATCCCGGTGGTCCTCGGCGGCTGTGGGACAGGGCGCACCTGGCTCCTGCAGCGCCTCCAGGAACGCGGCGGCCGCGGCACTCCGCCGGCCAGCCCGGCACAGTACATAGATGTCGAACGCTGCGCGACGACACCCGAACGATTTCTCCAGGCGGTGACCTCGGCTTCGCCGTTTCCCTGGCATGCGGCCAGCCGGACACCGGCCACGGCGCGCGAAGCCTTCGACGCCCTGCTTGCCTTCTTCGATACGGCGCGCGGCCCGGGCGGTGAGCCAGTCGCCTTCCTGCTCGACGAAGTCCTCGAGCTCCGGACGTTCGAAAGTTTTCCGGGCCTCCGGCACGTGCTTCGCGATCTGCTGCATGGCCTGGCTGAGAGTCCGAATCGCTTCGTGCTGACCACGCGCTACATCGCGCGCGCCCATCGACTGCTCCGCGACGCCACCTCACGCTTCGAGGTGATGCACCTGCCCGCGCTCGCGGCGGCGGATGTCAGCGATCTCCTCGCACCGTCGTTCAACAACTACGAGCAGATGGCGACCGACGATCGCGACTATCTCGCCCGTGCCGTCCAGGCGCTGACCGACGGCCGCGCCGCCTACGTCCGTGCGCTCGGCGAAGCAATGGCCGACCTCGGGACCGCCGACCCGATCAGCGCGCTGACGGCCCTGCTCTCGCCCGAAGGGACACTCACCAACTGGTGCCGGTTCTGCTACGAGCTGCGCCTCCATCGCGCCCGTGGCTACGGCGCCCTGAAGGCGATCCTCGACATCCTCGCCGAGGAAGAGCCGCTGACGCTCACCGAGATCTCGCTGCGTCTTCGCCGCACACCGGGATCGACGAAGGACTATCTCTCCTGGCTCGAGGACGTCGACCTCGTCGCCTCGCGGCAGAAGCGTTACAGCTTCACTGATCCACTGCTCCGCCTGTGGGTGCGCCTGAATTGCCACTCGACGCCGCCGACGGAAGACGACGTGGTGCGCGAGGTGCAGCGCTACGCGCTCGCGAAGGTGCCGCAGCCGGAACCCTCGCCGGCGCTCGCCTACGCCGGCGTCGACGCCTCGCCGGAAGAGCGCAAAAGCTGGGGCATCATCGAAATCGATTAGCGACGCCTGTACGGGCGGGCCTTCAGACCCGCCCACCCGTCACAAAAGAAGCCACGACGGTCACGACGAAAAACACGACGGCCACGACGAAACGCGGATCCAAAATTGGTCCTCGTCGTGCTCGTCGTCATTCGTCGTGTCGTCGTCGCGTCTTTTGTTGCTGGGCTTTGCCTCGTAACCGTCGTGGTCGTCGTGACCGTCGTGGTGTCTGTTGTGACGGGCTATTCCCTGTTGATCATGAACGTCGCGACGCCGTCGAGGAATTCGCGCAGCGGCGGCGTCACCTCCGGCGGGAGCTGCGCGGTGTCCAGCGCGCGCGTCATCAGCTGCATCCAGCGATCGCGGGCCGCCTGCGTGATGGCGAACGGCGCATGCCGCATGCGCAGGCGCGGATGGCCGCGCTGTTCGATGTATCGCGGTGGACCGCCGCAGCGTCCGATCAGAAAGTCACGGAGCCGGCTTTCGGCACCTTCCAGATCGTCCTTCGGATACATCGGCCCGAGGATGTCGTCCGCTGGCACCTGCGCATAAAACGCGCGGACCAGGCGAGTGAATCCTTCCTCGCCGATGCGGCCGTAGATATCGTCAATCTCCACTACGCGAGCTTCTCCAGCGCGAGCCGTGCTGCCTCCTGCTCCGCTTCCTTCTTTGCCCGCCCGACGGCGCTCCCGAGCACCTCCCCGCCGACAACCACTTCGACGCTGAACTGCTTGCGGTGATCCGGTCCGGTCTCGCCGGCGACGCGGTACTCAGGCAGGCCGCGGCCCAGCGACTGCAGCCGTTCCTGCAGCGCCGATTTGTAGTCGCGGGCGATCGTCTGCAGATGCCCGGCGTCGATCGACTCCCTCAACTCGCGCCGCAGGAACGCGTATGCCGCGTCGAGACCGCCATCGAGGTAGATCCCGGCGATCAGCGCCTCGTAGGCATCCGCGAGCAGTGCCTGCTTGAACCGGCCGCCGGTCTTCTCCTCGCCGCGGCCAAGAATCAAATGATCGCCGAGGTGAATGCGCTCGGCGTGGCGCGCCAGCGACTGCGTCGAGACGACGGCGCCCTTGATCTTCGACTTCTGCCCTTCGTCGTAGTCGGGATACTGGCGGAACAGCAGGTCGGCGACGATCAGGCCGAGCACCGCATCGCCCAGGAACTCGAGCGACTCGTTATCGGCCACGCCGCCCGACGCGTCCTCGGCGGCGCGCGACTTGTGCGTCAACGCGTGTTCGAGCAGGCCGCGATCGCGAAAGCGATACGCGATGCGCGACTGCAGGTCGTCGAACTCGTCGCGCAGCCGAATCACCCGCGAGCCGACGTCCTCGCGATGCTGCTCGATGATCCGGCGGGCATCGTCCGCTTCGACGTCACGCACGGCCACGTTGATCGGCCCCAGCGGATTCACCGACATCGGCAGGATGGTCTGTGTGTTCCCGGTCGACCGGAAGCTCTGGATGCCGTGGCTGTCGAGCAGCGCCATGACGACGCTGGCCTCGATATCCGACGCGGTGGTAAAGACAACAACCGGGGACATCAGGACACGACGGCGGCAACCTCGCGGGCAGCGGTTTCCGCCGGTCCCTCGCCCACGCCAAGCAACAGCATCGTCATATCGTCCTGCTGCGCGGCCGTTCCTGCAAATGCCTGCACCTCGCGCAGGATCCGCTCGCGGATTTCAGCGGGTGGCAGGTCCGCATGCCGCTCGAGCAGCGCGGCCAGGCGCGCGTCGCCAAAGCAGTCGCCTTCCGCATTCATCGTCTCGCTGATCCCATCGGTGTAGAAAAGGAACAGATCGCCCGTCGTCAACGGCACGGTGGCTTCCTCGAGCGCCCGTGAGAACAACTGGCCGTCGTCGATCTGCAGCCCGAGCACCATGCCGTCGGGAATCAGGATCTGTGCCTGACGGGATGCGGCCTGCGGCCCGGGAACGTAGATCAACGGGCAGTGGCCGGCACGAGCATAGGTCAGCGTCCGCGACCGCAGATCGACCACAGCGTACGTAATCGTGATGAAGCTGCGCGTGTCGAGATGGCGCGAGATGATCTGGTTCGCCTTGATCAGCAACTGCCGCGGCGACGTGTATTGCTGGCTGAGCGACAGGATGATGCCTTTCAGTTCCGCCATGTACAGCGCTGCCGACGTCCCCTTGCCCGACACGTCCGCGATCAGCAGTGCCACACGATCATCGTCGAGCGGCACGTAGTCGTAGTAATCGCCGCCCACTTCGCGTGCCGGTTCGCAATGCGGCGTCAACGCGAGACCGGGTACCGCGAGCGGGCCCTGCGGGAGCAGCGACATCTGGATGGCGCGGGCGATGCGCAGCTCCTGTTCGAGCCGCTCCTTTTCCGCTTTTTCCTGCAGCAGGTATTCGATGCTTGCCGTCATCGAGTTGAACGACGCCGCGAGCTCGCCGAGCTGATCGCGCGACCTGATCGGAATCTTGTGCGTGAAGTCGCCGCGGCCGACGCGCTCGGTGCCTTCGAACAATTCGTGCACGGCGCCGGTGATCGAACGCGCGAGCGAGAGTCCCATCCCGAACGCCACCACCTGGATGATGAGGAACAGCACCGCGAGCAGGCCGAAGAGGATCAGCAGCACCTGGCCGAAACTGAAGCTGCTCAACTGGCTGCCGGTCAGCAGCGCATACACCGCGGTCGGCGACATCCAGAACTGCATCAGCAGCCGGCCCGTGGCCCCGTTCGTCCAGTTGACGTGAGTGAGAAGCGCAATCCAGGGCAACCAGAGGCCATGCGCCGGCTTCTGCCCCAGCGTCTCGGCGCCGGGCACCCCGGTCATCAAGGCCCGTTCCACGTTCGCGTCGGCGGGATATGTCTCGATCGGATCGCGCTCGCCCGACGACAACGCGCCCGGATCGATGCCGAGTTCGCTGCTTAGATTCACCAGCACGCCGGCGTCGATCGGGAGATCGACGACCACGGCTTCGTGCGGGCGCCCCGGCACCCATTGCACGGCGCGCGCGACGGCGTGGGTCACGGCTCCGCGCTTGAACAACACGAGCGATCCTTCGCCGCCGCAGGGCACCCAATCGGGCACCGAACTCGGCGGTGGCATGTGCACCCACGCGCCTTCCACCTGCGGCAACGCCAGTCCACGATCGCGTCCGGTGCCGCACGCCTTCAGTGACGACAGCAACCCGTACGACGCGAGCGGATAACGGGTGGCCGCGACGTCGTGACGGGTCCGCAGCGCCTGGCCGATCTCGCTCTCGGAGGCACTCCGCGCCACTTCGAGCGCGGCGGTTTCGGCGAGAAAGTTTGCCTGATCGACGACCGACTGCAGCCGCATCCGGATCGAGTAGGCGCTGACGTTGTAGAACAGCAGCAGGCCGGCGACGAGGGAGAACGTGATGATCAGCGTGGCGGGGACGAACCCCATGAAGATGTACGAGAGCGTCAGCTTGCGCCGGACGCGCCAGAGGACGACGCCTTTGATGTCGACGTAGAGGTGGTAGCCGATCGTCACCGCCGCGGCCACGATCGCGATGTCGCCGATCGTGTCGATCGACTCGACGACGCTGGAACTGGCGAAGACGCCGCGCAGGACGATCGCGACGAGCTTGATGGCAACGCCGCCGAGGAGTGCACGGCCGCTGAACGTGCCGGTCAACCACCGGCGGACGAGCGACGCACTCGAGGCGGAGTTCACGGTCGGCTAAGTGTAATAACCTTTCAGGTATCGTGAAACTTCGAGCCGACGCACGCTTCAGCAC
>DATJEU010000104.1:0-28908 GCA_035496255.1 Vicinamibacterales bacterium
GAAGGTGTCCGTGAACAGAATCACCGTACCTGACGCCTGACCGGCACGGTCTCCGCCGCCTGCGAGGGATGGGACGCCGTGATGCCTGGCCCACTTCACGAAACTCTGCTGTGCAACCGTCGGCAGGGCTGGTTGCGGCGCGATCCCCAGCAGCGCGCGCACGCCGGGAACACGTCCTGCCAGGTTGGCAATGGCCGGCGCCACTGACGCGCGCCTGGCCCATCGATCGATTCTGCCGAATACGTGCGCCTGCAACGGCCGCGAATGCGTCTCGTAGTAATGCGACAGGAACTCGGCGCGATACGTGGCGATGTCCACGTTCGTGGGGCACTCGGACTTGCACGCCTTGCACGAGAGACACAGGTCGAGCGACCGCTTCACCTGCTCGTCGTTCCAGCCGCCGCGAATCGCTTCGCCCTGGAGCATCTCCCACAGGAGGCGCGCCCGGCCGCGAGTGCTGTGCTCCTCCTCGCGCGTGACCATGAAACTCGGGCACATCGTCCCGTACAGGTCCTTGCGGCATTCACCCAGTCCGATGCACCGCATCGACGCTTTCGCGAACGATCCGTTGTCGTCGGGGAACGCGAAGTGGGTGGCCGGCTCCGCCGGCTTGAAGTCAGCGCCGAGGCGCAGGTTCTCGGTGGGCGGATAGGCGTCGATCAGCTTTCCCGGATTCATCCGCCCGCGCGGATCCCACGCGCGCTTGAACTCTCGGAACGCGTCCATCAGCTCGGGGCCGAACATCTTCGTCAGCAGCGCGCCGCGCGCCTGACCATCGCCGTGCTCGCCCGAGATCGAGCCGCCATGACGCACCACGAGGTCGGCCGCCCGATCGATGAACTCCGCATACGTGCGGATTCCGGGTTCGCTCTGCAGATCGAAGCTGGTCTGCATGTGGATGCAGCCATGGCCGAAGTGGCCGTAATACGCAGCGTCGTACTTGAACTCGTTCAGCAGCGCACGCAGCTCCCTCAGGTAGGCGCCCAGCTTCTCCGGCGCCACCGCCGCATCGTCCCATCCCTCCCAGCGCGGAGGCTGTCCTGGAGCGTTCGACGCGGCCCGCGGACCCGCCTCGCGGATTTTCCAGACCGCTTTGGCCTCGGCGGCTGAATAGAGACGCGTTGTCGGTGCGCCGGGCACGCGCGCCAGATGCGCGATGAGCGTGTCGGCCTTGGCCTCAGCTTCCTTCGCGCTGTCGGCCCCGAACTCGACGAGCAGGAAGCCGCGGCACGGCGTGCCCCGAGCCGAGTCGAGGGGCATCAGCTCCAGGTTCGGTGCACCGCGACGCTTCAGGCCGTCGATCATCGCGCCCTCGAACCCCTCGAGGCCGATCGGCGTGAACGGCAGGATCTCCATCACGTGATCGGCAGCAGCGAACACATCGGCGTAGCCCAGTCCGACGAGCGAGCGGAACTGCGGGCTCTCGATCAGCGTCACCCCAGCCTCGAGCACGAGCGCGCACGTCCCCTCCGTCCCCACGAGCGCACGCGCCACCTGGAAACCGTTCTCCGGCAACAGTTGTTCGAGGTTGTAACCGGACACGCGCCGCGGGATATCGGGAAACCCGGACCGGATTGCCGCCTGGTGTCGATCGCGGATGTCACGCAACGCGCGGTACACGCGGCCGCGCGTGCCATCGCCACGCACGATCGATTCGAGTTCCTGTTCGCCGGTCGCACCGACGGTCAACACCGTACCGTCGTACAACAGGACAGTGAGCTCCTGAACGTTGTCGACGGTCTTCCCCGCCAGCAGCGAATGCGTGCCGCACGAGTTGTTGCCGATCATGCCGCCGAGCGTGCAACGGCTGTGCGTGGACGGATCCGGACCGAAGGTCAAATTGTGACGTTCTGCCTGATCACGCAGCGCATCGAGCACGATGCCGGGTTGGACGCGCGCGAATCGGCCGTCCACGTTCAACTCCAGCACGCGGTTCATGTACTTGGTGAAGTCGATGACCACGGCGACGTTGCAGGATTGCCCAGCGAGGCTGGTGCCGGCGCCGCGCGGCAGGATCGGCGCGTCGTACTCGCGGCACACGTCGAGCGCCGCCGCCACGTCCTCCGGGTCGTGCGGCACGACGACGCCGATGGGGATCTGCCTGTAGTTCGATGCGTCGGATGCGTACATCGCCCGGCTGCCGCGATCGAACCGGACGTCGCCACGTACGGCCACCCGCAGCGATCGCTCCAAGTCGGCAGCGCGCTGGAACGTATCAACCGGTTTTGCGTGCGAACTTGGGGGAAGAGGGACCACCGGCAGCCGCGTCACGCGGTGGCCTCTCCATTGGCGCGTCGCGCCGGTACCTCGAGCTCCTCGCCAGGCCGCATCCGGAACGCGAGCAACGAGCCGAACAGCAGCAGCGCAATGCTGCCGATGAACGGCAGTTCCCAGATGCCCGTCTTGTCGATCACGTAGCCGGCGATTACCGGTGAAATAATCGCCGCCAGCGCGGAGCCGGAATTCATCAGCCCGCTCGCAGTCCCCGCGTACTTCGGGGCGATATCCATCGGAATCGCCCACATCGGACCAATCGTGAATTCCGCGAAGAAGAACGCCGCGCTCAGGCAGATCGCCGCGATCGTGACGTCGTGCACGAAGAGGATCGGCAGCATCGACGCCAGCGAACACAGGAAGCCACACACAACCAGGTTCCGGCGGGCCTTGTCGCGGCTGCGGGTCCGCTCGTACACCCGATCGGTCGCGACGCCGCCAAGCGTGTCGCCGACGACGCCGCCGAAGAACACGCCAGCCGCGAACCACGCCGAATCACGCAGGTTCAGCTTGTAGCTCTGGGCGAAGTACTGAGGGATCCACGACAGGTACAGCCACAGCGTCCAGCCGTAGCAGAAGTAGACGACCGTCACCGGGAACATGCGCCGTATCAGGGCACCCCACGGAACCGGGTCGCGCTGGCGTTCCGTACGCGATCGGTACGCAGGCAGCTGCTCGATCTCCTGGCGTGTGATCGACGGATGCTCGGCCGGGTTGTCGCGGAAGTACAACGACCACACGAGCGTCCAGACCAGGCTGAAGGCACCCAGGACGAAGAACGATCCGCGCCAGCCGGCGAAGGCAATCAGCGCCGCCACCATCGGTGGCGTCATGGCATTCCCGAGGCGCGCGGCCGAATGCGTGATGCCCTGCGCGAAACCGCGCCGGCCGGCCGTCGTCCAGTCCGACATCGCGCGCGTCGCAACGGGGAAGGTCGCCCCTTCGCCGAAGCCAAGGACCAGCCGGGCGCCGATCATCGTCGCCAATCCACCCGCGAGCCCGGTCATCAGTGTGCCCACCGACCAGATCACGCCCGCCACCGTCAGCGCGATACGCGCTCCGAAGCGATCGCCCACCCATCCGCCGAGGATCTGGAACAGCAGGTACGGGTACGCGAAGGCCGAGAAGACGAACCCGATCTGGGTGTTCGTCAACCGGAGCTCCCTGCCGAACACGGCCGCGGCGGTGCTGACGTTCACGCGATCGATGTACGTGATGCCGTACATCAGACACAGGAGGAACAGGACGACGCCAGTGGGCCGCACGCGTGCCGCCATCTCAGTCGGTCTGCGCGAGGTGCGCGAGGGCCGCACCGACGCCGCCGGGGCGGTACGGGACGCCTGCAGCCGCCAGGCCCATCTCCACGCCGGACAGGGTGCCGGCCAGCATCAGATCGTTGAAGCTCCCGAGGTGACCGATCCGGAACGCCTTGCCCGCCAGCTTGCCCAGCCCGGTACCGAGCGACATGTCAAAGCGTTCAAGGATGATCCTCCGAAGCTGGTCGGCGTTGTGCCCTTCCGGCATCATCACGGCAGTCGTCACGTTCGAGTACTCGCTTGGCTCTTCGCAGACCGTTTCGAGGCCCCATGCCCGAACGGCCGCACGCGTGGCCTCGCCATGACGCGCGTGACGGCGAAAGACGTTCGGCAACCCTTCGTCCAGCAGCATCGTCTGCGCTTCGCGAAGGCCGTAGAGCAGGTTCGTCGCGGGTGTATACGGGAAGTAGCCAGTCGCATTGGCGCGGACCATCTCGTGCCAATCCCAGTACGTGCTCGGCGATCGCGTCTGCTTTGCCAGCGAGACCTTCAACGCCTTCTCCGAGACCGCGTTGAAGCCAAGACCGGGTGGAACCATGAGGCCCTTCTGCGACCCGCTCACGGCAACGTCCACTTCCCATTCGTCGTGGCGGTAGTCGATCGACGCCAGCGATGACACGGTGTCGACGATGAGCAGGGCCGGGTGCCGCAGCCGGTTCATCACCGCCCGCAGATCGGGAAGACGGCTGGCGGCGCCAGTGGAGGTCTCGTTGTGCACGACCACGACCGCCTTGACGTCGTGCCGACGATCCGGGGCGAGATGCGCCTCGAGATCATCCGGAGACGCGCCGCGTCGCCAGGTGCCGGACACGTAATCCACCACCAGGCCCAGGCGCTCCGCGACCTGCCGCCACGCGACGTGCGAAAACCAGCCGGTTTCCATGATCACGACGCGATCGCCAGGCGACAGCGCGTTCGACAGCGCCGCTTCGCAGGCGCCGGTACCGGACGACGGATAGATGATGACGTGCGACCTGGTCTGAAAGATCGCGCGCATGCCGTCGAGGACCGCGCGTCCGAGCATGGCGAACTCGGGACCGCGATGATCGATGACCGGCGCAGCCATCGCGCGCAGCACACGATCGGGAACGTTCGTCGGACCTGGAATCTGCAGGAAATGGCGACCCGGGCGAGACACGGCACCTCCGGCGTCGGAATCTAACACGTGTCCGGCGGGTTCCGAGGACCGCCGGATGCGGAAGCCGAGCGGGTTCCGCAGAGGCGGACCCGCCGTACTCGAAGCTATCTCCCGAGTTCCGATTCCAGCCGCCCCACCAGCATGTCGAGCTCGGAGGCGACGGCGCGAACCGTGTCGGGCTGGCTCAGATCCACCCCCGCCCGCGACAACAGGGTCATTGGATAGTCGCTCCCACCGGCCTGCAGCAGCGACAGGTAGCGGGCGACGCCGTTCGCCCTGGTGCCCAGGTCGGACGACCGCAGGTCTTGCATCAGGCGCGCGGTGGACGCGAAGCAGGTCGCGTACTGGTAGACGTAATACGGCGTGCTGAAGAAGTGCGGAATGCGCGCCCAGGTCACGCGCGAGATCTCCTCTTCGTCGATCACGTCGCCGTAGTAATCGCGCAGCAACTGCGCATAGATACCGTTGAGCACGTCGGCGGTTACGGGTTGATCCTGCTCGACGAGCCGGTGCGCCTGCAGTTCGAAGTCTGCGAACATCACCTGCGTGTAGAACGTGCTGGTAATGCTGTCGATGGCGTGCTGGAGGAGCACTGCCCGCTGCGGCGCGGTCGTGGCCCGTTCCAGCATGAAGTCGAGAAACAGCGCCTCGCTCAGCGTCGACGGTACTTCGGCAACGAAGATGGTGTACCCCGCGTACACGAACGGCTGCGCGCGATGCGACAGCAGCGTGTGAATCGAGTGTCCCATCTCGTGCGCCAGCGTGAACACGGCGTCGAGGGTTTCGTTGTAGTTGAGCAGCATGTACGGATGCGCGCCGTACACCGGCGCGGAATAGGCGCCGCTCCGCTTCCCGGCATTCTCGAACACGTCGATCCAGCCACCGCGAAACGCCTCGCCGACGTGCGCCTGGTAGTCGCGGCCAAGCGGCGCCACCGATGCCGTGATCCACTCGCCCACCTCGTCATACGAGTAGCGCTCGTCATGGTGCACGAGCGGGATGGAGACGTCGAACAGCTTGTAGCTGTCCAGGCCAAGCACGCGTCGCCGCAGTTGGTGATAGCGCCGCAGCGGCCCGACGCCCTCGCGCGTCACGCGAATCAGGTTCTCGACGACGGAGGTCGGGATGTTGTTGCCGTGCAGCGCCGCGTCCAGCGTCGTCTCGTAGCCGCGCGCCCGCGCGTGGAACCAGTCCCGCTGCAGCACCCCGTTGTAGAGCGACGCGTAGGTGTTCTGGTTGTCGCGATAGGCCTGATGGAACGCGCGATAGGCGGCGGCGCGATCCGGCTGATGCCGGTTCGTCTCGAGCAGTGCCCGGTACTGGCCGTAGGTCAGCGTCGTCTGCTCGCCGCTGGACAAAGTGACCGTCGGAAATTTGATATCGGCGGTCGTCAGCGCCGCGTAGCTGTCGTTCGGAACGCTGTTGAACCGGCCGGCGTAGGACAACAGGCGCTCGCCGGCCTCGTCGAGCACGTGCTCCTGCTCGTGGAACAGGCTCTCGATCGCGAACCGGTATACGCCGAGGTCGGCGTTCCCATCCATCCAGCCACGAACGGTCTCCAGCGGGACGGCCAGGAGTTCCGGGTTGAACCAGGAGCTGGCCTGATGCTGGCGGGCGAAGAGGATCTGGACCTGCTGGCGGCGGGCATTAATCTCGTTGTTGCGCTGATCCTCGTCGTACTGCAGCGAGGCGAAATACCAGACGCGGTAGCTGAGCGCACCCATGTCGTCCATCGCCCGGAACGCCGCGAGCAACGTATCCGCCCCGCGGGCCAGCGTGCCCTGGAATGCGGTGAACCGATCGATCAGTTGGTCCAGTTGCTGATAGCTGGCATTCCACTCATCCCAGTCGCGGCAGACCGCGGTGAGGTCCCACTTGTATCGCGCCGGGATGGCGGTGCGAGCGACGAGCTTGCCCTGTTCGGGCCGGAAGGTATCGACGGATGGCATCGCGCGATCTTAGTGGACTGTCATCACTGGGAGCGTACCCTGACACCCTAAAACCCGATGTCGCGGAGTGCCCACTCGCTGTTCCGCAACGAGAAGGACGCCACGGCGTTGACCGGCTCTTCCGACACCGAGAGCAACTGCCCGATCAACTCGTCGTGCCATGCCCATTGATACAGGACACGCGCGATGGTCGAGTCTTCACTCTGGTTGTAAGTGATCTCCTTCACGCCAACGAACCGGCGATGCGCCAGCGTGAAATTCCAGCCGATGGCGTTGTCGAGCACTTCGGGATGGAAACTCGCGCCGCTGTCGGTCAGCGAGACGTCGAGCCGTTGCCGACGACCGGGTGGGAGCGACGTGCATTCGCCCGCAGCCGCCGGCCGTCGCTCGATGTGGACGGCCCCTTCACTTTCGAGTGCGCTCAGACGCGAGAAACCGCCGGCGTTGTCGGTCGCCGGGTCACCGGTCGCGCAGTAGCGTGCGCGCACGGTCACGGTTTCCGCCGCTTTGAATCGCGCACTCATTTCGATCATCTGCTGCGCCGTGTCCTTGCTGATCGTGTGATTGGAACAGCCGGCCACCATGATCGCCAGAAGCAATGACGCCACGGTCCCGATACCTGTCGGGCCGGTCTTGCGTTTCAGACCGGCCAACGCGGCGCGTCTGCAAAGCAAGACGCGCCCTACAGGTGAGGGGCGATCACTGGCGGAGGAACGCATTGAGCTCCGCGTAATCCGCGTTCATCCGCGTGAACAGCCGCGGCCGGCCAAGCGCCTCCTGCAATGCCGGCGGCAGCGGCACGGGCCGGCCAATCACCGGCTCCACCACTTCCCGGAACTTCGCCGGGTGCGCGGTCGCGAGGAACACCCCGCTGGCATCGGCCGGCGCCTGGGCCATCGCCTGCTTCAACGCCAGCCAGCCGATAGCGCCGTGCGGATCGAGCAGATACCCGTGCTTGCGCTCGACGTCCGCAATCTCCGTCCGCACGGTCGCATCGTCGAACACCGCGCCGCCGATATCGCGACGAATGGCCTCGAAGTCGTGCCCATACAGCCACTGGATCCGCTCGAAATTGCTCGGCGTGCCGACGTCCATCGCGTTCGCGATCGTCCGGACGGATGGCTGGGGCCGATAGTCACCGGACTGAAGGTACTTGGGCACGGTGTCGTTGAGATTCGTCGCCGCGACGAACCGTCGCACGGGCAACCCGATTCGCTTCGCGATGAGTCCCGCCGTCAGATTCCCGAAGTTGCCGCTCGGGACCGAGATGATCGGGCCCTGTCCAGTGGGACCAAGGCCGGCCTGAAGGTTGGCCGCGACGACGTGTCCGGCCAGCTTCAACAACTGGAAGTAGTAGAAGACCTGAGGCAACAGCCGCCCGACGTTGATCGAGTTCGCCGGCGTCAACCACACGTGCTTCCGAAGGTCATCGTCCGCGAACGCCGTTTTCACCAGGCGCTGGCAATCGTCGAAGGTCCCCTGAATGGCGACGGCGCGGATGTTGCCGCCAAGCGACGCCATCTGCGCTTCCTGGAGGTCGCTGACCTGCCCTTCAGGGTAGAGCACGACGACGCGCGTGTCGGGGAGGCCGTAAAACGCCTGGGCAACCGCGCTGCCGGTATCGCCCGAGGTTGCGACGAGGATCGTCAGCGGCGTTCCATCGGTGAAGTGATACAGCAGGCGCGCCTGGACACGTGCGCCGATGTCCTTGAAGGCCAGCGTTGGCCCATGAAACAACTCGAGGGCCCAGATGCGGTCGGTGACCTGCACCAACGGCACGTCGAAGTTGAGCGCATCGGCCACCAGCGCGCCGAATGTCGCTTCGCTGATCTCGCCCTGAAACAGATGCGAGCCGACCACCGTCGCCATTTCCACCAGGCTCGCATGACACAGTCGGCCCAGCAGGCCTGGAGAGAGCGGCTCGATCCGCTCGGGAACATACAGGCCGCCGTCCGGGGCGGTGCCGGCAAACAGCGCGTCGACGAACGACACGGGCGGCGACTGGCCGCGACAACTGATCCACTGCATCGATGATTACGCCTGTCCCTCGACTACGTTCGCGGCGAGGATTCCGGACGGATGGGCACCGGGCGGCCATCCGCATTGATGGCGACCAGCACCACTTCGGCCTCGGTCACTTTCACGATCTCCCCATGGCCGGCCGTCGCCGTTTCATCAGTCTGGCGCGGCAGGCCGGTGGCGAGATCCGGGACTTCGCCCCAGCGCTCGGCTTCGACCAGCACCCGGACGGTCACCGACGTCCGTCCGATCCGCACCGTCTCCGTATAAAAACTCACGATGTCGCCCAGGTGCACCGGCTCGTGAAACTCCACCTCACGCATCGCCTTCGTGACGTAGTGGTGAGGCGCAATCTTCCGCGCCTCGATGGCCGAGGCGAGATCGATGTGCGACAGGATCACCCCGCCGAAGATCGTGCCGTAGGCGTTGGTGTCCTTCGGAAGCAGCAACACCCGGATGGCGGGAACGCGATCGGACATAGGAAACATCAATTATGACGTGGCCTTCGGGCTGCAGGCTACGGGCGGCCGAACCGCTTGCGATTCCGGCCTGAAGTCCGAAGCCCGCAGTCCGAAGTCCGTTATCATGGACGCTCAATGAGCACTCTGACGAACGGACGCGCGGTCGACACCTCCACGTCGACGACGAGAGCGTGGAGCGTGCACGATGCGAGCGAGCTCTACGAGGTGCCGCGCTGGGGCAACGGATATTTCTCGGTGAACCCCGCCGGCCACGTCCAGGTGCACCCGACGAAGGACACGGCGAAGGCGATCGACCTGAAGGAACTCGTCGATCGGCTGCAGTTGCGCGGCATCGGCCTCCCCGTCCTTGTCCGCTTCACCGACATCGTCAAGCAGCGCCTCGCTGACATCCACGCGGCGTTCTCGGGAGCCATCGGCCAGCACCAGTATCAGGGGAACTACTGCTGTGTCTATCCGATCAAGGTGAATCAGCAGCGCCAGGTCGTCGAAGAAGTGCTCAACTTCGGGCGGCCGTATCGCTTCGGGCTGGAGGCCGGCTCGAAACCCGAACTGCTCGCCGTTGTCGCGGTCGCCGACAACGACACGCCGATCATCTGCAACGGGTTCAAGGACGCCGAGTTCATCGAGACGGCGATGCTGGCCCAGAAGATGGGGCGCAACATCGTCCCGGTCGTCGAGAAGTATACGGAGCTCGGGTTGATTCTGGAGTACGCGGAGAAGGTCGGCGTCCGGCCGCAGATCGGGATGCGCGTGAAGCTGGCGTCGCGCGGCAGCGGCCGCTGGCAATCGTCGGGCGGATTCCGATCGAAGTTCGGTCTGACCGTCACCGAAATCATGCGCGGCCTCGAAGAGCTGAAGTCGCGCGGCATGCAGGACTGCCTCAAGCTCCTGCACTTCCACCTCGGCAGCCAGATCACCAACATCCGCATCGTCAAGCAGGCGCTGAACGAGGGTGCGCGCGTCTACACCGAGCTCGCGAAGCTCGGAGCGGGACTGCAGTACATCGACGTCGGTGGTGGCCTGGGCGTGGACTACGACGGGTCGCAGACCAATTTCGAGTCGAGCATGAACTACACGCTCGAGGAATACGCCAACGACGTCGTCTATCACATTCAGACCGTCTGCGACGAAGCGGGCATCGCGCATCCGACGATCGTGTCGGAGAGCGGGCGTGCCGTCGTTGCCTATCACAGCGTGCTGGTCTTCAACGTGCTGGGCGTCTCCGGTTTCGGTGACGAGAAGATTCCGTCTTCGCCCAACCAGGAGTGGGAGCAGCCGATCCTCGACCTGATCGAGACCTACAACAACGTCACGAAGCGCAACGCCCTCGAGGCGTATCACGACGCGCAGCAGGCCCTCGACATGGCCCTCAGCCTGTTCAACGGCGGCTACCTGCCACTCGAGCAGCGCAGCATGGCCGAGAACCTGTTCTGGGCGATCTGCACCAAGCTGCAGCGGATCGCGCAGACGCTGGACGAAGTGCCGGAGGACCTGCAGAACCTCGAGGAAACACTCTCGGACACGTACTTCTGCAACTTCTCGCTGTTCCAGTCGATCCCCGACAGTTGGGCGATCAAGCAGTTGTTCCCGGTGATGCCGATCCACCGGCTGAACGAGAAGCCGCAGAACCACGCGGTGCTCGGCGACATCACCTGCGATTCCGACGGCAAGCTCGATCGCTTCGTCGATCGCCGCGACGTGAAGAAGACGCTGCCGCTGCACAGCATCGGCGACGAGCAGCCGTACTATCTCGGTGTCTTCCTGGTCGGCGCCTATCAGGAGATCCTGGGCGACCTGCACAACCTGTTTGGCGACACCCACGCCGTGCACGTGAGCCTCGACGACAACGGCACCGCCCGCCTTGACGCCCTGATCAAGGGCGACACGGTCCGCGAGGTCCTGGATTACGTCGAATTCGACGCGGAAACCCTACTTGGAAAACTGCGCACCGACGTCGAGACGGCCGTCCGCGCCGGACGGATGGATTACGAGGGCGCCGGGCAATTGATTCGCTTCTACGAAGACGGCCTGCACGGCTACACGTACCTGGAAGGTTAGGAAGTTCGAAATGGCGGGGTCAGACCTGCCCGACACGCTCACTGAAGCGCGGCGACCGTCGTTGGACCGCTCGTGGGTTCGTCCACACCCTGCGACTTCGTGCCGAAGCCGCGGATCGCATTGCCCTCGAATTCGTTGCCGTCGCCGTAATTGCCGATCCCGATGTCCGAGCTCGTGTCGGGACCGCTGTCAATCAGGCGATTCTGTTCGACCCGCACGCCGTTCGACATGACGTAGATGCCGACATCGGCGCTGCCGATGACGGAATTCCCGCGCACGACGGTGCCGCGGCCGCTTTGCAACAGCAGGATGGCCGTGGCGACTGCGTTCGAGCCGCCCCACGAGTTGCCGGCAACGGTGTTGCCCTCGACGAGCGCCCACGCGCCCGGCCCGATCTGGATCCCGTTGGCGGGCATCTGCGCCTGCGCCGCGGAAGGACCGATGCTGTTGCCGCGAACGGTCACCTCGACGTTGCCGCTGGCGATGATGCCGGTCTTCTGAAAACCTTCGACGACATTGCTGCTGATCTCGACGGTCACCGCTGGTGTCCGGACGTCCCGGTTTCGAACTTCGATCCCGTTGCCCTCCTGGCACGCTGACGCCGGCTTGTTGACGTTGACGATCGTGTTGCCGCGAATGACGCCGCTGGCGCCATCGAAATAGATCGCGCGCAACCGATCGTTGCCCGCCTGACAGATGTCCGCGAGCATCACCGCCGTAATCGCGAGGTTGATCACATTGGCGGACGCGCCGCCGTTGACGACGACGCCGCCGTGGAAGAATCCGTTCGCAGGATCGACGGCAACGATGGTGTGGTGATTGCCATCGAGCGTGACGCCGTCAGGAATGACGATGGATTGATCGGTCGTGCAGTCGCGCTGCAGCGTCCAGCGCGCGACGCCCTGGGTAAAGGCGCATTCCCCCGCCGCCTCCGCGGAACCAGGCACCACCAGCAGCAGCAACCAGAGAAGCCACGCGCTTCTGCTCAAGCTGCGGCGGGCAAAGCCCTCGATTCCGCTCGGGGCAAGCCCGCGACGGCGCATCCGCTACAGGATGATCCTCTGTGTGATGTTCGTCAACAGAAAGAATCGGCCGTGGTTCAACCACGACCGACGCCTGCCAGCGGTTACGACGCGCGCTTCCGCTGATCGTAGAAGCGGCGGACGGCGCGCTGGAATCGCTCGTTCAGCGGTCCCGCGACTTCCGGAGGCACGGGACCGAGCCGCATCCACTGCGACTGTGCGCTGCGAAGCTCCTGCTCGGCCGCGCGCCATTTCGCGTCTTCCATCTCGCCGGCGCGCCCGTGCGACATCGTGTTGGCCGCGAGACGGTTCTTCCACTGCTGCGCAAGCAGTTCGGCGGGCGACAGCGCCTTCGGCTGCGGCTGTGCGGCGACGAGTTCTTCGACGCGGCCCACCAGCTTCTCCATGCGCTTGCGCGTGGCATCCGGATCGAGGTCGGTGCCGGTGAAGGCGCCGGGCCAGGTGGCGACGATCCGGCCGACCGCCTGGTGATACCGCGCTGCCAGTTCCTGCTGGACGGTGCGCGGAAGCTCGGGCGCCTGCGACCAGCGCGTGCGCGCGTCGTGAAGGATCTGATATAGAGCCTCCGGCGCCGCGCCGGCTTCGCCACTCGCCCCCGCCTGGTTGACGATCGCTTCGAGCTCGCGAATCACCGACTCACGCGCCCCGGCCTTTTCCTGCAGGGCGAGCTGGTCGCGATGCTTGTAGCGATCGAAGAAGCGATCGCAGGCGGCGCGGAAGCGCTGCCACACGGCTTCCGACTTCGACTTCCGCACCGGCCCGATCGTCTTCCATTCGGCCTGCAACTGCTTCACCTGGGTCGCGGCCGTCTCCCACTCGGTGGAATCCGCCAGCGCCTCCGCCTTCTCGCACAGCGCTTCCTTGCGCGCGAGATTGGCCGCCCATTCGTCCTTCCGTCGCTTCAGGTCTTCCTGACGCCGCGTAAAGAAGCGATCGCAGGCAGCACGGAAGCGCTCCCACACGTGCTTCTCGCTGCCGCGGGTGACCGGACCGATGGTCTTCCATTCGGCCTGCAGCGCCTGAATTTCGCTCGCCGTCTTCACCCACTCGGATGAATCCGCGAGGGATTCGGCACGCTCGCACAACGCCTGCTTGCGCGCGAGGTTCTGGACGCGTTCTTCGTTCTGGGCACTGAAGAAGGCCGACGTCCGTGAGAAGACCTCGTCCTGCGCCGTCTTGAAGCGGCGCCACATTGCCTCGCCCTGCGCGCGCGGTGCCAGCGCCACCTGTTTCCAGCGACCCTGCAGTTCGCGCATCTTGCGGCCGGCAACTTCGAGGTTCTCCTCGGTCTTCAGCGCCTCCATCTCGCGGCACAGCTCTTCCTGCACCTGCAGGTTGGCCCAGCGCTGCCACTCGTCGGCGTCACGCAGTTCCTGCGCGCGTGGCGCAAGCTGCGCCCGCGCCGCCTCGAGCCGCGCGTTGATTTCCTGGCGGTCCTTCTTCGACGGCAGTGGCACACGCTCTTCAAGCACGGTCTTGATGTCGCGGAGCGCGCGGTCGCCGGCCTTGAGCGTGATCGTGTCGGTCGCAGCGAGCGCCTCGACCTGACGGCAGATCTGCTGCAGGCGGCGCAGATTGTCCTGTTCCTGGCGCGCACGCAGGTGATGATGCTCCTGCTCCTTTTCCTCGAGCGTCGCCACGGCGCGTTCCAACCGCTCTGCGGCAAGCAGGTTGGCGGACGAGTGCTCGCGCAGGACGTCGGCGTCGCGGCGCAATCCACGCCATCGCGCCAGCACTTCCTCGAGCGGCTGTTCCGACGCCAGCAACTGTTCGAGCTCCGTCGCCAGGGTCTCGAGACGGCCCGCCGCGGCCTCGGCCAGCATCCGGCGACGCTCACGATCTTCAAACGCGCGGCACGCGTCCTGGAACCGCCGCGTCAGCGACGCGGCGAACTCCGACGGCATCGGCGGCAGCGCATCCCATCGGACCTTCAGCTCGGCGATCCGATCCTGCGCGTCGTCACCAGACAACTGTTCGATCGCCTCGACGATGTGCAGCCGATCCGCCTGCTCGCGCGCGAGCGCCTGCATCCGTTCTTCTTCCGCCGCACGCTCCTGCTGCCGTTCGGCGATTGCCTCGCGAACGGCCTCCGTTGCGGCGTCGAACCGCTGCGACAAGGCTTCATCGACCACGGTATCGGCCTGCAGTTCGGCCCAGGCCAGTCGTGTCGAGGCCAGCGCGGTTGACGCTTCAGCGGGATCGCCGACGGTGACGAGCGATTCTGCCTGTTGCAGCAGCGACGCGGCCCGCTGCCGATCCTCGGCGCTCATCTGCACCTGTTCTTCGCGCGGCGGCTGCGCCGCCTCTTCGAGCTGGCGCAGCTTCGTTCGCGCTCGGCGCGCGGCCACCTTGTTGCGCGCGCGCTGGGCGATTGCGGCGATCGCCTCGGCGTCGTTGAGGCGCTCGAGCGCGCCCACGGCCACATCGGTATGCTCCGCCTTGCTCGCCACGTTCACCAGCTCGTCGACATCGTCGAGGCGGCTGAGGGCCAGCAGCCGGGTGTCCGCGTCGGGGGCATGGCGGCTGATCGATCCCAGCGAGCGTGCGTCCTGCAGCAGCCCGGCGACGGCCTGGCGAATCCGGGCGTGCACGTTCTCCCGCGCAATGAGCACCACCTCGCGCGTGCGGCCCAGGCCGATCAGCAGCCGGCCGACCTCGATCGCCTGCGCGTCGTCGGCCGCTTCCGCCCCGATGCCCGCAAGGTTGCGAATCGCTTCGGCGCGCACGTCCTCGTCCGGATCGGTCCGCGCGATCTCACCGAGCGGCGTAACATCGGTCAGTCGCGCGGTGGCGGCGCGCCGAACGCGGGCGTCGGCGTCTTCGCGCGCGAGTGCCGGCAGCGCATCGGCTTCATCGGCGCCAAGCTCGTAGACGGCGGCCGCGCGAACCGCCGGGTCCGCATGTTTCCAGCGTGGTTGGGGACGGAGTTTTTCGAGGATGCCCATGTCTTCCCGTCGATTGGTTGTCGCGAACATCCACGGCAGCTTCCGACGTGGACGACGCTTGGTTGGTTTACATCACAGCCGCCCGCCTCAGCCCTGACGTCTGCGCGCGGCTCACTGTTTGGCAAAACGGCTCGACGTCCTCAGTCGACGCCGCCTCGCGGCTCATCGCGGCCCGGCCGCAACTCGTAAGCTTCTTACATCCCTCGTCGTCGCACCGGGCCGTCTCTCCGGTGCAGACCGGATGCGCCTGGAAAAGGCTCGACCAAGTGGAACATTGGTATCTTCGCGGGCGCCTTCGGCGCTCCGCACCGTGAGGCTGACCTCACGAGACACCGACCGAAAAATTGGATCGTTGCGAACGGCCGGCCGTAGATCCGGTGTGGCTTCTCTACGCCAGTCGCATGGCCGGGAACACCGACCGTGCTGTTGTGCAGGATAGGTACCAGTTTTGTCCGCTGGCGTTCTTCCCTGTCCCGTCATGACGGCGTGGGCGCCACGAGCGCACACGGTCGCGCGCGTCCTGTGACGACCGGACTCACGTTGATCGGTCAGAGAAGCTGAACGCGTTGACAGCGCGCCGTCGATTCGCGCCCAGCACTGATCGATCGGCCATGGCGTGGGACAGCAACAAAAAAGGCCGGCACGTGTGGTGCCGGCCTGGACGTTCGAGCAATCGCCCGAATGCGTTACTTCACGAACAGCATCTCGCGGTAGGTCGGGAGCGGCCAAATCTCGTGCGGCGTCTCGACCTCGATGGCGTCACCGAGCTCGCGGAGCTTGGCCATCGCCGGCACAACCTTGTCACGCATGTACTTCGCGTGCTTCTCGGCCGGCCCGGCAGCGTGATGCGACAGCGCCGCCTGAAGCGCGTCGCTCTGGACCTTGAACTTGTCCACGAGCTTCGTGTACGAGACGAGCAGCTTCTTGCCCTGGACGGAGGTACCGCCGCCGGCCTTCACCGCGGCGACGCTCTGACCGATCTGCTTCTGGTATTCCAGCGCGGCCGGCAGGATGTACCGGTTGGCCATCAACACCGCGAGCTGACCTTCGATGTTGATCGTCTTGTTGTAGTTCTCGAGGAACACCTCGTAGCGCGAGTGCACTTCGCGCTCGTTGAGAATCTTGAAGTGCTCGAGCAACTTGACCACCTCTGGCTTGACCAGTTCGGTGAGCGCGTCGACGGTGTTCTTGTGGTTCAGAAGCTTGCGCTTCCCGGCTTCCTTTTCCCACGCCGGCGAGTAGTTGTTGCCATTGAAGACGATCCGCTTGTGCTCCTTGATGATCTTCTGCAGGAGTTTGGCGACCGCCTTGTTCAGATCCTCGCCCTTCTTCGTCGCCGCTTCGA
Source organism: Vicinamibacterales bacterium (assembly GCA_035496255.1). Taxonomy (GTDB): domain Bacteria; phylum Acidobacteriota; class Vicinamibacteria; order Vicinamibacterales; family UBA2999; genus Gp6-AA40. Next base: position 16,570 of record DATJEU010000104.1, read on the forward strand.
GCTCATTGGCGATGCCTTCGAGCGAATCGGCCATCGCGGCGTTCAGCACCAGGTTCGGCCAGGCGATGTTCTGCGACGATCCAACCGCGCGGAACTCGAACTTGTTGCCGGTGAACGCGAACGGGCTGGTGCGGTTGCGGTCGCCCGCGTCACGCGGCAGCTTCGGCAACGCCAGCGCGCCGAGGTCCTGGAGCCCGCCCTGCTTCGTCGCCTTCGCCCCTCCGGTCTTCTCGATCTGCTCGAAGATGTCCGTGAGCATGTCGCCCAGGAAGATCGAGATGATCGCCGGCGGCGCCTCGTTGGCGCCCAGACGATGATCGTTGCCGGCATGGGCGATGCTGGCGCGCAGCAGCCCCTGCCACTTGTCGACGGCACGGATGACGGCGGCGCAGAACACGAGGAACTGCGTGTTGTCGTGCGGCGTGTCGCCGGGGCCGAGCAGGTTGTTGCCGAATTCATCGGACAGGGACCAGTTGTTATGCTTGCCGCTGCCGTTGACGCCCGCGAACGGCTTCTCGTGCAGCAGCGCCGCCAGGCCGTACTTCGGCGCGATCTTCTTCAGCATTTCCATGATCATCAACTGATGATCCGCGGCAACGTTGGCGTTCTCGAAGACCGGCGCAATCTCGTACTGGCTCGGTGCGACCTCGTTGTGCCGTGTCTTCACCGGCACGCCGATCTTGAACAGCTCCATCTCGGTTTCGGCCATGCACGCGAGCACGCGTTCCGGGATCGAGCCGAAATACTGATCTTCCATCTCCTGCCCCTTCGGCGGGGCCGCGCCGAACAGCGTGCGGCCGGCGTTGATCAGGTCGGGGCGGTTGAAATAGAAATTGCGATCGATCAGGAAGTATTCCTGCTCCGGACCGCAGGTCGAGAACACGCGCTCCGCAGTGGAGCCGAACAGCTTCAGGACGCGAACGGCCTGGGCCGATACCGCGTCCATCGAGCGCAGCAGCGGCGTCTTCTTGTCGAGCGCCTCGCCGGTCCAGCTCACGAACGCCGTCGGAATCACCAGCGTCACGTTGTTCGCGTTCACGTGCAGGAAGGGCGGACTCGTGGGATCCCAGGCCGTATACCCGCGCGCCTCGAACGTGCTGCGCACGCCGCCTGACGGGAACGACGACGCATCGGGCTCGCCCTTGATCAGTTCCTTGCCGCGGAATTCGGCGATGGCGGTGCCGTCGCTCGCCGGCGACAGAAACGAGTCGTGCTTTTCGGCGGTGATGCCGGTGAGCGGCTGGAACCAGTGCGTGTAGTGGGTGGCGCCGTGCTCGACCGCCCAATCCTTCAGCGCGGTCGCGACCGCATCGGCCGTCGCGAGATCGAGCGGCTCGCCGCGGGTGATCGTCGCGCGCAGCGCGCGATACGCCGGCTTCGGCAGCCGTTCCTGCTGCGCCTTGTCGTTGAACACAAGGCTCCCGAACGCTTCGGTTGCCTTACCCGGAACCGCGTCCCTGCGGCCTTCGGACATTGACCATTCACGAATGCTCTTGATGGCTTCGGAAAGAGCTACGGATCCCATCTGCCGGCGTCCTTTCTATCTCTCTGGGTGGTTGTCAGGGGCCGCGCGGTGGCGGTAAAGCCCGAATGACGACGAGTGACGTGCGCGGTGCGCGGATGAACAGATTATGCACGGCAGAGCGTGCAGTTTGCAATATTCTGCATTGCTTCTCGGCTATCGCCCCGCGTTTTCTGCAATTCATCCTCTAGATTCGTGCACTAGCGACATGCTTTGCGTGGCGCTCTGCACTTTCAAGGGCCACGGCCGGCTCGATCCGGGACCTGACGCTGCATCGGGCGACGACTTTTCAGCCAGTCGGGATAGATCGACAGATCTGTCGTATCGGGATATGCGCATATCTGCTATGTGTAGAAGATGCAGCGCACCTCGTCGCTCTTCCGGCTGCTGGCGGATCACACCCGCCTCCGCCTGCTGCACGTACTGACGCAGGATCGCTTCAACGTATCCGAGCTCACGGCCGTCCTGGCGACGGCGCAATCGACGGTGTCCCGCCATCTCACCCAGTTGAAAGACGCCGGGCTTGTGGCCGAAGCCCGCGAGGGCGGGTTCATCTACTACCGGCTGCGTGAGGGGAGCGGCGCCGGTTCGCCGCTGTGGGCGCTGCTGGCCACCGAGTTCGCCAGCGCCGCGGACGACGCCGCGGTGCGCGCCGATCTCGTGCGGATGAAAGAGGTCATGCGCCTGCGCAAGGAGCACTTCGATGCCTCGAGCGACGCACGGCAGCTGGTACCCGGACGATCCTGGGCCGCGTGGGCCCGCGCCCTCGGGCACCTCCTGCCGGCCATAGACGTCGCCGACATCGGCTGTGGCGAGGGCTATCTGACGCTCGAGATCGCACGGTGGGCCCGCTTCGTCACCGGGATCGATCGCTCCGACGACGTGCTCGAGCGCGCGAAAGTCCTGAGCGAGCGGCGCGCCGTCGCCAATGTCGCGTGGAAAAAGGGCGACCTGGCGCGCCTGCCGCTGCACGACGAGTCGATCGACCTGGTACTGTTCTCGCAATCGCTCCGCTATGCCTCGGACCTGGAGCGGCCGCTGGCCGAAGCGGCGCGCGTGCTGCGGCCGGGTGGCCGCGTGCTGATCCTCGATCTGCGGGAACACGACCAGGCCTGGGTGCGCGCCCGCTTCGGCGATCCGCGTCTCGGCTTTGCTGACGGCGAACTGGAGGCGCGCCTGCAGGACGCCGGCTTCCGCGGCATCAAGACCTCCATCGGCGCCCGTCATCCCGGCAATCCGTTCGTCGTCGTCATCGCGTCGGGAATGACGCCGCACCGCACCAGCGCCGCCGCCGGTTCGCGCACGCCGCCGCGATGGGATCGCCGCGTGCGGGACGCCGGCGGCGCGCCGTCGCGTAATAGAATGCGGTAAAGGCCAGCGTGGAATACCTGATCAAGCAGTACCCGCTCGACACGGGTGCGCTCGAAATCCAGTACATCGAGGAATACTTCGGCGAGTTTCCCCGCAAGAAGACCGCGCGCGAGATCATCGACCGGCTCACGGATCGCGAGCATCTGATTCTCGTCGCCGAGGCGCCGCTTCCCGACGACCCCGGAATGATTGCGCCGGTGTCGTACAAGATCGTCCACGAACTGCGCGTCTCGGAAAACGTCCCGAAGCTGGCCGATCTCGTCACCCGCCTGAACGGCTGCGTCCGGTTCGAAGGGCGCAAGGTGCTCTACAGCTGGATCGGTGGTACCCGCCGCGACTGGCGGGGCCAGGGGCACTTCCGCGCGCTGACCGAGGAGAGCGAGGCGTGGGCCCACGCCGCCGGCTATCACGAGGTGGTCGTCAAGACGAAGAACCGCTTCTACGACATGCGCGGCACGCTCGACCAGCTCGAATTCGACGTCGTGAAATACGAAGTGAACGCGACCGACAATCGCGAGTCGAAGGTGTACCTCTCGAAGCGCCTCACCTCCGACGTCGTCCGCGCGCACACGAGCACGCGAACGGTGGTGCAGGCCGACTGACGGATCGACGCGGCAACGAAGCGCCCGTCGGCCGTCAGATCGTCAAGACGATCTTCCCCGCGTGCTCGCTCGACTCCATCAGGGCGTGCGCCTGCGCCGCCTGCGCGAGTGGAAACGTCGCGTGGATCCGCGGCCGGACCACGCCCTTCTCGAGCAGCGGCCACACCTCACGTTTGAGTGCGGCTGCGATCTGGCCTTTCTCGTCGACCGTCCGCGGCCGCAGCGTGGATCCGGTGATGGTCAGACGCCGCCCGAGCACGCGCGCCAGATCGATCTGCGCCAGGCGCTCGCCGTCCATCAATCCGATCTGCACGAGCCGGCCATCGGTCGCGAGCACCATCACGTTGTCCGCGAAGTAGTGGCCGCCAACGATATCGAGCACGAGGTCGACGCCGCGATCCTGCGTCAACTGCCGGATCGCGTCGCGGAAAGACTCGCGACGGTAGTTGATGGCGCGTTGCGCGCCCAGTGACTCACACACACGACACTTCTCGTCCGAGCCCGCCGTGGCGATCACGACGGCGCCGCGCGCCGCCGCCAGCTGGATCGCGGTGGTGCCGATGCCGCTGGAGCCGCCGTGAAAAAGCGCCCACTCACCCGGCCGCAGGCGCCCGCGATCGAAGACGTTGGTCCAGACCGTGAAAAAGGTCTCCGGGATCGCCGCAGCAGTCGTCAAATCCATTCCCCGCGGCACCGGCAGACACTGCAGCGCCGGAGCGACGCATAGTGAGGCGTAGCCGCCACCGGCGACGAGCGCGCAGACGTCGTCGCCGACGCGCCAGTCGGCGACGCCAGGACCCACGGCGACGATCGTGCCTGCCACTTCGAGGCCAGGAAGATCGCTGGCGCCCGGAGGCGGCGGATACAGCCCCTTCCGCTGCATGATGTCGGGGCGATTGACACCAGCCGCCGCGACGCGAATCAGCACGTCCCCAGGTCCCGGTTCCGGATCCGGACGATCGACCGGCCTGAGCACGTCAGGCGGGCCGGGCCGGGCGATCTCGATTGCCATCACGGCTGCCCGGCTCCACTCACGTCGTCACTGGCATCGGCCTGGCCACTGAGCCCGGAGGGCAACCGCGGCGACGACAACAACTGCACGAACGCGTCCCATCGGCGATTGGGATCGCTCGATCCTTGCGTTTCCGCTTCGATGTGTTTCGCGATCAGGTCCTTCCCCAGGTTGTAGTTGATGACGTAGCTGCGGTACTGGTCGAAGAACTTGACGCGCTGCTCGGCGCGCGGCGGCGACATCAGCGCGAAGCGTTCCAGCCAGTCCGCCGCCGCCGCGCGATCGAAATCGCCGTTCAGATACCGGCGCGCCGCCTCATTACCGGCGTACGACAGCCGGTCCACGAGTGCCTGGACGTCGTAATAGCGATCGACCTGCGCCGGGTCGAGGCCGGCGGCCGGAAAAATCGTGCGCCGCTCGAACTCGCGCCGCTCAGCCGTCGGGAACGCCACGTCGATGCCGTAATTCGCCGTGCCTTCGGCGATCAACGACTGCGGCGAGAACAGGGGATAGATCGTGAACTCCGTCCAGCCGCGATTGCGGACCAGGTTCTGTTCGAGCAGGACGTTGTAGACGTGGTGGCCCGGATAGCCTTCATGACAGGCGAGGTCGATCGCACGGTCAACATAGATCGGGAGATCCGTGTTCACCTGGATCAGGCTGTGGTAGTGACCTTGGTACCAGTTGTAGCCGCTCCAGCTCTTGCCGGTCACATATTCGAGCGTGAAGGTTTCCCCGGGCGGCAACTTCACGTGCTGCAACGTACGGCTGCGGCAGCCATCGATGGCGGCGCGAAACGTCGCGTCGAGGCGGTCCTTCGGGATGACGAATCGTGCGCGAAACGCGTCGTAGCGCGTGAGGAGCGGTCCGCTGCCCGGCAGCTCGCGATCAAGCGCCTGCAGCGTCTGCTCGAACTCGCCTTCGGTGTGCATTGGCGCCACCGCATCGTAGAGCGCCTTCGACTCCTCGTCGAAGTCGAGCCTGGTGCCGGACAGCATCGCCGCGCGCGCGCCCAGCGCCTCGACCTGCCTGGTCAGGTATTCGTGCCGGAGCCGCTCGAGCTCGCTGGCGCCGGCCGGCAACGTGACGCGGCGCAGCGCGTCCCTGACCGCGTGCGCCTCCGCGTCGATCGCGTCCAGCGGTTTCTTCGCGCGCGCCGCCTCTTCCTTCCACGCCGCTGGACCATAGTAGGCGTCGACGTAGTCGGCGTCGTGCTGACCGAGCGCGAGCACCAGCTTCACGTAGCGCTCTGCGAGTGGCGTCATCGGGTCCTGGTTCCCTTTCAACAGCAGCGCGAGGGCGGCGACCGCCGCCGTAACAATCACAATGCCGATGCCGTGGGTCAGTCTCATGTCCGGTAGCGCTCCCGAATCGTCGGAATCAGATATTCGTCGAACGCGCGCCTGAAATCGTACTTCGGCGCGAAGCCCCAGTCGTGGCGCGCGGCTGAATCGTCCACGTCGATGGGCCACGAATCGACGATCCCCTGCCGCTTCTGATCATTCGTCCAGGTGACGGTCGCGCGCGGAAACGCCGCGACCACGACGTCCCGGATCTCCTGCGCGGTCGGATTGAATGCCGACAGGTTGTACGCCGTCCGCGTGAGCTGCTCGCGGTTCGCCGAACACAGCGTGAGCAGCGCCTCGATCGCGTCGGGCATGGCCATGAATGGAATCCGCGTGTCCGGACGGACGAAGCACGCATACGACTCGCCACGCGCGGCGGCGTGAATCATCTCGGGCGCGTAATCCGACGTGCCGCCGGCCGGCAGCGTGACGGCCGAAATCAGTCCGGGAAATCGCACCGCGCGGAAATCGACTCGCGGGACCGTGTCCGCCGCGAGTTGCTTGTAGTGCCGGGCGTAGTAGCGACCGAGTTGCTCGCAATACAGCTTGTTGCATCCATACATCGTCTGCGGCGCATTGAAGTCGTCTTCCCGCACTCGGCCGGCGCGATCCTTGAGGTCGCGCGTGGGAATGCCAAACGCGGCGATCGACGACGGGTAGATGAAGCGGACGGGACGGCCGTGCGATTCGCCTTCGTGCTGCGCGAATTCGAGGAGGTTGAGGGTGCCGTCGACATTCACCTGATGCGCCGCGACCGGCGTGAACTCGGCGCGCGTCGACAGCAGCGCTGCGAGGTGAAAGACGAGCTCGATCTCGTACTGCGACAGGATGCGCTCGAGCAGCCCCGTGTCGGCGATCGATCCGGTGAATTCCTTCAGGACGAACGGACGCAGCGAGTCGTCGAGCGGCGCAATGTCCACGCTGACGATGTGACGACCGGTACCGGCGAGCCGGGCGATGAGACCATGCCCAATCTCACCTCCCGCTCCTGTCACCAGCGTGACGGGAGTGCGCATTCGGAAATTGTAATGAATCGGAATGCAGAATTCCGAATGCAGACTGCGGGCGACACTCAGCGCAGCATCGCGATCAGACGCTCGACCTCCTCGCGGACGCCGGCGAGGTCGGCGAGCACCTGCTCCGCCTGTTGCGCGGTGTGCACCAGGTCATTCTTTGGAGGGACACCGCCACGAGCCACCTCGGCGGCGAGATCGCGTGTGGTCGTTGCGCAGGCCTCACAGATCGCAATGGTTTGCGCGTGGGCGTGGAGGATCTTGAGGAACTCCTGGCGTTCTTCCCGGGTCATCGCGCGCCGGTCACGTCCGCATTCGATCCGGCTGCCACTCGGTCACCGCGCGCTTGATCTGATCGCTGCTCAGGGTTTCCGCGACGGCGCGGCGCGCCAGCGAGGGCATTTCACGATCCGACGCGAAGCGAAGCGCGACGAGTTGCCGCATCGTGAGCGCGCCCAGTTCGTGTTCCAATCCGAGTCGACGAAGTCGGGCATCCATTTCCATGCGGATGATCCGGTCCTGCAAACGCACGGTGTAGGTGCGACTGATCAGGACCAGCGTCATCACCGCGATCGCCAGGCTGAGCACTCCGAAGAACTCGAGGCCCGGACCGACTCGTATCGCCTGGACGATGAAAATGGCGACGGCGAGCAGCGTCAGAAACGCCGCGACCACCGTCGCCGTCGGCCGATGCGGGTGATTGCCGTACTGTTGCGGCGCGGATTCGGGCATTAGCTGTCGCCGTCGAGCAGATCTCCGAGACCGCCGAGGATCGACCCCTCCTCGACGCGGCTACCGCGCGCCGCGGGCGCTGCCTTGTAGATGCGATCGGCCATGCGGCTGAACGGCAGCGACTGCAGCCAGACGCGGCCGGGACCGGTCAGGGTCGCGAAGAACACGCCTTCCCCGCCGAACAGCGCCGTCTTCACCTTGCCGACGAACTGGATGTCGTAGCTGACGGACGGCTGCAATGCGACCAGGCAGCCGGTATCGACGCGCAGCGTCTGGCCCGCCTGGAGATCGACCGGGTGTACGGTGCCGCCGGCATGCACGAAACAGAGGCCGTCACCTTCGAGGCGTTCCATGATGAAGCCCTCGCCGCCGAACAGGCCGACACCGAGCTTGCGCTGAAATGCGATGCCGATCGACACACCCTTCGCGGCGCAGAGAAACGAGTCCTTCTGGCAGATCAGCGTCCCGCCGAGCTGCTTGAGATCCATCGCCAGGATCTTGCCCGGGTACGGTGCCGCGAACGCCACCTGCTGTTTGCCGCCGACGTTGTTCGTGAAGACGGTGATGAAGAGGCTTTCACCCGTGAGCAATCGCTTGCCGGCGCTGAGCAGGGCGTTCATGACGCCACCCTGCCGCTGGCTGCCGTCGCCAAACACGGTTTCGAGCTGGATGCCCTGCGTCATGTACATCATCGAGCCCGCTTCGGCGACCGCACTCTCGCCCGGATCGAGCTCGACTTCGACGAACTGCATCTCGCTGCCGAGAATTTTGAAATCGATTTCATGCGCGACGCGGCCCGGCATCGGCGGCGGCGCCGCGGCGGCAGCGCCGCCAGGTCCGCCGCTGAGGAACGCCGCGAGTTGCGGCACTTCCTTGAGCGGCGTCCAGTTCGCCATGCCCGCGGTGAACACGAGCGTGTTGCCGTCGATCGTGCCGTTCCGCAGATTCGTCACCACGTCGTCCTGCGACACCGGCCCGACCTGATGTCCGCCGATGGCCATGTACCACTGCTGCATCGAAGTCTCCGAATCGGCCAGGCTGAAGCCGGGCCCTACGTGCGGGGTGCGTTCATCCGCCCAGTTGACCCTGATCGCCGAGCGCATCGATCCGTTGCCCGGTGTCCGTTTCGAGCTTCGCGATCGTCGCGGCGTCGAGGCCGAGCAGGTTCGCGAGTTGCGCGAGATAGATACGCTCGGCGCCGGTGACCTGTTCGTCCGCGCGGAGCACCGTGTACGCCATCACGTACAGCGTGGCGCGCTCCGCCGGATCCGTGACGCCCGAGACGATCTCGGCCAGCGGCCTCGGCTGCCCGATCTCAGGGCCGAACACGGCATCGATTCCAGCGTTCTTCGCCTGCAGCAGAATCGCGGCGCGTTCCTGCTCGTTCATCGGGCCATCCGCATGCGCTGCCGATACGGCCAGGCGCATCAATCGCAGGGCGTCCGGCGAGACCGGCTGCCCCGGCTTCGGACCTGGTGCGTCGGCGGGCGAGCCGGTGGGAATCGGTGGCGGAACAGTGACGGCTTCGCGACTCGGTGGTGTCGAGGCAGGCGCTGTCGGCGTGGTCGCTGGACTTGCGACGCTGCTCGCGGCGGCCGTCCCCGTCTGCCCCTGCTGCAACGTCTCGAAAATGCCCCACGCCACACCAACGGCGCCCAGCAGCGTCGATGGACGCGTCCAGAAGCTGTCGCCACCTCGGGAAACGCTGCCCGCAAACCGGCCCGCACCACGCGCGAGGTGCCCCGTCCCGCGCGCTAAATCGCGCGTCAGGTACCGGAGCGCTCGGCCCGATCGTTTGGATCGCCCCAGCAGGACGCTGCGCAGCACTCCGCCGACCAGATCTTCAGGATTCATCGGGTGCTATGTCCTTCCTTATCACGACGGGCCTCTCCGTTAACGCGGCCGGCAGATCGCGGCTGAAACGTACCCGGGTACGAATACTCTTCCACTGAGACCGTCCACTAGATTGCGCTCCCGACCCGCGGCAGCGGAACCTTGGGGGCGTCCGGTTCCGGTGTGAAATCCTCTCCCGGATTGATGAATCGGTCCATCTCGAACTTGTATTGCTTGTCGTACAACTGTCGATACCGCCCGTTCATCGCCAGCAGTTCGGCGTGGTTGCCCCGCTCGACGATGCGCCCTTCCTCGATCACGAGAATCTGATCGGCGCTGCGGATGGTCGACAGCCGGTGCGCGATGACGAACGTCGTGCGGCCGGATCGCAACCGCCGCAGGCCGTCCTGAATCATCTGTTCGCTCTCGCTGTCGAGACTCGAAGTTGCCTCGTCGAGGATCAGCACGCGGGGGCTGGCCAGAATCGCCCGCGCGATCGACACACGCTGACGCTGGCCACCCGATAACTTGATCCCGCGCTCGCCGACGACCGTATCGTAGCCCTCCGGGAACTTCATGATGAACTCGTCGCAGTGGGCGACGCGGCACGCGTCCTTGATCTCGTCCACCGTGGCACCCGGCCGCGCGTAGCCGACGTTCTGGATGATCGTGCCATCGAAGAGGAAATTCTCCTGAAGCACCGACGCCAGCTGTTTGCGGTACTCACCGAGCTTGATCGTCGCGAGGTCCTGGCCGTCGATCAGGACGCGACCCTGCGACGGACGGTTGAACGCCATCACCAGGCTGATCAGGGTGCTCTTCCCTGACCCGCTCGACCCGACCAGCGCCGTCGTCGTTCCGGCGGCGGCGTGAAACGACACGTCGCGCAGCACCGGCTGTCCCGGGTTGTACTCGAACCACACCTTGTCGAAGGCGACGTCACCCTTGATCGGCGGCACATCCGCCCGGGTCGCGTCTTCGTCGACTTCCGTCGACATGTCCAGGATTTCGCGGATGCGATCGAGGCCGGCGAGCGCCTCGGTAATCTGCGTGCCGATTGACGCAATCGAGACCAGCGGCGCCGCGACCAGGCCGATGAACAGCGTGTAGGTAATCAGGTCGCCCACCGTCATCCGTCCCGCGATGATCGCCTTGCCGCCGAGCCAGATCACCAGGATGCCGACGATGCCGACGATCAGCGTGCTGCCAGCCGTCGTTGCGGATACACCCGTCATCGACTTGGCAACGTTGCGAAACAGCCGGTGGGCGCCTTTGGTGAAGACGATTTCCTCGCGCTTCTCGGCCGTGTACGACTTCACGACGCGGATCCCACCGAGCGCTTCGGTCAGGCGCCCGGTGACCTCCGCGTTGATCTTGCCGCGCTCGCGGAACAGCGGCCGCAGCGTCCTGAAGGCGTAGGCCATGCCCGATCCGAACACGCCGAGCACGATGATCGTGATGACGGTCATGCTCCAGTTCAAATAGAACAGCACGACGAGTCCGAGGACCGCGGTCACGAGGCCGCCGGCGAGCTGGACGAGGCCCGTGCCGACCAGGTTCCGCAAACCCTCGGCGTCGGTCATGATGCGCGAGACCAGAATGCCGGTTTGCGTCGAGTCGAAGTAGCGCACCGGCAGCCGCATGATGCGCGACTGGACACGGACACGCATGTCGGTGATCGCCCGCTGCGCGGCGACGCCCAGAATTTGCGAGAGGGCGAACGACGTCGCCGCCTGGATCAGCGTGGCGATGCCGCCGGCCAGCGCAATGGGTAACAGCAGGTCGGTGCGACCTTTCGCCACCACGTCATCGAACAGCCACTTCGATGACAACGGCAGTACCATGCCGGTGAGGCGGCTGACGAGCATCAGAATAAGGCCGAGGGTCAGGCGGCGCCGATGCGTCCAGACCAGTTCGCGGGCCTCGCGCATCGCCGCCGACGCCGTGACCTTTTTCTTGCGTGAAGGATCCAATGCCGCCACGCCTCTATTACGACCCGAGTGTTCGCCGGTTCCACGCCCGCCAAGTCCGATTCGAGCAGCCATATAATCGGTAGTCTTTCAGGCCCCCCACGGCCATGCCCAGATGAGTCCAACGTCCCCGGCCACCACCACGCGTGGCATCCAGATCCAGGTCCGCAGCGAATACCTCTCCGCGCGGAGCTCTCCGCGCGAGGGCAATTACTTCTTTCAATATCATGTCCGCATTTCGAATGTCGGAGACGAAACAGCGCAGCTGATCTCCCGCGAGTGGATCATCACCAACGCCGACGGCGACGTGGAGCGGGTGAAGGGCCCCGGGGTGGTCGGCGAGCAGCCGGTGCTGCCGCCGGGCGGGTCATTCGACTACACGAGCTTCTGCGAGCTGAAAACGGCGGTCGGCTCGATGCACGGCACCTACCAGATGGTCACGGCGAGCGGTGAACGGTTCGATGCCGTCATCGCCCCGTTCACCCTTGCCATGCCGAATGCGTTGAATTGAGCTCGGGCCGAGGAAAGGCCGACCTGAGGGCCGGCCTCGACGGGACTATTGCAGGCTCGCGATCGCTTTGGCCTCATCGTCGAACGTATCGAAGACCGTGACGAGTTTGGTGACGACCAGCAGGTCGCTGAGCCGCTTGGTGACATGAGCCAGCGCCAGCTTGCCGCCGGCGTTGGTCACCGTCGCCCGTACCTGCACCAGCTGTCCCAGCCCCGCGCTGTCCACGTACGACACGCCGCCCAGATCAAGCAGGATCTTCTTGCTGCCCTGCTGCAGGAGGCTGTGAATCTTGTCCTTGAGCAGGACGTCGCCGCCCTTGTTCAACGTGATGTCGCCGTTGATGGTGACGACGGTCACGTCGCCTGAAGCACGCTGTTCGATCTGCATCGATCCTCCGGAATCGCGTCCGCGCGCATGCGGAGCGCGG
>DATJEU010000105.1:0-3268 GCA_035496255.1 Vicinamibacterales bacterium
GCGCAGTCCCACCGCATGACTAGTCAATAGTAACCGCACTGGCGACGCACTCTCATGTCGTCAGTGCGTGCACCGTTACGTTCGTAAATACAGATTTCGAACAGGTGGGGAACCCCCCTCGCTGGTCCGGTCGCACGCTCAAGTGGGCGGGTGTGCGATCGGATCGGCGGACTTATCGCAAGTGTCGTACATGAGTTTTTCATACGTTTCTAACCAAGACCGACGAGTAAAACAGGGGGGCACCATGCCATCTCGGAGTTCGCGTTATCTGCTTCTGGCCGGAGCCTGTGGGCTCCTTTCGAGCACCGTTGCGCTGACGGCAAATGCCGCGGACGAGGGGACGCTCGAAGAAGTGATCGTCACCGCGCAGATGCGCGCGGAGAATGTCCAGGACGTGCCGATCGCGATGACCGTCGTCACGCCCGAGCAGCTGGCGCACGCGGGCTTCAGCGACGCCAACGACCTCAGCAAGATCGCGCCGGGTGCGATCGTCACCCAGGACCAGGGCACCGTCAGCGTGACCATCCGCGGCATCGGCGACATCACCAATGGCTCGGACACCTCAGTGACCGCGAACATCGACGGAGAGTATCTGAATGGCGGCAGAGCGCTGGCCACGTCGCTGTTCGATCTGGAGCGCGTCGAAGTTCTGCGCGGTCCGCAGGGCACCCTGTACGGACGCAACTCCACCGCGGGCGCCGTGAACTACGTCGTGCGCAAACCCAGCAACGATTTCGGCGCGAACTTCTCCACGAGCTACGGCTTCGACTACAACAACGTGCGCGCCGACGCAGGCGTCACGCTGCCGCTCACCGACGGCGTGGGCATTCGTGTCGCCGGTTTCTACGAGGACCGCGACGGCTACGTGAAACACCCGGGCCTGGCGCCGGGCCGCTACGGCGGGTTCGTCTTCCCCGGCTACTCGGCGTTCGAGTCCGACGACAACCATGCGTACGGCGGTCGCATCTCGCTGCGTGGCGACAACCTCGGCGCGTTCACCTACTACGTCGCGGCCGAGTACTCGGAGCGCGAGTTCACGCCGCAGATCTTCGCGGCGATCGATACGCACCAGCCCGGCTTCACTCCTGGCGCGAACTGCGCGGCACCCGGCTGGGAGCCGACGGCGCCGCTCATCACGACGGACACGTTCTGCATTCCCAGCACGACCAAGTACCAGGACACCATCAACAAGGAAGAGTATGCCGCGCCCGCCAACGGCGGCGGCCGGCAGTTCTGGAACACGTACGCAGCTCGCACCCGCCTGGACTACCAGTTCAGCGAGGCAGCGACCCTGAGCTACATCGGCGGCTATCGCTACTTCGAGCAGGAGCCGAAGAGCACGGGCTCGCTCCCGGTCGTCTACGCCAACCTGGTCGAGCAGAACGAACAGAAGACGCAGAGCCACGAGTTGCGGCTGGCGGGCGACGTCGGCGCCGCTCACTACCAGGTCGGTGGCTTCCTGTTCAAGGAGTCGATCGATCAGCTCGCCGGCTTCTACCTGGGCGACATCACCCCCGGCACGCAGAACTTCGGTCTGTTCATCAACTACAACATCCGCGACTCCGATAACGAGAGCAAATCCGCGTTCGGCCAGGTCGAATGGAAGTTCACCGACCAGCTCACCGCGGTCGCCGGCGCGCGCTACACCAGCAACGACAACGAAGGCTTCTGGCGCGATCGCGCCGCGTTCCTTGCGGGTCCGGTGACGCGCCCGCGCGACACTCCGGGAATCTTCACGGATCCGCGCCTGCTGAGCAGCTCGGAAGAGAAGACCACCTGGCTCGTGGGCCTGAACTACAAGCTCACGCCCGACGCACTGCTCTACGGCAAGGTGTCGACGGGCTTCAAAGGCGGCGGCTTCGATTCCGTAGGCGTCTACGGTCCGGAGGAAAACACCGCATATGAAGCCGGCATCAAGACGGCCTTCGCCGATGGGCGCGGCATCTTCAACGCCTCGGGGTTCTACTACGACTACACCGGTCTGCAGGTGGGCGTGCTGCTCAGCTCTGCGGAAGGCGGTCGGACGTTCAACGCCGGCGCGGCGACGATCTGGGGCGCCGAGATGGAGACGCTGTTCGAGCTCACCGAGAACGATCACATCAGCGCGTCGCTCAACTATCTGAACGCGAAGCTGGATGAGCTGTTCGCGCTGTACAACGTGTACTGCGTGCCGCAATCGCAGGGCGGTGTGGGAACGTGCTCGGGCAACGAGGCGTCGATCGGCGACCTCGATCCGAACACGCCGGGAGTGCAGTCGCCGAACTTCGGCGGCAACACGCCGGGCAACTCGCCCGAGTGGATCGGACAGGTTGCCTACGACCATGTGTTCCGCCTGGCTTCGGGCAACACGCTGACGTTGCGCGCCGACACGACGTACAAGAGCGAATCCTTCACGCAGTTCTACAACTACGACGACATGAAGCAGGATGCGTACACGCAGTCGAACGCCGCGATCGAGTTCGCGACGCAAGGCGGCCTCACCATCTCGGCTTATGTCCGCAACATCGAGGACAAGCGCTACCTGACCAACGGCTACTTCCTCGCCGCCGGTCCGGACGACATCTGGAACTTCCAGTTCGGCAACCCGCGGCAGTACGGTCTGCGGTTCAGCAAGGACTGGTGATCGGCTGAGGAAGTGATGACCGCATCTTTCCGGGACAGAGGGCGAGCTCTTCGCCCTCTGGTTCTCGCCGCGCTGTCCGGCCTGATTTCGTGCGCCGCGACGGCGCAGGAAGTCGCCGAGTTCTCGCCACGCGTGCACGCACTGCTCGAGCAGATGACGCTCGAGGAGAAGCTCGGGATGGTGCAAGGCTCGCGCGATCCCGCGTACAACGGCGGCGCCGGTTACATCGCAGGAGTGCCGCGACTCGACGTCCCCCCGTTACGACTGGCCGATGGTCCAGCGAACGTCTACGTGCGTTACGAGACCACGGCGCTGCCGCAGCCAATCACGCTAGCCTCGACCTTCAGCACGGATCTGGCTCGTCAGTACGGTGAGATTCTCGGCCGCGAGTCGCGAGCGACGCGCAACGATGTGCTGCTCGGGCCGATGGTGAACGTGATGCGTCTGCCGCATTGGGGTCGCAACGTGACGAGCTTCGGCGAGGAGCCGCTCGTCATCGCGCGGCTTGCTGCGGCTGAGATCGGCGGTATCCAGTCCACCGGCGTGATGGCGAACGCCAAGCACTTCGTCGCCAACAATCAGTCTTTGAATCAGGGCGGCGGCATCGGCGGCGCCGACGGCTTCGATTTCGTCGTCGACGAGCGC
>DATJEU010000106.1:0-49103 GCA_035496255.1 Vicinamibacterales bacterium
TCCAACGGCGGAATGAAGATCCGAACCTGAACACGAACTGAGAAGCCAGAACCCGGAAACCTGAACGTCACAACTCGATTAGCGCAGACTCTGCTCGAGTTCATCAAGCCGGGAGTTGAATTCGCTCCAGCGTGCCTGCTCGGTCTGGAGAGCGTTCACGAGATCGTTCTCCTGCTGCTGGAGCTGCTGGATGCGCGACTGCTGGTCGGCAAGCTGCCGCCGCCGCGCGGCGAAGTTGGCTTCGCAATCTCGTTTCGCGTCCGCGCCGCCGGGCATCGCATCGCATGGCGACGTATCGCCAGGCGGCATCGAGCCCTGGAACATGGACATCATCTGCGACTGCGCCATCGCCGCAGCCGCGGTGTCCGCGCGCTGCTTGTCGAGATACGCGAGCCGCTGTTCCTGCATCTGGACCCGTCCAAGCAGCATCTGCGCGCGCAGTTGATTGCGTGATGCGGCGGCAAGATCGGCGCGCAGGCCGCGTATTTCCGTGACGAGCGCCGCGACCACGGCATCGCCGCCGTCGGCACGCGCCGCGGCGGGCGCCTGGGCCCGAAGCAGGGCGTCGGCGGCCACGAGTACCAGACCGATCATGAGCAGTGCGGCAACAGTTCGAAGGCGGAGCATCGGCGTCCCTCCTGGCGGCTGATCCTACGCCGGGAGGCAAGCACGGAACTAAACGTGTTCATGCTTCTCGGTTCTCTGTTCTCGGTTCGTGTTCAGGTTCGGTTCTTTCATCCGTCGCTCGGCCGCCACTCGGACGGCCCGAATCAAAATCGAACCTGAACACGAACCCAGAATCGAGAACGCAGAAGCCCGAACGTTGTACTCAGTTTTCGCTCGCTCGATGCTGTCGATCGCGAGCACGTCTACCGGCCCGCTGGTCGCCTGCAGCTTCAGGCCGAGTTGTTCTTCGAGCGCGGTGGAGAGCGACGGCGCGTTCGCCGCTGCGGCAGCCGGACCTGGTGGCGCACCGGCGAGTTGAAACGGCTGCAGTTGATACGCCATCAGGATCATGTCGGACACCGGCGCGTTGTTGACGATGAAGCGTCCGTTCGGCTGCACGTCGATGGTGATGAATCCGCCCGCGACATTGCGCTTGATTGAGGAGACCTCGAAGGGCGTTACGGTCGCGGAAGGCGCCTGCGATGCGGCTCCGAGCCACGCCGCGCTGACGCAAAGGAGGATGCTGTTCAGGCTTCTCAGTTCTCTGTTCCCGGTTCGTGTTCATGTTCAATCCTGACGCGGTCGTTCGAGCCCGTGCCGGCCGATTCATGAAAAGGTCGGAACCGAACCGAACCGAACCGAACCGAACCAAACCGAACTTTGAACACGAACCGAGAACCCAGAACATAGAAGCGTGAACGTCAGAATTCGATATGCGTCTGCACCAGCACCCTGTTCTCGTCCGGCCGCGAAACCAGGTCGTAATGCACCTGCTCGTTGGTGACGACGACGCCGAGTTTCGACTTCGGCCAGACGAACCAGTACGCGCCGCCCGCAATCACGCGGTTCTGGGCGTTGCCGGGCAGCGACTCGTCGGGGTCGAAGCAGTCGTAACGGAAGATGCCGGCAAGCTTCGACGTGCCTTGACGCGGCTCCACGAACACGGACCAGCCGCTGCGATCGACGTCCGGTGACGTGACCGCGACCGGCGCGGGATTCTCTGTCGCCTTCAAGCCCTGAATCGTCGCCACCAGATGCTCGTGCTCGAAGCTGCCCATGACGATGCCGAGGCGGCGCGGACGGCCGGCGGCATACCAGCCGTCGTTGTAGAAGCCGGAGATGCGGAACCCTTTCGTGATCGCGCTGCCGTTCGGCAGCGGACGTACGGTGATGCGGCCCTGGACGCTCTTGTACTTGTTCGCCTCCGGCTGCGCGTAGCCTTCGCCGTTGAACACGCCGACGTGCACCTCGCCGTAGCCGTGTGGGAGCGGCGTGAAGTAGCTGGCGCCGAAGTCGGACGAGCCGGGAATCAATCCCTCGCGCTCGGCGAACATCGTGCCCTGCACGCGATAGCGGTCGATGCTCTCTTCAAAATCGAGCCACGGCGTCTGATGCGCGCCCAGCCGTACGCGGCCGTGCGGGCCGACGTTGTCGAATTGCGCGTACGCGTACTTGACGCGCAGCACCAGGCTGCCGGAGAGCGTGCTGTCGCTGACGCGACGGATATCCGGCGTGAAGCGGAACGCCACGTTCTTCGAGATCTGCGCGTTGACGTTCAGATAGGCGCGGGTCACGTCGAAGTTGTTGTAACCGTCGCGATTCTTCAGTTCGTCGTCGTACTGCACATAGGAGAGGGCACCGACACGGATGATCGGATATTCAGGTTGCGCTGCCGGAGCCGGAGCCGCCTGCTGGGCGAGCGCCGGGGTTGAAATCGTCAGTGAGAAGGCCAGAGCGGCCAGTCGTCGCGTCATCGTCATATGACCGTTACTTGTACGACGGTAGTTTTTCCGCCATGTATCGGTGTTGTTACATGTGGGTTAATGGCGGAACGAGGGCTGGCGGCTGGCGGTTCGCGGGAATTCCTATCGCCTGTAGGGCCGGTCTTGCTTGTTAGACCGGCCGCCGCGGCGCATGTACAAAGCAAGATGCGCCCTACACGTCCCCATGGTGCCGAACGTCCTGCGCCGACACCATGAAGATCACGTCTTCGGCGATGTTGGTGGCATGATCGCCGATCCGTTCGAGATGACGGGACACCAGGATCAGATCGAGTGACGGCTCGATCGTCGTCGTGTCCTGCAGCATGAAGGTCAGGAGCTCGCGGAAGACCTGCGTCTTCAGCGCGTCGAGCTCGTCGTCGCACTCGAGGACCGACCGGGCCAGCGGCAGGTCGCGCTTGACGTACGAATCGAGCGCGTCGTGCAGCATGTTCTGCGCGAGGTTGCCCATCCGCGGGATGTCGATCAACTGCTTGACCGGCGGGTGCAGGGCATAGCGCCGCGCCGCTTCGGCGATATTGACCGCCAGGTCGCCGACGCGTTCGAGATCGCTGTTGATCTTGACGGCGGCGACGATCGCGCGCAGGTCTGTCGCCATCGGCTGGTAGAGCGCGAGCAGCCGGAAGCAGCGTTCGTCCACTTCGACGTGCAGCTGGTTGATCGGCTCGTCGCCCTGGAGCACACGATCGGTGACCTTGACGTCACGGCTGACCAGTCCCTGCACGGTCGCGCGCACGCGTTCCTCCGCCAGCCCGCCCATCTCCAGCAGGCGCGCCTGCAACGTGTCGAGCTCTCCCTCGAAATGCCGTACGGATCGATCCATCAGCCGAATCTCCCGGTCACATAGTCCTCGGTGAGCTTCTCGTGCGGCGCGGTGAAGATGCGGTCGGTGCGGTCGTATTCCACCAGCTTCCCGAGCCAGAAGAAGGCGGTGTAGTCGGAGACGCGCGCGGCCTGCTGCATGTTGTGGGTCACGATGACCACCGTGTACGACTGCTTCAGGCTGTACACCAGCTCCTCGATCCGTTGTGTCGCGATCGGGTCGAGCGCCGACGCCGGTTCGTCCATCAGCAGGACGTCGGGCCGGATGGCCAGCGCGCGCGCGATGCAGAGGCGCTGCTGCTGGCCGCCGGAAAGCGCCAGCGCCGACTCCTGGAGCCGGTCCTTTACTTCGTTCCAGAGCGCCGCCTGCTTGAGGCTCTCCTCGACGCGGCCGGCGAGTTCGCCGCGAGTGCCGGCCATCCGGTTGATGCGCAATCCATAGGCGACATTCTCGAAGATCGATTTCGGGAACGGGTTCGACTTCTGGAAGACCATTCCGACGCGGCGGCGCAGTTGGACGACGTCGACACTGGACGCGTAGATGTCCTCGTCGTCGATCAACACCTTGCCTTCAACGCGCGTGGCCGGCACTACGTCGTTCATCCGGTTGAGGGTGCGCAGAAACGTGCTCTTGCCGCAGCCCGAGGGACCGATGAAGGCCGTGACCAGGTTGGGATGGATCCTGAGCGTGATGTCCTCGAGCGCGAGCTTGGCGCCATAGAAGAAGCGCAGGGCGTGGACGTCGATCTTGACGTCGGCGGGCGGCGCCGCAGCATCACCGGGGCGCTCGCGGAGGGTGACGGTCGGGATTGGAGCAGCCATGGTGAGCATTTATCCGCGAAGGCGCTGCACGCGCGCCGTCACCACACGGGCGACGAGAGAGCAGGCGAAAACGAACCCCACCAGCACCAGCGCGCCCGCCCAGGCCTGCCGGTGCTGATCCTCGTACGGCGAGATCGCGTAGGTGTAAATCTGCACGGTCATCGACGCGATCGGTTGGCGGACGCTGGTGGAGAAGTACTGGTTGTTGAACGCCGTGAACAGGAGCGGCGCGGTTTCGCCGGCCACACGTGCCAGCGCGAGGACGACACCGGTGATGATGCCGGGCAGCGCCGCGGGGAGGATGACGGTGAAGACGGCGCGGGCCCGGGTGGCGCCGAGCGCGAGCGCACCTTCGCGCATCGTGCCCGGCACCAGCAGCAGCAGTTCTTCGGTGGTCCGCGCGATGATCGGAATCATCATCACACCCAGCGCCAGCCCGCCCGCCAGCGCGCTGAACTGCCGGAAGGGCAGGACGGCGATGCCGTAGGCGAAGATGCCGATCACGATCGATGGCACGCCGTTCAGCGTGTCGGCGGCAAAGCGCACCGCCGTCGCCAGCTTCGTGCCGGCATATTCGGACATGTAGATACCGCTGATCACGCCGACCGGAATGGCGAGGAGCGCGGCCAGAGAGATCAGCATCAGCGTGCCGACGAACGCGTTGAGCATGCCGCCGCCGGTCTCGCCAAGCGGCTTCGGCATCGACGTGAAGAACGCAAGGTTCAGCGACTGCAGTCCCTGACTGACGACGAAGAACAGGATCATCGCGAGCGGGACCAGCGCGATGAGCACCGCGAGCCCGCACGCACCGACGAACATTGCGGACACGATTCGGCGGAGGGCGTTGTGCGTCATGCCCTGGCCGCGGCGGCCACTCGCGGTGCCGCGACGGCCCTGGCCGTGCCTGTCCGGCTCATCGCCCAGATCAGCACCCGTGATGCGGCGTTGACGATCAACGTGATGATGAAGAGCACGAGCCCGATCTCGATCAATGCGTGCAGGTAGAGATCGTCGGTCGCTTCGGTGAATTCGTTGGCGATCACGGCCGCCATCGTGTGCTGTTGCGCAAACAGCGACGTGGTCACCTGCGGGCTGTTTCCGATCACCATCGTGACGGCCATCGTCTCGCCAAGCGCGCGGCCGAAGCCGAGCATCACGGCGCCAACGATGCCGGTGCGGGCGAAGAACATGGCCGCACGGATGGCTTCGAAGCGCGTCGCGCCAAGGGCGTAGGCCGCTTCACGCTGCGCGGCGGGAACCGTCTTGAGGACTTCGCGTGCGATCGCCGACGTGAACGGAATCACCATCACCGCCAGGATCAGCGCGGCCGACAGCATCCCGATGCCGAACGGCGGGCCGGTGAACAGCGGCAGCGCCTTCAGCGCCTCCGGTGTGTGCAGCTCCAGCTGTCGCACCAGCGGGACCAGGACGAAGATGCCCCAGAGCCCGTAGACGATCGACGGAATCGCGGCGAGCAGTTCGGTCAGGAAGACCAGCGGGTTCTTGAGCCACCCGGGCGAGAGTTCCGAGATGGAGACCGCGATGCCGAGCGCAATCGGCGTGGCAATGAGCAGCGCCAGAATCGACGAATAGAGCGTGCCCCAGATGAAGGGCAACGCTCCGAAGGTACCGGCGACCGGATCCCAGGTGCGCGTCGTCCAGAAGCGCAGGCCGAACTTCTCGATCGACAGCCACGACTGGCGCGTGAGCTCCGCGCCAATCGCGGCCACCAGCACGACGAGCAGCATCGCGATCGTACCGATCGCAAGACGGAAGCGCAGATCGCCCTTCACTCGACCAGCCCGGATCAGGACACCTTGATGGTGGCGAGCGCCGTGAGCTCGCGCTGCACGACCGAGTCGGGCACTGGTGCGTAATGAAGGCCGGCGGCGTACTTCTGGCCTTCGGTCAACGCCCATCTGGCGAAGTCGACCATCAGCTTCGCGCGTTGCGTGTCGCTCGGCTGCTGGTAGAGGAGCAGCCAGGTGAAGGAGGAAATCGGGTACGCGCCGGCGCCAGGGGCGTTCGTGATCGAGACGCGGAAATCGTCGGGGATCGTCGCACCGGCGGCCGCCTTGCTGACGGCATCCGGCGATGCCTTGACGAACTCGCCGGCGGCGTTCTGCACCGAGCCGAAGGCGATGTCGTTCTGCAGCGCGTACGTCAATTCGACGTAGCCGATGGCGCCCGGTGTCTGCGAGACGATGCCGGCGACGCCGTCGTTGCCCTTGCCGCCGACGCCGACCGGCCAGTTGACCGCGGCGCTGGCCCCCACCGTCATCTTCCATTCAGGCGAGACCTTCGACAGGAAGTCCACCCAGATGAACGTCGTGCCCGAGGCGTCCGAGCGATGGGCAACCGCAATATCCGTCGCCGGCAGCTTCACGCCGGGGTTCAACGTCGCGATGGCCGCGTCATTCCATTTCTTGATCTTGCCCAGGTAGATGTCGGCCAGCAGCGGACCTGTGAACTTCAGATCGGTGATGCCGGCGAGGTTGTAGACCGGAACGTCGGCGCCGAGGACCATCGGAACGTGCAGTACCGGGCCGGGGGCCGCTTTGAGTTGTTCGTCGGTCATCGGGCTGTCGGACGCGCCGAAGAACACCGTCTGCGCGGTCAACTGGCGCACGCCGCCGCCCGAGCCGATCGGCTGGTAGTTGATGGCGACGTCGGGGTGCGCCTTCGCGTAGTCCGCGAACCATTTCGAATAGATCGGCGCCGGGAACGTGGCTCCCGCGCCATTGATCTGCACGGTCTTGTTCGCGTCGGGCGCGCCATTGTTCGCAGCAGTGCCGCCGCCGCAGGCGGCTGTGACGATCAGGGCCAGGGCGCTGACAGGTGTCGCGATCCATCTCGTGAGCATGGATACACGCTATCGAGAAGGAATTTCACATTGGTTTCCGCGCTGTAAATTCCGTGTAAACGCGTTGGTTTCCCTCGTGTTCCCGTGCGCAGCGATGTATAGATCGAGGCGCCATGTACGCGCGCACGCTCCGCAAAGCTGAACAGATCCGCCGATTCATCATCACCGCTGCCGATACCGTCGGCTGGGAAGTTCGCGAGGAAGCCAACAGTCAACTGGTGCGCCGCGATCTGGTGACCGACTGGCATCGCGTCGAGCGCGCCAGGATGCGTTTTGCCGAAGCCGTCGATTCTCTGGTCGACGACGGGTGGACCGCGGACGCGGTCGCGTAGCGCGTTCTTAGTCGATCGCCGGTTCCGCGTCGGGAACGTGCGCAATCGTTTCTTCGTACACGGCATGCTCCGGCCGACGGCTCGGGAAGACGAGCCGCAGCAGCGGCGGCGTCACCATCGTCGTTGCCAGGACCATCAGCACCGACGCGGAGAAGACGTCGCGATCGATGAGGCCCGCGGCGAGGCCGTAGCCGGCAACAATCAGGCCGACTTCACCGCGCGAGATCATCCCGACGCCGACGCGAAGAGACTCGCGGCCCGAGAAGCCGGACAGCTTCGCGAAGAGGCCGCATCCGAGTGCTTTGGCGATGATGGCGACGGCGATCAGCACCGCAGTGAATGCGGCATGCGCGCCGAGTTCGCGTGCGTTGGCCTGCAGGCCGATGCCAATGAAGAATGCCGGGACGAAGAGCGTGTAGGTCAGCGGGTGGATGCCGGCGTCGATATCGCGCTTGAACGGCGTCTGCGCGAGGAGTACGCCCGAGACGTAGGCACCGGTGATAGCCGCGATGGCGCCGAGATATTCCGCCAGCCATGCGTACCCGAACATGATGACGAGCGCGGCGGCGAGGGTTGCCTGGCTCACGCCGAGGCGTGATGCCCAGCGCAGGAGCGGGGTCAGCAGCCTGGTGCCACCAATCGCGAGCGCGAAGAACAGCGCGATGCGCAGCCCGAGCACGCCGATGGTCGTCCAGCCGGCGTCGCTGCCGCGGGAAACCGTCGCGAGCGCCGCGACGATCGACAGCACGATAATCCCCATGACATCGTCGATGACGGCGGCACCGAGAATCGTCGACCCTTCGCGCGTACGGAGCGCGCCGAGCTCCAGCAGCGTTTGCGCGGAGATGCTGACGCTCGTGGCCGTGAGAATCGTGCCGATGAAGATGCCCGACCAGTAGAGGGGGAGCCCGAAGGCAACCGCCGTCGCCGCGCCGCCGGCCAGTGGCAAGAGGACTCCCCCTAGAGCAGCCCAGAAGGCGACGTGGCCGACGCGCCGGAGCTGGGGGAGGTCGGTTTCCAGGCCGGCCACGAACATCAGCAGCAGTACGCCGATCTGCGAGAGATCCTGCACCAGCGCCAGCATCGCGTGCGCATTGCCATCGGCGAACACTGGCCAGCCAAGGACGTCGAGCAGCGACGGCCCGAGCAGGACGCCGGCAAGGATTTCGCCGAAGACCGAAGGCTGGTGCATGCGCGTCGCCAACGCGCCGGCCAGTTTGGCGGCGGCAATGACGAGCATGACCAGCAGGATCACCTGCAGCCCGTGTGACATCGGAATCCCGTTGACAACGCGGAGAACGGACCGGCAGGGTCCGTTCTCCGAGGTCGCGTGGTGCGCGGAGGCTACGCGTCGCTCGGCATCGGTTTCAGCGTGGCCGTTGCTGTCGCCCCGCCCGAGGTCGGCGTCATCGCGGCATGGCCGCCGAGCGGGTTGCCAGGGCCGAGCACGAAGTCGGGATAGGCCAGCGCGCCCATTTCCGGGATGTCGAGCCCCTCGAGCTCCGCTTCGGCCGATACGCGATTGCCCATGGTGGCTTCGATCACCTTGAAGAACGCAAAGAACATGACGAACACGAAGACAAAGCACGTGACGACGCCGATGGCTTCGGCGGCCAGTTGCGATGCATCGCCATACAGGAGTCCCTTCACCGTCCCGGGCACGCCGTTCCAGCCGTCGCCGTAACTGCCGTCCGCGAAGATGCCGACGCAGAGAGTGCCGAAGGCACCGCAAACGCCGTGCACCGAGATCGCGCCGACCGGGTCGTCAATCCGCAGGATGCGGTCGATGAAGAGCACGGATTCGACGACGATGACGCCGGCCAGTGCGCCGATGACGACTGCCGAAGCGCTGTTGACGAAGGCGCATGGCGCGGTAATCGCGACCAGGCCGGCGAGCAGCCCGTTGACGATCATCGCGGGGTCCGGCTTGCCCAGGCGCTTCCATACGTAGAAGCACGCGGCGAGCGCACCGCCGGTGCCGGCGAGCATGGTATTGGTCGCGACGACGGCGATGCGCAGATCACCGCCGGCGAGCGTCGAGCCCGGATTGAAGCCGAACCAGCCGAACGCGAGGATGAACGTCCCGGCGATCGCCATCGGAATGTCGTGACCGGGAATCGCCACCGATTCGCCGCTCTTCGTATATTTCCCGAGCCGCGGGCCGATCACGATGGCGCCCGCCAGCGCGGCAACGCCGCCCACCATGTGCACGACTGACGAGCCGGCGAAGTCGACGTGACCGTGACCGAGACCGAATTCCTTGCCCAGCGTCGCCAGCCACCCGCCGCCCCACACCCAGTTGCCGAAGATCGGGTAGACCACCATCGACATGAAGAAGCCGAACACGATGAAGGCCGAGAACTTCCAGCGCTCGGCCATGGCGCCCGTCGGAATCGTGCCCGCGGTGTCCATGAACACCATCTGGAACAGGAACAGCGCGAACACGCCGACGTCATAGGTGTCGCCGCTGAGGAAGAACCCTTTCATCCCGAACAGGCCGAAGGTATGGCCAAACAGATTGACCGAGACCTCATGGCCGAGCACCGGCGTGCCGCCCAGCGTGGCGAGCGCGCCGACGCCGCCCATCTGAAGCGCGTAGCCACAGAGCCAGTAGCCGAACATGCCAATTGGATAAATCATGAAGTTCATGCACATGGTGTGAGCCGCGTTCTTGGCGCGGCAGAATCCCGTTTCCACCATCGCGAACCCGGCCTGCATGAACATGACGAGAAAGCCGGCCAGCAGCGTCCAGACGAAGTTGATCGCAACCTTGTTGTGGCCGACCGTGTCCATTACGTCCTGCAGCGTCGGTGCCTTGGCGTCCTTCACGGATACGTCCGCCGCCGTGCCGGTCTTGACACCGCTCGGATCGCCCTGGCCGATCGCTCCCTGCGCCCGCAGCGAGTACGGCGACACCGCCGTGCTCACGAAGAACGCAAACAGCGCCGCGAGCACGACCTTCCACACCAACATCGAACGTCTGGTCATCTCCAGTCCTTTCCTTGCCTGAGCCCCGTCGTGCGGGGGGCTATACGTCATGCGATCCAGTCCCCGGGATGCGGAAGGCCCGGGAGAGGCCGGTGCTCCGCCGACCTCCCCCTGTCTCCCCGCCCGAGCAGACCCGGAGACTGGAGAAGATCCGTTCTGCCTGTGAGAGATGCTGGCGTGACTTCAATGGGTATGCCAGCCTCGCCGAAGGCCGATCGACGGAAATGCACGGGAAAGTGCTGATCGCATGCGGCGACGCAGTCGTTGTCGTTCGACAGGAATGTTGGAGATCAGCGGTAAGGATTCACGAATGATGGATTCCGCATCGTGAAACCGGTGTCCGAGACGTCGACGCGCCCGCTCAGACGAGCGTCGTTCGACAAAGATGTCGAAACCGCATGTTGAACGCCGCAGAAATGTCTGACAGTCGCGCGGCGGCGTCCAATTCGTCGCTATTCGACGAAGCGATAACCGAGTCCGACTACGGTCTCGATCTGCGTGGCGGCCTCACGGAGCTTGCCGCGCAGGCGGCCGACGTGCACGTCCACCGAGCGCGTCTCCACGAAACGGTCGTAGCCCCACACCTGCTCGAGCAGGCGGTCGCGTGAGATCACGCGATTCCGGTTTTCCACCAGGTAACGCAGCAGCTCGAATTCGCGGCGGGTCAGTCGCACCTGCATGCCGTTCACCATCACTGACACCGCGTCGAAGTCGGCGGTGAGGTGCCGCCCGCGGTATACGAGCGGTTCCTTGATCCGCTTCGGTTGCTCACTGCCGCCACGACGCAGCACCGCGCGTACGCGCGCCGACAGCTCACGCAGGCCGAACGGCTTCGTGATGTAGTCGTCCGCGCCGACGTCGAGGCCGGTCACGCGGTCCGCTTCAGTGGAGCGCGCCGTCAGCATGATGATCGGCAGGTGCGCCGTCGTCTCCCGCGCGCGCAGGATGCGGCACACTTCGACGCCGCTCAGGACCGGCAGGTTCAGATCGAGCAGGATTAGATCCGGCTCCTCGGCGCCGACGGCCTTCAACGCCGCATCGCCGGTGTTGACGATGTCGACGCTCGTGTCACCGGTCTTCTCGAGGGTGTGCTTGATGAGCTCGGCGATGTCTGGTTCGTCCTCAACCACGAGGACCTTGGTCTTCGTCACCCTGATGACGGTAGTGGCGCCCGGTTTCCGCGCGGTGACGAGGCGGTTAAATGTTTGTTACGACGAGGGCAGACCGCCAATTCACACGTATCGGGAGGATCGGAGATGACGAGGCCTGACGGCAAAACGCCAAATGGGATCCGGGTGTTTTGTGGATTCTGGCGTTCTGGCGTGAGATCACCGGTCTTCGGACTGCGGCGGCTCTGAAGAGCCGCCCCTACAAGCACGCCGACATCACCCGACACCGAGCGCGAGCAGCACGATCTCGAGCACGATCAGCAGGACCACCGTCACTTCGAGGAACTCGCCGCGGGCCATCCCGGTGTGTTCGACGGCGAAGCGGTAGATATCGTCGAGCGTCTTCAGCTTCTCGTGCACGTTGGCCTTCCAGCGATCGAGGCCCAGCCGCGTGGCGGCGAGACCGAACAGGCGCGCGGCATACACATCGCCGGCAATCTTCAGCGCATTCTCGGTCTTGTCGGTCAGCTCGTTGACGTCGATGAAGAAGGCGTGCACCTGGCGCGCGGCCCGGATGTACCGGCGGCCGACCAGCGTCTGGCGCCAGCCGGTGGACTGCAGCCGGCCATAGATGCGCGCGAGTTCCGCGTCGAGCAGGTGGTCGTAGTACCGGAACTCGAGCAGCTGCGAATTGGCGAACTCGAGGATCTCCAGTGCGCCGCGCGCGCCAGCCTCGGTGTCGTAGACGAGCGCGCTGCTCCAGGTCGGAATGACTGCGTCGGTCTCGTAGTACGAGATACGGTGACCGAGGACGTGGTCGTGTTCCTGATCGCTCAGCCGATCGCGTTCGCCGCGCAGGAGCTGCGCGATGTCACGTCCGTGCGTCGCCAGCAGCCGCGTGGCGTCGGGGATCTCGGCGTCGGGATGGATTGTGAATACGAGATAGTCCTCGGACAGGAATGCCTCCCGCCGGGCCGACACGGCGGCGGCAAGGCGGTCGAGCAACTGGCGGCAGAGCGATTCGGCATCCGCGGCCAGCAGTGAGCTCTCCTGCCAGCCGATGCCAGCCTCGAGGAGCTCGGGCCAGGTGTCAGGCAGGGGACGGGTGAGCGCGACCGAGATGACCCCGTAGTCGAATGTCTTGAAACGGACACGGAAGCCATGCGCGTCGGGGACGCCGATTGCCGACCCGTCGATGACGACGGGTGGATGAGCGTATTGCAGATACGGCGGCGTCGCCGGCCTCGTACTGAGCGGTGCGCGCGCCGTCTCCGCAACATGCCGATTGACGGCGTCGAGATCGATCGCGTCGGCGATGTCGAACAGAAAGAGCGCCGTGACCTGTCCGCGCGGCATCCGTCGATCTTACGGAAACCGGGTGACCGCTCACCTCTAGCGGTTTCTGCAGGGGCGGGTCTTCAGACCCGTCCCGAGCGCAGCGAGGTCGATCACCGGCCTTCGGACGGAGGCGGGTCTGCAGACCCGCCCCTCCAGCTCACAAGAGTTACTTGCGCTGGTCGTGTGGCACGAACACCGTCGCCGTGCTCATGCTCACGTTGCCGGCGGTGTCCGTCGTTTCGATCGTCAGCATATACGTCCGGCCGGCGCCGCCACCGCTGCGGCTGGCGCGCACCAGAGCAGTGAGTGCCCCGGCGATCTGCGAATCCCCCGATGTCGCGCCGTCGTTGCCGGTGATGCCCACGATGCGTGAGCTGGTCGCCGAGACGGTATCCGACGCGGTCACGAGGACGGTCACTCTCACCATCTGACCGTTGGGCGGCCAGATCGATCCGGGTGACACGCTCGTGGCGTTCACCGCCGGAGCCCTGGAATCGGTGACCGTCACGGCGAACGAGCCAGCGCTCGTGTTGCCGTGCGCGTCGGTCGCGGTGCAGCTCACCATGGTGGTCCCGACGGTGAACAGCGAATCGGACGCGTGATCGCAGACGGGGGTGACATCGCCGTCCACGCCGTCGCGCGCGCTGACGGCAAAGGTCACGTCAGCGCCGCCGAACGTGTTGCCTTCGACGGTAATGGAGCCGGGCAGCGTCAGCAGCGGCGCAGTCGTATCCACGTCCGGCAGGTTGAAGAAGGCGACGATCGGATCGTGATCCGAGAGCCGCTCCGGGCGCGTGACATCGCCGCGGTCGCTTTCCGGGAAGTCCGCGTTCATCCGCCCGTACTCGATGCGGTTGATCCGCAGGTCGGGTGTGACCAGGACGTGATCCAGTTCCTGCGCGTTGCCGTCGAACACGAACGAGTAGCGCTGATCCGCCGGCGCCAGCGCGATGGCGTCGAACAGCGGCGGCGCCGGCAGTTCCGCCGGCACCATCGTCGTCAGCGTGACCTCGCTGGCGGGTGCCGGTATGCCGCGCACGATCCCGACCACGTCGACGTAGCCGTCGTTGACGTCGAACGCGTTGTAATCGCCGACGGAAATCACGTGCTTGCCCGCGGCCTGGAAGGTGCGACTCAACTGCGCGAGATAGTCCGCCTGTGCGCGACGCTTGGCGCGGACGCGGGCTCCGTCGCTGCCGTCGATCCCCGACAGCGACCGCAGGTGATTGACGATGACCGTGATTGGATACGGCTCATACCCGCCGTTCGAGACAGTCGCGTCGAGCACGAGCGGTGGCCGATCGTTCAACAGCGCCGTACTGCCGTCCGGCTCGACGTAGGTCGTGCCGGCACCGCCGTACTGCGTCACCGTGAACTGTCCTGGCTGAAGGTTGATGCGATCGGCCCGGACGAGCAGTCCTGAATCGATGCCGCCAACATCCTGGCCCTCCATCAGAAACGCCTGGTACTGCGGAGACTCCTGGCCGGCCGTGGCCGCATCGCCGTTGACACGGTCGGCGATCGCCTGCAGCGTCGGCAGATTCTCGACTTCCTCGACCCCGATGATGTCCGGCATCCGCAGCACGTTGCGGATGGCCAGCGAGGCCTTCCTGAGGCGACCGTCAAATGCGGCCGCGTTGAGGACGACATCCGACACGCCTGAATCGTTGGCCGTGTCGAAGAAGCGCTCGAGGTTGAACGTGGCCACCGAGAACTCGCCGTCGCGCCGGTCCGAAACCGCCGCCGCGGAAATATTGGCCGTGGCCGCTGCCGGCGGATTCCAGCGTTCCGCATCGACGATGTAGAGGCGCGACGCAAAGTCGAGCGGTCCGGTGACGTTGTTCACGGTCACACCCGTCGTCACCTCCAGGGTGCTGCCGGCAGGCGGCGACGTCACCTTCGCGTCCATCGCGTTCAGGAAGCTTGAATAACTGTCCACGCCGATGTGTTCGTAGTTGCCGTCGAATACCGGTGGCGTTGCTGTCGCTGGAGCGTCCGGCGGCACAGGAAGCGGCGCCTGAATGCCGGGCTCGCGGAAGGGCCGTGCGGTGCCTGGCAGCACGGCGAAGAACAGGCCGCTGCTCGTGGACGTGGCGTTGGCCTCGGAGACGATGCCGCCCGTCGGCGTCACCGACACCACGGTGTCGAGGTGCACGCGCATGCCCTCGTACTTTTCCAACTGCAGGAACGAGGCACCCGGAAAGAGGTCTGCCGCCGTCAACGTCACGGCTGGTGGCAACGGTTGGCCCGTGGCAAGCACGGTGATCGCAGGCGAGGTGATTTCAGTCGAAGACACGCCCGCTGGATCGCCGGTGACGCCGAACTCGTTGATGGTGCCGGACACGCGCACACGATTGCCGACGGCCGCCGTCGCCGGCAGGCCGGCGCTGGTGGTGAACACGAAGATGCCTTCGGACGTGTTCGGGTCGAGGTCGTAGTCCGCCGGCGAAGCCTGGATGAAGAAACCGTTGGACTTGACGCCGGTGATGATGCCCTCGGTCGTGATGTCGCTGGCACCGGTCAGCGGGCTGACGGCGCCGTTGCCCTGAATGTCGTGAATCGGCGTTGCCGGACGAATGACGGTCAGGCTGATCGTCGCGGTTGCCGTTCGCGATTCGGCGTCGGAGATGCTGACCGGAAGCGATGCCACACCGGAACTCGCCGTCGGCGCGACCGTGGTCGCGAACGAGAAGACGTGGTCACCGGCCATGACGTCACCGCTCGTCCCGTCGTCATAGAACGGCTGAATCGAGCTGCCGCCAATGCCGGTCAGGTCTCCCAGTACGGTCAGTCCCGTGCTGGATGGATTCGTTCCCGGTGTCACGGTGACGGTCAGCAACGTCGCGTCGCCGGTATTGATCGATGCGGGCGACGCTGCACCCGTTGCGCTCGGTGGAGTTGTGACGCCGCCGCGCGGCGTCAGCGTGAACTCGTCAATGGCCAGGCCATCGTCGTTGTCAGCGGACGTGAGGGCGACATCTTTCCAGCGAATCCGGATCGTGGCGCCGGGTGCGAGGTTGAGTCCGCTGATCGTGCCGGCGATGCCATGCCGGTTGATTGCGGCATTGCCGTCGAGCGCGCCGGCGGTCGTGCTGATGTTCGTGGAGAGCAGGTCGAGTGCATCGGCGTCGGTCCAGGTTCCGTTGGTGAGCGACGTCGCATCGACACTGAACTGAAAATCCAGCCGGTCGGCCACGCCGCGATTGGTGACGCCGGCGCGCCACTGCTCACCGATGTAGGCGATGTCGAGTCCCCTGATCGTGGATCCGGTGCCGTTGGTGAACGCGGCGCCGATCATCGGGCTCAGCAGGTGGGTGAGGAGGGTGCCGAACGCCCGATCACTGCTGCCGATGGTGCCGAACGAGTACACGTCGCCCGCGATCGAACTGCCGTCGCCGACGGTGTATTGGCCGTTAACGGCGAACGATCCACCGGTCTCGTCGAGCCCCCATCCCGGTGGCAGAAACGTCGACGAGGAGGCGCTCGCCAGGGTGTTGAAGTTCTGCGTGTAGGGCACGTCGAGTCCCGACAACGTCACTGGTGCTGTGAAGGTGGTGGTCGCCAGTGGATCGACACCCGACTCCCAGAGCACACACAAGAACAGGAAGACACACGAGACGGCACGCAGTCGCTTCATTCGACATCCATCGGCGGGCTGCGAGGCGCTCGCAGCACTAGCTCAGCGATGATGGAGAACGTACGCAGGAATAGCAATCCACAGAGCTGTAATCGCGCGATCTCAAGATCGTCATGAAGATTCCGTGATCGTGATCACGATCGTCGCGCTTACGCGATGCGGCGTTCGGCGTCGCGCGGACGCGGATTACCGATCTCGATGCTGCGGTGAATTCTGTGAGAAGCGGTATCGTTGACCAGTGCGTCGCACCTCAGAGGCAGCACGAGTCGCGACCGCTGTCATCGCCGTCGCGGTCGGCTCGGCGGCATTCGCGATCGCCTTCCGCTCGCTGCTCGCCGCCACGTATCTGAAGCTGTTCGGCGCGACCAACGTCGTCGACGCGATTACCCGGCTGCCGTGGTGGTTGCGCCTCCTCGTACCGATTGCCGGCGGGTTGGGCGCCGGACTCGTCTCGCTCATCCGGCGCGCATCGCAGAACGTCAGCAACGTGATGGAGGCGGTCGCACTCGGGAACGTGCAGTTGTCGCTGCGGACCACGTTGCGGCGCGTGTCGTCGTCGTGGCTGGCGATCGCTGCCGGGCTCTCGATCGGGCGCGAAGGTCCACTGATTGAATTTGGCGGCTCGCTCGGTGCCGCAATCGGCCGCGCCGCCAGCCTGCCGTTGCGCCGCACCCGGGTGCTCGTGGCCGCGGGGACGGCAGCCGGGTTTGCCGCCGCATACAACACGCCATTCGCCGCCGTCCTGTTCGTGCTCGAGACGATCGTCGGCGTGGCGGCACTCGAGGCGGTGGTGCCGACGCTCGCGGCGACGGTGATTGCCTCGGCGCTCACGCGTGCGAGCGCGGGTGGCGGTCCGATCTACGGTGCCCGGACATTCACCGCGGCCTCACCCTGGCAGTTCGCCTCCTTCATCGTGCTGGCGCTGATCTGTGCCGCCGCGGCGACATTATTCAAACGTGTCCTCGCGTTGTTCGAGACGGCGTTCGAGCACAGCGCGCTGCAGCAGCCGTTTCGGGCCGCGATCGGGGGGGCGATCGTCGGTCTCGTTGCCTTGGGGCTGCCGCAGGTCGCCGGCAATGGCTACGAGCCGTTGAACCGGTTGCTGGATGGCTCCATCGGCGTCAACCTGCTGCTGGCGCTGCTCGTCGGAAAAATCGTCGCGACGAGCGGCTCGGTGGCGTCCGGCGTCCCGGGCGGCGTCTTCACGCCGGTCCTGCTGACCGGCGGCATCACCGGTGCGCTGTGGGCGCACTTCACGCACATCTGGTGGGCGGTGCCGGGTGACGTCGGCAGTTACGCACTGGTGGGAATGGCGGCGGCGACGGCTGCCAGCATTCACGCGCCGTTGACCGCGGCGGTGCTCGTCTTCGAGCTGTCAGGCGATTACGCGATCGTGCTTCCGCTGTTGCTCGTGACGGCGATTGCGACAGCGGCCTCGCGAGTCATGGGGGCACTCTCGGTGTACGAAGCCGAGCTCCGTCGCCGAGGTCTCGGCTGGAAGCTGACGCTCGAGGGTCGCGAAGTGGAGCCAGAGTGAGCCACAGGGTGTTCGCGCTTCCGGGTGCTGAGTTCTCGGTTCGTGTTCAGGTTCGGATCCCAGCCCGGTCGTCGTGGCGCGCTCGAACGGTGCATGAGGAACCGAACCTGAACCGAACTTGAACACGAACCTGGAACTGAGCACCAAGAAGCCCGAACACCTCAGATCGCCCTGGTGACTGACTTGCACTGCATAGGTAGTCCTCGAGAGGAGGACTGCCATGCATCAGTGGGCAGCTCGCGCGGCATTGATCGGTCTTCTCTCGCTCCGCCAGGCCGGCGTCGAGCCTCATGTGCACTCAACCGCTGCGGTCGAATCCGGTCACGAAATGAGCGAGCTCTGGCAGAAGCCGGCGGACCTGGCCGGGCGCAACCTGGTTGTTGGATCGACGGCTGGCGTTCCTGCTCCGGTCACCGATCAGCCGATGACCATGCTCTCCCAGAAGACCTCCGGATTCAGCGCCGGGTACGACGTGCGCGATGCGGCCGGCCATGAGTGGAGTGTCAAACTCGGCGACGAGGCTCAGACGGAAGTGGTCGCGTCGCGCCTGGTGTGGGCGATCGGATTCCATCAGCCGCCGACGTTCTACGTGTCCGCGTGGGCGCTTGCGGACGGTCCATCTCCTGGTCCGCAGCCGCCGGCGCGATTCCGTCCCAAGGATGATGGGTTGGACAATGTTGGCGTCTGGTCGTGGCATCACGATCCGTTCGCGGGGACGCTGCCGTACCAGGGCCTGCTCGCCACCATGCTGCTGTTGAACAGCACCGATCTCAAGACCGAGAACAACATCGTCTATCGCGTCAACGAAGATGGCCGCGACGAGATGTGGTACGTCGTGCGTGATCTCGGCGCGACGCTCGGCGAGACCGGCGTGTATCGCCCGCGCCGGAACGACGTCGACGCGTTCGAAGCGTCGCCGTTCCTGGTGTCTCACGCCGATGACGGCTCACTGAAGTTCGGTTTCCAGGGACTGCAGCGCGAGCTGCTTCGCGACGTCGACGCGCCAGCGCTCCGATGGATGGCCGATCTGTTCGGGCAGCTCTCCGATCGGCAATGGCACGACGCGTTCAGGGCCGGAGGTTATGACGAGGCAACGGCGTCGCGGTACATCACCGCGCTGAAGGACCGCGTCGCCGCGGCGGCAAGCATCGACCCGAGCTTTGACGGCGACGATTCCGATTACTGGGCCGGCCGGACATTTCCCAGGGTGCTGCATGCGATCAAACAGATTCCGCATGCGGTCGGCGACCTGTTTCACTAACCCGACAGCCGCCAGCCGCCGTCTTCCGCCTCCCGCCGACCGCCAGCCGCCAACCCTCGCATGTAACCAGGCGGTAACAAGTGCGGCCGTCGGGGTTCGCTCATCACGTTTAACGACAGCGATCCTTCGGCGACATGCCGGCGTTACACGCCGTTTCTACCCTCGGTGTCATGAACATTTTCAAATTGACGAGCAAGTTCCGGCGGGTTCGCTGTGTCGCACCCGCCCTGCTGCTGCTTGCCGTGCTGGGACTTCCCGCCAGCGCCGGCGCGCAGACCGAAGGCCGGTTCACCGGTGTGGTCACTGACGCGACGGGCACTCCGGTGTCCCGGGCGACGGTGACCATCAAGAATGAGCGGACCGGCGAAGAGCGGACTGTTCAGAGCAACAACCAGGGACTCTACATGGTCGCCAACCTGAAGCCGTCGGTGTACACGATTCGCGCGTCCTTCGGCGACCTGGCGCCGCTCGAATTCACGACGCTGAATCTTTCGGCGACGCAGGAGTTCCACCTCGATTTGACGCTGCAGCCGAAGGGCGTGACGGAGACCGTGACCGTGCAGGGCACGTTCTCGACCGTCGACGTCAGCTCCGCGCGCATGGGCGTGAATGTCACGGCGCGCGAGCTGGAGAACCTGCCGGTCAACGGCCGTCAGATGTCGCAACTGCTGCTGCAGGCGCCCGGCTCGCAGAACGCCGGCACGGGTACGTGGCAGGACATCCGGTTCTCGGGCCGGGCGGTGGAGCAGAACGCGATCCGTTACGACGGCATCGACGGGTCGGCGATCATCGACGCGGCGCCGGGTGTCGCCAACGGCGAGAACATCACGCCGTTCAAGCTGCAGGCGAGCCTCGAGAACGTCCAGGAGTTCCGCGTCGAATCGAACAACTATCCCGCGGAATACGGCACCGGCACCGGCGGCCAGATCAGCGTGGTCACCAAGTCGGGCAGCAACCTGTTCCACGGCTCGCTGTTCGAGTACGGCCGCAGCGACAAGCTGGACGCGCCGAACTACTTCGACAAGCAGCGCGCGACCGACGGCAGCGTCCTCGCCGACCTCGGCAAGTCGGGGCTGAAGCAGAACCAGTTCGGCGGATCGATCGGCGGGCCGCTGGTGAAGGACAAGGCGTTCTTCTTCGGCAGCTACGAAGGCTACCGGCTCGACGCCGGCGTGAACTTCATCGAGGCGGTTCCGAGCGCCGCGGCCTGGTCGCGGGCGGTTCCGGCGATTGCGCCGTTGCAGTCCGGGTTCGTCTCGCCGAACGCCAAAGTTCTGCGCGGCGCGTCCACGAATCCCGATTCCGACATCGTCCAGCTCCAGGCGCTCCAGCACGTGAAGGAAGACGCGTTCAGCGTGCGCCTGGATCTGAAATACACCAACAACTGGTCGAACTACGTGCGCGTCTTCCGCGACAACGGGACGAACGAGGAGCCGCAAAGCGTGACCGGTCGCATCTTCCGCACGACCTCGAAGCCGACCAACGTGGTTTACACGCTACAGGAGCTCTTCGGCAATGCCACCAACGATTTCAAGGTCGGCTACAACGGTGACGCCACGACGGAAGTGGGCGTCCCCGGCGATCCCCGATTCGCGGGCATTGCCATCAACCTGGGTGGCAACGTCGCCAACACCGGCATTGCCGGTCAGGGTGCGTCGACCGGTCTGGCGAGCCCGGGCGGCCTGGTGCGCGTCAACAGCGCCGGCAACGGCCGGTCGGCCCCGTACAATCCGTACTCGCTGACGTTCGCCGATTCGCTCAACAAGTACTCCGGCAATCACCAGATGAAGTTCGGCACCGAGGTCCGCATGATTCGAATGTCGACGGACCAGCAGGGCGGCATCACCTACGCGTTTCCGAGCCTGTCGGCGTTCCTCGCCAACCAGCCGAGCACGATTCAGTACTTTGGCGACGTGAGCGAGCCGAGTCCGTTCCACGACGGGGCATCGGGAGTGAAACATACCGAGCAGGAGTACTACGTCGGCTACGCGCAGGACGAATGGCGGGTCGGCCCGAAGGTCACGCTGAACTACGGTCTCCGCTACGACTACTACGCGCCGCTGCGCGAGCGCGACAACCGCATCGTCAAGTTCAACATCTACACCGGCCAGCTCGATCCCGATACGACGCCTTTCTACCAGTCGAAGAAGGACAACTTCCAGCCGCGCCTGTCGGCGACGTATGCGGCGACCAGCAGGACGGTGCTGCGCGGCGGCTTCGGCATCTTCGTCGGGCCAGGCCAGACGGAAGATCAGATCCAGCCCGTCGAGGCGGAACGCATCAGCACCACCGTTTCAGGCGGAGCGTTCCCCGTGGACCCGGCGACGATTCGCGCCAACTTCACCAGCAATCCAGACAACCGCTCCTATCAGCCGCGTGCGTATGACGACAACTACACGCTGCCGGAGCGGGTCTATCAGTACACGGCATCGGTGCAACAGGAGTTGCCCGGGGTCACGACCGTGACGGCCGCGTATGTCGGTAGCCAGGGTCGAAACCTCTTCCTGCGCAGCGTCGCGAACCGGACCGTCGGCATCCTGCAAACGAACCCGACGGCGAACGCGGCCAACATCCGCGAATTCGACATCGTCACCTGCGGCAACGGCACCGTGCAGGATGGCCGCATCACGCCGCTGACGACGACCAGCATCTGCCCGGGCTCGTTCGCGGCCAGCAAGCAGTCGCCGTTCGCGGAAGTGGACTACAAGACCAGCGGCGGTCACGACAGCTACAACGCACTGCAACTGGCAGTGAACAAGCGCTCGGCGAGGGGCCTGGCGCTGAACGGCCAGTACACCTACGGGTTCAGCAAGGGCAACACCGGTGGATCGAACGAAGCGGTGACCGCCGGCAACAACGCGCGCGACATCGTCGATTTCGATTACGACGATGGCTACAACAACTTCGACGTGCGCCACACCTTCAACGCGAGCGCGCTCTACACCATTCCCGGCAAGGGTGCGTTGACTGGCGGGTGGGAAGTGGGCGCGATCTTCAACGGCCGCAGCGGCTTGCCGGTGCAGGTCACGATGCAGCGCAACGACATCGTCTACGTCGACGGAGCGGGCGATGTGTTCAACAACCCGGCGGCGGATCGCACGGCGGTGATCAATACGCCGGGAGGCGGCGCATCACGCAGCACCCGCCGTCCTGACCTGATTGCCGGTGTGGATCCGTTCATCAAGAGCGGCGGCCTGATCTTCCTCAATCCCGCGGCGTTCGCGACGCCGGCGCCGGGCACGTTCGGCAACATGACCCGCAACCAGCTCCACGGGCCGTGGTTCCGCCAGGTGGACATGGTCATCTCGAAGCACATGCCGGTTGGTGGTGAGAGGAACATCGAGCTCCGCGCGGAGTTGTTCAACATCTTCAACATCACCAACTTCGGTCTGCCGGTGAGCGTCATTCCCAACGCGCTGCCCAACAGCTCGCTGACCGAGGCGAACAAGGTCCAGCCCGGGCAGCCGTACACGTCGGCGGCCGCGGGCACGTTCGGCCGTCTCACCAGCACGGTCGGTCGCACAGTCGGCCTCGGCACGCCGCGGCAGATTCAACTGGCCGTCCGGTTCAACTTCTAGAAGCGATTTGCAATTTCGTAGGGGCGGGTCTTAGACCCGCCCCCGACCGAAGGCCGGTGATTCAGGATGGACCCGCCCTTTTCCTTGTACGGTCAGGTTTCGACCCGATACCGTTGCGTAGCGTCCCACCCCAAGCTATGACCCGTGCGATGGACCGCCGTGATCGTCGGCTTGCTCCTGGCAATGACGTGGCATTCTTCGCCCGTTTCCGCGCAGCAGGCCAGGCACGCTCCCTGGTGGCAGGCGCCACGCGTGCAGGTGAAACTGGAGCTGACAGCCGAACAGATCCGTGAAATCGACAAGGTCTACCGGGAGTCGTTGCCGAACCGGCGACGGCTGCGCGACCGGCTGGCCGAGGCACGGGAACGGCTGGCGCGTGTCATGGCCGATTCCCCGTTCGACGATCGCCAACTGCGGCCGCTCGTGGATCGGGTCTGCGACGTTCAGAAGAAAAGCAACGTGGCCCGGACGCTGATGCTGGTCCGGATGTACCAGGTCCTCAATCCCGTGCAGCGAGTGAGGCTCGCTGATATCGATCCGCGCTCGGCCCTTCGCTGACCGCGTGGCTCCTGCGGTCCCCGGCTGAGGGATCCGGCCGGAACAGATCGAGTGCCCCGTCGCGATCGACCGGTTCCAGGTGGAACGCCTGCATCGCGAGATCGCGCAGTGCCGGTGGCGTGCGCTGCCGGTCGATGACGATGAACGCGATGTGATTGTCGCGTAGGAAACCCGGCCCCCTGGCGACAACCGCGGCGCGATCCGCGGGACTGATCGATTTCCCTTCGCTCAACAGCGCAAGCGGATACTTGACCGGGTCTGCCTCCAGCTCCAACGCCCGTGTTCTCGAGACGCGCGACAGGTAGCCGCCCATGACCGTCCGCTCGTGGGCGGTCTGATAGAACTGTGTTCGCGCGCTGAAGTTGCCGATGCTCATCGTGCCGTCGCGGATGCCGAAGGGAAGTTCCAGCACCGCCGCGTCCTGCGGCGCCGCATGGACCTCGCGATAAATCGAGGGTACGTTCGCCGCATAAAGCGTGCGCGGCGCCGGCAGCAATTCGAGGGCGAGCACCACTCCCGCTGCCGCGAGCACGGCACCGACCTTGCGCGTGCGCTGCAGCAACGTCGTCAACGCACTGCCATAGAGAACCGCCACGAACATCGTCAGGACCACCGCGAATCGTGCGGGCGCGCGGGCCAGCTCGATGATGGGAACGAATCGCAGCACGACCCACGGCGTCGGCACGTACGTGGAATGACCACCAACGGTGACGAATGGCCCGAGGGCGAGCAGGCCGAAGAAGATGGTCATGGCGATCGTCCATCGCGCCGGCCGCCATCCCTTCCAGAAAGCCAGCAGGCAGAGGGCGACCGCCGTCAGCGGCAGCGCTCCCACACTTTCCATGTAGCCATCCGGCCGTGAGTTGAGCCAGGCGGCCTCGCCCGCTGGTGACCACGGATGATTGGGGTTCGGCATCAACATGGAGAGCAGATCGACGCCCTGCGGGCTGCTCCGCCACAGGATGTCCGGCCGGACGAACCTGCCCGTGGCAATCCTCAAACCGATCGCGTACAGGAACGGCGAGAGCAGGATGCTCGCGAGAATGCCGGCGGCACACGTGAGACGCGCGAACGTCAGCAGTGACTCACGCGATGGCCAGGCGATCGTGAGGCGCCACGTGCACGCGAGTCGTAACAGTACGAGAACTGTCAGGACCAGGACCGGCGTGTAGAGCGAATGCGCACGGAGTTCGAAGCTCGCCACGTGCACGCTGCCTCCTCCGGAGGCGGCAATGGTGAGAACGAGTCCTCCGGCGATCACGATCAGCAGCGTCAGCACCTGCTTCGCCCGCTGCCACCTCCGGGCGTCGGCGCGATCGACGGCCGCGATCTGCGCCGTGAGAAACGCGGCCGCCAGCAGCACGCAGTAGACGGCGTAGTACACGTCGGTCGTAGCTGCCCATGCGAGCGTTGCCCCGAGGGCGAGTGCGGTGGACACGCGCGGGTTCGCCCAGGCACGACGCAGTAACAGGAGGAACAGCGGGAGAGGCGCGGCGGCGACAAGGCTGTAGTGACCCATGCCACGAGTGGCCAGCACGGGACTCCAGGCAAAGAGCAGCCCGGTCAACCACGCCACGCGAGGCTCGAACTGCAGATCCCGCGCGAGCAGATACGTCGCGTAGGCGGTGATGACGGTGACGCACAGATACACGAGGTTGAACGTGGTGACCACCCCGAACAGGCCGATGAACGGCATCGCCAGCAGATCGAGGAAGACCGTGTAGTTGTGCAGGCTCAGGTCGGCGATGTGGTTTGGGCCGAACAGCGTGTCCGTGAAGTAGGGAAGCCGGCCATGTTCGAGCAACTCGTGGCGAAACACCCACTGGTTCCAGACGTAAACGCCGGCGTCGCCGTCAGGCGACCCTGTCAGTGTCGAACTGATATGGCGAACGAGCGGCCAGGTGTAGACCACCGCGGCCAACACGTAACCAACGATGGCGGAGGCATGCTGCCAGACTGTCGCGCGGAGCCATCGCTGCTCGAGACGGTCACTGGCGAACAGATATGGCAAAGTGCACGAGAGTCTACGGATGTGTTCGCCGCGCGACCATCCCCTGTGGACCCGATGTCACATCTGGATCACTATGACTTTCGCTGTGTCATCGGCAGATTCCTATGACTTTGGCTGGACGCCGAGAGGAATCGCACCTGCGGGCCCGAGGCCAACCGGCAGCCCGCGACCGAGGTGGAACGGCACGCTCGTCACGACCACGTTCGGTTTGAACAGCAGCGCGCCCTTGATGAGCAGCGCGTGCTGGTTGTGAAGCAGGTGCTGCCAGAACCGCTGTGGGATGAATTCGGGCAGGATGACGGTGACGTAGCCGTTCGGTTCCGATGTCTGGAGCTGCTCGATGTATTCGAGCAGCGGTTCCATCAGCGACCGGAACGGTGATTCCAGGACGACCAGGTCCACGCCCTGACCCCATTCGGGCCATTGCTGCCGGAGCGCCGCGGTTGCCTGCGGATCGATCTCCACATAAATCGCGCGCACGTCGGTCGTCAGCGTCCGCGCGTAGCGAAGCGCCTGCACCACCGCGCGCTGGAGCCCGCCAATCGGCACGAGCGCGACGTGGCGGCCGGCGGGGCCAGGCGCCCAGTCGCGCAGCGTCAGCTCGTGAGCGACGTGGTCGTAGTGCCGCCGCGTGATCTCGAAGATCCCGACCAGCACCGGAATCATCAGCAGGATGATCCAGGCGCCCTCCGCGGCCTTGGTGATGGCGACGATGACCAGGACGATCGCCGTGACGATCGCGCCGACGCCGTTGACGACCGCACTCGAACGCCAGCCGGCAGTCTTCAACATCCGCCAGTGCACGACCATCCCCGCCTGCGACAGCGTGAACGACACGAAGACGCCGATCATGTAGAGCGGAATCAGTGCGTGCGTGTCGCCGCCGAAGATCGCCAGCAGCGTCGCCGCGAGCACGCTCAGAATCAGGATGCCGTTCGAGAAGGCAAGCCGATCGCCCTGGTTCATGAACTGTCGCGGCAGGAAGCGATCGCGCGCGACGATCGATGCGAGCCTCGGGAAGTCGGCGTACGCGGTATTCGCCGCCAGCACCAGGATCAACATCGTTGCCGCCTGCACGGCGTAGTAGGCGAAGCCGCCTCTGAACGTGAGGCGCGCCACCTGCGACACCACGGTCTCCGTGTCGTTCGGCACGACGCCGTAGGCGTGCGCAAGCAGCGTGATGCCGATGAACATGGTGATGGCGAGCACGGCCATCGACACCAGCGTTGACGCGGCGTTGCGGCTTTCGGGAGGACGGAATGCCGGCACACCGTTCGACACCGCCTCGACACCGGTCATCGCGGTGCAGCCGTTCGAGAATGCCGTCAGCAGCGCAAAGGTCGTGAGCATGCCGGGACTGGTGGACACCGCCGGCGCGGCTGCGGCGATCGTTCCGGTCAGGGAACGCCACGTGCCGACGCCAAGCATCGCGATGATGCTGATGATGAAGAAGTAGGTTGGCACCGCGAAGATACGGCCCGATTCACGGACGCCCCGCAGGTTGCCGATCATCAGGACGCCGACGAACGCCAGCGAGAGGTCCACACGCCACGGCGTCAGCCCCGGGAACGCCGACGTCACCGCGGCGACGCCGGCAGCGACGCTGACCGCGACGGTCAGCACGTAGTCGATCAGCAGCGATGCCGCCGCGATCAGGCTTGGCAGCGTCCCGAGATTCTCCCTGGCGACGATGTAGGCGCCGCCGCCGCTCGGGTACGCGTGGATCGTCTGTCGATACGAGAAGGCGACGATGGCCAGCGTGAACGCGATGATCAACCCGATGGGCGTCACCAGGCTGAGGGCGGCAGCGCCGCCGATCAACAGGACGCGCAGGATCTCCTCGGTCGCGTACGCCACCGACGAGAGCGCATCCGACGACAGGATGGCGAGACCGGTGATGCGCGAGAGGCGCTCGTGATGCGCCTCGTGAGACGGGATAGGAGCGCCGACGATCAGGCGTTTCACCTGACCGAGAAAGGATTCTGCAGCCACGGATCCTCCAATCGCCGACGGGGTTAGCTGACGGGCTCGAGGTTGGAAGTCCTCGTCCACCGTAGCGGCGTCAGCCGCGAAGGTGGATTAGCCCCAGGTAACTCTGGGTCCCCCGTATCGCTCGCTATGGCGGGCGAATTAGGCGTTGCCTGAGAGTATGCGCCGAATCGGACCGTCGGGCGCAACTACCGCTAATCTGGAAGCGAAATCGTGAACACCGCGCCACCGTCCGGGCGATTCGCCGCTTTCACCGTGCCGCCATGGAGCTCGACCAGGTGTTTCACGATGGCGAGCCCCAGGCCGGTGCCACCCGGGCGCGCCCGCGACGGATCGACCCGGTAGAAGCGCTCGAACACTCGTCGCAGATCGTCCGGCGGAATGCCCGGGCCGTTGTCGGCGACCGTCAGCAGGGAGGTATGGCCGCGGCGTTCCGCAGACAACTGGATCTCCGCGTGTGGCGGCGAGTAGTTCACGG
The DNA here is from genome assembly GCA_035496255.1 of Vicinamibacterales bacterium. Taxonomy (GTDB): domain Bacteria; phylum Acidobacteriota; class Vicinamibacteria; order Vicinamibacterales; family UBA2999; genus Gp6-AA40. Next base: position 27,771 of record DATJEU010000106.1, read on the forward strand.
CGTTCTCCGTCAGGTTCCGGACGATGTCGTGCAGCTTGGCCTGGTCGGCGCGGAGCTGACGGCAGTCGTCGGCGACCGCCATCGTGATGCGCTGTTGCTTCTCCGTCACCGAGGGGGCGACGTCGGCAATCACCGCGTCGAACAACCCGCGAACGTCCACGGTCGTTCGCTCGAGCGGCTCCTGACCGGCGTCGAGCCGCGCCAGCCGCAGCAAATCCGCCACGAGCCGCTGCATCTTCGTCGTCTGGCGCCAGATGATGTCGAGAAAGCGGTGCGAGCTGTCAGCGCCTGGCAGGCCGACCTGCAGATCGGCCTCGACACGACCGGGTTCGTCGCGCAGCGCCTCGACGTAGCCGCGGATGGCGGTGAGCGGCGTCCGGAGTTCGTGCGAGACGTTGGCGACGAAGTCGCGCCGCATCTGATCCGCATGCCGCAGGTCGCTGATGTCATGCAGGACGACGACGGCGCCGCCCCCGCCGGACAGGGACACCGGTGCGGTACGGGCGACGAAGGTCCGCGCGGAATCGCGTCCCAGGGCAAGCTCGCGCGACTGGACCTGTTCGCCCTGCAGCGCGGCCCCCACCTGTGCGGTGATGTCGGGATGGCGAATGACCTCGACGTAATGATGTCCGGCCGCATCCCCTTCAACACGCAGCATCTCCTGCGCGGCGCCGTTCACCAATTGCAGGCGGCCCTGTCGATCGACGACCAGCACGCCCTCCACCATGCCGCTGAGGATCGCCTCCATGCGCGCGCGGTCGCGCGACAGCTCCTCGAGCCGCCGGCCGATCTCCTGCACCGAGGCATCGAGTGCGCGAGCGACCGCGCCAAGTTCATCGGCACCGTAGTCGTACGGCCGCATCGAGAGATCGCCTGCGGTATAGCGGTCGGCCACGCGGGCGATTGCCTGGACCCGGCGTCCGATCGGCACGGTGACCACCCAGGCGACGAGCAGCGCCACCGGCACGACCAGCAGCAGCGCGACGAGCGTGAGATTGCGGATGGTGGCGAGTTGTGCGTCGATTTCGGTCAGCGGCAGCGCAATGCGTACGTATCGGACGATCGGATGGCTGGCGCGGACGGCCACGTACAGCATGTCCGTACCGATCGTCGCGCTGTGGCGCTGGCTCTCGCCGACCCCCGTCTCCCGCGCGGCCATCACTTCCGGGCGCGTCGCGTGGTTTTCCAGCGTCTTGAGCTGATCCTCGGTCTGGGTGGAGTCGCCGACGACGGTACCGTCCTCGGCGATCAAGGTGATGCGGCTCGCGCTGTAGTGGCCCAGGCGATCGGCTTCGCGGTCCATCGCCGACCGTTCCAGACCCGGTGCCGCTGCCAGCAGGTCGGCGATCAGGTGCGCTTCGTCGGTCAGCCGCTGCGCGATCGCGGCGCGCTGCCGTTGCCGCACCTCGATCGACAACAGCAGCGCCATGACCAGCAGCGAGACCGTGGCCGCGGCAACCGCGCTGACGAAGATCTTGGTGCGGAATCTCAAGTGAGCGTTTGAACGTTTGGGAGTTGGATGTTTGGGAGTTGGGAGTGTCCCTATGTTTCCATCAGCTTGTAACCAAACTGTTTCACGGTCACCAGCGCGTCGACCAGCATCGGCACCTTCTCGCGCAGCCGGCGCACGTGCACGTCCACGGTGCGCGTCCCGCCCGTGTAGTTGTAGCCCCACACGTCGGTCAGCAGCAGGTCGCGCGAGAGGACGCGGCCGCGATGCTGCAGGAGATACTGCAGCAGCAGGAACTCCTTGGCCGTCAGTGTCACCTCCCGGCCGGCGTCAATCACCGTATGCCGCGACAGGTCCATGGTCAGCGTCCCGAACTGCAGCAGCGATTCGTCTGACGCTGTCCCGGCGCGCTTCGAACGGCGCAGCAGCGCGCGGATGCGCGCGACCAGCTCGTTCGGGCTGAATGGCTTGGGGATGTAGTCGTCCGCGCCGATGTCGAGGCCGACGATGCGGTCGCCCTCGTCGCCGCGGGCGGTGACCATGATGATCGGCAGGTCCGCGGTGTCTGGCCTTGAGCGAAGTGCGCGGCAGATCTCGAGGCCGCTGATGCCGGGCAGCATCACATCCAGGATCGCGACCTCGACCGGATGGCTGCGGGCGTAGGCGAGTGCCGCGTCACCCGTCGTCGTGACGTGCGGCTCCCACCCGGCGCGCTCGACGTAGAGCGCGATCAGGTCGGCGATGTCACGGTCGTCTTCGGCGATCAGGACCTGCACGCGATCAGTGGAGGTTGAACCCCCTCAGGATCTCATAGGTCAGTGCCGCAATCGCCGCCGCGGCAGGAATGGTGATGATCCAGGCCCAGACGATCTGCGTGGCGATGCCCCACCGTACCGCCGACAACCGGTTCGTAGACCCGACGCCGACGATGGAACCGGTAATGGCGTGTGTCGTGCTGACGGGAATGCCGAAGTGCGTCGCGGTGAGCAGCGCGAAGGCGGCGCCGGTCTCCGCGGCGAAGCCGCCCACGGGCTGGAGCTTGGTGATCTTCGATCCCATCGTATGGATGATTCGCCAGCCACCCGCCAGGGTACCGAGGCCGATGGCCGCATACGCGCAGAATCGCACCCACAGTGGGACGTCGAACGTCGCCAGGTGCCCGGAGCTGAACAGTACGGCCGTGATGATGCCCGCGGTCTTCTGCGCGTCGTTGCCGCCATGGTTCAGGCTGAAGAAGCCGGCGGACACCAGTTGGAGCCGCCGGAACCAGCGATCGACGCGATGGGGTGAGGACGTCCGGAAGATCCAGAGAATCGCGATCATCAGGAAACGGCCGATGACCAGTCCGATGAGCGGCGAGAGGACGATGAACGTGAGGGTCTTGCTCCAGGCGGTGCAACTGTCGCACAGCACGGCCGCCATGCCGCCCTTCGCGACTGCAGCCCCGGCGTAGCCGCCGATCAGTGCGTGCGACGAACTGGTCGGTAGTCCGATCCACCAGGTCGTGAGGCTCCACGCGATCGCGCCAATCAATCCTGCGAAGATCACCGGGAGCGTCACGATGGTGATGTCGACGGTGCCCTTGCCGATCGTCTGGGCGACGCCGGTGCCAAAGACGAAGGCGGCGACGAAATTGAAGAACGCGGCCCAGATGACTGCCTGACCGGGCGAAAGGACGCGTGTGGAGACGACCGTGGCGATCGAGTTCGCCGCGTCGTGAAAGCCATTGATGTAGTCGAAGAGGAGGGCGACGGCGATGAGCGCCAGCACCGCGAGCAGCAGTGGATCCATCCGGTCAGCCGTGCTTGACGACGACGCCTTCGAGCAGGTTGCCGACGTCCTCGCAGCGATCCGTCGCCGCTTCGAGGAAGTCGAAGATCTCCTTCCACTTGATCACGGTGATCGGATCCGTCTCGTGATCGAAGAGCGCGACGATCGCGTCCTGGTGCACGCGGTCGGCTTCGCGCTCGAGCTGATTGACGCGGGCCGCGAGCTCGAGGACGCCGGCGCGTTTTTCGAGCGCTCCCAGGGCTTCCGTAATCCGATCCATCGAGTCGCACACGATTTCGGCGAGGCGGCGGGCGCCCTGCCGCACCTGCTGGATCTTGTAGAGGCGCATGACGGCGGCGGCCGCATCAATCGCGTCCATGACGTCGTCGAGCGAGATCGCGAGCGCGTGAATGTCTTCGCGATCGAGCGGTGTCACGAACGTGCGATTCAGACGATCGATGATCGAGCGCGTGAGCCCGTCACACGTGTGCTCGATGTCCTTGATCTCATCGGCCCGTTTCATGTCGGGTGGATCGCTGGACAGCATCGTCTTCAACGAGCGCGCGCCCTTGCGGATTTCCTCGGAGAGCTGCACGAAATCGGCGAAGAAGTATTCGTTGCGGGGGACCAGACTGAATCGCGGCATGTCACCTCGACCAACCAGGGCTCCTGAGCTCGCGAGCGCTGCGGCTGGCTGACAGTATTTACTGCGGCGCGCAGCGCGCGCCGCAAACGACAAATCGTACCCGAACTGTCATCGCAGCGTGTCGGCGGTTGAGCCCTGCAGATGACACCGGCCGCTCACGAGTCGGCAGGATCGCTTCGAAGTCTCTCAATTCCAACGACTTATATGTATGGGATCCGGTGGCATGGCCGTTGGAAACCAAGGCCGCGGGGCGAGAAGCCCGGAGGAGACGAGAGAGTGATGAGACCGATCGCGGCAGCCGTTGCAGCAGCACTGATTTCGGGCGTGGCGATGTACACCGTGGGCGCGAAGACCGCGACCGTCGATGCGTTCTCGCAGACGCCGGCGCTGGTGCAGACGGCGAACGGCCAGTACGTGCCGGCTAATCAGCTCGTCGCGGCGCAGCCCGCGGCGGTGGTGACGCAGCCGGCGACGCGGACGGTTACGCCGCATCGCACCGTTTATCGTTCGGCCGCCCCGGCCGCCACCGAACGCGTGGCCGTGCCGGAAGAAGCACCGCAGCGGTCGTGGAAGAAGTCGGCGCTGATCATCGGCGGATCGACGGCATCGGGTGCGGGCGTCGGCGGCATCCTCGGCGGCAAGAAGGGCGCATTGATCGGCGCGGCGATTGGCGGCGGCGCGTCATCGATCTACGAGGCGACGCAGCGTTAGCAGTACGTAGGGGCGGGTCTTCAGACCCGCCCTCAAATCGCGGGAACGCGCCGGGTATTCGTGGAGGGGACCCGGCAGCAGCCGGCAGCGCACCTCGGTATTCGAGGCCCCGCTGCCGGCTTTTTCGTCTAGACTCCGCGGACCGTGCGCATCACTTCACGCGCGTCATCCCGGACCAGTTCACCGAGACATTCACCGTCACACGGGCGAAATAGCGAGTCCGGGGAGCACCCTAACCGATTTCGCCCCCCTTCCGTCTAAACCGACCAGATGGACGCCGGCGAAGCCGCCCTCGTCCTGGCGCGGGCGCGTCAGGGGGACGAAGACGCGTTTCGTGCGCTCGTCGACGTCCACTCCCGGGCGGCCTTCCGGCTGGCGTACCGGCTGATGCGCGATGAGCGCGATGCCGAGGACGTCGTCCAGGAGAGTTTCATCCGCGCCCATCGGCGGCTGCCGTCCTTCGAGGCGCGCGCGAATTTCGGCACCTGGCTGCACCGGATCATCGTCAATTGCGCCCTCGATGCGCTGCGATCGCGCGACGGCCGCGGTGGTCAACGGCGGGAAGCGGCGGTCGAGGTTCCCGACACGCTGGCGTTCGACGGCCCATCACCCGAGCGACTGGCACGGAGCGCCGAAATCGCGCGCCGGGTTGACGAATCGATGGCGATGCTGACGCCACAGGAGCGCGTCGCGTTCACGCTGCGGCATCAGGAAGGGCGCAGCATCGAGGACATCGGCGTGGCGCTCGGCATTCAACAGAGCGCGGCGAAACACGCGGTGTTTCGCGCGGTGAAGAAGTTGCGGGCGGCACTCGAGCCGCTGCGTCCCTCGACCTCCGCTCCGGACGTCCTGAGCGGGGTCGATGGGCGGAGAGACGTATGACCCATCTATCCGACGACGATCTCGTTCTTCATCACTACGGCGAGTTGCCCGAGGCGGACGCGCATGTGGTGTCGTGCACTTCGTGCGCGGCGCGTGCGCGCGAGCTGGCGACCGTACTGGGGTCGATTTCAGACGCCGTGCCCGAGCGCGGCGAGCACTATGGGCTCGAGGTCTGGCAGCGGATCCGGCCGCATCTCGAGCCACACCGCCCGTGGTGGAAGCTGTCGCTCGTGCGATGGGGCCTTGCGGCCGCGGCGGTGGCCTTGATCGCCGTATCGAGCTTCGTTGCTGGCCGTTTCTGGCGCGTGCCGTCAAAGAGTGATGTGACGGCGACAGCGACTCGTTCAACCGGCGCGGATGCACGGGGCCATTCCGGCGACGCAACGAATCCGGGCAGCGCTCCTGGCGACGACGAGTCGATTCGCCGCGTGCTGCTGTTGAGCGTGGCCGATCATCTCGAGCGTTCGGATCGGGTGCTGACCGACATCATGAATACGCCTGGCGGCGCGGACATCTCGGTGGAGCAGCAGTGGGCCGCGGATCTGGTGGCGGCAAACCGCCTGTATCGCCAGGATGCGCTCGATGCCGATGAGACCTCGGTCGCGGCGGTGCTCGACGAGCTCGAACGCACGCTGCTCGACATCGTCCATCGGCCCGCCGATACCAGTTCGGAAGATTTCGATCAGCTTCGTCGTCGCATCGACTCGGCCGCGTTGTTGTTCAAGGTGCGCGTCATGTCGAACGAGCTGCGGCACCAGCAGCTTGCGCCGGACGCGCCGGCACCGAAACGTTCTACCACTCCCATCAGTTGACGACCATGACCAAGACAGTTCTGTTTGCCCTGTCGATTGCCGCCGTCGCGTCCACCGCATCGGCGCAGTCGTTCTCGTATCCGGTTCCTGCGCCGCCGCCGGCTATCGCACCGGCGCCGACCGTTCCGCCGGCCCCCGCTGCGCCACCTGTCTATGTGCCGGCGCCGCAACGGCCGCAGGCGCCACAGGCGGCGCAACTGCCGCAACCGCCGCAGGCACCGGAGCCGTTCGTCGTGGCGCCGCCGGAGCTGCCCGACTTCAACTTCGATTTCAGCGGACTGGTGGATCTCGACGCACAGGTCGACAAGGCCCTCAAGGCGTCGGAGAAAGCGCTGGAGAAGCTCCCCAGGGCATATGCCGCCATGCAGGTACCGCGACCAGCACCGCCGGTGCGCCCGGCGCCGCCGGCGCGTCCAACGTACAAGTTCGGCAGCGATGAGCAGGCCTACGACCAGGCGCGCAACTTCATCGAGCGCGACCAGTACGACCGCGCCCTCGACGCGCTGGAGCGCGTGATCGAGGGCAAGGGGACTCGCGTTGATGCGGCGATGTATTGGAAGGCGTACAGCCTGGCGAAGCTGTCCCGCCGTCCCGAGGCGCTGACCGTGCTTGGCGATCTGCAGAAGCAGTTCCCGAATGGTGCCTGGGTGAAGGACGCACGGGCGCTCGAAGTGGAGTTGAAGCAGACGCCGGCGCAGTCGGTTGCCGATCTCAACGACGATGACATCAAGGTGCTGGCGCTGAACGGGCTGATGCAGTCGCAGTCGGAACAGGCGCTGCCGCAGATCGAGAAGCTCCTGCAGGGGAGTTCGAGCGTGCGCGTCAAGCAGCGCGCCTTGATCGTGCTCAGCCAGAGTCCGAATCCGGGGGCCCGGACGCTGCTCGTAAACATGGCGAAGAACGGATCGAACCCGGATCTGCGGCTGTCCGCGATTCGCTACCTCGGCATGCGCAACGACAGCGAGAACGGGCAGGCGCTCGAGGAGATCTACCGGTCGACCAGCGATCGCGAGATCAAGCAGGCCATCCTGCGGTCGTTCATCACGTCGCCGAACTCGACGGACAGGCTCGCCCAGATCGCCCGCACCGAGAAGGACGAGGACCTGCAGAAAACCGCGATTCGGACGCTCGGGGCCGCTGGACGCGCCGACAACGCGGACGTGCTCCGGTCGATTTACAGCGGCGACAGCTCCGTGGACGTCAAGCAGGAAGTGATCAACGCGTTGGCGATGAACCCGCGTAACGCGAGCGCGCTCGTCGGGCTCGCGAAGTCCGAAAAGAACCCCGAGCTGAAAAAGGCAATCGTGACGCGGTTGTCGGTGATGCGGACGCCCGAAGCGCAGCAGTACATGGTGGATATTCTCAACGACGGCAAATAGGCGCAAGGAGTCCGTGCCATGCGACCGCTGCAGATGCTGTTCGCCGGATTGCTCCTGGGCGTCGGCGTGGCCAGCGCCTCCGCGCAGGCGCCGATCGTCAACGCCGTCGTCAGGCACCGGCCGGCGACGACGAGCGTTGCGCGGGAGGTCCAGACGATCGCGCAGGAGGGCATTCCGGCGTGGATTGGCTACAAGGTGCCGATCGTCTCCTCGCGCGGCACGCAGTTGCGTGATACGGGCAACTGTTGCGGCCGCTGCCGTCTCGAACCCGCGACCGACCTGATCGTGCTGGCGCGCGTCGCCGATCGGGAACTGCTGGAACTGCGGACGGAAGCGGTGGACTGCGACATCGACGCCGCGGGTATGCCGCTGTTCTGGATCGACGGCGTCAAGCCGGAGGACAGCGTCGCCTGGTTGTCGTCACTGATTGGCGGCACGTCTTCGCGTCCCTCACGTTTCGACGAACGGGTGCTGACGGCGATCGCGCTGCACGCGACGCCGGCGGCCGGGCCCGCGCTCGTCACGTTCGCCCGCACCGGCGCGACCGCGACGCTCAAGGGTCGTGCGCTCTTCTGGCTCGCTCAGCGCGCGGCCAGCGAAGCGCTCCCGGCGATCAATCGCGCGCTCGACGACGATCCGGACACGCAGGTGAAGAAGCAGGCCGTGTTCGCGCTGTCGCAGATGCCGAAGGATGAAGGGATCCCGCGGCTGATCGAGCTGGCCCGCACGCACAAGAACATCGAGGTTCGCCGTCAGGCGATGTTCTGGCTCGGCCAGTCGAGGGATCAGCGCGCCGTCGATTTCTTCGCGTCGATTCTTAAATAGGCCGACGTCCCTCTGCGGTCGATACCGCGTGGTCGGCCGTTGCGCGCAGTCAGCGTCTGTTCGATTTCGAACGGACGTGTCCCGCAGGCGCACGGCGACAAACCCAATTCTGAGAGATTCACTGGAAATTGCTGCGGTACGCGGTTTGATCAGCGGTGATCCTCCTCATGCTGACGCTGATGTCCTCGGAACGATGGGCCTCTGTCTGGAGCGACGTGCGATCGGGCGTTCGGCAGCTCCGCGGGTCGCCCGCCCTGAGTGCCGTGCTCATCGCCACGCTCGGCCTCGGTCTCGGGCTCACGATCGCCGTGTTCAGTGTCATTCACGCGGTCTTGCTTCGGCCGTTGCCGTACGCCAATCAGGATCGATTGGTCGTGCTGTTCGAGACGCTTCGCGCCAGCCGCACCGGTCGTGCCTCCGTCGGGCACTTCTACGACTGGACCGCCCAGGCGCGGGTGCTGGAAGCGACCGCGGCGCTGCAGACGGGCAGCTTCAATCTCGCCACGGCCGGCGATCCCGAACAGGTCTCCGCCTCACGGGTCACGCCAGGATTCTTCACCGTGCTGCACGTCGCTCCGGCGGCCGGCCGCTATTTCACGGATGCGGACGTCCAGCGCACCGACCATCTCGTGGTCCTCAGTCACGGCTTGTGGCAGCGCCGGTTCGGCGCCGATCCGGCGATCATCGGCCGCGAGGTGCGCCTGAACGGCGAACCGTACACGGTGATGGCCGTCGCTGATGCCGGCTATTCGATTGCCGGCGATCCGCAGAGTTCGGCGGCCGGCCTGAGTCCTGACGTGTGGACGCCGCTCACCTTCACGCCGGCACAGCGTGCGAACTACGGCAACCACGCGTATCTGGTTGTCGGCAAGCTGAAGGCCGGTGTCGATCGACGCACCGCGCAGGATGATCTCGAGCGCGTGACGCGCGACATCGCCCGCCGGCAGCCGCAACTGATGACCGCCCGCTCGGTCAACGTGATGCCGCTGGCCGAGATGCTCGTCGGGACCGCGCGCACGCAACTCTATTTCCTGCTCGGAACCGTCGCCGCCGTGCTGTTGATTGGCTGCGTCAACGTGACCAGCGCGCTGGTGGCCCGCGCCGCGGGCCGTCGCCGCGAAATGGCGATCCGTGCCGCCCTCGGTGGCGGACGATTGCGCCTGGCACGGCAGGTGGCGATCGAGTGTCTCGTGATGGCCGTGGCGGGTGGTTTCCTGGCGCTTATTACCGGCGCGTTGGGCACGCGCCTGTTGATCCGGTTTGGCCCGGCAGCGCTCCCGCGTTTGACCCAGGCGGAGCTGTCACTCCCGGTCGTGCTGTTTGCCGCGGCGGCGACGCTGGTGATCGGGATGCTCTTCGCCGTGGCACCGGCGCTGCGCGCGGCGGGCGTCGCTCTGCGGGACGGTCTTGCCGATGCCGGCCGCCACGCTCGCCTGGCCCGGACCGATGGCGTGCGCAGTACGCTCGTCGTCGTCCAGATGGCGCTCACCGTTGTTCTGGTGGTCGCGGCCGGCCTGCTGATCCGCAGCGCGTACGAACTGGAACTGGTGCCGCTCGGGTTCGATCCCGCGCGGATGCTCGCCGGTCGCGTGACCTTGCCGGCCGATCGCTACCAGGCGCCGGAGGCGGTGGCGGCTGCGTACTCGCGCATCCTGGACGGCGTGCGTGCCACGCCGGGCGTCGACGCCGTCGGCGCCGCGACCATCATTCCGTTGTTCGGCGGTGGTGTCGATGCCGGTGTGAGCGCCGAAGGCAAGTCGTTCGACAAGGGGAGCGAACCCGCGGCGCAGATTTCGATCGTCACAGACGGCTACGTCGAGGCACAGGGCATTGCGATCCGCCGCGGCCGTTCGCTGACCGCATCGGACATGCTGCCAGGGGCGACCCCGGCGGTGCTGATCAACGAGCGGCTCGCGTCACTGATCTGGCCGGGCGACGATCCCATCGGCAAGCGGTTATCCACGTGGACCGCACAGCCGGCCGTGCCCGAGTGGCGCGAGGTCGTTGGCGTCACGGGCGATACACACGGGCGCGGACCCGGTGTGCCTGTGTCGCCGGAACTGCTCATTCCCTACACCCAGGCGCCCGATGGCGCATGGAACCTGTTCCAGCGCAGCATGGCGATCGTCGTTCGCGCCGGCGAGCCGACGCCGTTCGTGGAAGCCCTGCGGCACAGCGTCCACGAGGTTGATCCGACGGTGGCGGTGTTCGATGTGGGCACCGGTGAGGATGCGTTGCGCCGCGAGGGGCGAGCACGGCGCCTGAACCTGATCCTGCTCTCGATGCTGGCGGTCATCGCACTCGGCCTCGCGACCGTCGGCATCTACGGGCTGATCGTCTTCTTCGTCACCGAACGGACGGCGGAAATCGGATTGCGCCTGGCACTTGGCGCGACCACACACCGCGTGCTCGCGATGGTGCTGCGCCGCGGCATGAGCCTGACGGCCATGGGTCTCGTTGGCGGACTCGCGGGCGCGCTGTCGTTATCGCGGGTGTTGAGAACCGTGTTGTTCGGCGTGCAGCCGACCGATCCCTCGACATATGCGGCGGGCGCCTGCGTGCTCGGGCTCGCCGCGCTCATTGCGACCGCGATTCCCGCGTGGCGCGCGGCGCGAATCGATCCGGCGCGGTCGTTGAACGCGCAGTAGGCGCAGGAGATCGGTTCCTTGGTTCTCAGGTGCCTGGGTTCGTGGGTTCTGGTTCGGGTTCCAGGGTTCGCTGGTTCACAGGCGGTGCACCCATGCACGTGAGAACCTGAGAACCGTTCAGAATCCCAGGCTCAGGTACGTCCGCACGCCTTCGCTGCCGCCGGCGCCGACGTAGAATCGGGCAAACGTCTGCCTGGCGGAATGAATCAGGACTCCGCCGCCGTAGCCGGGACGCAGGTTCGTCAGGTTCATCTCGTCCCAGCGATGCGTCACGCGGCCGGCATCGGCGAAGCCGACCAGGCTCCACCATGGCCCGACGATCCAGCGATATTCGGCGCCGAACCACAGCGCGTTCTCGTCGGCGAAGCGGAATTCGCGGAAGCTGCGGATGGTGTCGATGCCGCCGACATACGGTAGGTCGTAGAACGGCACGCGTTCGCCGGGTGCGTTGTTCACCAGCGACAGGCCGAGGCGCGGCGACAGGATCTGCGTCTGCGCGTGATTGAGCGGCAGGTGCTGGATCGCGTTGGCGTCGAGGCGGTTGAAGTCGAACGCGTTGAAGGATCGATCGTCCCAGTGCGCGAACGCGACATGGTAAAGGCCACCGCGTCGCGGGTTCCCGGGCACGTCACGCAGATCGACATCCGTGAAGATGCTGCTGTGAATGAAATTCGGCTGCTGCGCGAGCCCCGGTGCGTCGGCGTCGGTGAAGCGTTCCTCGATCGACGGAAACAGCGAATCGTGCCCGCGCGAGATCCAGGGATGCAGGTATCCGAGCCGCGCGCCGATGTGAACCCACGGCACCGGCTTCACTTCCCCGTGCACCGAGAGATCCGAGGCGCGGTAGGTGTAGCTGGTGCGCATCGACAGCCGGGTGTCGGAGCCGGTGCCGAAGAAATCCTCCTGCGGGTCGTCTTCGAGGCGATAGTCGGTCCAGAGCTCGACGCGTGTGCCGAACGCTTCGATCCATCGCGCGCGCACGTCGAACGCCTTGTAGAAGCGGTACGAGAGCGCGCCGGAGACATCGAGCAGCACGTGGCCGTCGAGCACGTGCGTCCGGTAGCCGGGGCCGCCGCCGAAGCCGCTCCCGCGCTTCAGCCCGCCTAATCGCGGGTACCAGCCATCGACGTCGCCCTGCAGGCGCTCGATGATTTGTTTGTCTTTGGCCCACGCGCGCGCCCGGTCGATGACACCTGGCTGTTCCTTGACCGCAAGATTCGGCGTTGACTGGGTCTGGGAAGTTGTGGGATCGCCGGCGGCCGTTTGCGCACCCAGCGGTGTCGCCACGATCAGTAGGAGACCGGCGAGGAGGGGAGCGAAGGTTCTACAGGTCACGCACTCCGTGGCTTTTCAGCAGGAACCATGCCGCCACCAGGCTCAGCAGGGCGCCATTCATCGTCAACACGAATGGGGCAGACAGCCGGCTCGCGATCGCGCCGGCGACGAGACTGCCCAGCGGCATGCCGCCACGGAACGCCACCATGTAGATGCTCATGACGCGGCCACGAACCTCGTTCGGCGCGTTCAGTTGCACCAGCGACAGCAGGAACGAGGTGACCATCACCATGCAGGCTCCCGCCACGAACAGGACGATCGCGCTGAGCCACAGGACGTGGATGGCGGCGAAGGCAAGGATCGCCAGCCCGTAGAACAGTTGGAGCAGGAGCAGCTTGCGTCCCATGTGCGGAGATCGGCCGCTCCACGCGACGTACAACGCACCAGTGACCGCGCCGGCGCTGGCGCAGGCCAGGAGCTTCGTGTAGAGACCCACGCTGCCGTGGAAGACGTCCTGCGCGAACAGCGGCAGAAACGTCATGAACGGACTGCCCAGGAACGTCGTCGTGAAGCCGAGCACGGCGAGACCGATGAGTGCCGGCCGGTCGGTCACGAAGCGCAGGCCGGTCTGGAACTGCTGGCGCATGCGCGGTGATCCGGTCGCCGGTACGTGCCGGACGTGCAGCGAGAGGATTGCCGCGATGACGGCAAGGAACGACAGGCCGTTGAGGCCGAAGCAGGCGACCATCCCGAACGCCGCGAGCGCGGCGCCGGCCAGCAGCGGCCCGATCACGCGGGCGAGATTGAACTGGATCGAGTTGAAGGCGATCGCGTTCGGGACGTCTTCCTTGGCGACGAGCGACGGCAGCAGCGACTGGTACGCCGGTCCGCCGAAGGCCTGGCCGAGGCCGGTCACCGCCGACAAGGCCAGGACGTGCCAGATGACCACCAGCTTGAAGTACACGAGCGCGGCCAGGGTGAAGGCCGTGGCCATCTGGATGCACTGCGACATCAGCAGCAGGCGGCGGCGGTCGTGACGATCGGCGAACACGCCACCGACCATCGTGAACAGCAGGATCGGCAGCGCGGCGAGGAAGGAGTCGAGGCCGAGGAAGAACGCGGACGCGGTGCCGCTGAGGGTCAGTACGAGCCAGTTCTGCGCAACCGTCTGCATCCACGTCCCGATCGTGGACGTGAACGCGCCGCACCAGAGCACGCGGAAATCGCGGTAATGGAGGGCTGCGGCGATACGCCGCAGGGCGTTGACCGGTGTGGGTGGGGGAACAGGGGTGATCTCGGGATCGGTCGACGCAGCGGTACTCACGAAACCCCACGATCTTATTCGTGATTCCTGATTCCTGATTCCTGATTCCAGATTCGAGATTCCTGATTGGTGCTTCGCCCTCCCGCCCGGCATCTTTCAACTTGATCCCAGTCGTCATGTTTCGTTATATTTTCGCCACGAGGCGAACATATGGCGAATCCTGCGCGCGCAACCGTCGAATCGGCTCTGCGGGTCCGCAAACTCGACCGGACGCTCACGACGGCGTTGCCGCCACTCATGCCGGGGAGCCGGCCGCGCGTCGATCCATCCACTCTCATACCCACGGATGTCGCGACGCTCGATGCCTCGCTGCAGGGAGGGCTGCCGCGCGGGCAGCTCTCCGAAATCGCCGGCCCACGGTCGGCGGGCCGGACGACGCTGCTGCTGCGATTGATGGCGGCGGCGACGCGCCGCGGTGACATTGCCGCGCTCGTGGACACGTTCGATCGGCTCGACGTCGCCTCGGCGGCCGCGGCCGGTATCGCGCTCGACCGCCTGTTATGGATTCGCGGCCAGGCGATCACGAGGCTGCAGGATTCCGGGCTTCGGGAGCATCCGGACTCATGGGGTGTCGTCCCGGGGCCTTCGGGGTTGTTCGACCGCACGATCGATCGCGCGCTGAAGGCGCTCAATCTCGTCCTGCAGGCCGGCGGGTTCGGCGTCGTCGCGATTGATCTCGCCGACGTGTCGCCGATCGTCCTGAAACGCATTCCGTTCACGACCTGGCTGCGCGTGCAGCGGGCGATCGAAGGAAGCGACACGGCGTGCGTGCTGCTCGTGCCCGAGCCGCTCTCGCGCAGTGCCGGCGGCCTCACGCTGTCGTTGACCGCCCGGTCGTCATGGACGGGTGACTCCGATCGCAGCCGGCGGCTGGACGCACTCGACGTGCAGAGCCGGATCGCGTCGCCGCGTCGCCGGGTCGATGGCGAAGTCAGCCTGCGGTGCGTCACATCCGTTGGTGTGTGAGGCCGCGTGGTTGGCGCGCTCTACGCGGCGGAAGGGACACCGGCCGGCGCACTCGAGGCGGTTGCGCGCGAGTTCTCGCCGCGCATCGAAGTGTGCGGCAGCCCGAGCGCAGGTGAACGCCGCGAGGTCACGCTCGACCTGAGCGGCGTCGAACGGCTGTTCGGCAATGGTCACGATATTGCCGCGGCGATCCGCGCGACCGCCGCCGATCGGGATCTGCGTGTGCGTGTGGCGATCGCCGGTACCCGCACCGCCGCACGCTTGCTGGTCCACTTCCGCGCCGGTGTCACCGTGATCGAACCAGGCACGGAAGCGTCGAGCCTTGCTCCGCTGCCGCTGGCACTGCTCGCCGTTCTCCGCACGAACGACTCGAACGATTCGAATGCCTCGAACGAGTTGTTGCTGACGCTCCGCCGCTGGGGGTTGCGCACGCTCGGAGAGTTCGTCGCGCTTCCCCCTGCAGATGTCGCGGCGCGTCTCGGGCAGGAGGGGGTGCGCTGGCAGCGGCTGGCCGCGGGCGACGATCCGCTGCCGCTGGTCCCCTCGGTTCCCGAAGAACGGTTCGAGCAGGCGCTCGATCTCGAATGGCCGATCGACGGCCTCGAGCCGCTGTCGTTCGTGCTTGGCCGGTTGATGGAACCGCTCGAGCGGCATCTCGAGCGGCGCGATCGCGGGGCGGCGGTCCTGCATCTGCGTCTGCACCTGGTGAAGAACACCGATGGCACGCGTCCGGTGCACGAGCGGACGCTGCAACTGCCGACGCCGATCCGCGATGCCCGGACGCTGCGCACGCTGGCGCTCCTCGACCTCGAATCGCATCCGCCGGCTGCCGCCATCGATCGCGTGGTGGTCGCCGTCGATCCGACACCGGCGCGGATCGTCCAGTACTCGCTGATCACGCGCCCGCTGCCGTCACCGGAGCAAATCTCCACGTTGATGGCCCGGTTGCACGCGCTGATGGGAGACGGCCGCTGCGGCGCGCCCGCGACGGTCGATTCGTGGCAGCCCGGCGCGTTTGCGCTGCGCCCGTTTGCCCCGAACGTGAACGACCTGAACGACGCGAACGACTCGAATAATTCGAGCGCTCCCATCCTCGCCGTGCGCCGTTTCCGTCTGCCGATCCCGGCGCGCGTCCATGTTGACGCCGGCAAGCCGGCGCGCGTGACGACGGATCGACGTGGGTTGGGCGGCGGACGAGTTGAGCAGTGCGCCGGACCGTGGCGCACATCGGGCGTGTGGTGGGAGGAATCGGACCGGGAATGGGATCGCGACGAGTGGGATGTGACGCTCGCGGACGGCGCGACCTATCGCGTCTTCCGCGAACGCGATTCGAATCACTGGTTTCTCGAGGGTGTGATCGATTGATAGCGCCCACTCAGCGGCTGCCGGTTGTCCAACTCCCAAAAAGAAATGGGAATTGGGCGAGCAACCGTTGGGAGTTGGGCGTTGTCGAGAATCTCCTGTGTATATCGAGCTTCATGCGGCGTCTGCGTTCAGCTTCCTGCGCGGCGCATCGCTTCCGGAAACACTGGTCGAGCGTGCCGCCACGCTCGGATACCCGGCGCTGGCGCTGGTCGATGCGGACGGCGTGTATGGCGCGCCGCGATTTCACCGCGCGGCGAAGAGCGCGGGGATCACACCGATCATCGGCGCCGAGCTGACGATCGCCACCGGCAGCCGCGCGGCGAAGGCAGGGGGCAGCTGGCAGCTGCCGGTGCTCGTCGCACACGCGGAAGGCTACAAGAACCTCTGTCGTCTTGTGACCCGAATGAAGATGCGCGCCGCAAAGGGAGAAGGTGCGCTGTGGCTCGACGAGTTCGAGGGGTTCACGACCGGACTGGTCGCGCTCGGCGGACGGCCGCTGCTCGATACGAAGCACTACGGGCTCGGCGGCCTGCTCGATCGCCTCGTCGGGTTGTTCGGACGCGGCAATGTGTATGTCGAACTGCAGCGTCACCTCCTGCGTGATCAGGAATCGGATAACGCCGGCCTCACCGCGCTGGCGAATGCGTACCGCGTGCCGGTGATGGCGGCCAACGGCGTCCGTTTCGCGGAACCGGTCGATCGGTCGCTGTTCGACGTGCTCACCTGCGTGCATCACAAGACCACGCTCGATCAGGCTGGACGCCTGCTCGCGCGCAATGCCGAGCGTTACCTGAAATCGCCTGAGGCGATGGCGCAACTGTTTGCCGATCGCCCCGATGCGCTGGCCGGCACCGCCGCGCTCGCCGAACGGCTCGAATACACGATGGCCGATCTTGGCTATCGCTTTCCGAAATACCCCGTGCCCGATGACGAGACGGAGATGTCGTTCCTCCGCCACATCGCCGAGGCCGGCGCGCACGATCGCTTCCGCCCGTATCACGACAAGGCACGCGCGCAGATCGCCCGCGAGCTCGATCTGATCGAGAAGCTCGAACTGGCCGGCTACTTCCTGATCGTCTGGGACATCGTCAATTTCTGCCGGCAGCAGGACATCCTCGTGCAGGGGCGCGGGTCGGCGGCGAACAGTGCCGTCTGTTACAGCCTCGGGATCACCGCGGTCGATCCGATCAAGATGGACCTGCTGTTCGAGCGGTTCCTGTCCGAGGAGCGCGGCGAGTGGCCCGATATCGACCTCGACTTGCCGAGCGGCGACCGCCGCGAACGCGTCATCCAGCACGTCTACGAGAAATATGGACGGCTCGGCGCGGCCATGACCGCCAACGTCATCACCTATCGCAGCCGGAGTGCGGCGCGCGAAGTCGGCAAGGCGTTGTCGCTGCAGGACGACGAGATCGATCGGCTGGCGAAGGTGATGCACAACTTCGAGTTCACCGATCCCAACGAGACGCTGGGGAAGAATCTCGCCGCGGCAGGCATGTCGTTCGACATGCCGCGCGTGAAGACGTTCGCGGATCACTGGCTGCGCATCCAGGATCTGCCGCGGCACCTCGGTCAGCATTCCGGCGGCATGGTCATCTGCCAGGGTGAGCTCGATTCGGTGGTCCCGCTCGAACCGGCCAGCATGCCCGGCCGTGTGGTGATTCAGTGGGACAAAGACGACTGCGCCGACATGGGCATCGTCAAGGTCGATCTGCTCGGACTCGGCATGATGGCGGTGCTGCAGGATGCGATCGCGCTGGTCAACACGACAAATCCCAACTCCCAAATCCCAACTCCCAACTCCGAAAGCCTGCCGCCAGCCGCCGACCGCCCGCCGCCCGCCGCATTCGATCTCGCGCACATTCCGCAGGACGATCCGCAGGTCTACGAGTTGCTGCAGAAGGCCGACACGATTGGCGTGTTCCAGGTGGAATCGCGCGCGCAGATGGCGACGCTGCCGCGGCTGAAGCCGAAGGAGTTCTACGACCTGGTCGTCGAAGTGGCGATCATCCGGCCCGGACCGATCGTCGGCAACATGGTGCATCCGTACCTCAATCGCCGCTCCGGCAAGGAGCCGGTGGAACCGCTGCATGCGTGCCTCGAACCCGTGCTCGCGCGCACGCTGGGCGTGCCGCTGTTCCAGGAGCAGCTGCTGCGCATGGCCATGGTCGCCGCCGGCTTCACCGGCGGCCAGGCGGAGGAACTGCGCCGCGCGATGGGGTTCAAGCGCTCCGAGAAGCGCATGAAGCAGATCGAGGTGCAGCTGCGCGAGGGGATGGCGCGGAACGGGATCATCGGTGCGACGGCGGAACGCATCATCCAGTCGATCACGTCGTTCGCGCTCTACGGTTTTCCAGAGTCGCATGCCGCCAGCTTCGCGCTGCTGGCGTATGCGAGCGCCTATCTCAAGGTCTATTACCCGGCGGCGTTCTATACGGCGCTCCTCAACAACCAGCCGATGGGGTTCTATCACCCAGCCTCGCTCGTCAAGGACGCGCAGCGGCGCGGCGTACGGTTTCACCCGATCGACGTGCAGCAATCCGACTGGCTGTGCCGCGTCGAGGCGAACGGCGCCATCCGCCTCGGTCTCATGTATGTCAACGGCTTACGCAAGGAAGCAGGTCAGGCGATGGCGACGATCGACCGCACGACGACGAGCGCCCCGCCACCGCTGTGTGCGAAGTGCGGGTGTGACGATGAGTCGATGATTGAAGTGACAGAATCAGGAATCAGGAATCAGGAATCAGGAATCACGCCTGAGACCACCCTGATTCCCGATTCCCGACGCCTGACTCCTACTCGCAGGTACTACTGCAACATCTGCTCGCACGACTGGACCGTGCAGCTCCAGCCGGTTGGCCGTTTCGATTCGATCGAGCAACTGGTGCAGCGCACCGGCCTCCGCCGCGACGAGTTGACGACGCTGGCGGATATCGGTGCGCTCAATGCGTTCACCAATGAACGCCGCAGCGCCTTGTGGCAGGTCGAGCGGGCGGTGAAGCCGGCGGGCGAGCTGTTCGAGGGGGATGGAGACAACTCCCAACTCGCAACTCCCAACTCCCAAATGTCGCCAGCCGCCAGCCGCCAGCCGCCAGCCGGGGGCTCCGAGCCGCCAGCCAGCCCGCTTTCGCCGATGGACTCGCACGAACGGCTCCAGGCCGATTATGCCGGCACCAGCCTGACGATCGGTCCGCATCCGATGGCGTTGCGGCGTGAGGAGCTGGCGCTGCGCGGCATCGTCCGCGCCGCGGATCTCTCGCGGACGCGCGATGGGAGACGTGTGCGCGTGGCCGGCATGGTGATCACGCGGCAGCGTCCCGGCACGGCGAAGGGGTTCGTGTTCCTGACGCTGGAGGACGAGACCGGCATCTCCAATGTCATCATTCGTCCCGACCTGTTCGACCGCGAGCGGATGGCCGTCGTCAAACAGCCATTCCTGATCGTCGATGGCGTGCTGCAGAACCAGGAAGGCGTGCTCTCCGTCCGCGCCGAGCGGCTCGAAGCGATTCAAGGCGGCGCCTCGGTTGACGCTCATGATTTCTATTAGGCGGGTCTACAGAGCAAGACCGGCCTACACGTACCTGTAGGGCCGGTCCTGCGCTATGGACCGGCCATCTGGAGGCTGGAATGATCGTCCTGGTGACCGGGGCGAGCCGCGGGATCGGCCGGGGCGTCGCGCAGGCGCTCGCGGATGCCGGCGCGACCGTCTACGCGACCGGCCGGTCGATCGCCGGCGCTACGCTGCCGGCCGCGGCCACGCGCATCGCGTGCGATCACACGGACGACGGGCAGGTGGCAGCCGTGTTCGACCGGATTCGTGAGGAGCGCGGCACGCTTGACGTGCTCGTCAACGGTGTGTGGGGTGGTTACGAACGGATGATGGAGAACGGTCAGTTCACCTGGCCGAACCCGTTCTGGCAACAGCCGGCGTGGCGCTGGGACGCGATGATGAACGCCGGGGTCCGCGCCGGCTATGTGGCGAGTCAACACGCCGCGCAGCTGATGGTCCCTGCCGCGCGAGGCCTCATCGTCCACCTGTCGCACTGGGCGGCGCACAAGCACCAGAGCAACGTCGCCTACGGTGTGTCGAAGGCCGCGACCGACAAGATGGCGGCGCACATGGCGCACGAGCTCCAGCCGCACGGTGTGACCTCCGTGTCGCTGTACCCGGGCCTCGTGCGCACGGAGGCAGTGATGCAGTTTGCGCAGTATCTCGACCTCTCGAACTCGGAAAGCCCTGAGTTCACCGGCCGTGTCGTCGCGGCGCTTGCCGCTGATCCTGCCGTCAGTCGGTTCAGCGGCCGATGGCTCGTGGTTGCGGCGCTGGCCGCCGAATACGGCATTACCGATATCGACGGCAAACAACCCCGCCCGCTCACACTGGCCGATGTATAAACCTTAGTGTCTCAAACCTGACTCCTGCCCCGACCCCTGATTCCTGATTCCTGATTCCTGACTCCTGACACCATCCATGCATCCACACACCAGGACCTTCCATCAGCTCCACCAATCCGGTTGCTTCGTCATCCCCAACCCGTGGGACGTCGGGACCGCGCGTGCTCTCGTGCGGCTCGGTTTCAAGGCGCTGGCGACGACGAGTGCGGGGGCGGCATGGGCCGAAGGCCGGCCGGATCACGGCGTGACGCTCGAGCAGATGCTTGCGCACCTGCGCATGATGGCCGGTGCGGTCGACGTGCCGGTGAACGCCGACTTCGAAGGCGGATTCGCCGTCGCGCCGGAGGACGTGGCCGTGAACGTGCTCAAAGCCGCGGAGACCGGCATCGCCGGCCTTTCCATTGAAGACTCGTCAGACGACACCGCGAACCCCCTGTTCGAGTTCGAGCTCTCGGTGGCGCGGATTCGAGCGTCGCGTGAGGCCATCGACCGCAGCGGTACGGGCGTCCTGCTCGTCGGCCGATCGGAAGGCTTCATCGCCGGCCGGCCTGATCTCGAAGAAACCATCCGCCGGCTGACGGCCTATGCTGCCGCGGGAGCGGATTGCCTGTATGCCCCCGGCATTCGCGATCTCGATGCGATGGCAGCAGTGGTCCGTGCGGTCGCGCCCAAGCCGGTCAACGCGCTGGTCGGCGGCGATTTCGCGACGGTTGCGCAGCTCGCGGCAGTTGGCGTCCGCCGGATCAGCGTCGGCGGCGCGCTCGCACGGACCGCGTGGACCGGATTTCTCGAGGCGGCCCGTGAGATTGCCGCACACGGCACCTTTGCGGCCTTCGGCGATACCGTGCCGCACACCGAACTGAACGCGTTCTTCGAATCGGATCC
>DATJEU010000107.1:0-14982 GCA_035496255.1 Vicinamibacterales bacterium
CGGTTGCTGGCTGGCCGCCTGCGGCGGCCTGATCGCGTGAAGGGGTCGCCCGCGAACCGCCCACGAATCACGCGCGACTTGCGTGTGGCCCCTTCGCGCGATCCGATGCGGCCCGCCATGCGGGCCGCCAGCCAGCAACCGCTCGTACGCCCCAACCACCCATTGTGCTCCGTTCGTCGCCGTTTCTCCGTTTCTCCTGTTGAACCGTTCCCTCCGTCCCCTCCGTTACCCCCGGCGTGCGAATTCCGGCGGCAGCTCCGTCCACCGGTCACGGCGCTCGTAGAACTTCCAGGGCTTGTAGCCGCGCCTCTCGTAGAACTGCCGGTACCGCCGGCGCAGGCGATCGAGACGGTCCTGCGAGTACGCGATCTTGCGGTGCCGCCAATCGAGCAGTAACTGCTCGACCTTCCACACGTTCCTGTCCGACAGCCGCCAGTCGTAGTTGCCGAGCACACGGAGATCGACGACGGCGTACGCCTTGATGCCGCCGGTGAGATCCACGTACTCCTCGAAGTAGCTGAGCGCCAGCGCGCGCGGCGTCGGGAACACGGGCCTGCGGCCGTGCAGCCCGGGGTCGCGGGATCGGGCCACCGAACCCCATCCCGTCGGCGTCCGATAGACGAAGATCACGTGATCGAGCAGGTCGATCGACTCGAAGCTGAGGACCAGCGGCGGATAGCGATGCTGCTCGAGAATCGTCGCGGCCGAGAGCGCGGCCTCGAGACAGTGTGCCGTGCCGGTTCGGACGACACCGCGGAATGATCGCAGCGTCTCGCCGCCGCGCTCGGCATTGTAGGGAAGATGATTCAGCCACCGCTGGACAGCAGTTGGCGATCGCAGCGCGGAAATGACGCGCCGCTCCCCGGCGGTCAGCTCGAGCCCCGGCGGCTCGACCGCGTCAGCGCGCGGGAGCGGGAGTCTTTTCGAGGTCGGCAACGAGTTCGGGGGGCGTCCAGAAGTTTCCCGATTCGGTCTTCACGACCTTGCCATCGGCACCGATCACCGCCGTGCGCAGGTTGTGAATCAACTGCCACTTGTTCGTCGGGTCGCGTTCGACATGGATGCCGAACTGCTCGCCGAAGCGCTGGACCTCCTTCGGATCGCCGGTGGCAAAGGTCCAGACGGCCGGATTGGCGCCGAGGTCGATCGCGTGCGGCTTCAGCACTGCCGGCGTATCGAACTCCGGATCCATCGTCACCGTCAGCAGCCGCACGTCGGACAACTCCGGTTTGGCGGCGAGCGCCTGCTGCACGGCGGCGAAGTTCTTTTCCATCAGCACGCAGTAGTCGGGCAATGGGCAGCGCGTGTAGACGAACGTGAGCGCGACCCGATGGCCGCGCAACGACGAGAAGGGCATCGGTTTGCCGCCCTGATCGACGAGCAGTGCGTCGGCCACCGGCTCGCCGGGCGTAAGGATGTGAGCCGTGTCGGTGACCGGTGCCGCCGTGTCGAGCGGCTGGTGGCCGGTCACATTGAGCGACGACAGGTAGGCCTTGACCTCTTCGACGACCAGCGTCGCCTTCACCATGTCGCCTTCCTTGCGCCCGTTCAGCAGCTCCGGCTCCTTGACCTTGTAGGTCATGGTCATGGCCGGCATGAACCCGGGGATGTCGTTGTGCTTGAGGATCACCTCGTTGCGGTCAGGCTTGATCGCCAGGATCTGACCGGTCAGCTCGTACTGCCGGGCGGGCGGCGGCTGGCGACAACCGCTGACGATTACGAGCGCGAGCACGGCCCACCAGAAACCCCTCATGTGATTAACTCTAACAAAATGATCTGGGTGGGGACGTCCGGTTACAACTATCCGGAATGGAAGGGCAGCTTCTATCCCGCGACGCTGCCGGCGGCGAAGATGCTGCCCTACTACGCCGAGCGGTTTCAGACGGTGGAGATCAACTACACCTTCTACCGGACGCCGACGGAGAAGATCGTCGCGGGCTGGGCTCAGGCGACCCCGGAACAGTTCAGGCTGACGCTGAAAGCGCCGAAGCGGATCACGCATGACGCGCGGCTGCGCGACTGCGGCGATCGCGTGCGGCAGTTCCTGGAGACGGCCTCGACGCTCGGCCCGAAACTGGGGGCACTGCTGTTTCAGTTGCCGCCCAACCTGAAGAAGGATCTCGCCCTCTTCGACGCATTTCTCGACACCTTCCCGCCGCGCGTCTGCGCTGCGTTCGAGTTCCGGCACGTCTCGTGGCTGGATGAAGAGGTTTACCAACGACTGCGGGCGCGCAACCTCGCGCTGTGCGTTGCCGACAGCGAGAAACTGTCCACGCCCGTCGAGATCACGGCCGACTACGGTTACTTCCGGCTTCGCGATGAGGGCTATCAAGCCGCGGATATCAATTGCTGGGCCGATGTCATTCGCGACAAGACCGCCTCGTGCAGGGAGGTCTTCGTGTATTTCAAACACGAAGAGGAGGGGAAGGGGCCGGAGTTCGGAAGGCTGCTGATGGATCGGCTAGCCGCGCGCTGACTCCACGTACGGATACAGCCTGACCTGTACCGACGCGGCGTCGTGGGCGCTCGCGAAGCGGACGACTTCGCGTTCGGCCCAATAGCCGTCGTAACCATTGCCGTCGCCGCGTTCGACGAACGCGCAATGCCCACCTTCTGTCGTGATCACAGCGGTCACGTGCCGGTTGCCGGTGACGGCTGCACTCCGGAACGGCTCGCTCGGTACAAACGGGTCGTTTTCGGCAGTCAGAATCAATGTGGGCACGGCAATGCGATCGAGCACCCGCATCGCGCTGGCGCGGTAGTAATAATCGGTGGCGTCACGAAAGCCATGATGCGGCGCCGTGTAGGCTTCGTCGAACTGACGCACGGTCCTCACGCGGCGGAGCGCGTCCAATGAGAACAGGCCCGGGTGGGCGGCGGCCTTTCGACGCATCCGTGCTTTCAGGTTGCGGACGAAATTGAACTCGTAGGCGAGGTTCGAACGGCGTTCGAGCGCCGCGACGCACAGGCCGAGGTCCATGGTCGGCGACACCGCGCACACCGCTTTCAACTCCTGCGGAGCTGCCTCGCCCAGTTCGCCGGCGAGCTTCAACGCGAGGTTGCCGCCGAGCGAGTAGCCGGCAAACGCGATCGCCTGCATCCCGTCCTGCTCGATCAGCTCGCGCAGCACGAACAGCGGATCGCCGGTCAGTCCCGAGTGGTACAGCCCGCGCGACAGATGTTCGGTACCGCCGCAATTCCGCTGATTGAGGCGGACCACATTCCACCCGGCGGTCCAGGCCTTCTCCGCGATTCCCGCCATGTAGTGCGCGCGGCTCGACCCCTCGAGCCCGTGCAGCAGGATGAACGTCGGGTGTTCCTGCGGCCGTTCGTGCCAGTGACAGTGCGCGAGCACCTGCGCATCGGTTGCGACCTGGAACAGGCGCACGGCCGGCTCGGGCAGTCGTGGAAAGCGGCGTGGCTTCGCCCACGCGTAGAGAGTCTGCTTATGACCGCCGGTAAAGCGCGGGTGGAACGCCGAGGGCTCGAAGGTCACGTCGATCGATTCAGCTTAACCGATAGATGTGGAACTGCCGGTTGCTGTAGGCGAGCGGCAGCGGCAGTGTTGCTTCAGTGACGAGGAAGTCGAGGTGATATTCGGACGCCAGCGCGCGGGCTCGCTCCGCCGTCAGCGTCGAGAAGTCTCCCAGGGCCGCGGAACGCTCGACGACGCGCGCCGCGACGTCGTGGGAGTAGATCGCGATGGCGGCGTCCTTGACGTCCTCGAGGAAGACGTCTCGCTGACCAGAGACGCGAACGCTGGTGCCGTATTTCCACGCATGACCGGGGTCGGCGAGCACGTGAGCATTCGTGGGTTGCGTCCGCACCCAGGCCATCGCCTGTTCCCATGGCGTGTCGGGCAGCGAAATGGCCACCAGCGGACGCGCCACCCGCTCGAATCGGAGGATGTAGGTGCCGCGACCGATGGCGATCAGCGCGATCGCGACGAGTCCCACCAGCGCCCGGCGCGCGTGGCGATCGACGATCTCGCCGACGATGAACACAGCGGCGATGAAGTCGATCGGCCAGAAGACCCGTGAGATCTGCAACTGTACCGGGAGCGCGTACCGGGCGGCGACCAGCGGCAGCGTCAGGAGGAAGACGGCGGTCAACGTGAGCGTGCCCCAGACCAGCGCGCGCGACTCAGGCGTCGCCACACCCCTTGCCACTCGCCCGCGCTCGATGATCAGGATCACGGCGACCAGGCCGAGGTTCAGGAGCCACGGCCAGAGCGGCCACTCGGTCGCAAACAGCGAGTCCTTCGAGGCGACTGCCTGCAGCCAGATCGGATCCATCCGCGTGAGCGATGCGCGGAGCGGCCCGAACGCAATCACCGCGACCGCCGCCGCCGCAACGGCGACTGCTGCTGGCAGCAGCAGCCGCTGGAGGCGCTGATCGAGACAGAGAATCGCCACGCCGAGGAGGAGCGCAAACCAGAGAGCGGTGGTGATGTGGACCAGCGCGGCGACCGCGACGAGCACGATGGCCGTCCACGGCCGGCGCCGCAGCACCGCGGCGGTAGCGAGCAGGCAGATCCCGAACGCCAGCATGCGCGGATGGAAATACGGCTCGAAGCTGTTGGCACTGGTCCGCGGAATGCGATGGCGCAGCGAGACGAGAAAACCGAGCGCGAGCGTGGTGTAGCGATGCTGGTACAGCCGGTTGCCGATCAGGACGATTGCGATCCAGATCAGCGCCAATGACAGGAGATACGCCGCGAAAAAGAGATGCTCGAGCGAGAGGCCGGTCACGCGAACGATGCCGGCGATCGCCTCATCAGCGAGCATCAGCTTTCCCTGTGCGTCGATCAGCGTGGCGTCGCGTGGAAACGCCGATGGATCGAGCGCGCGCAGGATGACCGGGATGTAGAACGCCTGATCGGAAACGCCGTAGCGGTAGCCCCCGGCGTTCGCGGTGGCGACCACGGCGAACAGGACACCAGCCGCGACCCAGGTCTTCAGAATGAGCCTTCGTCGGCGCTCGGTCCGTAGATCGACGGCACTGACACGTCGAGCAAGCGCAGATACACCGAGAGCTGACCGCGATGGTGGACGAGGTGGCTGAGGACGAACGAACGCCAGACGGCCGCCTTCGGCATCGAGAAGATCGTCTGGCCGCTGCGCTTCAGCGACCATGGCGCCATCAGCTCCGCATCGCTCCGGTCGGCGAGCGCGGCGCGTGTTTTCGCCGCGTTCGTGTCGAACCGGCTCAGAAGCTCGGCGCGCGATGCCGCATCAGCGGGCGTCGGCACGCCGGCGGTGTCGAACTCTGACTGGGTCAGCGTCATTTCGCCCCACCAGGGCAAGGTGGCCAGGTGTGTCGCGAGCCTGGCCAGCGACATCGATTTCGGGTGGGGTGTCCACGACAGCTTGTCGTCCGGGACGCGTTCCAGCAGTTTCCGGGTGGTGCTGATCTCGTGATCGAATTCCGGGAGCAGTGCATCCACTTGCAGCATGAACAGAAGCCTAACGCGTCTGCCCCTGCGGCGGCGACTGTGGCTGCGGAGCGGACCGGCCGAAATCGACGCGCGGCACCCGCTCCGCTTCCGGCGGCGCGTTGAACAGCGGGTACTCCTTGAAGCCGAAGATGCCCGCGGTGATGTTGCTGGGGAACTTCCGCCGCGACACGTTGTACTCCTGCACGCGCTGGTTGTAGCGCATGCGTTCCACTGCGATCCGGTTCTCCGTTCCGGAGAGCTCGTCCATCAGGCGGTTGAACGACTCGTTCGAGCGGAGCTGCGGGTAGTTTTCGACCACCACCAGCAGCCGTGCCAGCGCCGCGCTCTGCTCGTTCGCCGCCTGGATCTTCTGTTCGGTGGGCACGCCGGGATTGGCGCTCTGCGCCCCCGACAGCTTCGACCGGGCGTCGGCGATCTGGCCGAACACGTCGCGCTCCTGCTGCGCGTAGCCCTTCACGGTTTCCACCAGGTTCGGAATCAGGTCGTTCCGGCGCTGCAACTGGTTTTCGACCTGAGCCCACTGCGTCTTGATGGCCTCTTCCTGGCCGACGAACCGGTTGTAGGAGCACCCGGACAGGCCGACCGCCGCTGTCATCACAACCGCGAAGAACGTTACCTTCCGCATCGCTGCGCGCATGGCCTTTTCACCTCAACGTGTGATTCGTGATTCGTGATTGGTGATTGTTGAATAGGGATCCGCCATTCGTCGGTGTCGTGCCGCATTCAGGACTCAAGAATCACGAATCACGATTCAAGAATCCAGAATCAACGACTACCACCCGCCTGACGCGCCGCCGCCGCCGCTGCTGCCGCCACCGAAGCCGCCGAAGCCGCCGCCGAAGCCGCCACCACCACCGGACCCGCCGCCGCCGAATCCACCGCCGAACGGACCGACGCCGCTGCTCCAGCCTCCGAACGGGCCGCCCCACCAGCTGGAGCGACGCCGGCGACCGCGACGCACGATCGCCATGATGACGTTCACGAGCATGAACAGCGAGAACAGACCGATCATGCCGAATTGGCCGGCACCGGAGTCATTGGGCTGCCGGCGTCGCTGCGGCACGCCCTGCAACGTGACCTGGCGCCCTTCGGCGATGCGGCCGACGAGCCGCGAGACGCCGGCGAGCACGCCGGCACCGTAGCGTCCCTGCGCGAACGCCGGGCCCATGTCCTGACGAATCGTCTGGCCGGCAT
Source organism: Vicinamibacterales bacterium (assembly GCA_035496255.1). GTDB lineage: Bacteria > Acidobacteriota > Vicinamibacteria > Vicinamibacterales > UBA2999 > Gp6-AA40. The sequence continues at coordinate 6,653 of DATJEU010000107.1, forward strand.
ACCCGTCGGTGACGAACGACTCGAGGTCGTAACCGACCTCGATCCTGGCGCGCCGATCCTGCACGGCGATCAGCACCAGCAGGCCGTTGTCCTTGCCTTTCTGTCCGATGCCGCGGCCATGGTTCTCGAACATCTTCACCGCGTACTCTTCGATGGTGCCGTACGGCTTGAAGGTGTCGATGGTGGCGACGACCACGATGTCACCGCTGGCCTGCTGCAGCGCGCGGATCTGCGCTTCGATGGCTGATGCGCTGCCCGCATCGATCACGCCGGCGAAATCGTTCACCGGTTGCGTCAGCTCGGGTGGCTGTGGCTGGGCGTGCGCAGTGGCCGCGGCGGCGAGCACCAGAAGCCAGCACCACGCCAGCATCCGGGCGCCGAGATGATTGAGCATCGTTATGTGGCGCGCCAGTCGTCGACGACCTGGGCAAGCCGTTCGACGGCGGCGAGGTACTCCGGATACAGCCGGGCGGAATCGGACGTCGGAAGACCGGCAGGGTGTTCGAGGGCGACCACGTCGGCGATGAGTCGTTCGGAAATGCCGGCCGTTCGAGCTCCCTGAAGGGTCGCGTCCATCCTGCTGGAGGAATGGACGCCGGAGAGGCGGGCGACGTTCCGCAGCAGCGCACTGAATGCCGGCGCCGATGCCGTGACCAGATCGGCAATCGCGGCCGGGCGGCCGCCGGCTTCCACATAGGTCTGTCGGAGGTGCAGCAGGTGACTCTTCACCTGCGATTCGCACGCGCGCCGGAGGTCGTCGGCGTCGATCGTCGCCGTGCTCAGGAGGTCCTCGCCGCAGACGGTGCGGTGCGCCCGGAGGATTTCACCGTATTCGAGCGGAAACGCGTCGAGCGACCGTTCGAATTCCGTCAGTGGCAGCATCAGCGGCGTGGCGATGCGGGTACGGCGCCAGGCGCCGGCACGCGCGGCGCAGGCATCCAGGTCGGCGATGGTGAGGCTGTCGACCAGTGCCAGGCACGTCAGCGGCGCGTTGACGCCGTCGATGCACGGTCCGTAGGCCACAAGCGAGCGAAGGCGGGAACCGAAGATGGTTCGCAGTTGCGCGGCGACGGCGTCGGCTGCGGGGCGCCACGACTCAGTCATGGGAGCGATTGTAGTTTACGTAGAATGGGCCGATGCAGTTGCGTGAGCTGAACATCGGTTGCGTCGGCGGTGGGACGGGGCTGCCCAGCCTGCTCGGCGGGCTGAAGACCAACCCGTGGCTTCACGTCAATGCCGTCGTCACGATGTTCGACAGCGGCGGCAGCTCGGGCCAGTTGCGCGACGAACTCGGCGTGCTGCCGCCGGGCGATGTCCTCAAGTGCGCGCTCGCGCTCGCCCGCAACGAAGGGGAAGCCCGTCGCGTGCTGCTGGCGCGGCTGCCGACGCTGCAGCACGACCGGCTCGCCGGTCACACGGGCGGCAACCTGCTGCTGTCGATGATGGAGCAGTACAGCGGCGACTTTCTTGCCGCGGTCGACGGGCTCCGCGGCTTGCTCGGATGCCGCGGTCGCGTCTGGCCGGTCAGCGTCGAGCCCGCATCGCTGGTCGCCGAGTACGCAGACGCCACCCAGACGCGCGGCGAAGTCGAAGTCGATCAACGGCAGGCAACCGGTAAACGGGTCCAGCGGTTGTGGCTCGAGCCCGACGTCAGCATCCACGAAGCCGTCGAGAACGCCATTCGCTCGTTCGACGCGGTGGTCATCGGTCCCGGAAGCTTCTTCACCAGCCTGATGCCGCCGCTGCTGGTGCGTGGGGTGCGCGAGGCGCTGCACGAGATGCGCGGACCGATCATCCTGATCGCGAACCTCCTCACCGAGGGCCGCGGCATGCGCGGATTCACCGCGGCCGACGCGGTGCGATGGGTGTCGCACGCCATCGATCGCCCTGTCGACGTCGTCATCGCCAACACCGGACGGCCGTCGGCGGAAGCGCTCACGCGCTACGCCGCTGAACACAAGGAACCGCTGGAGCTCGGCTCGATGCCCGCTGATGTCGCGACCGTGCTCGGACGCTTCTGGTGTACCGAGATCGCGCGGCACGATCGACGGCGCCTGTCGTTTGCCGTCTGGTCGGTGCTGAGCGCACGACTGTTGACGGAAGCGGACGGTGCGAGACGGGGGTGCGAGACGGAGGTGTGAGACGAGGGTGCGAGACGAGGGTGCGAGACGAGGGTGCGAGACGGGGGTGCGAGACGAGGGTGCGAGACGGGGTGATTGCGCCGGCAGTTCCGCGACGCCGGGCTAGCGCGAACGCCTGGTGCCCTTTGCTTTCGCAGTCTTCACCGTCTTCCGCGGCTTGGCAACGCGCGTCGTGGTCGGTCGCGGCTTGGCGGCCGTTGTGCGCGTTGATTTCGCTACCGGTGTAGAACGCTTCCGAGCGGCGGCGCTCTCCGGTTGGCGCGCCACGGCCGTGTCTCGCATCTCGAGCGCGCGCGCGATGATCCGCTCGAACATCGCGCCAGCCTCGCCCCCCTGGGCGGGGCGATTCGAGTGCCAGATGTCGGGGTTGTCCTGCGCGAGGATATCGGCGAAATCTCCCTTGGTCTTGACGCTGAGCGGCGCGAATTCGGTGATGTCGATCGGGCCGGCCCAGTCGTCCTTGTGCTTGATCAGCAGCCACGAGCGATCGCCGCCGCCGCGCGCCCCCCAGCCGCCGCCCTTGGTCCGCACTAGCACCCATGACCCTTTGAGCTTCACGCCGTTCAGCGTGAACTTCAGGTCGCCCTTCTTCAATGCGGCCTCGATGTCGTCGACTTCGGGTACCCACGTGCCGCGATCCCAGAGCATCACGATGCCGGCGCCATAGCCGGAAGGAATCACGCCCTCGAAGTCGCCGTAGTCGACGGGATGATCCTCCACGGCCATTGCCAGCCGCTTGATCGACGGATCGATCGCCGGCCCCTTCGGAACCGCCCACGAGAGCAGCACGCCGTTGTGTTCGAGGCGGAAGTCGTAATGCAGATGACTGGCGAGGTGCTTCTGCACGCAGAAGAACCGCGCTTTGCGGCCGGCCGGCGACGTGTGTGCCTTCTCACCGGATGGTTCGGGCGACTGCGTGAAGTCGCGTTTGGCTTTGTACTTCTCGAGCGCCACGTCTTGCCCCCACATTCGTCAATCGGTAAATCGTCAATTACTCATGCGTGATCGCCCATCAACCTCTTGAGCGGCCTGGCCACCGCGAACATGACGAGCGCGGCGGCCACCAGCACGATCGCATTCCAGCCGAACATCGTGTGCAGCGCCATCCGGTCCATGACGGCCGTCAGCGATCCCGCGAGCTTGTCGCCGAACGAGAGCGACAGGAACCACACCCCCATCATCAGCCCGACAATGCGCGCAGGAGACAGCTTGGTGATGGCGCTCAGACCGACCGGGCTGATCGAGAGCTCGGCCAGTTCGGAGAACACGTTCCAGGCGATCAATGGCCAGGGACTGACTTTGATCGCCGTGTTGGCATCGATGGCCGCGCCGGCCGGCATCATGATGACGAACGCGAGCCCCATGAACAGGAGGCCGAGGCCGAACTTCACCGGTACCGACGGTTCGCGTCGCCCCATCTTCAGCCAGAGGGCTGCGAACACAGGCGCCAGCGCAATCACGAAGATCGGCTGCAGGCTCTGGAGCCATGACGAAGGAAATGGCACGCCGACGAGTTCGAGGCGCGTGTTGCGATCGCCCATCAGCGCCAGCGTCGAGCCGGCCTGCTCGTAGCCGGCCCAGAAGAGCGTGGCGAAGAGAAACAGGACGACGATCGCCACGATGCGCTGCCATTCGCCGCCGGTAAACGACAGCGAGCCGCCGCCACTGGTGCTGGCCACTGCCTGCGCCGCGCGTTGTGCCTTTTCCGCGGCCATCCGTTCAATCGCCGGTTGCAGGTGACGCCGGTCGAGCACGTACTGCGTGAGGCCGAAGGCCATGCCGACCGCGGCGCACCCGAACCCGAGATGCCAATCGATCCGCTGCGCGATGTAGCCGGCGATGATTGGGCCGAGCAGCGCCCCGGAATTGATGCCCATGTAGAAGAGCGAAAAGCCGGCGTCGCGTCGCGGATCGCCCTGCGGATACAGCGAGCCGACCAGCGTGCTGACACTCGGCTTCAGCAGCCCGGTGCCCAGGACGATCAGCGCGAGGCCTGAATAGAAAAAGGGGATCGGGTGGAAGACCAGCGACAGGTGACCCAGCATGATCAACAGGCCGCCATACAGGACGCTTCGGTACTGGCCGAGCAGCTTGTCCGCGACGATGCCGCCGACGATCGCGGCACCCCACGCCGCACCCGTGTACGTCCCGTACAACGAACCGCCCTGCGCATCCGAAAAGCCAAGACCGCCGCTCGCGACCGGCGCCACCATGTAGTAGAGCAGGAACGCGCGCATGCCGTAATAGCTGAAGCGCTCCCACATTTCGGTGAAGAACAGCGTCGCCACCCCGCGCGGATGCCCAAAAAACCGCGTATCCGCGGCCGGCATGGTCGTCGTCGTCATCGAACACCTTTTATCATTGATTGATGCAGGCGCTGTTGATTTCGACGTATGACCTCGGCCGCCAGCCGTTCGGGTTGGCCTCGCCGGCGGCGTGGCTGCGGCGGGCGGGCCTCGAGGTCTTCTGCCTCGACGCGTCGCGTGAGGAACTGTACGACGATCGAATCGCCACCGCGGACCTCATCGCGTTTTACCTGCCGATGCACACCGCCACGCGCCTGGCCGCACCGCTGCTGACGCGCGTGCAGTCCATCAATCCACGCGCGCGCGTGGCCGCGTACGGGTTGTATGCACCGCTCAATGCGGATTGGTTGCGCGAACGGGGAGTGGACGACGTGATCGGGCCGGAGGCGGAAGAGGAGTTGGTGCGGATCGCGAACTCCCAACTCCCAGCTCGCAACTCCCAGGCAACTCCGACCTCCCAACTCCTAATCAACGCCCAACTCCCAAATGCCAAAGCCGAAGGCCGAAAGCCCGAAGCCGAAAGCCTAAAGTCCACTGTGCCACGGCTGGCGTTCATCCAGCCGGACCGGCAAGGGCTTGCGCCGCTCGCGGCGTATGCGTCCCTGCACATGCCCGACGGACAACAGCGGATCGTGGGAAACACGGATGCCACCCGTGGTTGCAAGCATCTGTGTCGTCACTGTCCGATCGTTCCGGTTTACCAGGGTGCATTCCGCGTCGTTCCGATCGACGTCGTGATGGCCGACATTCGCGCGCAGATCCAGGCGGGCGCCGAGCACATCTCGTTCGGTGATCCCGATTTCTTCAACGGTCCCACTCATGCCCGGCGCCTCGTCGAGCAGTTGGCGATCGACCACCCGGGCGTCAGCTACGACGTGACGATCAAGATCGAGCATCTGCTGACGCATGCCGATCTGCTTCCCGTTCTGACGCGCACCGGCTGCCTGTTCGTCACGAGCGCCGTGGAATCGGTGGACGACAGCGTCCTTGCACGATTGCGCAAGGGGCACACGCGTGCGGACTTCGAACGGGCGGTCGGGCTCTGTCGTGCCGCCGGACTCGCGCTGTCGCCGACGTTCGTGGCGTTCACGCCGTGGACCGATCGCGAGGGTTATCTCGACTTGCTCCGCACAATCGCATCGCTGGGATTGATCGAGGAGGTCGCGCCGATCCAACTGGCCATCCGGCTTCTGATCACGTCCCGGTCGGCGCTTCTCGATCTGCCGGAGATTCGAGACATGGTCGGTGCGTTCGACCCTGGCTCGTTGACGTATCCGTGGCATCACGCGGATCCGGCCGTCGATGCGTTGCAGCAGCAGGTGATGGCGCTGATAGCCTCTGATGGCCATGCGGGCCGTCGCGACGCCTTCGCGGCCATCTGGGACGTGGCTCATGCGCACAGCGGGCGCCAGGCGCCACCGTTGCCGGCGGTGCCGGCAAAGTCGCCCGCCTACATCAGCGAACCGTGGTACTGCTGCGCCGAGCCGGCGGAATTCCATCTGTGACGCGCGATGCGTCGGTCGTGCCCGACGAGCGCCAGCGAACCATCGTCCTGCTTGCGACGACGACCGGGTATCAGATCCGGTCGTTTGGCGAGGCGGCGCGCGCTCTCGGCGTGCGACTCGTGATCGCCAGCGATCGATGCGATCACCTTGACGATCCCTGGCACGACGACGCGATTCCGATTCGGTTCCAGGACCCTGAAGGATCCGCTCAGCGGGTGCTCGACGCGCTCGGCGACCCCCCGGCTGGCGTGATCGCCGTTGGTGATCGGCCGACGGTGCTCGCCGCGCACCTCGCTGCACGCGCTGGCCTGCCTGGCAACCCGCCGGATGCTGCCGATCGCAGCAGGAACAAGCTGGCGGCACGTCAGGCATGGCGAAGCGCCGGCCTCCTCACGCCAGCGTTCGATATCGTGCCGAGCGGCAGCGACGCGGAATCGATCGCCACCGCCGCGTCGTACCCGGCGGTGGTGAAGCCGCTGGCGCTGTCTGGCAGTCGCGGTGTGATTCGCGTCGACACGCCTGACGAGTGCCGGGCCGCGCTCGATCGCGTCAGACGTCTCCTGCACGCCGACGATATCCGGGGCGAGCGCGACGCCGTGCACGAGGTCATGCTGATTGAATCGTTCATTCCGGGATGCGAGTTCGCGGTGGAAGGCGTGCTCACGAATGGCGTGTTCACGCCGTTCGCGATCTTCGACAAACCCGATCCGCTGGATGGCCCGTTCTTCGAAGAGACCATCTACGTGACACCATCCCGCGCCGCAGCGTCGGTGCAGCAGCTGATCGTCGAGACGGTCAGCGAAGCGGCCCTGGCACTCGGACTGCGCCATGGACCGGTTCACGCCGAGTGCCGCGTCAACGATCGTGGCGTCTTCGTGCTGGAAGTTGCGGCGCGGCCGATCGGCGGCCTCTGTTCCCGCGCCTTGCGATTCGGGGACGACGCGTCGCTCGAAGAGGTGTTGTTGCGCCACGCGGCCGGTGAGGATGTTCGAGGGATTCAGCGCGAGACAGCTGCGTCAGGCGTCATGATGATTCCGATTCCTGCACGCGGCGTGTTCCGCGGTGTCGACGGCGTCGAGGCGGCTCGTGCCGTATCGCTGATCAATGACGTGAAAATCACCGCGAAACAGGATGCGTTGCTCCTGCCGCTGCCGGAGGGCCGGAGTTACCTGGGATTCATCTTCGCGCGCGGGGACACGGCGATGGCGGTGGAACGGGCGCTGCGGGAGGCGCATGCGCGCCTCCACTTCACGATTGAACGCGAACTGGCGGTGCTGCCGTAACGGCGGACTGTGGAGTCAGCGTTGTCACTCGCCTCGCGGACCGGACAAGGTCCGCACCACATCAGCGATGCGGGCAACCGCCGACCGCCAGCCGCCAAGCCGCGGGCGCAACCGCCAGCCGGCGGCCTACTTGGTCTGCTGCGGCACGTAGCCGGGAGGCAACGCGGCGCTGGCGCCGAAGAAGAAGTCCTCCATGTGGCGCGCCATGAGCTCCTGCGCCTCTTTCTGCCAGGGCATCAGCCGGTACTCATTGAGGATCATCTTCTGGCGGTCTTCCCACATCTTCCACGCCTGAGCGGAGACGTTCTCGAAGATGCGCTGACCGAGTTCTCCCGGCCACGGCTGGGTGTCGAGACCGGGCATGTCTTTCTGGAACTTCACGCAGTGCACGATGCGGCCCGTCTTGTTGGCAACGGGCGCCTGCGGCGAGGGAGCGCAATCATCCATTTCCCGATGTTATCTCCCATCGCGCGATCGATGTCGAACCGTACAACTTTCAACCTCTACTGTAGGGTTCCGCGTCATGCTGCGACGATCGAGCGGAGCGGGCCTCGCCAAAACCTTCGAAATACGGTGATTGTTGAAGGTGGTCTTTTGGCCGGGCTGGCACACGCCTTGTAGCCGAGCCGCCCGTCGCCGCCGGGCTCCCTCGCGCGAGCGACCGTGACCAGGAGGAGTACTGTGGACGGAGTGCGTAAAGAACGTCGCGGGTTTGCATCGATGTCCCCCGAGAAACAGCGGGAAATTGCCAGCAAAGGCGGACGCGCGGCCCATGAAAAGGGCACGGCGCACGAGTGGACGCCTGATGAAGCCCGCTCGGCGGGCCGAAAAGGTGGGCAGATCAGTCGCGGCGGACGCGGGCGCCTGGTACCCACTTCAGCCGCAGATGTGAATAATGGAGTCACGGCTCCTGCGTCCGGCTTGGAGCCGGGTCGCCAGGACTAGGGGTCTAGGCCGAGCGGCATGCTTCGTTTCGACCGGAAAAGAGAGGCGTTCGTGTCAGTGCGTACTTTGTGTTGCGGGGTGATCGTGGCCGCGTTGGGCGCTGTCCCCGCTGCGGCACAGCAGCCTGCGCCGACGCAGAATTCAACGCGT
>DATJEU010000108.1:0-17628 GCA_035496255.1 Vicinamibacterales bacterium
GGCAGCGGGGTCTGCGCCGTGACCGGCGCGAGCGCCAGCACCAGCGTGGCGCCGACGGCCAAGCGGTAGAGCTTCATGGCGCGAGAGTATAGGCGTCCCTGGCCCCGAATGCGAAGGCGGGAACGGGCGTTGCGTGCCTTACCGCGGAGCCATCCCATGCCACTCACCGCAACCCAGAAAAAGGCCCTCATGTTCAGCGGCGTCGGCGCCGGCGCCCTCCTGGCGGCGCAGGCCTGGCGGCGCCGGGACGCGTACGATTTCGGGTCGAAATCGGTCGTGATTACCGGCGGATCCCGCGGCCTCGGCCTGGTCCTCGCGCGCGAACTCGCCGACGAAGGGGCACGCCTGACCTTGATCGCGCGGGACGAAGCCGAGCTCGACCGCGCCGCCGATGACATCCGCACGCGGCAGCCGTTCGCGGACGTGCTCACCGTGACCGGCGACCTGCGGCGCCGCTACGACGCCGAGCGCGCGGTCGCGCAGGCGATCGAACGCTACGGTCGCATCGATGTGCTCATCAACAACGCCGGCATCATCCAGGTGGGACCGCTCGGGCACATGAAGCTGGGCGACTACGAAGACGCGATGGCCACGCACTTCTGGGGACCGCTCTACATGGTGGTCGCCGCGTTGCCGCACATGCGCCGCCAGGGTGAAGGGCGCATCGTCAACATCTCGTCGATCGGCGGGCGCATCGCCGTCCCCCACCTGGTGCCCTACTCGGCGAGCAAGTTCGCGCTCGTCGGGCTGTCCGACGGCCTGCGCGCGGAGCTCGCGCGCGAGCACATCACGGTGACCACGGTCTGTCCGGGTCTCATGCGCACCGGTTCGCCGGTGAACGCCATGTTCAAAGGACAGCGGCCGCAGGAGTATGCGTGGTTCGCGATCTCGGACTCGCTGCCGCTGGCGAGCATCGACGCGCGCCGCGCCGCGCGGCAGATCATCGGCGCCTGCCGGCATGGCGACGCCGAGCTCGTGATCACGATGCAGGCAAAGCTCGCGATCCTGGCGCGGACGGTTGCGCCCGAATTGTTCGCGGACGTGATGACGATCCTCAACAACCTGCTGCCCGGTCCCGCAACCGGCGGCGACGAAGCCCGCAAGGGACGTGACAGCGAATCCGGCTGGGCGCCGTCGAGGCTGACCGAGCCCACATATCAAGCGGCGCAGGAGAACAACGAGTGGCACTGAGGATCACTTCGTCCATACTTCGAGCTCGGTGACCCGCCAGAAGTACTCCTCCGATTGCGCCGGCCGGGCCAGCCTGATGTAACGCGCCTGGCGCGGCTCGAAGGGAAACCACATCGGCAGCGTCTGTTCGTTGCGCATCGCCGCGGCGATCGCTGCGCCCCAGGCACTCCCCTGCCGTGCCGGTGTCCACGAGGCGCCGTCGAGCGACGTCTCGATGATCAGTTGCCGCGGCACGTCCTTGTCCAACGTCGCATTGCACAGGATGCCGCCGGTCTCCTGTGCGCTGCCAAGATCAATCAGCAGTTCCTGCCTCGACATCTCAGGCCCGCAGATCCACTCGGTCGACGTCCGGTTGTCGATGGTGCGCCCGAGGGCCGTCGGTGAACAGGTCGACGACACCGCCGCGATCGGCACGCGCTGGCCTGTCCCGTACTTGCGGTCACGCTTCTCCGGCAGCCGGAACTGCGTGAAGTTGTCGTCCTCACCAATCTTGATCACGCCGGGCAGCGCGCTCAGCAGCTCCCGATCCTCCACCGCGTCACGACGGACGACGACCTCGAGCTCCCCGAGATCCTGGAGCGGTTCGAACATTTCCGCGGCATGGTCGTTCGCGGCTGCGGTCAGGAACGGGTAGTAGGCGGGATTGAAGCCACTGTAACCGTTGATGCTGCGCCAGCCACCCATCACCGCCCGATACTCCGCGGCAATGTCCGGGTAGTCGCCGCCCATCGGCAGTTCCAGCACGGTCCTTCCGGCAAGCGCCACCGGGTTCGGCACGTTCGGCAGCAGCGGCTGGATTGGAATCGCGTTGACCCACCCGTCGGCGAGGACGCACAGCGCGACGAGCGCGACGAAGACGGTGGCGGACCGTCCCTGCCGTCGTTTGAGGACGTCGGCGACGAACAACCCCGCGACGACCGCCAGACACAGCACGGCCACGATCCAGAAACGGGCAGGTACACGAAGCGCGTCTCCCCCGGGAAGCAGCAGGACGAAGTCGTATGGACCGTCATAGCCGATCGAGTTGTCCATGAACCGCAGCCGCGGCCCGAGCGCAAGCACCCACATCAGCACTGCAGCAAGCACGTAGAAGCTCATGGTCGACGCGCGCCGCGCGACCAGGCGCACGCCCGGCGGAATCGCGATGGCCAGCACGAACGAACAGACGCTCACCAGCACCGGCTTGGCGGCAGACGATGCGGTGATGTGCAGCGGGCCAAGCTGATAGAACCACGGGCCCAGTCGCCAGACGCTCACCGCGATCGCGCCGTAGACGAGACCGGCAGCCATGAGGAGCCGCGACGCGCGGCGCACCCATCGCGACGCGGGTGCGGACGGCGGCCCGGACTTGAAGACGGTGATCATCGCCGCCACGAACAGCGCAAACAGCGCCACGCCCGGGAACAGCTCGCCTTCGGCGCGGCAACCGACGCGAACCCAGCCCCAGATCGAGAGCAGACCAGGCGCGCATCCGACAGCCGCGATGTCGGCGCTGAAGAACTTGATCTCTTCGAGGTTGCGCACCATGCCGTACACGCGATGGGCCTGGACGTACCGGAACAGGATCGGCGCCAGCGGCAGTACCGCGATCGCCGTGGACGCCGCGATCATCGGCAGCTCGCGCCAGCGGCGCTGCAGGACCACGAACCAGAGCGTCCAGACACCGACCAGCACTGACAGGAAGATCAGCATGTAGCCGTTCGCCGCTCCCTGCAGCATCCAGGAGATTCCGTACAGTGCCAGCCATCGCGTACGGCCGGTATCGAGGTACGCGTGGAGGCCGAGCAACGCCAGCGGCGCCCACCACACCGCTTCCATCTGGATGTGCGGCAACTGCGAGATCCGGTATGGCGCGAAGCCGTACGCGAGGCCGGCAATGAAGGCGGCCGGCACGCTGCGTGTCAGGCGGAACGCCAGCGCGAACATCGCCGCCGCGCACAACGCGAACGACAGCACCAGGGTGACGTTGTAGGCGACGACCGCGTTGCCGGTCAGCCATTCGATCGGCGTGGCCACGACTGCGATGCCCAGCAGATGCTCGGAAAACGTCAGCGCGTCGCGGGAGGGATAAAAGATCGGCAGTTGGTACCACGCGTCGGTGTACGGCACGTGGTGTCCGATCCAGTGAAGAATGGCCGTCGTAAAGATGGGATCGCCGAGGTCGTTCGCAATGACGGTCGAGACGTGCGCGAGAACGTGACGTCCGATGAACAGGCTCGCCGCCGTGTAGACCGCCAGACAGGCGGCCACGGACCATCGTCGTTGATTCACGGTGCCCATATGGTACCGTGACGATCTCAGGAATCGACGTGAATCATACGGACCGACGACAGACGCAGCTCCACGACGAGTACGCCGCCGACGATCTGCTCACCGTGCAGGAAGCGCGGCGCTACAGCGATCACATCTTCAATCTGTTCCGGCCGCACATCGGACGGCGGGTACTCGAAGTCGGCTGCGGCATCGGCACGATGAGCGAGCGGCTCCTGACGGTCGCAGACACGGTGGTCGGCCTCGAACCCAACCCCTACTGCGCCACCCGGACCCGCGAAGCGCTCGGCACGCACCCGCGCTTCACGATGCACGAGCGCATGATCGAAGAGTGCGACGCCGGCGAACTGCGCGCACACCAGTTCGACACGGTCTATTGCTCGAACGTCCTCGAGCACATCGAAGACGATGCGGCGGCGTTACGGACGTTCAGGGAAGTCCTGGTGCCGGGCGGCCGAGTGCTGATCTTCGTACCGGCGGTGCCGGCCGCCTACGGACCGCTCGACGCCGAACTCGGCCACTTCCGCCGCTATACGAAAGCGACGCTGACGCATGCGTTCGCCGAGGCTGGCCTGCCGTTGCAGTTGCTGCGCTATACGAACCCGGTCGGACTCGTCGGCTGGATGTTCAACGCCCACGTGACCAGGACCCGCACGCACAGCCCCGCGCAAATGCGGCTGTTCGACACGGTCGTGGCCCCGTGGGCGCTGCCGCTGGAACGCGTAATCACCCCGCCGATCGGACTGTCACTCGTCGCGGTTGGCGTGAGGAAGCGAGAGGTCGGCGGTCAGGAGTCAGTGGTCAGTAGTCGTTAGCCGGTCGTCGTTAGCCGGTCGGCGGTCGGCGGTCGACGATAGCCAGTGGCCGGTGGCAGGCAGTCGGCTGGCCACGCCAAATCCCAACTCCCAGAGTCCCAACTCCCAACCTCCTACTCCGAGCACAGCCACCAGCCACCAGCCACTACCCACCAGCCACCCTAGTGCGGCTTCATCACGACCTTGATGCAGCCATCCTCCTTGTCGCGGAACGTCTTGTACATGTGCGCCGCGTCATCGATCGCCACGCGGTGGGTGACGACGAACGACGGGTCGATGTCGCCGTTCTCGATGTGACGCAACAGCGTCGGCAGATATTTGTGGACGTGTGTCTGACCGGATTTGATCGTCAGGCCCTTCTGCACAACCGCGCCGAACGGAAACTTGTCGAGGAATCCACCGTACACACCCGGCACCGAGACCGTCCCGCCCTTCCGGCAGCAATGGATCGCCTGCCGCAGCGCGCTGATGCGGTCCGTGGCCATGAAGGCCATTGTCTTCGCCTTGTCGTAGTAGTAGTCGAGATGCGGTCCGTGCGCTTCCAGGCCAACCGCGTCGATGCACGAATCCGGACCGATGCCGCCGGTCATGTCGCGCAGCCGCTCGAACACGTCCGGGTCCATCGAGTCGAGCGTTTCCGCCCCGCCGGCTTCGGCCATGCGCCGGCGTTCGGGCACGGTCTCGATGGCGATGACACGTCCGGCGCCGAGCAGGAACGCGCTGCGGATCGCGAACTGTCCCACCGGTCCGCCACCCCACACGGCGACGGTGTCGCCAGGCGTGATGTTGCAGTTCTCCGCCGCCATATAGCCGGTCGGGAAAATGTCGGTGAGGAACAGCACCTGCTCGTCGCGCAGCGATTCGGGCACCTTGAACGGTCCGACGTCCGCGAACGGAACGCGCGCGAACTGCGCCTGCCCACCGGCATAGCCGCCCATCATGTGCGAATAGCCGAAGAGACCCGCCGGCGAATAGCCGTAGAACTTCTCGGCCATCCACGCGTTCGGGTTCGAGTTGTCGCAGCACGAATAGAGCTGGTGCTCGCAGAACCAGCAGTTGCCGCAGGCGATCGGGAACGGAACGATGACGCGATCGCCGCGGCGCAGGTTGCGGACGCTGTGACCGACGTCCTCGACCACACCCATGAACTCATGACCCAGGATGTCGCCGCGCTGCATCGTCGGAATGAAACCGTCGAGCAGGTGCAGGTCCGATCCGCAGATCGCGGTGGAGGTGACGCGGACGATCGCGTCGCGCGGGTTCAGGATCGTGGGGTCGGGCACGCGCTCGACCACCACCTTGTTGGTGCCTTCCCAGCACACCGCCTTCATCGGGAGCCTCCGGCGCGGCGCTGTTGCGCGACGTTCCATTCGCGGCGGATCGCCTTGCCGCGCGCGCCGCGTGCCGACGTGCGGCCGCTCGGCTGCCCTTCCGTCGTCGGGATCTCACCGGTCTCGAGAAGGCGCTTGAAGCGGCGGAGATCCTCGCGCACAGTCTGAGTCGGTTCCTCGCCGAAGATCCAGGCGACAGCCGCACCCAGCCGGCCGCCGGGCGGGTTGTACTGCAGGTGCACGCGCACGCTGGTGCCGTGCCCGGTCTCGTCGAAGTTCACGGACCCGGCGGTGGACACTCGGGATCCGGCGAGCGACTGCCAGCCGATCACCTGGTTTTCGACTTCGTTGATGATCCGTGCGTCCCACTCGACGCGCGTGCCGGCCGGCCCCGTAGCGACCCAGTGCGACACGCCCTCGTCCCGAACCGCCACGGCGTCGAGGTGCTCCATGAACCTCGGCAGGTTCTCGAAGTTCCGCCAGAAGCGATACACCTCGGCTATCGGCCGGTTGACGAGGATCGACTCGTCGACGTGGATGCCGCGTTCGCCGCCGAGCTGTCGGCGCGTGTCGGAGTTGCGGTCCGCGATGCGCAGGACGTTACGTGAGTCGCCGTGGTTGACGCCGAGCGCCTGGTACACGTGACAGTGGCCTGTTGCGCCCCGATACAACAGCGCCGCCGCGCCCAGCGCGATCCCGCCCGCCGGCGTGTCTCGCCGCTTCAGCGCCCACGCGGCAAGTGCGCCGCCGGCAGCAGTGGAAAGCCACCGCTCAATGTTTCCTACGTTGATTCGATCGCCTTGCGGCCGATACGTGGATGTCACCGCCACAACTACGCCTCCCTTCGCTTCGAATGCACGTCCGACACGCCGACGCGGTGTTCGGTACCACTCCGGAGACTGGGCTCATCCTGCGTCGGCGCTGAATCCGGAGCACACCGCGTACCCGGTGGGGTGAGTGATACTTGCCGTCCCGATGTCGACCTCTGCGCCACACCTCGTCCGCCGTCTCGGCGTCTGGGCCTCAACGGGAATCGTCGTCGGCATCACGATCGGATCGGGGATCTTTCGAACGCCGGCGTCGGTTGCCGCGCACGTCACCGACCCGAGGCTGATGCTGAGCGTGTGGGTACTTGGCGGCGCTCTTGCCTTGTGCGGCGCGCTGTCGTTCGCCGAACTCGCCGCGACCTTTCCGCAGTCCGGCGGCCTTTACGTGTTCCTGCGCGAAGGATGGGGACGACCCGCCGGGTTCCTGTTCGGCTGGTCGGAGCTCGTCCTGATCCGCGCGTCGGCCGGCGGCGCGCTCGCGACGGTGTTCGCGGATTACTTCCTGCGCTCGGCCGGCATCGAACCCGGCGGATACACGACGCGTGTCGTCGCGGCGCTGGCACTCATCGTCGCGGCGGCGATCAACATTCGCGGTATCCGCCTCGGCGCCATCGTCACCGGGGTGTCGACGATCGGCAAGTTCGGCGCGCTCGCCTGCCTCGTGTTCGCGGCATTTGTCTTCGGCGGGCGTTCCGGCGGATCGACCGCGCACTTCACGACGACCGGTTCGACGGTTGAATCCGCGAGCTTCGGCCTGGCGCTGATCTCGGTGTTGTGGGCCTACGACGGGTTCGCGGATCTGTCATTCGCCGGCGGCGAGGTGCGCCACCCGCAACGGACGCTGCCGCGCGCGATCGTGCTGGGCACCATCGCGATCGTCGCCATCTATCTGCTGGTGAACGCCGCCTATCTCTTCGTCACCCCAGTCGACGCGATAGCGAGATCGCCCTTGATCGCTGCGGACACGATCGCGGCGCTGTTCGGCGACGGCGCGGTCGAAGCCGTGTCCGTCGTCGTCGCCGTCTCCACGTTCGGTGCACTGGTCGGGACCATGCTGGCGCCGCCGCGCATCTTCTTCGCGATGGCAGACGACGGCCTGTTCTTCAGGAGCGTGGCCCGGGTACACCCGCGGTATCACACGCCCCACATCGCGATCCTGATCGCCGTGACGCTGGGCATCCTGTTCGTGCTGACACGAACGTTCGACCAGCTCGCCGACACGTTCGTGCTCACGATCTGGCCGTTCTATGCACTCGCGATTGCCGGACTGTACCGGCTGCGGCGGTCACGTCCCGAACTCCCACGCCCGTATCGCGTGCCCGGCTTTCCGATCGTCCCGGCAGTCTTCATCGCCGCCGCCGTGTATCTGGTCGCGAACGCCGTCGTCGCCGATCCGATCTGGACCGGCGTCACCTTCGGGATCGTGCTGGCGGGCATACCCGCATATTTGACGATACGAGGATCGGACACCTCTCAAAGAGCTGCCACGACGGTCACGACGAACCGGCGACGGCCACGACGGTGACGCATCCCATTCCTCGTCGTGATCGTCGTGTGCCGTGGTGCCGTCGTCGCTGGCTTTTTTGTGGTGTCGATCAAAATGATCGGCTCTGGCAGCCATCGACAACGATCGACGTACCGCTGATCCAGCTCGCACGCGGCGAGGCGAGGAATGTCACGACGTCACCAATTTCTTCGGGGCGGCCGAAGCGGCCGAACGGCAACTCGCTTTTCACGAATTCGGCGATCTGATCGGGCGCTTCCTGCTGGCGCTTCCACCACGATCCCCCCTCGAACAGGATCGATCCCGGCGACACGCTGTTGACCCGAATATTGGACGCCGCGAGCTGCTGCGCGAGCGACTTGGCGAGGCTGATCTCGGCGGCTTTGACGGCGTTGTAGGTCATGCGTCCGCCTGCCTCGCGGCCGTAGATGGACGCGATGATGATGATCGAGCCGCCACCGCGGCGTGTCATGTGCGGCACGGCAAGTCGCGATGCGCGAATCGCGGGCACCAGCGTCTGTTCGAAGGCGTCCTGCCATTCGGCATCTGACGTATCGAGCAGGCCGGCGCCCTTTGCCGTGGCGACGTTGTTGACCAGCACGTCGATCCCGCCGAATCCGCGCGCCGTCTGCTCGATGACTGCGGTGACGCCATCAACCGTCGTCACGTCCGCTCGCACCGCGTGCACGCGCTGCGCACTGCCCGCGATCGCGGCGACGTCCTGCGCCGCCGCGTCGAGCGTGCGCTGCGTGCGGCCGCATAACGTGACGAGACATCCTTCGGCCGCCAAGGCCTTCGCGCTGGCAAGGCCAAGTCCACGGGTCGAGCCGGTGACGATGGCAACCTTGTCGTTCAGTTGAAGATCCATTGCGGCGATGATATCTGAGCCATTCGGCGCGGGCATTTTGCGTGCATCAGCCGCGCACCAGGAGACCGCGTATGAGATGGCAGGGACGTCAGGGAAGCAGCAACATCGAGGATCGCCGAGGCATGGGCATCGGATTGCCGGTTGGTGGCGGCATCGGCGGCCTGGTCCTGTTGCTGCTGTTCTCGGCGCTCACCGGCACCAATCCACTGGACCTGATCAGCAGCAGCGCGCCTGATTCCGGCGCCGTCGGTACGAACGCGGTTCGAGACGACGACCCCCAGGCACAGTTCGTGTCGGTGGTGCTGAAGGACACCGAGGATACGTGGGGCGAGATCATGCGCCAGCACGGCGACGCGTATCGCCCGCCGACGCTGGTGCTCTTCACGGACGCGACGGAAACGAGTTGCGGCGTCGGTCAGTCCGCGATGGGGCCGTTCTATTGTCCGAACGATCAGAAGGTCTACCTGGATCTCTCGTTCTTCCGTGATCTCGACCAGCGGTTCGGGGCACCCGGCGATTTCGCGCAGGCGTATGTCGTCGCCCATGAAGTCGGCCACCACATTCAGACGCTGCGCGGCCTGACGCAGCAGGTTGACGCCGCCCGGCAGCGCAGCGGCCAGAGTCAGTCCAATGCCCTCAGCGTGCGCGTTGAGTTGCAGGCGGATTGTTATGCGGGCGTGTGGGGGCACTACGCCGCGAGCCGCGGACTGCTCGAACCGGGCGATGCCGAGGAAGGGCTGCGTGCGGCCGCCGCGATTGGTGACGACCGGTTGCAGCAGCAGACGCAGGGCCGCGTCGTCCCCGAGTCGTTCACCCATGGCACGTCGCAGGAACGTGTCCAATGGCTGCGCCGCGGCCTGGATTCGGGACGAGTGGAGACGTGCAACACGTTCGGGACCAACGAGACGTTTTGAGCGATGGGATATTGGCGGAGCAGACGGAGACAACGGTCGCAACTCGGAGCAACCGTTATCCCCGCGATCTCCGTCACCGATAGATGCCGCGCTAAATTCCGGAATCGCGCAGAAACGTCAGCAACGCCTGGTTGAACGTCTCCGGTGCCTCCAGATTCGACATGTGACCGACGCCGGGGATGATCACCAGCCGCGATTGCGGAATCGCCTGCTGCATCGACCTGGCGTCCGACACCGGCGTGATGCCGTCGTCGGCACCGACAATGATCAGCGCCGGGACGCGGACCGTCGTGAGCACCGCGGCGGAATCGGGACGCGTCATCATCGCCTGCAGGCCATCGGCAATCGCATCGGCCGACTGCGCCTCGATGAGTGAGCGAATCTCGGCATCAACAGCAGGCCGGTTCGCATGCGTGTCCGCGCTGACGAGACCAGGGCCCATCTCCTCGGCGATCGCCGGCGGGCCGGCCCTCCGGACCGTCTCGATGCTGCGGACGCGCGCCGCCAGGCGCTCGGGCGTGTCGATCGTCGTCCGCGTGTCCGCCAGAATCAGGCCACCGACGCGGTCGAGCGCCTGCCGCAGAATGCCGAATACGACGTAGCCGCCGAGCGACAAGCCGCAGAAGATCGCACGCTCGATGCCGGCCCGGTCGAGCGACGCGAGCACGTCGCGAGCGTAAGCATCCATGGTGGGTTCCGCCACCCGCGGATGACCATCGAAGCCGGGAAGCGGTGGCGCCAGCACCTGACGGCCGGTGATGGCACTCACCTGACGCGTCCACATCTTCGGACCCATCGGGAATGCGTGAACGAAGACGAGCGGAAGGGCCGAAGGGGAACGACTCATGGGGCTGCGGGCTCCGGACTACAGACTACAGGCTGCCATTCCTGTGGGCGTCGATCGAATCTGACATCGATCCGCAACAATTCGCGGTATAGAATTGCGCGACCCGACGCCGGTGGCTGTTGAACCCGGTGACATTCGTGGTTAGAGGGTTCAACCGAACATGCGCATCGGCATTCCTGCCGAAATCTATCCCGGCGAGACACGTGTGGCCGCCACGCCGGAAACGGTGAAAAAACTGGCCGCCGGCGGCCGTCACTCCATCGGGGTACAGTCGGGCGCCGGCGTCGCCGCCGCCATCCCGGACAGCGATTTTGCCGCCGCCGGCGCGACGATCACGGCATCGGCCGCCGACGTCTACTCGCAGGCCGACATCGTCCTCAAGGTTCGCCGGCCGGAGCCACCCGAATATCCGCTGCTGCGAAAGGGATCGATCCTCATCGGCCTGCTGTCGCCGCACGAGGGCGTCGAACCGCTGGTCCACGCCGGCGTCACGGCGTTCGCGATGGAATCGCTGCCGCGTATCTCGCGCGCCCAGTCGATGGACGTGCTGTCGTCGCAGGCCAACATCGCCGGCTACAAGGCGGTGCTGGTGGCCGCCTATGAATACGGCCGGTTCATGCCGATGCTGATGACCGCCGCCGGCACGGTGAAAGCCGCGCGGGTACTGATCCTCGGCGCGGGCGTCGCCGGCCTGCAGGCGATCGCGACAGCAAAACGTCTCGGGTCGGTCATCGAGGCGTTCGACGTGCGGCCCGCGGTCAAGGAACAGTGCGAGTCGCTCGGCGCGAAATTCGTCGAAGTGCCGCTGACCGAAGCGGAAAAGACAGTCGCCGAAGGGTCGGGCGGTTACGCGCGCGAGATGGGCGACGACTACAAGCGCCGCCAGGCGGAGCTGATCGCCGAGCGCGCCAAGGCCGCGGACATTGTCATCACCACGGCGCTCATCCCCGGCCGGCCGGCGCCCGTGCTCGTTCCCGAAAGCACGGTCCAGACAATGAAGCCGGGATCGGTGATCGTCGACCTGGCGGTGAAGCAGGGGGGCAACTGCCCGCTGAGCGAGGCCGACCGTGTCGTCGTGAAACATGGCGTCAAAATCGCCGCGCCCTCGAGCCTGCCGGCGACGATGGCGGCGGATGCGAGTGCGCTGTACGCGCGCAATCTGATGCACTTCCTCAACCTGATGCTCGATCCCAAGACCGGTGAGCTGAAGATCGATCGCTCCGACGAGATCATCGCCGGCACCATGGTCTGCGCCGACGGCGCAGCAGTAAGGAGCTGACGTGCACGGCGTCGTCGTCGATCCGATCATCACCAATCTCACCGTCTTCATCCTGGCCATCTTCGTCGGCTACCACGTCGTCTGGACGGTCACGCCGGCGCTCCACACCCCGCTGATGAGCGTCACCAACGCGATCAGCTCAGTGATCATCGTCGGCGCCATCCTCGCGTCGGGACCCGGACCGATCAACCAGGGATCGCTGCTCGGCGCCCTCGCCGTGGCGCTCGTCGGCATCAACACCTTCGGCGGCTTCGCGGTGACCGAACGGATGCTCGAGATGTTCAAGAAGAAAGACAGCGGACAGAAAACGGGAGCGAAGAAGTAGCGATGGTGATGTCGGCCAATGCCATCGCGCTCTGGTATCTGCTCGCGAGCGTCCTCTTCATCCTCGCCCTGAAAGGGCTCTCCCATCCGCTCACCGCCCGCCGTGGCAATCGCTTCGGCATGCTCGGCATGGCGATCGCCATCGTCGTCACGCTCGCGATTACGCACCGGGTGGACCTGGCATTCGGCGGCCTGGCCGTCGGCGGCATCATCGGCTTCATCGTCGCCAGGCGCGTCGAGATGACGCAGATGCCGGAGCTGGTCGCCGGCATGCACTCGCTGGTCGGCCTCGCCGCCGTGCTGATCGCGATGGCGGTGGTGAGCAACCCGTCGGCCTTCGGCATACCCGAACCGCTGCCGACCGGCAACCGCGTCGAGCTGTTCCTCGGTACGTTCGTCGGGATGATGACGTTCTCCGGGTCGATCATCGCCTTCGGCAAGCTGGCGGGGCTCGGCAAGCAGTTCCGCCTGTTCTCGAGCGCGCCGATCGTCTTCAAGGGCCAGCAACTGGCGAACCTGCTGATTGCGATCGTGATGATCGCGATGGGCCTGATGTTCGTGTTCGCGGCGCCCGCCGGCGAGTGGCTGCCGTTCATCCTGATGACGGCAATCGCCTTCGTGCTCGGCATCCTGATCATCATCCCGATCGGCGGCGCCGACATGCCGGTCGTGATCTCGATGCTGAACAGCTATTCCGGCTGGGCGGCGTCAGGCATCGGCTTTTCGCTGAACAACCCGCTGCTGATCATCGCCGGGGCGCTGGTTGGATCGTCGGGCGCGATCCTCAGCTACATCATGTGCAAGGCGATGAACCGGTCGTTCTTCAGCGTCATCCTCGGCGGGTTCGGCGCCGCCGAAGGCGCGGCCGCCGGATCGCAGGAACAGAAAGCGGTCCGTTCGGGCTCGCCGGAAGACGTCGCCTTCCTGCTCGGCAACGCCGAGAGCGTGATCATCGTCCCCGGCTACGGCCTGGCGGTCGCGCGCGCGCAGCACGCGGTGAAGGAGATGGCGCAGAAGCTGATCGCGAAGGGCGTGAACGTCCGTTACGCCATTCATCCGGTCGCCGGCCGCATGCCGGGCCACATGAACGTGCTGCTGGCCGAAGCCGAGGTCCCGTACGACCAGGTCTTCGAGATGGAGGACATCAACAGCGATTTCGGGACCACCGACATCGCCTTCGTCCTCGGCGCCAACGACGTCGTCAACCCGCTGGCGGAAGAGAAGGGCAGCCCGATCTACGGCATGCCGATTCTCGAAGCGCACAAGGCGCGCACGGTGCTCGTGAACAAGCGGTCGATGGCCTCAGGCTACGCCGGCATCGACAACCCGCTCTTCTACATGGACAAGACGATGATGGTGTTCGGGGACGCCAAGAAGGTGGTCGAGGACATCGTCAAAGCGATCGAATAGGCCACGTTCAATTCCCAACTCCAACATCTGGCACTTGTCCAACGCCCAAAGGTGCCCGCGTGCGAGCATTGGGAGTTGGGCGAGCGACAGACGTTGGGAATTGGGAGTTGCCGATGTTCCTAGCGAGCCACCGGCTTTCCGTACACTTCCATCCAACCCATATCCGAGTACCCGCCGAGGCCGTGTCCCGAGCCGGGCGTGAGGTCGACGAAGCCGATTTCGTCAACCTTGCTCAGATCGACCTTGTCGAGCAGACCGCCCTTCGTCGTCAGCGAGTCGATATCGAGCCGCATCCAGCGAACGTCGGCAAAGTGGAAGTCGACCTCGTGGTAGTCGAACAGGTACGAATCGGCGAAGTCGCCAACCAGCCAGGTGCCGTCCGCGAGCTTCACGACCGGACGAATCTGGTGGAAGCCTGACACCTTGGCGTACCACTTCATGTGCGCCTTGCCGGTGAGGTCGGCAAAGCTGTTCTTGTTCTTCAGCGTGACCGCGCAGGACGGCGCACAGAGCCCGGTCCAGACGTGGTTCACGCCGCCCTCTTCGTTGACCTCGGGCTCGTTGGGCGTTTTGCCGTAAACGGCCACCGCCAGGTCAGGACTGGCGACGACGGCCTGGGTCACCGGCGCGGCCTGCGCCCCGGCTTTCCACGCCTCCCTGAAGAACAGCGGTGCGGGTGCAGGCGCCTGGGGCGCGCCGCCCGCGCGGCCGCCGCCGCGTCCCCCGCGGCCCTGTCGGCCCCCGGCTGCCGCCGGTTCCTGGGCGTGGACAACGGCTGCCGCGGCGAACATCAATACGATGAGAACGGACTTGGTGCGAAATGTCATCACCGGCTCCTTTTCGATGCGGGCACAGTATTGCGCGAAGTGGCCGTTTCGTCGAGACTACGCGGCTCCGGGCACGTCCACGTCCAAATCCCCGTCCACGACCACATCGATGAGGAGTTCGGTGCTCCCCGAACCCGCCGCGCCCGTGCCGTCGCGAGAGCGCGCCCGCGTCTAAGGGTCCCCTGGGGACGCTTACAATCGGGACAATGCCGTCCGGCCCGATTGTGACCGTCCTCCTCCTCATCGCCTCGAACGTCTTCATGACGTTCGCGTGGTACGCGCATCTCCGCAACCTCTCTGACCGGCCGTGGTACATCGCCGCCGTCCTGAGCTGGGGCATCGCGCTGTTCGAGTACCTGCTGCAGGTGCCGGCCAACCGGATCGGGTTCCGCACGCTGTCGCTGGCGCAGTTGAAGATCCTGCAGGAGGTAATCACGCTGAGCGTGTTCGTCCCGTTCGCACTGTTCTATATGCGGCAGCCAGTGAACTGGAATTTCGCATGGGCAGGACTGTGCCTGATTGGCGCGGCGTATTTCATGTTTCGCTAGGACGGATCGCACGCCAAAACGAAAATGCCAAACAGTTGGAAGACGCAGACAGCTTGGCGGACGCCGTTCGGCCGATGACGGTTGGCCGGCTGCGCGGGCCACTGCGGCCATTCCGGCGTCTGGCATTTTTGGCGTGTGATCTCTCTGCTCCTCAGCTCGATCGACCGACGATGCGACACGAGTGCGTCTTGATGATCAACCACACAGCCTGACTTACGGTGAGCTGCAGCGACGTCAGCGCGGCTGGCGTGAGATGCACCTCGAACCGGCTCCCCGCGTCCACCATCGCCACGACGGTTGCGCCCTCGCGCTGGACTGACGTCAGCGTGCCCGGCAACACGTTGCGTGCGCTGAGGCCGCGTGGCTGCTCGGTGCCGAGCAGGATGTCACCGGCACGCACGGCGATGCGAACGGCGTCACCGGCTTCCACTCGCGTGATTGGCGCCTCCAGATCGACCTCGGTTCCGAGCAACCGGCAACGCATCGTGCCGGAGCCCGGGTCGCGGCTGATGACCCGCGCATCGAGGAAATTCTCGAAGCCGGCGAGTTGGGCGACCGCCTCATGTTCGGGCGCGTGAAGCACCGTGTGGGGGCTGCCCTCGGCAACCAGCCGTCCCTGATCGAGCACGACCAGGTGTTCACCCAGCGCAAACACTTCGCGATGCGAGTGCGTGACGTAGAGGATCGGGATCGCGTGCGCCCCGTTCCACGCCCGCAGGTCGTCGATGATCCGCGACTGCGTCACGTGATCGAGCGCCGACAGCGGCTCGTCCAGCAGCAGCAGCGTGGGGTTGGTGACGAGTGCCCGCGCGAGGGCCGCCCGCTGCCGTTCGCCACCCGATAGCTCCCGAGGACGCCGCTGCAGGAGATGCGCGATTCGGAACGACTCCGCAGTCGCCGCGATCCGCGACCGCCGTTCCGCAAGCGGCAGGCGGCCGATCCCGTACTGCAGGTTCTGCTCGACGCTCATGTGCGGAAAGAGCGCGAGTTCCTGGAACACAAACCCCAGGTTACGTTGACGCACCGGCACGTTGGCGCCGCGCGCGCCATCGAACCAGACGCGGTCGCCAACGGCAATGCGGCCTCCATCCGGACGACGGAGGCCGGCGAGACAATTCAGGAGCGTGCTCTTGCCGGATCCCGATGGTCCGAACACCATCGTGATGCCGGGCGCGGCCCGCAACTCGACATCGAGCGTGAACCCGGCGTGCAGGCGCGATCGGATCGACGCGGCCAGCATCAGGCGATCGTCGATGCCGCCCACGGCCGCCGGCGGATGGCGTACACCGCGGCGAGCAGGCCGAACGACAGCACCAGCAGCGCGAGCGCGGTGGCCTGCGCCTGGTCGTATTGCAGCGCCTGCACCTGGTCGTACACCGCGATCGAAACGGTGCGGGTAACGCCCGGCAGATTGCCGCCGACCATCAGGACGACGCCGAACTCACCGATGGTGTGGGCGAACGTGAGAACGAGCGCGGCCAGCACGCCCTCGAGCGACAACGGCAGCGTGATGCGGGCGAACGTCCGCAGCGGCGAGGCGCCAAGGACCGCCGATGCGGCGCGCAGCGATGGATCGAGTTGCGCGAACGCCGCCGCCAGCGGCTGCACGGCGAACGGAAGGCTGTAGATCAGCGACGCGACAACGAGCCCCTCGAAGCTGAAGGCCAGGCCGTGGCCGGTCCAGGCGATCCACCAGCGTCCGATCGGACTGCGTGCCCCGAGCAGCACCAGCAGGTAGAAGCCGAGCACGGTCGGCGGCAGCACCAGCGGCAGCGACACGACCGCCTCGATGAGAAAGCGGCCGCGGAAGCGCGTGACCGACAGCCAGTACGCCAGCGGCAGCGCCAGCGCGAGCAGGACCGCGGCGACAATCGCCGCGAGGCGCACGCTCAAGCCGAGGGCCTGCCAATCCATCGCTGGAATTGTATGTGCGCGCTCAGCGCGCCGCCGGAGGTGGGCCGAAGCCGAACGCCGCCAGGGTCTTTCGGGCGGCCGCGCTCTTCAGGTACTGCAGAAACGCCTGTGCCGCGTCCCGGTGCGCGGACGCCGACACCATCACCGCTGCCTGCACAATCGAGGGATACATACCCGAGGGAACCGTCGCCAGGGTGCCGCTGGCCTGCATCGACGGGCCAAGCGCGGTCGAGTGCGACAACAGCCCGACTTCCGCATTGCCCGACTGCACCAGTTGCGCGGTCTGCGAGATGTTGTCGCCGCGGACCAGCCGATCGCGGACCGCGTCATAGAGATGCTCGGATTGCAGCGCCGCGACCGCGGCGCGCCCATACGGCGCCAGCATCGGATTCGCGATCGCGATGTGACGCACGCGCGGGTCGCGAACGAGCGCGAGCCCGCGCAGCACGTCGAGCCCGCTGTCCTTCCGCACCCACACAACCAGTTCGCCTGTCGCATACCGATAGAGCGTGCGCTTGTCGGCCTGCCCTGCTTCCGCCAGCCGGCGCGGATAGTCGACGTCGGCAGACATGAAGACATCGAAGGGAGCGCCGTTCTGGATCTGCGCGAAGAAACTGCCGGAGGATCCGAACGTCACGACCGCCGTGATTCCGGTGGCCTTCTCGAAGTCCGCCGCCAGCGCCGGCAGCACGGTCTGCAGATCGGACGCCGCGGCAACCGCGACCGTGCGGCCACGGCCTTGCGCCGACACTGCCGTC
>DATJEU010000109.1:0-3635 GCA_035496255.1 Vicinamibacterales bacterium
GGCGGCGGCGGCCCCACGAGCGCCCGTGGGCTGCAGGCGCCTAACGTGAATATGGCCGCGGCGGCCGCCGCCCATCGCGCGGATCGCATGGCGTCAGTGCGCCTCCGGCAGCTGCTGCGTGACGTGGCCGTCGGCGTCCAGAAACTGCAGCGACGGGGTGCCTAACGAATCGACCATCAGCTTGATGCGCGGGTGCCCCTGCCGGTCGGCGAGCATCACGATCGACTCCTTGGCCGTCCCCTTCCCGATGTACGCGCGAGAAATACTCCCGAATGCGCCCTTCGCGATCATGTTCTTCCGGAAGTCCTCGAAGCGCTTCGCCTTGTCCGGCCCGTCGGGCAGCTTGCGATACACCATCGCACTCTCGGCGAATGCCTGGATCGGTACGTCAGGGCGGTCCTGGATGTCGAGCCCGGCCTCGCGCTGGCCGTTCTTGTCGTGGTAGGAGAGGGTGACCGTTTCGTCCTGGTTGAATTGGTCGAACGTCAATCCGGCGCCGGCTTGATAACCGTCGGCGGTCTTCCTGCCGTTGAACGTCAGGCCGCCATCCTCGTTGCCTTCATCGTTGAAGAAGATGACGCCCGCACCGCGACCGCCGTCGCCGCTACGTAACGGATACGATTTCCCGCCGATGATTGGATCGGGCAGCTTGTCGTGACCGGAGAGCGTCATGCGCAAGCGGCCATCGGCTTCGACGATGTTGATCCGTTGGACGTCGATCGTATCGAACTTCGCGGTGCGCGACTGCCGAAACGCCACGATCGAGAGCACGATCACCAGCGACGTGGCACCGTACGCGTAGCCTTTCAAGAAGCGCAGATCGCCGGCCATGGGAACTCCGTCGCGTGAATGTGAGATGGCGCCTAACGGACTCAAGGGCGAGACTCAGCGGTAGTGCCAGGCCTCGGAGCTCGTGCCCGCTGGAGCGTTCCTGGCGATCTGCGCGGCCATCGCGTGCAGCATCACGCCGGTTGTCGTTGGGCGGATGCCGTGGCCCTTCATCGGCCGCCCATACTCGAACGTGGCTTCGGCGCGCGGATGGCTCGTCGAGTCGAGGAACGCCTGCGCCTTGTACACGGCCATGTTCAAGTAAAAGTTGTCCATGTCGCCGGCGTAGAAGTGCATCTTGCCGACGAGCTGCGGTCCGATAGTCGACCAGCGCGCCTGCATGTACGCCGTGAGATCGAAGCCGTGATCGCGCATGTAGCTCGCGACGCTGTGATCGATCGCGCCCGTGGCCTTGTCCCAGAGCGGCTTCGGATATCCATCGTCGCCCACGGGACCATACACGGCTTCCCACGCTTCCTGCTGCTCGGCTGACCGGCCGTGCGAGCCGAGCACTGCTTCGAGCTGGCTCAGTTGCCGCTCGGTGATGAGCACTTGCCCATCGGTACTGCGGAACATCGGCCGCTCGGGTAGCACCCACTTGGCGTTAGGCGGCGTGAACGCGTTCGAATCCTTGTAGATGTCGATGAGCGCCCATTGATGAAAGTCAATGGGATCCGGATAGTAGATCCACGCGCCGCCGAAGAAATCGGGGTGATAGATCTGTAAGGCAGCGGATTCCCATCCACCCGTCGAGCCACCGGACAGCACGCGCGCATACGGTTGGTGAATGATGCGGAAGTGCGATTCGATGTAGGGAATGAGCTCGGTCATGATCGCGTCGCCGTACGGGCCGTCGTTGGCCGAGTTGACGGCGTACGAGTCGTCGAAATACGGCGTGGGATGCAGGAAGGTCACCATCAGCATCCGCGGAAAATCATCCGACGTCCAATCCTGATAGAGCCGGTAGCCTTCGACGCGGCGCAGGTTGACGACCCACGCGCGATGCCCAACGACGTTGGAGTCGGCGGGCTCGACGGCCTCCTCCTGGAAGTGGTACGGCGCGGCGAGACTGAAGTGATCCTGCTCGTAGTCCACCGGGTAGGAGACATCGGGGTGCTCATCGTATCCCTTCGGCAGCAGGACCACGGCGCCCAGGTACATCGGGTGGCCCCAGAATTTCGTCAGGAGGGCGCTCTGAATCTTGATGTGCTTGATCCACTTGGTGTCGGCGGGCACCTGCACGGGCGGAAGCACGTTGTCGAGCGATACGCGCGTGACCTTGGTCGCGTGCGGATCGACGTGCACGCGCACGATGCCGCTCACGAGGTTCCCGGGCGAGTCCCCGTACTGCTGCCCTTCCCACTGGTCCATGTGCACCCAAATGGTATGTCCATCGGCGCGGTGGACCTGGGTGTAGACGTTCATCACCGCCTGGGCGTAGTAGTCGCCGGCCGGCACGTCGCCTAACGTGGCAAACGGAAATCCGTGCGTCGCACCACCGAGCCGCGTGGCGACGTTAGGCGACAGCTGCGACACGTCGGCGCCGAACACGGGGCCGTTGGAACCGAGTGCGCCGCCCTGGAAGCGCGGCTCGGGCGTGCTGTCGGTCGAAAGGAACAGCAGCACTCGGCCCGTGATCGGGCCCTGGTGCGCGGACGCCGGGAACGAGACGTCGAACACCGGGCCCTCTTGCGCAGGCAGCGGCGACGGCGCGACGAAGACGACTGTCGCCGCAGCGACTACCGCGCGCCTAGCAAGTATCAGGTCGATCATGATTCTTCGTGATCAGAGACTTTGGTTGATGACACGCGCCAGGCTCGGCGGTTGGTGACACGAATTGAGAAACGGACACTGCCGGTCACTGACGGATCAGGTCATGCGGCAGGCCGGGGCTGTGATCGTGTAAGAGCTTCCCTTCTTCTGTTTTTTCAAACCCTTTTTCTTCTCCGGCTTCGTCCGTGCGTGTCCGGTTGTGTCCGCTTTCATCGTCGTGTATCTCGAGTCCGCGCACGGGCGCGGACGTGGCGCACCGATGCGCTAGTGTTCGACGGCTCCGACTGCGATCGGGGAGGCGCCTCTCTTGCCCAACGCGGCATTGATCGTCCTGAGGCCGCCTAACACTGAGTGCAGGCGGCGGAGTTGGGCGTCGAGACGCGTGGCGAGCTCCGTAAACACCGCGTAGTCCTGCGCCGTGGGCCGGGCGTTGCCCTGGCCGGCATATGCGGCGAGCTCGGCGAGCTTGTCGTTGAGACCGATCGGATAGTTGAGCGGGTCTTCGCTCGCACGCGTGTGCACCTGATAGATCGCCTGCTCGATGTGCGTGAGCGAGTCCTCGAGCGCGGACGCCGCGTCTTTGGCATCGCCGAGCTGCGACGAGCGCGCACCGAGTTGCGCGCGCACGCTGCGAATGTTCGTGACCGCGGTGTTGGCGGCGCCGATCGTGTCGGCGATGTGCGTGAGGAGCGCGAACTGCGCGGCGAGATCTGCCTGCGTTGCCTTCGAGCGCGGGTCGGGACGCAGCACGAACGACTGTGTTTGGGCGTGTCCGTTCACCGTAAGGCGAACCGCGTAGCGGCCCGGGATGACGCGCGGACCCACCGGATTCCCCGCCCACAACACCATGCCCTTGAACGACGCCGGGTCGGGCATGCGGAGGTCCCACGCGAACGTGTTGAGTCCCGCCTTGTTAGGCGCGATCGGTTGGCGCCGCACGGGCACTTCGACGTCTTCGACGCCGCTGGACGTGTCCGACGGATTCGCCACTCGGCTGCTGAACGATCGGAGCACTCGACCGGCGGCGTCGAGAA
>DATJEU010000110.1:0-24542 GCA_035496255.1 Vicinamibacterales bacterium
CCGCCGTCACGCGTTGTTGTTGACAGCCGACACCAAGGCGGCATAGTGTCGTCAATCGACACCATGCCGAGACATCCCGTTCCTGACCTTCTTCCGGGGACGCTCGATTTGCTGATTCTGCGGACGCTGCAGACGCAGCCGCTGCACGGATGGGCGATCTCCGAACGGATCCAGCAGATCTCCGAGGACGTGCTGCAAATCAACCAGGGGTCGCTCTATCCGGCGCTGCACCGGCTGGAGCACCAGGGTTGGATCGAGGCCGAGTGGGCCGTGTCCGAGCTTGGCCGGCGCGCGAAGTACTACCAGCTGACCACCGCGGGGAAGAAGCAGTTGGCAGTCGAAACCGGTGAATGGGAGCGCATGGCAGCCGCGATCGGTCGCGTCATGAAGCTGGCCTGACATGACGCGACGCGATCTGATGCTGCGGCTTCGCACACTCTTCCGGCGCGCGGCGATGGAGCACGAGCTCGATGAGGAGCTGCGATTCCACATCGAGTGCGAGACCGCGAAGCTGGTGGCGCGCGGCATCGCTCCTGGCGACGCGCGGCGGCAGGCGCTGGCGCGTTTCGGGTCGCGAGCGGCCGTGGCCGATGACTGCCGCGATGAGCGTGGCACCGGCGGAGTCGAGACAATCGCCCGGGACCTCATTTACGCGCTGCGGACGTGGCGTCGTGCGCCGCTGGCCGCCGTCACGATCGTGCTGACGGTGGCACTCGGGCTCGCGCTCGTCACCATCGCATTCACCACCTACAGTGCGTTCTTCCTGCGCACCGACGCTGTTCCTCACCCCGAGGAGGTCTTCGAACTCTACCGGCCGGCGCTGCCTGGCACCGACGCGGCCGTGCCGTTCACCGAGCGGGACTTCGAGAGCGTCCGCCGCGTGAACACGGTCTTTCGCGACGTCGCGACGGCGGCTGGAAGCTCGGAGGTCCGCATCGATGGCCGTCTGAGCACGACGATGTTCGCCGGCGGCGACTTCTTCCGTATGGCCGGCGTGTCGGCGGCGCGTGGCCGCACGCTGACGCCCGCCGACGACCGGGCAGGGGCATCACCTGTCATCGTCCTGAGCGATCGCGGATGGACGAAGCTGTTTTTTCGCGATCCCGCCGCGATTGGCCGGACCGCGTACGTCAACGGCGTCGCCGTGGAGATCGTCGGCGTCATGCCGGAGGGATTCCGCGGGCTCGCCATCAATACCCCGGACTTCTTTACACCGGTCTCGGCGGCCGCCCTCGTGCGCGAATCGAGCGCGCAGCGGGCGGGTGAGCGCCCGGTGGAGATCATTGGCCGCCTGCGTGCTGGCGTCTCGCGCGCCGAGGCTGAAGCCGGCATCCGGCAGTGGGCCGCCGGTCCCGGCTACCAGTCGCTCGACGGCCACCCACTCCTGGCCACGCTGCGCCCGCGGACTGGCGTGTCACCGGATGACACCTGGCTGGAGATGCTGGCGTTCGCAACGCCGCTGTTCTTCGTCTTCGGTCTCATCCTCCTGATTGCCTGCGCCAACGTCGCCAGCCTGCTGTTGGCCCGTTCGGTCGCGCGCCAGCAGGAGCTCGGTGTCCGGCTGTCGCTCGGCGCCACCCGGCGGCGCCTGGTGCGCCAGTTACTGACCGAAGGGCTGGTGCTCGGCGCGGCGGCGTCGGCGCTGGCGTATCCGATTTCGCGCCTGCTGGCCGGCGGCGTCATGTCAGTGGCCGTGAATTCCATCCCGCCGGAGTTTGCGGAACAGATCAACTTCACCGTGCCGGAAGGGGACTGGCGCGTGCTGCCGTTCCTCATTGTCGGCGCGGTGACTGCCACGATGATGTTCGGGCTGCTGCCGGCCCTGCAGGCCACCCGTCTCGATCCGGTGCGGACGATGCGTGGGGAGGTGCTGCGGGATGCGCGTCCAGGGCGTGCGCGCCGGACGTTGATGGTGCTGCAGGTCGGCACGTCGACGCTGCTGCTGATCTGCTCGGCGATCTTCCTCCGCGGCGTCTTCGTGGCGTCGGCCGCCGACCCCGAAGTCCGGGTCTCGGACACCGTCATGATCGGGATCGGCACCGAGTCGCGCCGTGCCGCCGTCATCGACGCGCTGGCGGCGGATCCGCTCGTGAGCATGATCGGCGCCACATCAGGTCTCGACGAACCACGGATCGCGATTCGCGCGGTGGAGACGGGAATCGTTTCGCAGCAGCCGGCGCAATTCGTGTCGAGCAATGAGTTCGCCCTCCTCGATGTGCCTCTGTGGCGCGGGCGGGCGTTCACCAACGCAGAAGACAGCCTTGACAGCGGCGTCGTCATCGTCTCGGATCGCCTGGCGCGGACGCTGTGGCCAGGAGGGGAGCCGATCGGCCGCTCGCTTCGCATGGCGGTGCCGCCGCCGGTGCATGGGATGGCGGCCGCCGCCGCGACGCCGCCGATGGAACGCACGTTCACCGTCGTCGGCATGGTGCGCGATCTGCGCGGCCCCGACTTCGTGGACGCGGCTGCGCTTTACCTGCCGGCCGCCGCGACGAGCCCAGGGATGGAACTGATCCTGCGCGTCAACGAGGATCCACTCAGGGCGCGCACGCGGCTCCTGGATCGGCTCACGCGCGTCGATCCAGCCCTGGCGCACGTTCGCACCCTGCGCTCGGTCTTCCGCGGACGGGAGTCGATTCTGCGCATCGCGTTTCTCTGCGCGGTGGTGCTCGGCGGCCTGGCGCTGCTGCTGACCGCGTCGGGCCTCTTCAGCGTGCTGTCGTTTCTGGTCCAGCAGCGCCGGAAGGAGATCGGCGTGCGGATGGCGCTCGGCGCTTCGAGCCGCGCGGTCGCGCGGCTGGTGCTGTTCGAGTCGGCCCGCCCGGTGATCATGGGGACGGCCGGCGGTGTGCTGCTGGCTGGCGGGACCGCGGGAGCCTTGATGGCGACTCCAGCAGCCTCGAACATCGGCCAGATCGTGCAGGTACTCGATCCGGTGGCCTACGCGTCGGCGTTGCTGGTGATCGTGGTGGCGTGCGCGTTGGCCGCGTCGGCGCCGGCCCTTCGGGCGGCCCGAGTGGATCCGATGGTCACGCTGCGGAGTGAATAGCGATACGCCGCCGCCCGGCTCACGCAGGCCAACCTGAAGGTCGGCCTCTACGCGTGACTTCGCAGTTCGACCTTCGCACTTTCGAACGCGTCCGCCTGCTCGTGCGCGTGGTACGACGAGCGGACCAGCGGGCCGGACTCGACGTGGACGAAGCCGCGGGCGAGCGCTTCACGTTTGAGATCCGCGAACTCGTCGGGATGGTAATAGCGCGTCATCGGCGCGTGCTGCGGTGAGGGCCGCAGGTACTGGCCGATGGTCAGGATCGACGTGCCGACCCGGCGCAGATCGTCGAACACCGTGAGGATCTCGTCACGCTCCTCGCCCAGCCCCACCATGATCCCGGTCTTCGTCGCGATGTCGGGCCGGTAACGCCGTGAGCGATCGAGCAGTTCGAGCGTCCGCGCATACTTGCCGCCGGAGCGGACCTTCCGGTACAGGCGCGGTACCGTCTCGGTGTTGTGATTCAACACGTCCGGGCCCGCATCGAGCACTGTGCGCAGCGCGCCTTCCTTACCCTGAAAGTCGGGAATCAGCACTTCGATCCGGCAGCTCGGCACGCGCGCACGCGTGTGCCGGATCGTCTCGGCGAAAATCGACGCGCCGCCGTCGGCCAGGTCGTCGCGATCGACCGACGTGATGACGGCGTACTGCAGCTGCATTCGTCCCACTGCTTCCGCCACGCGTCCGGGTTCGGCGGTGTCGAGCTCGTTCGGCTTGCCGTGCGCGACGGCGCAGTAGGCACAGGCACGCGTGCAGACGTCGCCGAGGATCATGAACGTCGCCGTGCCGTGGTGCCAGCACTCGCCGATGTTGGGGCAGCGCGCGTCCTCGCAGACAGTGTTCAGCCGCAGGTCCTGCATGATGCCCTTGAGCCGCAGGTAGTTCGCGGATCCGGGAGCACGAACTTTCAGCCAATCGGGTTTCGGTTGGCGAGAGCCGACGAAGGCGAGCGGAGCTTCTACAGGCACCTCCCCTAGTCTACGTCACCGAAACGTAAGCACGACGGTCGCGATGGACACGATGCGCGTGACGGATGGATTGTGATCTACGCTCACGGGAATGCAGAAGCTCGCGATCACCTGGCTCGGTCACTCCACATTTCTCCTGCGCACCCCCGGCGGCAAACGCGTGTTGCTCGATCCATGGCTGACGAGCAACCCCTCGTGCCCCGAATCGATGAAGAAGCCACCGCAGGTCGATCTGATCCTTGCCTCGCATGGACACTTCGATCACATCGACGACCTGGTGCTGTGTGCGCGTGAGAGCAACGCGCCGGTCGTCGGCATCTTCGAGTTGTGCGACTGGCTCGGACGCAAAGGCATTCAGAACGTGTCGCCGATGAACAAAGGCGGTTCGCAGGAGATCCTGGGCCTGCGGGTGACGATGACCGATGCCCGGCACAGCAGCGGGTTCCTGGACAACGGCCAGATGGTCTACATGGGTGAGCCGGCCGGCTACGTCGTGCGCCTGGAGGACGGCCGGTCGATCTATTTCGCCGGTGACACGTGCCTGTTCGGCGACATGAAGCTGATCGGCGAGATATACAAGCCGGAGATCGCGTTTCTGCCGATTGGCGATCGCTTCACCATGGATCCGGTGGCGGCGGCGAAGGCGGCTGAATTCCTCGGCGTGCGGCAGGTGGTGCCGATGCACTGGGGCACGTTTCCGCTGTTGACCGGCACACCTGCGGATTTGAAAAAGGCGCTCGGCAGCCGGGGCGTCGATGTGCTCGAACTGAAGGCGGGCGACACCGCCGAGTAGGAGTCGTCCGGAACAGGTTTTGCTCTGAGGAAGCTCCCGTGATCGAGACCTCGGCGGTCGGATCGCTGGTCTTCGAGACCCACCCGTCGCACTATCGCCACTGGAAGTTGTCGTTCGCCGGCCCGGTGGCGACGCTGAGGCTGGACGTGCAGGAAGACGCCGGCCTGGGCGACGACTACCGCCTCAAACTGAACTCTTACGATCTGGGCGTCGACATCGAGCTCGCCGACGCCATCCAGCGCATTCGCTTCGAACACCCAGACGTCCGTACGGTCGTCGTCACCAGCGGCAAGGAGCGGGTGTTCTGTGCCGGCGCCAATATCTTCATGCTCGGCGGCGCCAGCCACGGCTTCAAGGTGAATTTCTGCAAGTTCACCAACGAGACGCGGCTCGCGATCGAGGACGCGAGCCTCAATTCCGGACTGTCGTTCATTGCCGCGGTCAACGGGATCTGCGCCGGTGGCGGCTACGAGCTTGCGCTCGCGTGCGACGAGATCATCCTCGTGGACGATGGGACAAGTGCGGTGAGCCTGCCGGAAACCGCGCTGCTTGGCGTGTTGCCGGGCACTGGCGGCCTGACGCGCGTGGTCGACAAGCGCAAGGTTCGCCGCGATCTCGCCGACGCGTTCTGCACGGTGGCTGAAGGCGTGAAGGGGAAGCGTGCCGTCGCGTGGCGTCTCGTCGATGCCGTCATCCCGACGAGCCGCTTCAGCGACGGCGTGCAGGAGCGAGCGCTCGCCAGGGCCGCGATGTCCGATCGCCCGGCCGGTGCGACCGGTATTCGCCTCGGTCCGCTGTCACCGCGTGTGTCGGACGACGCGATCGCGTACAGCAGCGTGACCCTTCGTCTCGATCGCGCACGGAGAACGGCGGACGTGACCGTTGCCGCCCCGGAATCAGCGCAGCCGGCAACGCCGCCATCGATCGCCGCCGCCGGCGATCAGTTCTGGCCGCTGCGGGCGTTTCGGGAACTGGACGACGCCTTATTGCGGCTGCGATTCAACGAGCCCGAGATCGGGACGGTGATCGTGCGCACGTCCGGCGACCCGGCGCTCGTGCTCGACGTCGACCGCGCCCTCAACGCGCACTGCAACGATTGGCTGGTGCGCGAGGTCGTTCATTTCATCAAGCGCACGCTCAAGCGACTGGACGTGACCTCGCGCAGCTTCTTCGCGTTGATCGAGCCGGGGAGCGCATTCGCCGGCACGCTGTTCGATCTGGCCCTGGCCTGCGATCGCATCTACATGCTCGACGATTCGGACAACCCGAACACAATCGCGCTGTCACCGATGAACGCTGGTGCCTACGAGATGGGCAACGGGCTGACACGCCTGCAGACGCGATTTCTCGGCGATCCGGGACGCGTCGAGGTGCTGCTCGCGCGTGATGCGCCCTTCGACGCGGCCGAGGCCCTCGACGACGGTCTCGTGACGTTCGCGCCGGACGATCTCGATTGGGACGATGAAGTACGGCTGGCAATCGAAGAGCGCGCGGCGTTGTCGCCGGACGCGCTCACCGGTATGGAAGCCAGCCTGCGGTTTGCCGGGCCGGAGACGATGGAGACGAAGATCTTCGGCCGCCTGTCCGCGTGGCAGAACTGGATCTTTCAACGGCCCAACGCCATCGGGGAACACGGCGCGTTGAAGGTGTACGGACGAGAAGGGCGGCCAGAGTTCGACTGGAAACGATGTTGAGAAAGCGGCTCAGGGCGGGTCTGAAGACCCGCCCCTGCGAAGAATCGCCCTGGTGATGATGGATCTCGTTTGTCGCGGCGGGTCTTCAGACCCGCCCTGAGGCGCACATCATGATCTCAGCCGAGCGCATTCCGAATAACGTCGACCTGTCCGGCAACAAGCGGCTGCAGCGGGCGCTCGAACACTGGCAGCCCAAGTACCTGCAGTGGTGGCGAGAGATGGGGCCGCGGGGGTTCCAGGACGATCACTCGGTGTACTTGCGGACCGCGATCAGCGTCGATCCGAAAGGGTGGGCCCACTTCGAATACGTGAAGCTTCCCGATTATCGCTGGGGGATTTTTCTCGCCGAGCCGACCAGCGATCGCCGGATTGGATTCGGCCAGTTCAAGGGCCAGCCGGTCTGGCAGGAAGTGCCGGGCGAATTCCGCAACCCGCTCCGTCGCCTCATCGTCACTCAGGGCGACACCGAGCCGGCCAGCGTGGAACAGCAGCGTCTCCTCGGACATCACTGCCCGAGCATGTACGACCTTCGCAACCTCTTTCAGGTCAACGTCGAAGAAGGCAGGCATCTCTGGGCGATGGTCTACCTGCTGCATTCGTACTTCGGCCGCGATGGCCGCGACGAGGCTGAGGCACTGCTGGAACGTCATAGCGGCAACCGCGACAAGCCGCGGATGCTCGCAGCGTTCAACACGCCGATCGAGACGTGGCTCGACTTGTTCGCCTTCACGATGTTCACCGACCGCGACGGCAAGTCGCAGCTCCTGTCCCTGTCCGAAAGCTCCCTCGATCCGCTGTCACGCACCACGCGTTTCATGCTGACCGAGGAATCGCACCACATGTTCGTCGGCGACACCGGGCTTGGCCGCATCATCGAGCGGACCTGTCAGTTGATGAAGGAGGCAGGGTTCTCCGAAGACGTGCGGCGCGTCGGCGGCATCGATCTACCGGCGATCCAGCGGCACATCAACTTCTGGTTCAGCCAGAGCCTGGACCTGCACGGCAGCGAGATTTCCAGCAATGCCGCCAGCTACTTCACCAACGGGCTGAAGGGGCGCGCAGAAGAGCAGAAGCAGCCAGACGATCACGTCCTGGCCGACGACGTCTACGTGCTCGATGCGCTCGACGACGAGGGGCGGCCGCTCCGCCGCGAGATCCCGATGCGCAACGCCCTCAACGAAGTCTTGCGCGACTGGTACGTCGAGGACTGCCGCAGCGGGATCGCACGCTGGAACCACAAGATCGCCACCCACGGCATCGACTTCCGGTTCTCGCTTCCGGCTCGCAGGTTCAACCGGCAGATCGGCGTGTTCGCCGGACTCCGATTCGATCCTGCGGGTCGCGCCGTGAGTGCGGAGGAGTGGCAGCGCCGCCACGACGAGTGGTTGCCGTCAGCCGCGGATACCGATTACGTGAAGAGCCTGCAGGCCACGCCCGTGTACGAACGCGGCCGTTTCGCCAACTACATCGCCCCGCCACTCCACGGCATCAATCATCAGGCGATTGAGTTTGAGTACGTGAGGAGCGAGGAGTAGGTGCGAACCATCAGAAGAATTTCCTCGAGATGTTGAAGCCCAGGTACCAGTCGTTGTTGGACGTGCCGCCACGCGTCATCTGTCCCGGCGTGATGGCGAAGCCGTTGGAAAAGTTCATCTGAAAGCTGTGGCCGCCCGCGCGCTTTTCGAGCGCCACCGACATCTGATTCACGCCGGGCTTGTAGCCGGCGCGCGGCAGCATCTCGCCGACGACGTATACCGTTGGTCGCACGCGCAGCCGCAGCCCGATCCCGGCGACGAACGTATCGGTATCGCCGCCGCTGGTCGCGGCGAGCAGATTGGCGTCGTGCACCCACATCGGATCGAAGTAGGCCGCACCGAACTTGCCGAGCTCACGCGAAATGGCGAGGCCGAGCACCGGCGAGTACTGGTCGCGGAAGTTGTTCGTGCCGTCGAATGACGCCAGCACGTTCACGCCGACGGGGTGGGCGGCGTCCTGCTGCCACACGTTGTACTGGCCGAACAGGTTGATGGTGCGGTCGCTCGTGCGCGTGATGCCCGCCTCGAGGCCGCGCATCACGCCGTAGCGGTACTCGAGCCCGACGCTGGCGCCGTTGTCGACGCCGAATGCCGACCCGGCCAGGTCGCCGAAGTCGCCCTGTCCGAGCGAGCGGCGGAAGCGGTGGGTCAGGCGGAACGCACTGCGATGTTCCGGCACCCGCAGCGTCGTCGGCAGCGTAATCACCGTGAAGTCCGGCTGCGATACGTCCAGATCGCGATCCGGATCGTCCGGCGGAGCCGTGGCCTTAGGCGCACTCTGGGCCCGCGCAATGCCCGATACGCCGAGCACCAGCAGAGCGGCGATGACGAAGCGACGCCACGTCATTTCGCGTCTCCCTCGCCCGCACCGGCAGGCGGCTCGCCTGGCGCCACCACCACGAGCATGCCCTGCATCTTGTCGTGGTCGTCGCCGCAGTATTCCGAACACATGATCGGGAAGCGTCCCGTGTCTTTGGCTGTGAAATCGATCGTCACCACATCGCCACCGCGGGGAATGTCCTTGTTGATTTTGAGTTTCTTGATCGCGAAGCCATGCAGCCCGTCTTCGGAGTGCACCAGCAACCGCACCGGCTCACCGACGGCTACCTGAATCTCGGATGGCTCGAACGCGAACCGCCGCGCGACGACGTCGATCACCCGCGGTTCAGGAGCGGCGAGCACGGTGCCGGCGGCAATGACGACGAGCGGAAGCGCCAGCGCGAGGCGGGGGATATCGAGGGAGCGACGCGGGCGAAACATGAGGCCGGGGCGGTAAGGGCAAGACCGATGCCCATGAGGCGCGCGAAAATTCGCCGGAAATGACCGATCGCGAATCGCCGTGTTTACAGCGCCGGTAATCGCCGACGATTCGCGTAGGCCGGCGTGAAGTGGCAGGCCGACCCGACGGCCGGCCGCTACGGAACCCGTGCTCGCAGGCGGGGGATCCGCGAAGCGTGGGCTCGGCGTATGCCGGGATCCCTGAAGCGGTCCCGGTACTTCAGTCGATTCGGTACTTCGCGAGGTAGTAACTGAGCGCGCGCTGGCTGATGCCCATCAGCTCGGCGGCGTCCTTCTTCACGCCGCCGGACTGATCGAGCGCACGGCGAATGGTCTCGCGCTCGACCCATTCGAGGTTCTGGTGCAGCCGCAGCGACGGCAGTCCGGTGTTCTGCACGGGCGTCGCACCCACCAGCGAAATCGACCCCATCGTCAGCGTCGGCTGCGTCGCCAGAACCACGGCGCGCTCGATCGTGTTTTCGAGCTCGCGGACGTTGCCCGGCCAGTCGTAGCGGTGCAGCGCCTCGGTGGCGTCCGGGGCGATCGCATCGATCCGCTTGCCGGTACGCTGCCGGTGCTTTTCGACGAAGTGCTCGACGAGCACGGGAATATCATCGCGGCGTTCGCGCAGCGGCGGGATCTCGATCGGAATCACGTTCAGCCGGTAATAGAGATCTTCCTGGAACTTGCCCTCCGAGACCATCTGCTTGAGGTCGCGGTTCGTGGCGGCAATGACGCGCACGTCGACGCGCTGCGTCCGCTCGGCGCCGAGCGGTTCGAACTCGCGTTCCTGCAGCACGCGCAGCAGCTTGGCCTGGATGGCGACCGAGAGCGTGCCGATTTCGTCGAGAAAGATCGATCCGCCGTCGGCCAGCGCGAACTTGCCGCGTTTCGTCATCGTCGCGCCGGTGAACGCACCGCGCACGTGACCGAACAGCTCCGACTCGAGCAGCGTTTCCGGAATCGCGGCGCAGTTCACCTTGATCAGCGGCATGTCGCGCTGCGCGCTGCGGTGATGAATGGCGCGGGCGACCATCTCCTTGCCGGTGCCGGTCTCCCCCGTGACCAGGACGGTGCTCTTCGTCTGCGCGACCAGTTCCGCTCGCTGCAGCACGTCCTGCATTGCGCGGCTGCGGCCGATGATGCCGTAGTGATTGAATTCGGCGTCGCGCTCGCTGAGCAGGTACTGCTTTTCGGTCTGCAGCCGCTGGCTGCGGACGGCCCGGCGCGCCAGCGCCAGCAACTCGTTGACCTCGAATGGCTTCTCGAGGAAGTCCTCGACGCCCAGCTTGAAGGCCTCGCGCACGATTTGCGTCGATCCGTGCGCGGTCATCATCACCATCAGCGGCCGCTCGGATTCGGGCAGCGTCGCGGCGACTTCGCGAATCAGCTCGAGTCCGGTCATGCCCGGCATCAGGTTGTCGACGACGAAGAGGTCGAATTGACGTTCGGAGAGCAGCCGCTGCGCGTCACGCGCGCTCGACGCTTCGACCACGTCGTGCCCTTCGTCGCGCAACGCGCGACCCAGCCGCTTGAGGATCTTCTCCTCGTCGTCGGCCAGCAGGATCGATCCGCGAACGGGACTCATTCAGTGGCTCCTGGTGCCGTCAGCGGCAGGTCGATCACGATGGTCGTGCCGGCACCTGGCGTGCTGCGGACGTCGATCCGGCCGCCAAGGCCGTCGACGATGTTTTTCGAGATCGGCAGGCCGAGGCCGGTGCCGGCTTTTCGCGTGGTGAAGTACGGGTCGAAGATGTGCACCATGTCTTCCGGAGCGATACCCATGCCGCGATCCTGAATCGTAATCGTGACGCGGTCGCCGTTGCGTGCGGTCCTGAGGGTGACGGCCGCCGCGCCGGCGACGGCGACACTGCCAATGCCGATGGCCGGGGCCGGTTCGGCGGACTCGATGGCATGGCGGGCATTCGACAGCATGTTGACGAGCACGGTGCGCACGCGCTCGGCGTCGGTGACGACGACGGGCATCGACGGGTCGAGTTCGAGGCACACATCGTCATGCGGCGCCCCTGCCCAGGCCGCGGCGACGGAATGCCGGCAGGTGTCGTTGATATCCGCCTCCGCCAGCTCGAAGCGGATCGGCCGCGCAAAGTCGAGCACGTCGGAGACGATGCGGTTCAGGCGCCAGGTTTCGCCGTCGATGTCGTCCACCGCGTCGCGGAATTCTTCCTCCGACAGATCCCGGCGAAGGGTGGCAAGCGTGGCGCTGATGATCATCAGCGGGTTGCGGATTTCGTGGGCGATGACGGTCGAGAGTCGGCCGAGGGACGTGAGCCGATCCTTCTGTGCCGCTTGCTGCTGGAAACGACTGATGGATTCGGTCAGCGTGTTGAACGTCGACGCGAGCAGCCGTGCATCCTCGTCGTCCCATGCGCGGCTGCGGACGGCCACCTTGCGGGTGAGATCGCCGGTCGTCGCGACGTGACGCATCGCGCTGGTGATCGCGGCCAGGGGGCGCGTCATCGTGCGGGCGACGGCGTAGCTGAGAAGCGTGGCGAGCAGAACCGTCAGGATCAGCGCGCCGACGAGACCGTTGCGCACGGTCTTCAGGAAGCGCAGCCGCTCCGTTCGGGAGCGCAGCGTCAGGACGACCGGATTGGTGCCGTTTCCGCGCATGCCGATCGTCGGCCGAATCGGCCGGGCGAGCGCGACGAACTCTTCGTTGGCGATCATGAGACGGCTGATATCCGACGTGTCCGTGACACGGGAGAGCGACGCCTCGGCGGATTCGGGCAGCGATGAGGCAAGGACGCGGCCGTCGATGCCGAACGCGATTTCACTGGCGGTGGTGCCGCGGAACTGCTTCGCCAGCGCGTCGTCGAGGAAGAATCCGAGCGTCAATCGCCCGAGAACATCGGCCGTGGAGCCGGCGAGGCTGCGGCAGGGAGGCGTGCTGCAAATCGGCAGGCTGATGATCTGCAACAGGCCGCGTTCGTGCGGAATCAGGCGCGAGAACTCGTCGATGGTGGTCGCGCCCTCGGCCGTGTCGATCGCCGATACGCCGTCGCCACCGGATGCCAGCACGCGGCCGTGCCGGTCGGCGACGATGAACATGTCCTTCGGGAGATGTTGCAGGATGCTTTCGGCGATCGGTTCCACCGTCGGCGGGTCGCCGGTGTCGAGCGCGGCCCGGAGCGTCGGTTCTTCAGCCGCCAGTTCGGCCATCTGGGTGAACAGGTCGGTGCGGACGGCGCGCTGCTGATCGACCAGCGTGGACGCATCCATCAGGTCCCGCTCGAGCACCGTTTCCGCTTCACTCGTCGCCCGCGCGTTGACGAAGTAGAACGCGAAGCCGAGCGACAACGTCGCGAGCAGCGTGCACGCCAGGAAGATGCGGTTGGTGAGCGACGACGCGATTCGCATCATTGCAGCGTGAAATCCAGATCGACCGGCCCGCCCTGCGGCGGCACGGTGATCGGGCGCGTCTCGCGTGTGGACCCCTCGTGCCAGGCGGCCACCGAATACGTCCCCGGCGGCAGGTTATCGATGCGATAGCGGCCATCCGTATCCGTGGTCGCGAAGAACGGATGGTTGAAGACCAGGACGAACGCGCTCATGTGCGAGTGGATGTCGCAGAACACCCGTACGACGCCGGGCTTGTCGAAGACGACCGACTTGGACTTGCCTTTGGCATAACGACCGAGGTCGAAGCGCTTGGCCTTCGACAGCGAGAAGACGTTGTGGTACGTGCTGTCGCTGTTCGGAAAATCGACGACCGTTCCGACGGTGACCGCGAGTACGTGCGGGTAGAACGTCTCGTTGTGTTGATCCATCAGCGCGTGCCCGGCGGCGAGCTCGTCGAACGCGGGGCTTGGCGCACTCTCGAGATAGACCACGGCGCGGCGCGTGTCGGGCAGATCGCGCGGCGCGGCGGTCCCGAGATCGGCGACGCCCGGCCGCCGTTCCGCCGGCGCCACCGCGCGCCGGATGTCGACCCTGCCGCGAATCGAGCCGAGCGGCCGCTGGGC
Source organism: Vicinamibacterales bacterium (assembly GCA_035496255.1). Taxonomy (GTDB): domain Bacteria; phylum Acidobacteriota; class Vicinamibacteria; order Vicinamibacterales; family UBA2999; genus Gp6-AA40. The sequence goes on from DATJEU010000110.1 coordinate 13,304, forward strand.
GGGCACCGACGCCACCGCGGTGACCACGAGCGAGATCGCGAGGGCCACCGTGCGCATCTAGAACCAGAAGAGCAACTGCGCCGCGACGAGCCGCGCAGAAGACACGCGGCCGCCGTCACGGTCGTTGAACTGCACGGACATCCGTGCGATCAGATTGCGCTGCAGGTAGTAGCCGCCGCCCACCTCCACCCGGCTCACCGGCGCATCCCAGGATACGGGGCCGCTTGAGCCGGTCACCCGGTTGAAGGTCAGATGTTCGGCGCGAACCGCAGCGTAGATACCCGGGCTGATCGCATAGCGCCCCTGGACGCTGATCGAACCCGACTGGAGGGCGACGATCGTACCGGTCGCGCGCATCGGCACGTCCCAGCTCGAACCGATCGCTTCGGCTTGAATCGACAGATGACCAGCCTCGTAGCCAACGTCGAGTCCCGCCGCCTCCTGTACAAAGGAACGATCGCTCGGAAGCTCGAGCGCCGCCAGGACGCGGCGGCTGACGAACGCGCCGCGCGCGTACGAGGCGCCGACGCTCAGCGCCGGCGAGAAGTGCACCATCGCGCGGCCCGCGAACTGCTTGCCGGCGTTGTCGTCGGATACCAGCGGCCGCGACACCGTCCCGTTGGTCACGGCGGCGCTGACGTCGAGCCACTTCCAGCCGGTGCTGGCTTCAACGCCCGTATCCCAGTTCAGCGCATTCACCAGCGGCACGCCGCGATCGGCGGCAAGGTTGCCGACGCTGTAGTTCGCCAGCCAGCCGCGGCCGCGCATCCGCAGCAGTTCATCGACGCTCGCCGGCAGCGCATCGGCGCGCAGCGAGGTCAGGTACTGATAGGCGAGCGGATACCCGATCAGGATGTTGTCGCGTCCGTACGCGAGGCGTGGAAAGCGTCCGAACGTCGGCGGGATCCGTCCGATCTGCACGTCGAAGCGATGATGGACGAACGGCCGGAGGCGGGCGTAGAGCGCGTACGGTTCGGGAGTGTCCATGTTCTCCGATCGGATCTGCCCGAGGATCGAGATCCGATCCGTCGCACGCACCGCGACGGACAACCCGAGGCGGAACTCGCGCAGCATGCTGTGCTCGTAGTCGCCGTAGTTGAAGAAGCCGGTGTCCTCGGGCGCTACCGACACGGACGCATCGCCGCTGACGACGACGCGGCCGTCGCCGAGCGAGACCGGTTCCGCCGGCAGCGTCTGCGCCGACGCGACGGTCGCGGAGGCGCACAGGAGTACGGCGCCGAGCACCTTGAAGAGCATGACGAACCACGAAAATTATAGGAGCGCGGGAGCGTGCCGCGCAGGCTTACGAAAGACGAGAACGCTTACGGAATGCGAAGGACGATCAACAGCGTTCCGGCCTCGAGTCGTTCCAGGTCCGGCGAGGGATACGGCGAGATCAGTGTCCACATTTCGTCGACCAGCTCGTCGTGGCCGTGTGGACCTCGCGCCACGCTGGCGCGGCGCGAGCCATACAGCCGCGCGATTTTCTGATGATCGTAGGTGCCGCTCTGGCCAAAGGCATCCGCCGGCAACTGCGGGTGCGGTACCCATGAGCCCGGTGCTTGCAGAGCGCCGGGCTCATGCGCCACCAGCCGCAGCGCGGCATCGAGACCATCTCCGAGCACGTACGCGCGATAGGCGTCGCGATGCAGCCGTGGCGCGAAAAGCGCCACATACGCCGGCGCTTCGCGCCAGGCCGGCCCGGGATCGCCGCCGGTGGACGGCAAGCCGTGCAGCGGTCGCGGCGAGCCGAGGAGCACGACGATCGCGCACAGCGCGGCCCAAAACCTCCGGGGTATACTTCGCGGCTGCACCGGGCTCCGACTACGACCGGAGACCGGCACAGCCTGGCTGCACCGGGCGAGCGCCTGGAAGAGAGGCGCCCGCCGGGCATCAGCGCGTTGGGAAGGACGTACCACGAGTGGCGTATATCATCTGCGAACCCTGCGTCGGCACGAAGGACACCGCCTGTGTCGACGTCTGCCCGGTCGATTGCATCCATCCGCGCAAGGACGAACCCCAGTTTCAATCGGCGGACATGCTCTACATCCACCCGGACGAGTGCATCGATTGCGGCGCGTGCGTTCCGGCGTGTCCGGTCGAGGCGATTTTCGCGCTCGACGAGACCCCGGAAAAATGGAAACAGTTCATTCCAGTAAACGCGGAGTTCTACCAGAAGACTTGATTATGGCGAAGTCCCTTCGCTGCGCGGTCGCCGCCGTCATCACGGTGGCGTGTTCGTTCTTCGTCATCGCCCATGCCGGCGCGTTGAGCAACGCCGACGCCGAGCTGCAGTTTCAGCTTGGCACGCTGCTGTTCGACGAGACGCGTTACTGGGAAGCCTTACAGGCATTCGATCGCGCGACCGAGGCGCAGGATCCGGCGCTTGCCCTGCGCGCGCTGAAGGGCAAGGTGCGCTCCGAGCTGCGCGTTGCCGAGTTCGCCCGTGCGCGCAGCGACGCCGAACGGTTGAAGGCTGCCGGCAGCGACGACGCCGAAGCGCTCTCACTGTACGGCGACTCGCTCTGGGCGGCGGGTCTGTTCGACGAAGCCGACAGCGCTTATCGCGACGCGCTGGCACTGTCGCCGGAATCGGCACGTGCCCGGTTCGGCCATGCGCGGTCGCTCTCGACCCGCAATCACCTGCAGGAAGCGCTCGACGAGGCGCTTGCCGCGTCCGCCACGGCGCCGCGTGACGGTGAAATCCACGCGCAGATCGGCGAGATCTACGAACGCCTCCATCGCTTCGACGAAGCCGCCACGGCCTACACCAATTACATCAACCTGCTGCCGAACAAGGATCGCAGCGACAAGGCCGCCTGGTCGCGCGCCCAGGTGCAGTTCCTCGAGGCGTTCCACGGGGTCACGCCGGTCGACATCGACCAGCGCGAGCTCGACGCGCTCCATACGATTCCGTTCAAGCTGGTGAAGGACAAGATCATCGTCCAGGCGCGCGTCAACGGCGGGCCGATGCAGGACTTCGTCCTCGACACCGGCTCGGAAGAAACCGTGATCTCGCGGCAGACCGCGGAACGCCAGCGGGTCAAGGCCGTGACCTACACGCTCAGTGCGGGCGTCGGCGAAGTCGGGCTGCGCGGCCTCGAACTCGCGCGCATCAACGAGCTCGATTTCGGGACGCTTCAGGTCCGCAACCTCCCGGTCCTCATCAAGAATCCGGCGCTGCACGGCATCCCCAAACGCGAGGGTGAAAGCTTCTCGCCGCTGTCGCTCGGCATGTCGATGATGATCGACTACCAGAAGCGGATGTTGACGATGGGGCGGACGCTGCCGATGGGCGCCCCGGACTTCACGCTGCCGATGCGCATCCATCGGCTGGCGCTGGTCCGCGGCACGATCAACAGCCAGCACCCGACGTACTTCGTGGTCGATACCGGCGGCGAGGTGATCTCGATCAGTTCCGAGACGGCGAATTCCCTCGCCATGCAGCCGCCGACGCGCAAGATTCAATTGAAGGTGTGGGGCACATCCGGATGGGATCGCGATGCGTTCCTGATGCCGGGCGTCGACCTCGATTTCGATCGCATCGAGTACCGCAATTTCCCGCTCGTTGTCCTCAATCTGCGCGCACCGAGCGTACTGCTCGGCTTCCAGCTCGGTGGCATCGTCGGCCACCGGTTCCTGGGCAACTACAAGGTTGCGATGGATCTCGCGAACAGCGAGTTGCGGCTGGAGAAGTTCTGATCTGGCTGGTGGGTCGAGGCCTGTGGCTCGTGGGCAGAACGCCCACCAGCCACGCCCCACGACCCTAGCTAGAAATCGTAGCCAATCCACACCTGGAAGCGCGGCTGGCGGAACCACGCGCTGCCGCTCTTGCCCTCGGCGGCGCCCTCCGCGAAGAAGGTCAGGTCTTCCCAGTCCTTGTTGAACAGCGTCTTCCACGACCAGTCGAAGTGAATCGGGAAGCCGAGCGCGAAGGTCTCGAGGCCGACGCCGTACGACGCGCGGGAGTCGACGAGCCGGAAGCCGGTGATGTTGGTCAACTGACCCTTGATCGGCGTCTGTGTCGGGTTGCCGTTCGAGTCGAAGCCGTTGGTGAACCCGGTCGTCGGTGCGAAGTTCTCGCTGCCGGTGCGATACCAGGTGAAGGGCTGACCCTTGAAGTAGGCGCCGCCAAGGTTGCCGAAGAAGACGCCGCGGATGCCCCCGAGCACGCCGACCGGCGTCAGCATCGCTTCGATCAACGGGAACCGCAGCTCGGCGTTCAGGAACGCCGAGTGATCGCCGACGAACGACAGGTAATCGTAGCCGCGCATCTCGGAGTTGCCGCCGAAGTAGGTGAAGTCGGGCGCCGCGCCCCAGCTCTGGAACCCGCGTGCGCGCAGCGCGAGCAGGCCCGTCGAACCGAGCCGCTGGTAGTAGCGGGCATCGAGATCCACCGTCTGCCGTGACAGCGAGCTGCCGATCTTCGGCGCGTTCTCGTAGCCGAGGCGGACGGTGTTGCCCGACAGCGGTCCGAACTCACGGAAGATCGTCGTCTCCTGCACGTAGTTGATGCCGAGCGGCACGTAGGTGCCCGACTGCAGCAGCGGCCGGCCGAAGGCGTCGACCTGGTACTGCTGCGAGTAGTCCGCCACCGCCTGGTCGTTGAACGACTCGCGGTACTGCAGCAGCCCGCCGAACACCTCGACACGGCGGTACTTGTTGAACGGGTAGATGCCGAACGCCGTGCCGCCGCGAATCGTCTTGGTCGCCGTGGCGAGATCGCGATCGATGATGCCCGAGTAGATCGGGTCGTAGAAGACGTTCTGCAACTGCCCGTAGAAGAACTGCGTCTGCGAGTAGCCCTGCACCGCCCAGTTGAAGCGGCGCGCCAGGTTCATGTACGACAGCGACAGCGTGCGGTACTGCGAGATCGACGCGGCATACAGGTTGAACTGCTGATCCCCGAGCACGTCGCTGAAGGTGACCGCCGAGCCGCCGAACACGTCGCCGCCGCTCGTCACGCCGACGTTCACCGGCGGACGACCGTCGAGGAACATGTTCTCGAACTTGCCCTTCTTCTTGATCTTCTCCTTCATCAACGTGTGGGCCAGCGGCGGCTGGAAGTCGATGATCTGTCCAGGCGAGCCGAAGTCCTCGTTCCGCGCGGTCACGATCGGATCGCGCCGATCGAGCTGGTGCAGCTCGTAGTCGCCTTTGTAGTAGCTGACGAACGCCACCTTGGGCGTCGCCGTGCCGTCGTGCAGCACGACGGGCGAGAAGTTACCGGCGAGCGCGTCGGTGTACTGCTTCAGTTCGCCCGTCTTCATGTTGAGCGTCCAGATGTTGAAGATCTGGCCGTTGCGGGCGACGTCCGGATCGATCGGTTGCGATGGATCCGTCGCCGTCGACGGAAACACGAGTGTGTCCTCATCGAGAAACTGCGCCGTGGCGTCGTCGTGCGTCCCGAACGTGAGCTGCGTCTTCTTGCCGGTGTCGAGATCCAGGCGGAACAGCTTTTCGGCCTGGCTGACGCGGGCGACGTAGACGATGTACTTGCCGTCCGGGGACCAGGTCGGACCCGAGTCGCCGAATTCGTCCTTGGTGAGGTTGGTGATCTGCTTGGTCTGCAGATCCATCATGAAAATGTCACCGGTGCCGCCCTGCAGCGCGGCGAACACCACCTTCTTCCCGTCCGGCGACAGGTCCGGCGATTCCGGGTTGTCCACCGTCTTCAGGTCGAAGCGCTGTTCGATTTTGCGCGTCAGCACGTTCTGGACGATCAGCGTCCGCGACTTCTCCTTGCGCACGAAATAGGCGAGCCGGTCGCCGCTGGCCGACCAGGACAGCCACGGGACGGCGTTCCAGCGCGCCGGCGTCACGACGAACTCGAAGCCCTCGTCCTGGTCGAAGCCGCGAGTCAGGTTGCGGATGACCGAGCCGTCCTTCGCCGAGACCAGCACGATGTCGTACTCGCGGTCCTTCTGGTTGGGCGACACGATCGCGAGCAGGTCGCCCGAGGGTGAGGGCTCGACGGTGAGCGCGCCCTCGAACGGCGTCTTTTCCGGATCGGGCGCGAGGTTGCGGCCGTAGTCGGCCGGGCGCTCCTTGTCGCGGAACGGCTTGAAGCGATCCTTCAGGTACTTCTCGAACGCCTGATCGAAGTCCTCCGGCTTCATCTTGAACGCCTCTTCGTAGGCGTCCTCGCCGCCGCCGATCACCGACTTGCGCAGAGCGAAGAGGTACTGGCGCAGTCCCTCCTTGCCCCACTTGGCTTCGATGAACTCGAACACGGCGTGCCCGAGGTTGTAGATCATGCGCGGGTTGCTGTAGTTGCCGTACTCGGTGAGTTTCGTCACCTTCGGCACGATGTCGGTGACCGCGGCGTCGCGCACGGTGAGCAGGTCCTTCGGGTCCCACACGCCGGTCATGTAGTCCGACAAGCCTTCGTTGATCCAGAGCGGCGTCTCGCGGCGAATCAGCGATGGCGGAATGATGTCGAACTCGAACTGGTGGGTGAGCTCGTGGACGATCAGGCGGTAGAGCAGATCCGGCGGTTCGTCCATCGGCATGACGATGCGCTGCCGGATCGGTTCGGCAAAGGCGCCGACGTTTTCCTGCGCGGCCCCCGGGATGACGTTCTGTTCCTGGAACTCGCTGCTCGTCTGGAACAGGATCAACGGCACCTTGAACGCGAGGTCGTATTTCAGCTCAGAGCTGATGCGCTGATACGCGCTCTCGGCGTAACTCGCCATCCGTTCCAGGTGCGGCTCGATCTCGGGATAAAAGTAGATCTGGAAATGGTCCGTCGTGTAGATCTGCCAGACGAACTTGTCGTAGCGGACCTGGTTCTTGCCGAAATAGGGAACGTAGGGAGTCTGGGCGGCAGCGGACACGGGCGAGAGGATGACTACCGCCGCAACCGCCGCGGCCACCAACGGGAGCCCGCAGCGCGTGCGGTTGCTCATGTGAGTTCTCCTTGCAGGTTGCCCTGCGGGTCTTGGCATCCCGGCGCACGGCCCGCGCTGGGCTGCCCGCCTGTCCCGCGAAACGCTGTGGAGCGCTCCGTGATTGCGCAGGACGGCTCTCCGCCGCGCGAGGTCGCGATCTTATAGCGCCGTAGTAACGCCCGCAATCATCGGACGAGTGCGCGCCGAGCAAAGGGTGTACCGATGACAGCGGCGGATTCATCAGGGATTTGCGGGGGCAATCGACGATCGATCGCGGCTGCTGTCCTCCGAATCGTGTGGCAGATTGTCCCCGGCCGAAAGCACTGGTCCCATTCGCGCGGTGGGCCCGGTAGCGCGGACCGTGTCAGGTCCTTGCGTGCGTCAAAGAGACCCGGCTCGTATACTGCGGAATAAACTGCCCCACCGCAGGGTTCTTTGATGGGGCCTGTCCGTTCGGCTGTGCTCGGGAGACCCAGAGCCGAGTCGAAGGGGTGAACCAGACGATGTTCCGGCGTCGCCAGCCCGCAGACCCCGACGCGTTTCGAGCGGAGGTCCTGACCTTCCTCGATCCGCTGTACGGGACTGCGTTGCGGTTGACGCGCAACCGGGCGGACGCCGAGGACCTCGTGCAGGACACGCTGGTGAAGGCGTTCCGTTTCGCGGATCGCTTCACGCCGGGCACCAACCTGCGAGCCTGGCTCTACACGATCCTCCACAACACCTGGAGGAACCGGCGCCGGGATGCGGCGCGCGCGCAGATCGACGTCGATAGTGAACGCGTCGAAGAAGCAGCGGCCTCGCCTGGCGCTCCGACGGCGGGCGATACGCCCGAGCGCATCCTGATGCGCTCGACGCTCGACGCCGATCTGCAGGCAGCGCTCGATTCGCTGCCCGAGGCGTTCCGCCAGGCGGTCTGGCTGCGTGATGTGGAGGAGTTTTCGTATGCGGAAATCGCTGAGATGCTGGGCATTCCGATCGGCACCGTGATGTCGCGGATCTCGCGCGGGCGCCGGCTCCTGTTCGATCGGTTGAGTCCATCCCCGGGCTCGGCACGCATGACCGCAGGCCGATGAAACCGATGAGTGAGTGTCGTCGAACCGTCGAGCGGCTCGCCCCATGGGCCGATGGAGCGTTGCCTGCCTCGGATCAGGCCGCGGTCGAGCAACATCTCGCCAAGTGTCCTCCGTGCCGCGACGTCGCCGATCGGGAGCGCAGTGGCCGCCAGCTGCTGCGGGAATGTGCCGGACGGTTGAAGAGTGAGCCGCTTCCGCCGGGTCTGCGCAGTCGATGTGAAGCAATCGCGCGGGACGAGGGGCGCCGCTCGCGGAGCTGGGCTCGCTCGCTCGTGCCTGTCACGATCGTGGCCATCCTGCTGGTGTTCACCGCGGGAACGCTGTTCTCGCTGGCCACGCGCCGCTCCGACACGTTGCTGGCGGCGCAGCTCACTGCCGATCACGTCAAGTGTTTCAAAGTATTCGATTCACCCGACGCGCCGCCGGTTGACGCCCATCAGGCGGAAGCCGTGCTCGCGGACGAGTATGGCTGGAAGGTGCGCATTCCGCCGGGTGCGCCTCAGGTCGGGCTCAGCCTGGTTGGCGCGCGCCGTTGCGTTTATGCTGGTGGAAGCATTCCGCACGTGATGTACCACGTGAACGGACAGCACGTGTCGCTGTACATGCTCGACGGCGTGACCCGTCCGCCCGCCGACGTGGTGACGCTGGGCCATCGTTCGCAGATCTGGTCGCACGGCTCGACGACATACGTCCTGGTGTGGCCGGAATCGGCGGGTGATCTGACGCCGATTGCGAACTACATGAAATACGCGATGCAGGACGCGCCGTGACCATGAACTCAGATCCGCATTCGAACCCCGAGCCCGAGTCCGTGGCGCCGCCGCACGCGGACTCCCCGGCTGACGCACCTCCCGCATTCGAACGATTCGTCGAGGGGCAGGAGGCGCTTGAACGTGAAGTCGGTGCGCCAGAGCCGGGAATGGATCGGCCGCGCCCGTCGCGCCGGACGGCGTGGCTGGCGATGGGCGCCGTGGCACTGGCGCTCGTGCTGTTGTACTTCGCCCCGTCATCTCAGGATCAGTCGGCACCACCAGCGCAAACGGCAACCGCGACGGGCGACGAAGGCGCGGTGACGGCGGACCCCGATGCCGCGACGGACGCGCTCGCGGTCGGCAAGCCGGCGCCGCTTCAGTTCGTGCTGAAGGACATGAACGGCGTGGACGTGAAGCTCGCGTCGTTCAAGGGCAAGGTGATCCTGATCAACTTCTGGGCAACCTGGTGCCCGCCGTGCCAGAAGGAGATTCCGGACCTGGTCGATCTGCAGCAGCAGTACACCAAGGACCTGGTCGTGCTCGGCATCTCGATCGACGACCCGCTCGAGAAGCTCAAGCCCTACGCGACGGCGAAGCACGTGAACTATCCGATGCTGATGGGGAAGGATCGGCAGGACGTCGAGGACGCCTACGGTCCGTTCTTCGGCATCCCGGTGTCGGTATTCATCGATCGCGACGGCAAGATCTGGAAGCGGCATTCCGGCGCGGCGACACGGGAACAATTCGAGCGCGAGATCAAGGCCCTGCTTTGATCATCGATTGGTAGTATGATCCCCGCATGTTGAAGGGATTCACGCATGCGCGCCTCGCGTGCGGCTGCCGCATCGGCTTCCGCGAGGGTGTCGAAGGGAGCCCGGTGACCGTGGTGGTCGCCGAGAAGGGCCCCGCCTGCGTGATCTCGCTCCACGTCCGCGAATTACCGCTCTACGACTACCGCGAGGCGTTGCGGCCGCCGACGCGGTTCCTGCCGATCGAAGAAGAAGAGTACGAAGAAGAAGGCTGAGCTACGAGAACTTCACGTTGAGCTCCGCCACCAGCGGCAAGTGATCGGACGCCATCAGCGCCAGGCGCGTCCGCGGTAATTCCAGTTTCGCCACTTCCACCTGACCGTCATAGTAAATGTGATCCAGGTGTAACACCGGGAACACGCCCGGGTACGTGCGCCGCCGCCGCAGGTGCTTGCGCAGGTCGATGCTCTGCATCCGCTCCGTCAGCACCGACGTGGCGAGTCCTTTCGTCCATTCATTGAAATCGCCCAGCACGATTTTCGGCGTGCCGACACGGCGGTCGTGCAGAATCGCGGTGAGCCGTCCGGCCTGGTGACGACGTTCCAGGAACGCAGTTCCCAGGTGGACGTTGTACAAGTGCAGCGTGTCGGAGCCGAATGCGATGTCGACCCGCTGGCAGCAGCGAGGCTCCTGCGTCTTCCACGACAAGTCGTACTGCGCATGATGCGTGATCGGGTGGCGACTCAGCACGACGTTGCCGAACAGGCAGCCGCGCAGGTGGCGCGTCGGCGCCATGACCCACCCCATACCGAGGAGCGCCCCGATTTCTTCCGCATGCCCTTGTGACGAGGGCCCGGCGCCAACGACTTCCTGCAGGGCGATGACGTCCGGCTCGATCGTCCGGATGACCTCGGCGATCCGTGCGGGAATGGTGCGGCCGTCAAGGCCGCGGCTGCGATGGACGTTGTAGGTGGCAACGCGCAACGTGCGCCAGTGGGAATCGGGCATCAGTTGGTAGATCGTAGTTGGTAGTTGGTAGTAGAGGAAGCGAAGCGGCCGAGCGCCTCTGTGGCCGGCTACCGACTACCGACTACCGACTACCTACTAGAATGTCCCCCATGCCCAGGCTCAAGAGCGAAATCGAAGTGCAGTGCCCGTGCTGCCGGGCGACGCTCGTTATCGACACCAACCTCGGTCGGGTCGTGTCGCACCAGGAGCCTGACCGCGGCGACAAGCCGGAGCTCAGTGAAGCGGCGCGAATCCTGGCCGAGGAAGCGGCACGACGCGAGGCGTTGTTCGAGCAGTCGTTCAACGCGGAAAAGAATCGCGACGATGCGCTGACGCGGCGGTTCGAGGAAGCGTTGAAGCAGGCGCACAAGGAACCGATTACGAAACCGACGCGCGACTTCGATCTCGATTAGGAGGGAACGGAGAGGGCGGAGGGAACGGTTCAACAGGAGAAACGGGGGAACGGTGACGAACGGAGGCGGTTGCTGGCTGGCCGCCTGCGGCGGCCTGATCGCGTGAAGGGGTCACCCGCAAACCGCCCACGAATCACGCGCGACTTGCGTGTGGCCCCTTCGCGCGATCAGATGCGGCCCGCCAGCCAGCAACCGCTCGTACGCCCCAACCACCCATTTGTGCTCCGTTCGTCGCCGTTTCTCCGTTTCTTGTATGTTGCCTCCACTGCTTGACTGTGCTGCAGGCGAGCGGTCTACTCAGGGACGCCTGAGTAGGAGCGTTGGGGTGTTGGTCCGTTTCTAAGGCCATCGAGC
>DATJEU010000111.1:0-10026 GCA_035496255.1 Vicinamibacterales bacterium
AAGTTGATGCCGAAGAACGTTGGCGTCCAGGTTGGCGCCGATTACCTGCGACTGTTCACCGACGTCGAGGGCACCAACGTGTTCCGCTTCGCCGCCGGCGTCGTCTTCGGGTTCTAATCGACCCTTCTCCGACGACCGTAGCGCCGGCCGCGTGGGCCGGCGCTGCGGCCCGGCCGCCGTAGCGCCGACGCGCGAAGGCACGCTATACTCACGTGTTCGTTCGGTCCGGGATTTCCTCACCACGCGGAAGTGGCGGAATTGGCAGACGCGCTAGCCTCAGGAGCTAGTGGGGGCAACCCCATGAAGGTTCGAGTCCTTTCTTCCGCACCATTCGACTCGGCCCCGCGTGTCGGCGAGGCCTCGCTCATGGCAAGCCCAGTTTTCTTCCAACGCTTGCCCACTGCAAGCCGAGTTACCCACACCTGGCCGAGGCGAATACCCTGAGCGAGCGCTCGGCTCACGCGAGTCGAAGGGCAAGCTGTCATCAGCATCTCTACCTTTGTTGCCACTCCTTGCCGACGATGGCATCGTCGTCGGAATGGCGTGGGTCTACTTGCTTCTCTGCGCTGACGACTCGCTTTACGTTGGAATGACAACGGATCTCGCGGGTCGTGTTGCTGACCACCAGGCGGGCAAAGGCGGCGCGTACACTTCCAGCAGATGTCCGATCGTCCTCGTTCATTCTGAGGAATTCGCCGACCTCCAGACGGCGCTGGTGAGAGAACGGCAACTCAAGCGATGGACGATCAAGAAGAAGCGCGCTCTCATTCGTGGTGACTTCGAGAACCTCCACAGACTCGCGAAACGCACGCCACCCAAATCGTGAGCCTCTTCGGCTCGGCCCCGCCTCTCGGCGAGGCGTCGCTCATGGCAGGCCCAGTTCGCTTCCAACGCTTGCTCTGAACTGCACAAAAGCTTCAAGCTCGGCCGCAGCGGCAGCTTGACCGCTGCCAGAACACACCTCGACAATTTCGCTCTCCTTCTTCTTGCGCCAGATTGTGGCTGTGGTGTCGTTCATGCGCATAACCCGGCTGTTCGTGTGTGCGGTGTTGTTGCTCAGCCTGTTGACGGCGTCGACCGCCAGCGCGCAGATTTCTCTCGATCCGCTGTTAGCGGCTGTCCTGAACGGCGGCGGCGACGCGAACGTACGCGTCATCGTCCGCGCGAATGACGCGACGTCGCTCTCGTTGCTCCTGCCGGTGATTCGCCTGCTCGGCGGAACGATCGGACGGCCGCTCGGCATCATCAACGGCGTTGTCGCGACGGTGCCCGTTACGGCGGTGCAGACACTGGGCAGCAACCTGCTCGTCGTCGGGATCTCGCTGGACCGCCAGACGCGCGGCTCACTCGAGCGCACCGGCGCGACGATCGGCGCCACCGCGGTTCGCCAGCAATTCGGGTACGACGGCAGTGGCATCGGCGTCGCCGTGATCGATTCCGGCATCACGTCGTGGCACGACGATCTCGAACGCGGCGGCGCGCAGCGCGTCGATCGCTTCGTCGACTTCGTCAATGGACAGACCTTCGCGTACGACGATTACGGACACGGTACGCACGTCGCCGGCATCATCGCGGGTGACGGTTTCGATTCGGACGGCAGGCGGGCCGGGATCGCGCCAGGTGCGCGGTTGACCGTGCTGAAGGTGCTCGACGCGAATGGCGCCGGCCGCATCAGCGACGTGATTGCGGCGCTCGATTACGTCGATGTCAACCGCACGGCACTGAACGTCCGCGTCGTCAATCTCTCGGTTGGCGCCGGCGTCTACGAGCCGTACACGACGGATCCGTTGACGCTCGCCACCCGGCAACTGGTCGCGCACGGCATCGTCGTCGTGGCGGCGGCCGGTAACGCCGGCAAGGATCCCTCCGGTCACGTGCGGTACGGCGGCATCACCGCACCTGGTAACGCGCCGTGGGTGATCACCGTGGGGGCCTCGAGCCACATGGGCACGATCGATCGCGCCGACGACACCATCGCAGCGTTCAGCTCGCGTGGACCGAGCGCGATCGACTACGAGGCGAAGCCCGATCTCGTCGCGCCGGGTGTGGGCATCGAGTCGCTGAGCGATTCCTCCAGCACCTTCTACCGCACGCGCAGCGCCTATCTGCTACCAGGTACCGTTTCGACCTCGTATCTGCCGTATCTCAGTCTCAGCGGCACCAGCATGTCGGCGCCCGTGGTCACCGGCACGATTGCCTTGATGCTGCAGGCGAATCCGGCGCTGACGCCGAACCTGGTGAAAGCGATCCTGGAATACACCGCGGAACTGCACGGCGACGCCGACGCGCTCACGCAGGGCGCCGGGTTCCTGAACGCCGCCGGCGCTGTTGAACTGGCGCGCTACTTTGCGAACACCCAAACGCCGTATCCGGACGACTCGAACTGGAGCCGCCGGATCACGTGGGCGAATCACCGCATGACCGGCCAGCTCACGGCGGGTGCGAACGCCTGGGGACTCGACGTGACATGGGACAACGCGAGGGCCGCCTGGGATGCGCTGGTGCAGTGGGGACAAGGCTGGCGGGCGTCGTGCGCAAACCTGTTGTGCACGTCGTTTACGTGGGGTTCCACGTCCAGTCCCAACGTCGTATGGGGTGTTCGCTGCGGCGGCAGCAATTGTCGCGACACGTGGCGGCCGAGCATCGGTGCGACGACCGCGCTCAGCAGCGACGATTCGGACACGGTGGTCTGGGGCAATAACGACAACGACACGGTGGTGTGGGGCAATAACGACGAAGACACCGTCGTCTGGGGTAACAACGACGATGGCGACACCGTCGTGTGGGGGAACGGCTGCGTCGACAGCAGTTGTGAACCGGTTGTATGGCCGCCGCCGGCGAATTGAGTCGTCCCATCGCCTTCCGCCTTCTGCCGGCGTTCGGGCAGATGTATGTCGGCCTGGTCATCGGCGCCGGCATCGCGACCGTGATCGCGCTGATGTCGCGCTCGTTGCCGCTGCCGCTTCCGCATCCCTGGATGTTCCTGGCGCTCGTCGCGTGGACGTGCGTCGCGTCGCTCTGGAAGGTGGCGCTGCCCGTGGGCCGGACGACCGGGTCCACGCTGTCGGTATCGTACGCGGCCAACCTGATGACGCTGCTGTTGCTCGGGCCCGAGCAGGCGGTCCTCAGCGCGGTTGCCGGCGCCTGGACGCAGTGCTGGTTCCGCACGTCTGAACCTGCACCACTTCATCGCACGCTCTTCAGCATGGCCGTGGCCGCGATCACGATGGCCGCGACGGGTGTCGTCTATCGACTCATGGGTGGATCGCTGGCACCGACCGATGCGCTCGAGATCGCCCGGCCGCTTGTCGCCGCGATTGCCGTCTACTTCATCGTCAACACCGGACTCGTCGCCGGCGCGGTCGGCATTGCCACTGGCCGCACACTCGCCCAGACCTGGCGTCGCGACTTCCTCTGGAGTGGTGCCAGCTTCATCGTCGCCGGAACGGCTGGTGCGGTGGCGGCCATCACGATCACGCGCGGCGAACACTGGCAGGCGGCCCTGCTCATCGCACCGGTCTACCTTGCATATCGCACGTACGTCCTCTTCGTCGGCCGTCTCGACGACGAGCGTCGTCACAGCGAGGAAGCCGGCCGGCTGCATCAGCAGACGATGGAGGTATTGGAACAGGCGCACGCCGCGGAACGGGCCCTGGCGGCGGAGAAAGAACGGCTGGCCAAGACCGTTTCCGAAATGACGCTGCTGCAGCAGTTGCGCGACGACCTGCTGGAGCGGGAGCAGGCGGCGCGCGCGAACGCGGAGTCGGCGAATCAGATCAAGGATCAGTTCCTCGCCGTCGTCTCACACGAGTTGCGGACGCCGCTCAACGCGATCCTCGGCTGGGCCGACATGCTGCATCGAAACACCATGAACGAGGCGGCGCGGGATCGGGCGACGAGGAGCATCTTTCTCAGCGCCAAACGCCAGGCGCAACTGATCGACGACCTGCTCGACGTGGCGCGGATTTCAGCGGGCAAGCTGCGGCTGGAACGCGCGGCTGTCGATCTTGCCGATTCATTGCAGGAAGCGCTGCACGTGGTACAGCCCGGAGCCGAGGCCAAGGGCGTCCAGTTGATCGTCGACGTCGATCCCGCCGGTGGACCGGTGCACGGCGATGCTGCGCGTCTTCAGCAGGTGGTGTGGAACCTGCTGTCGAACGCGGTGAAGTTCACACCCTCCGGGGGCACGGTCCGCGTGTCGTTGCGCCGGTTGCACCACGAGGTGACGTTGATCGTGGCCGACACCGGCCAGGGCATCACCGCGGATTTCCTGCCGCGCGTCTTCGATGCGTTCCGCCAGGCCGACGCGTCAACGACGCGCGCGCAGCCGGGACTCGGCCTCGGACTGTCGATCGTCCGGAGCCTGGTCGAAGCGCACGGCGGTGCCATCACGGTGCACAGCGATGGGCCCGGCACCGGTGCGACGTTCACCGCTCACTTTCCAGCCCGCGCCGGCGAGGCCACGCGGGGACGTCATGCGGCGGCGTCACCCGCGGGTGCCACGCCGATGCTCGACGGCATCCGCGTCCTCGTCGTGGAGGATGACGATGAGAGCCGGGAAGTGATTGCGGCGCACCTCGAACAGGCACGGGCGACGGTGGCGACGGCGTGTTCGGTTGCGCAGGCGTTCGACGTCCTGCGCGCGGAACCGATCGACGTCCTGCTCGCCGACATCGGGATGCCCGGTGAAGACGGCTACTCGCTGATCCGCCGCCTGCGCCGCGGCGAGATTCCCACTGCCCTGGCGATACCCGCCGCCGCGCTCACCGCCTTCGCCCGCGAAGAGGATCGCCGTTACGCACTCGACGCCGGCTTCGAGATGCACGTGCCGAAGCCCGTGGAGCCGCAGTTGCTGATCACGCTCGTCGACAGCCTGCATCGCCGACGCCTGGCACCCGCCGCGAACTGATCACGCAAGGAAAGACTGATCTCACGCCACGACGCCACGACGCCAGGGACTGCCCAGGGTCACACGCCAAAGCGCGCAAGCGCGAGGTGTGCCGGCGATGCACAACGCCCGCGCTCCGGGCCGGAGCTGATCGCCGAACGCCACCACGCAGGCGACTGTTGTTTGCGTGCGCCCGTGCGTGGACCGGCAGTATCCCACGGCGCTTTAGCGCTTCGGCGTGAGCTCGTTCGTCTCCGCTGCTCACGGCCTTTGGCGTGATGGCGTCCTGGCGTGAGATTGTTATGGCGTGCTCCGCCGCAGCCTCACGTTCTGGATCATGGTCGCGATCGTGGTCGGCGTCATCGTCGGCCACTTCTGGCCTGGCGCGACAGCGAACCTCCGCATCATCAGCCAGATCTTCCTCCGGCTGATTCGCGCGATTATCGCGCCGCTCCTCTTCGCGACACTCGTCGTCGGCATCGCCGGACACTCCAGCCTCAAACAGGTTGGCCGCATGGGCCTCAAGGCGCTGATCTACTTCGAGGTCGTCACGACGTGCGCGCTGCTGATCGGTTGGGCGGCCATCTCCATCAGCCAGGCGGGCGCGGGCATCACGGTGCCAACGGTCCGCGGTGAACTGCAAGGAGGTCCGCCGGCTGGCGAACCACGCACCTGGCAGACCACCATCCTCGACATCTTTCCCGAGAACATCGCGAAGTCCGTCGCCGACAACCAGGTGCTGCAGGTGGTGGTCTTCGCCGTGCTGTTCGGTTGCGCGCTGGCGATGGTCCCCGAGCCGAAGAAGCGGCCGCTGCTGGCATTCACCGAGAGCCTGGCGGAGGCGATGTTCAAGTTCACGAACATCGTGATGTATCTGGCGCCGCTGGCCGTCGGCGCCGCGATCGCGTTCACGGTCGGCAACCTCGGGATTGGCGTGCTCGTGAATCTCGCGAAATTGCTGGCGACGTTCTACGTTGCCGTCGCGGTCTTCATTGCGATCGTGCTGGTGCCGGTGGCGTGGCTCGCACGGGTACCCGTGCGGCGCTTCATCCAGGCGGTCACCGAGCCCGCGTCGATCGCGTTCGCCACCGCCAGCTCGGAGGCGGCACTCCCGCGTGCGATGGAGGCGATGGAAGGTCTCGGTGTGCCGCGGCAGATCGTCGCCTTCGTGATCCCCACCGGCTACTCGTTCAATCTCGATGGGAGCACGTTGTATCTGTCGCTCGGCGCGATGTTCGTGATGCAGGCGGCGGGTATGCACCTGCCGGTGGCGCAACAACTGGTGCTGCTGCTGACGCTGATGCTCACGAGCAAGGGCGTTGCCGGCGTGCCGCGCGGCGCGCTCGTGATCCTGCTGGCCACGGTCTCGTCCTTCGGCCTGCCCGTGGAACCGGTGTTCATCATCCTCGGCATCGACCAGTTGATGGACATGCTGCGCACGTCGCTCAACGTGGTCGGCAACTGCCTGGCGACGGTGGTCATTGCCCGCTGGGAAGGCGAGTTCGAACCCGGCGCGCCGCCGCGAAACGCGACAACAGGCCTGGCGTAAGGTTCCGCGCGACGCGCGCGGTTCGCGTGAGGCGGGAGAAGCGCCGCGCGTCCCGGTCGTTCCACGACAGCCCGTAGGCCGCGCGGACCGCCGGCGGCAGGAGCCCTCGCGCCAGCAGCGACGTCACCGCTCCCACCGGCGACAGCACGCGCAGCAGCGGCGCGCGCAACAGCGCCTCCGCAAGCTCGCGCGCCTGCGACGAGACAACGATGACACCTGACGCGTACGTGCGATGCAGGCAGTCCTGCAGCGCCGTCCACGTCATCGGGATCTCGCCGGGGCGAACGCCGAGCGCGATCGACGACGGTGCGGACTGTTCGCAGTACGCATCGAGATCCGCCGGCCTCAATGGTCCGACCAGGTGTTCGTACGTCACCACCATCGACTCGACCAGGGTCGCATGCACCCACAGCAGCAGTGCGGGGTCCTCGGCAGAGTAATGCGTCCCCGCCGCGAACGGGCCGGCCGCTTCCGGCAGTGTGCCGTTGACACGTGTGTGGATCCGACGGATGCCTTCGATTGCCGCGTCGCGCTGCCCGGTGTCGCCGAAGGTGATCGCCAGCATTGCGCGCGTGGTGTGGTGCAGGCGTTCGATGGCGGCGAATGGTGAAGAGCGGAAGCCGCTGTGCTCGAAGACGCCGGCGGCGATCAGGGGATGCGCCAGTTGCAGCAGGATCGCGCGCGACCAGCCGAGGACGACGAGCCGCTCGCCGTTGACGCGGCAGGCGACCGGATCAGCGTTCGTCACGCTGATCACGCTGCCGCCAGGCCCATCCCGCGAGGCCGAAGATCGCGAGACCGACGGCGCCGCGCTTCACGAATCGCCACGGTGATTTCGACGGCGGCGGTGTGGGCGACAACAGCTGACGGTAGGTCGCCACCGTTTCTGCGGTTTCCGGCTCGGGAGCGGCTGGCCGGGACACCTCCTGCGCGGGAATCGGGACCCAGCGGGTGATGAAGGCGAACGACTCGGAGGCGCATGCGGGACACTGCGCGGCGTCGTGGATCTCCTCGCAATCGAGGCACAGCCGCGCGTTACGAAGCTGCATTTGATCAGTGTACGGTCTTGGCGCGCGAAGATCGAAAGCGCGTGCAAGCCCCGTAAGTCCTTTCGACCGGCTGGGCGCCAGTTGCCGCGAGACTTTCTTGGCTGTGCTGGCGCGAATCCTGCTACCCTTCGCGCCGCTGGCCTCGCCATCGTGCGCACACGTCTCCCATTTCTGATCGTTGCATTGCTCGCGGTGTCGGTGAACGCGGCCGCCGAAGACGCCCGCGCGGTCATCGACGAAGTCTCGCGCGCGATGGGTGTCACGAACCTGACATCGATTGCTCTCGCCGGGTCCGCCGCCGTCGGCAATTTCGGGCAGAGTCGCACTATCTCTTTTGGCCTGGCCTCGAGCGGCATCAGCAATTTCGTCAGAGCCATCGATTTTTCGAAATCCTCCGCCCACTCCGTTGGCATCGTCACCGGCAAGCCGGTGCAAGGCGGTCTGCCGGCGGGACCCTGGGAAGAAACGATCGGACCGGCGGACGGGTGGGCGCAGCAGCTCGAGATCTGGACGACGCCCTGGGGATTCCTGAAAGGGGCGGCAGCAAACGGCGCCACCGTGAAGACGCAGAAGATCGACGGCGTGCCGTTCCGGGTCATCACCTGGTCGCCGCCGATGAAGGCGCCCTCGGGCCAGCCATACCGCGTCGTCGGCTACATCAACGCGATGAACCTGGTCGAACGCACCGAGACGTGGGTGGAGCATCCGGTGTTCGGCGACATGGACGTCCTGAACCTGTTCAGCAAGTATCAGGACGTCGGCGGTCTTCAGGTACCGGCGCGGATTGCGCAGCGGCGGATGGCGATGGAGACGTTCGTCGCCGTGATCACCAACGTCAACATCAACCCGGCGAACCTCTCGACGTTGATGGCGTCGATCGACGCGGCGCGGACGGCGACGCCGCATCTCACGTCGGTCACATCCGAAAGGATCGCCGACGGGATTTACCGGTTGAAGAGCGGCTACGACGCGCTCGCGGTCGAGCTCAAGGACTACGTCGTCGTGCTTGGCGGCGGGTCGAGCTGCGGCATGGAAGACTGCGCTCCGGCCGAATCCGAGAAGCTCGGTCTCGCGATCATCGCCGAGACGAAGCGGCTGTTCCCGGCAAAGCCGATCAAATACGTCGTCAACACGCACCCGCACTTCGATCATCTGGCCGTACTGGCGCCGTTTGCCGCCGAAGGGATCACGATTCTCACGGACGATCCGAATCACTTCTTCATCGAGTCCGCGTTGAGCGAGCCCCGAACACTGGTCGGCGATGCGCTGGCCAGATCGAAGAAGAAGCCGAAGGTGGAGAGCGTCGACGAGATGCTGGTGCTCGGCGACCCTTCGACAGGCTCAGGGCAGGCCCCTTCGACGGGCTCAGGGCAGGCGGGGCGCAGCATCGAGCTGCATCACCTCCTGAAGATCGAGCACAGCGACGGCATGCTGGCGGCGTACCTGCCGAAGGAGAAGATCCTGTTCGTCGGCGACATCGACGTACCGGCAGCTGGTGAGCCGCCAAGTCCGTCACTGCTCTCGCTGTTTCAGAACGTCGATCGCCTGAATCTGGATTTCGATCGGTACATCACGGTGCGTCCGCCCGTGCCCGACCGTCCAATTCATCGCGCCGACCTGGTGGCGCTGGCCCAGGACAAGTAGAGACGACGATGAGAAACACGCTGGTCCTGGCCGCGATCGCGGCGTTCCTCTGCGGAGCGTCGCCGCGCGCCCATCACTCCTTCGGCGCCATGTATCTCGAGTCCGACATGATCGAGGTGGACGGCACCGTCATCGAGTTCCAGTACAAGAACCCGCACGCGTGGGTACACGTGAACGGCAGCGAGAAGGGTGGCGGCTTCGGCGGCGACCGCACGTATTCGGCCGAGTGGGTGAGCACGTCACAACTGGAGCGGCAGGGCATCGACAAGAACACGCTGAAGCCGGGCGACAAGGTGCGCGTGTGGGGCTCGCCGTCGAAGAACCCCAACGAGTTCAAGATGCACCTGAAGCGGATCGAGCGCTCCTCCGACGGCTGGCAGTGGCGCGGCAACCAGGGCGGCGGCCGCGGCAACGATCGTTAACCGAGGCGGCATGCGCGATCCTCGTAGGGGCGGGTGTTCAGACCCGCCCCCTGCCGAAGGCGCCGGTGTATGGCAGTTCCTGAACCTCAGATGAACGCCGCGTTCAGCGGCAGTTCACTCGCCAGGTCGTGGCGTATGCGCCATTCCCGACACATGCCGTGAGAGCGTGCGTCATGGTGAGACGCGGTGGTCTGCGGACGTGAGCGTCATCGATCGCGTGCTCGAGACGCCGACGGCGAACTGAACCGCGATCGGTTGCGCCGGCTCAGCGCGTCCGCGTAGAATGGGTGTTTGTCGGGGCGCCGGCAATTCTCACCATGCGCCCTCGCACACCGGGCGGGCCGCTAGCTCAATTGGCAGAGCAGCAGACTCTTAATCTGCGGGTTGAAGGTTCGATTCCTTCGCGGCTCACCAGCCTTCGCTCATGATTGCATGCGAAGACTGTCCGCCGGAGGCGCCGCATCGCGGCGCGTA
>DATJEU010000112.1:0-29543 GCA_035496255.1 Vicinamibacterales bacterium
GGCGGACGTCATGGCCGGCTTCCTTCAGCCGCAGCGTGCTGCCGAAGCGGCGACGCGCCTCGGCGGCTGCATGTTCACGGGTCGCTCCGGCGCGCACGAGTTCGTCGGTGAGTGCGTCGAGATGATGGCGCATCTCCTCGCTCATGTCGGCGTCGCGGGCGTCCCACGTGAAGAGGGCCGCAAGGCGCCGGTACCAACGGGGTCGGCGGATCATGGTCGGGCTCCCTGCTCGAGCGCACGAAGGACGCGCGTCACCGCGCCGGACAACCGCAGCCAGCTCTCGTGTTCCTGTTGCGCCGCCGCACGGCCCTTA
This sequence comes from Vicinamibacterales bacterium, assembly GCA_035496255.1. Taxonomy (GTDB): domain Bacteria; phylum Acidobacteriota; class Vicinamibacteria; order Vicinamibacterales; family UBA2999; genus Gp6-AA40. The sequence continues at coordinate 314 of DATJEU010000112.1, forward strand.
CGCGTGAGGCGGTAGAACTTGGCGCGGCGGTTGTTCTCGGTCGCGTCCCACTCGGAGTCGATCAGGCCCTGTTCTTCCAGGCGGTACAGCGCCGGGTAGAGCGAGCCTTCCTCGACGCGCAACTCGTCGTGGGACAGCTGGTGGATCCGCGCGGCAATGCCGTATCCGTGGTTCGGGCCGGTGCCCAGGCTTTTGAGAATCAGCAGGTCGAGCGTGCCCTGCAGCAGATCGATGCGGCGAACGGCCATGTCAGCTTCCCGAGATGATCTAGGGGAGGAACCGGTTCCCCAGATTGTCTTGGTGAGCAGTCAAGCTTCGTTCCAGGGAGGAACGCCGCAGATCGCCGCGAATATTCGATGCGAACGCCAGGGCGCGAGGTTGTCCGAGACGCCGGCGTCCGGTTGTGGGACGCCGACGTTCGGCCGTGAAACGGCTCGTAGGGGGCTTCGTAGGACGGCTTCGCAGGGGAGGCTCTTCACCCTCGACTGTGCTCGGGGTGCCCTGAGCGTAGTCGAAGGGCAGACCCACCCTGCTACCTGCTGATTTCGAAATGGACCCCGGCCGCGCGGTTCGTCAACGCGATCGCCTGTTGCACCAGCGCGACGAACTCATGGCGATAGCCGCCGCGATCGGCGCCCAGGCTGCTCGTGGCGGTGTCGAGCACCCAGGCCAGCGTCGCGTCACCGCGGTACTCGGATTTCTTCAGAATCATCCCGAACGCGGCGACCGACGCGGCGAAACGGAAGTCCTCATCGGCTTTGCCGAAGGCGACCCCGCGGTCGGCAAACGGCACGTCCAGCCGTGTGCTCTCGGCGGCATCGGGCAGCTTGTAGCGCATGCGCACCACCAGCAGGTCGTTGCTGTTCGTGGTCCGCGCGGGCGGCTTCGGCGCCGGCTGGAACACCGACGGATCGATCGAGCCGCCGGGAACCGACCCGCCACGCGGCACGATCTCGAACATCGCGGTCACGGTGTGGCCGGCGCCCATGTCTCCGGCATCCTTCGCATCGTTGTTGAAATCCTCAGGCCGCAGGACGCGATTCTCGTAGCCGATCAACCGGTAGGCCTCGACTTTCGCCGGATTGAAATCCACCTGGATCTTCACGTCCTTGGCGACAGTCACGAGCGTGCCGCTCATCTGCTCCACCAGGACCTTGCGCGCCTCGTTGAGCGTGTCGATATACGCATAGTTGCCGTTCCCGGTGTCGGCGAGCCGCTCGAGCGTCGCGTCCTTCAGGTTGCCCATGCCGAAGCCAAGCACGCTGAGGAAGACGCCGCTTCGCGCCTTCGTCTCGATCAGCCGCGTCAAATCGGTCGGATTCGAGATCCCGACGTTGAAGTCGCCATCGGTCATGAGGACCACGCGGTTGATGCCGCCCTGAATGAAGGCATCAGTTGCTTGTGCGTAGGCAAGCTGGATCCCGCCGCTGCCGTTGGTCGATCCGCCGGGCTGCAGGTTGTCGATGGTTCGGACGATCACGTCCTTGCGGTCGGCGCTCGTCGGCGCCAGCGCCACGCGCGTGCCGCTCGCGTAGGTCACGATCGACACCAGGTCGTTTTCACCGAGTTGATCGACGAGCAGCTTCAGCGCGCTTTTGACCAGCGGCAGCTTCTGCGGCATGTTCATCGAGCCGGAGACGTCGATGAGGAACACCAGGTTGCTCGAGGGCCGGCGGCCGGTGTCGATGTCGCGCGCACGGACGCCGACGCGCACGAGACGATGCGACGGATTCCAGGGCGCAGCGGTCGCGGCGATCGTCGCGGCGATCGGACGGGCGCCGGTTGGATGCGCGTAGTCGTAGGTGAAGTAGTTGACGAGCTCCTCGATGCGCACCGCGTCCGCGGGCGGCAACTGGTTCTGGTTCAGGAAGCGACGGACGTTCGAATAGGAGGCCGTATCGACGTCGATCGAGAAGGTCGCCAGCGGCTCCTGACTCACACGCACGAACGTGTTCTCACCGACTGACGCGTACGTTTCAGCGCTCGACCTGGGCCCGGGGAAGAACGGTCCGGTTCCACGCGGGGCAAGGCCATTGTTCACCGGGATCCCGCCAACGATGCCGCCCCGGCCGGCGCCGTTCTGGAACAGCCCTGCCCGGCCAAGCGGCGCTGGAGAGGCCGCAGGTGCCTCGGAGGGCCGCACGACCTGACGCGCCGCCGACAGCGAATCGAGGGCCGGTGTCGCGCCGGTGATGGTGACCGTTTCCGCAAGGCTGCCGACGGCCATCGTGAAGTCCTGCTGTGCACGGGCGACCTGTGCGGACGACAGATCGGCGGAGGCGGTCTGGAACCCTGCCAGCGCCGCCGTCACGTGATAGGACTGCGCCGCGTCAAGGCCGTCGAACGTGTACCGGCCGCTGCCATCCGTCAGCGTGCTGCGTGGCGCCGTGTTCGCCGATGTTGCCGCGAGCGAGACGGTCACGCCTGGCAGCAGTGCTCCACTCGTGTCGCGAACGGTTCCTGTCAGCGTGAGTCCCGCGTTGGTGCTCGTCGGCGCGAATGTATCGACGACCAGGCCTGGCGTGCTGGCGGCCGGCGGCGTGATCGTCGGCGCTCCCGGCGGCGCTACCGTTGCTGCGGGTGCTGCAGGTGCTGCAAGTGCCGCAGGCGCCGTCGGCGTTGCACGCGGTCGCGACGCTGGTGCCGGGGCGGTCGTGTTCGCGGGAGCGGTCGCCGCATTGCTGGCGGGCAGGGAGGTGTCGGCGCCGCTGTTCACCGCAACGCGCGTCACGGGTGCTGGTGACGGAGTACGCAGGAGCACAACGCTGGCGATCACCACCAGCGTCGTGGTCGCGAACGCCGCCATCCATGGCAGCGATGGTGTAAACCCGCGCGGCGATTCTGCGTCGGCGGCGCGCCGAATGACCGCCCGCTGCGCCGGTGTCAAACCGATAACCGGCTCCGCCTCCAACGCTTCCTCGACTGCCGACGCACTGGTGCGCAGTTCGTCCACCAGCGCCTGTGCGTCCGATGACGCCTCGAGCAGTTGCTCGATGCGCTCGTCAGCCGCGAGCTCGCCCAAGACGTAGGCGGTCCACTGCGGATCGTTCGGGTTGATTCGAGGCGTGCTCATGACCGGCTCCTGTCGGCTGCGCGCTCACACGACTGCGGATGGCGCGCACCGCGGTATGAAGAAGGAATCCGACGTTGCTCACGGAGAGCCCGGTGACCGCGCTGATTTCCTTGTAGCTGAGGCCACCCTGGAACTTGAGATGGACGACCTCGCGCTGGTTGCGCGGCAGCGTGTCCAGGACGTGCAGAATCTGACCGAGTGCCGCCCGTGCGTCGTGGCGTTCGTCGAGGTCGGCGGCCACGGCGATCTCGGTCTCGTCCAGGGACGCGAGCCGCGCCGCCTTCTTGCGTGCGTCAGCCGCGAGATTCCGGCAGACGGTGAACAGCCACGGGGCGAGGTGGTCGCCCAGTCGCGCCGGGTCTTCCCGGCACAGGCGCAGAAACGTTTCCTGCACGACGTCGCGGGCCGATTCCAGGTCGCCCAGGAGCCATCTCGCGTAGCGGATCAGCGGCCGCTCGTGGAGATCCAGTGCTGCGATTACCCAGGCGGATTTCGATGTCCTGCGCATGCGGGTCTCTACTGGAGATAACGCTCGAGCGGCCGATTTCTTAGAAGCCCGGCGTCACCACTGTTCGCCGCAGGCCGGGGCTAAGATACGCCTGATGCGCAAGAGGGCGATTGGCGCACTGGCGGTCGTGCTGATCATGGCGATCGGCGCCGGTGTCGGATACGCGCAGCGCATCTTTGCCGGCTTCTACGGCTCGACTCCGCCGCGATGGCCGAGCGCGAACAGCTTTCAGGGCAACTTCACCTTCTGCCGCGCCATGTTTCAGAGCAACCGGCGCGAGAAGCGCGGGTGGGACACCGACTACCCCGGCGCGGACATCAACTTCAGCATCCGCCTCTCGGAACTGACCAAGACGCGCGTCACCAGGCAGGACAACAGCGATGAACCGGAATACGTCGTCGTTCGATTGACGGATCCCGATCTCTTCAAGTGCCCATTCGTGCTGATGGAGGACGCCGGGACGATGTTCCTCAATCAGGCGGAGGTAGTGAAGTTCCGTGAGTACCTGTTGAAGGGCGGGTTCGTCTTCTCGTCCGACTACTGGGGACCGCTGGCGCGCGAGCAGTTCGACCAGCAGATGGGACGCGTGCTGCCGCGCGAGACGTACCCGATCGTGGATCTGACGATGGATCAGGCGATCTGGCACACGCAGTTTCAACTGCAGGACGTGCCGCAGATGCCGTCGATTCAATCGTGGCGCCGCACCGGCGGCAACACCGATCGCGGGGTCACCGATCCCGTCGACGCGCGTGGCATTGTCGATGCGCACGGGCGCCTGATGGTGGTGATGATTCACAACTCCGACATTCCGGACGGGTGGGAGCGCGAAGGGGAGGATCCGGAGTACTTCTACCGGTTCTCGCCCGACGCGTATTCGGTCGGGATCAACGTCCTGCTCTACGCGATCACGCACTGAATCGCGCGTCGGCTCCCTCGTCCCACTGCACCGGCGGTCGGATACACAAAAATCCTGACAGTCCTCATGCGTTACGGGTTGCGTCGGCGCACCACCGTGTGTGTCGGCGGAAAACCCAGCGTGTCAATCCAAAGAGCGGCGTGCCCGCGAAAACCGGGACGTGTTCAGCGGAAAACCGGAGCGTCAGCGAAAAGCGCCGCCGGATCAGAAGGAGAGCGGTCAGTTCGGCGGGAAACGCGGCGGGTCAGCGGGAAAGCGGTTGGGTCAGCGGGAAACGCGGCGAATCGGCGAGACACGGGGGTGAGTTGGCGTGAAATCGCTCGTGTCGAATCGATCACGCGCCATCGTCAACAGAAAACGCGACGCATCCAACTGTTCACGCCGTCGTGTCGACAGAAAACGCGGCAGGTTCGAGAGAAAAGGTGTCGTCTCAGAAAAAAACGCGGCGGGTTGGCATGAAACTGCGCGCGTCAAACGATTCACGCGCCGCGTCCAAGAGCAAACGCGGCAGGTCAGACGGTTGCGCGACGCGTCGGACGGTTTACGCGGCGGGTCGGCGCGAAACGCGGCGAGTCGAAAAATATTCTTCTGATCCGTCCCGTCTCTCCTGATCCACTTCTGCTGGCCGCCGGGTTTCAATCGACACGGAGCGGACGGAGAGAACGGTCTCAACACGGTGGAACGGAGAAACGGAGACGAACGGAGAGCATCGATGTGGAGCGCGGCGCATGAGCGGTTGCCGGCTTGGCCGCCTTCGGCGGCCTGGTCGTGCGAAGAAACCAGCAAACAAGCCGCGAGGGTTTCAGGCGCGGTTTGTTTGCTGGTTTCTTCACACGACCTGATGCGGCCCGTAGGGCCGCCAGCCGGCAACCGCCTCCGTTCGTCCCCGTTTGTTCCGTTGCTCCGTGTCAAAACGGTTGGCTCCGTAGCCTCCGTCAGCCCCCGGCGACGCGCCAGCCAAATGGCGCCGCTGCGGTCTCGTCGTATCGAGTCGAACAGCGAGCGCCGCCGCAGGACTCTCTGGAGAGAGCGGGGTGTAACCTCCGTCCACCGTGGGTTGGTTTCGCGCGTACTTCCTCGGCGCGATCTGGGTCCTGATCCTGTGGCTGATAGTCGGCGCGTGGCGACTGCGGCGACGGACGGTCCGGCCCGGCCCGGCCATCCTCGATTCCATGCACCTGCTCCACGACGATCGGCAACGCGCCGCCATCGAGGTCATCCAGGAAGAGCGGACCGGCGACCGCGATCCCGAAGACAAAGACGGCGATCTCCCGCAGTTGGAGCGCCCGACCTCACCGTGACACTGACGTCGAACGTGCGGTATCCCTGACGACGCCGGCGACGTGCTCTTGCGCCGCGCGAAACGGGGCACCACGCCCTCGGCGCGCCCCGTCCTGGAAAGTTTTCGTGCAGCTTCGCGCAATCGATCCGGAAGTGTGTCTCAGTCTGGAACGATTTTCAGGAGAAAGTCGCCTGGATCACGGAATTTGCCATTGAGCCTCAGAGTCTCATCCTGTCATCCTACGGGCATGGCAGTCGGCCGTCAGGACGCATCGAGTCATCTGTGCCGCGAGCCGCGAGGGGAGTCTGGTGTGGTGCAGGGTGAGAGAGCGGAAGGCCCGGTCTTGATTGGTGACGCCGCCCCGATGGCGCAGTTGCATCGTGAGATCGCGGTCGCGGCGCGGAGCAACCCGAAGGTGTTGATCGTCGGGGAGACCGGAACCGGAAAAGAGGTGGTGGCGCGTCGAATTCATGCCCTGGGCCCGCAGCGGACTGGCCCCTTCGTGTCGCTCAATTGCAGCGGGCTTCCGGAGACGCTTCTGGAATCCGAACTGTTTGGCCACGTGCGGGGGAGTTTTACGGGTGCGTACCGCGACAAGCGCGGGATCATCCGCCAGGCTGAGGGCGGCACCTTGTTCCTCGACGAACTGGGAGAGATGAGCCTGCGCATGCAGGCGCTGCTGCTGCGCTTTGTCGAGACAGGAGAGATTCAGCAGGTGGGGGCCGAGCGGCCTGCCGGTCGTGCCAACGTGCGGCTCATTACCGCGACACATCGCGATCTCAACCAGCAGATCCGCGAGGGGGCCTTTCGGCAGGACTTGTACTACCGCCTCAACGTGGTCCAGATTCACGTGCCGTCTCTGCGCGCTCGTTCGTCCGACGTGCCGCAGTTGATGGACCATTGGCTTTCACGTGCCGCGGAGACGCACGGCACGGTCAAACCGGAAATCAGCGCCGAGGCGATGCGTGTGTTGGTGGCGTACTCGTGGCCGGGCAATGTTCGCGAACTGCGAAACATGGCTGAACGCCTCGCCCTGCACCGTGAGCCGCGAGCGGTAGCGATCGACGACCTGCCCGTCGAGATCACGCGTGCGGCCTCGGAGCATGCCGTCGGCCTGCCGGCTCAGATCGCGTCGGCTGCGCCTGCACCGCGAGTGACACCCGTGGCGCGGGCGGCCAACCGTCTTCAGAGCGCCGCCGTCGAACGTCTCTGGCAGCGCATGGAGAGCGGCGTGGACTTCTGGACGGCGGTGGCGGAGCCATTCCGTGCTCACGAAATTACCCGTGCGGATCTGGCGGCGTTGATCGATCGCGGTTTACGGACCACGGTCGGGAGTTACCGTGCGCTGTTGCGCGTATTCAATCTGCCGATCACCGATTACAAACGCTTCCACGCGTTCCTGTATCAGCACGAATGCAACCTTCGCGTTCGACCTTATCGCACCAGCCCGAGGCCCCGCGCAGGGGCTTCAGTGTCCTGCCTTTCGCGTAATCCTGGAACTTCGGGATGGCAAAGTGTGTCGGAAGGTTACTCGACCGTGTAACCTTAGCGCGTAAGAACTGCCCGGTTACACGGCCTTCTTACGCTCGACTCTTCGTTCTTACCGTAAATCCCTCCCATTTTGGGCGCGGGTCATTTGGCCCTGCATGTGCTAAACCGGAGCGCGGGTGAGATATGAAGAGTGATTCCAGCATGGGCGACACGCTCTGGTCCCTTGACGGACAGTACGTCGCCGAGCGGGGCTGTCGCATTTACGTCCTCGGCGCTCATGCGACGCCGAGCGGCTATTGGCTGCAGGTGGCGTTTGATGATGCCCCTGGGCAAGACCTGGTGCTGCACATGCTCGAGGGTGCCACGTCGACGGATGCGATGAAAGCCATCGTCGCGGCGGTCGCAGGTGAACGATGGCCGCATGTGATCGACGTGCACGCCCGACGCTTCAGCGATTCCGCAGAGCCCTCATATCACGACGGACAACGCTAGTCGCGGAACCTCACTCCGCCTTCCGTTTCCTCCACGGCAGAACGATACCGAGCCTTGGCCTGGCCCGGAGTAGTTTGGAGCCAAAGAGTACTGCCGCCGAAACCGCAAACGGCATGTGGCACTGATGACAGTAGCAGGCGACATGATTTCCGTAGCGGTCCGCCGTGGTCGTATCGTCGGCCCCGCAGTGGGGACAGGCGGGCGACCCGCTACCAGAGATTGTCATACCGCTTTACCTGAGATCCTCTTCTCCCGGCTCCTCTGAGCAACCGGCTCGCCGCATCCTGATCTCGCAAATTCCTAAGCAATTCGTACGGTCTGGCGCTTCGATCAGCCTTTGATCGTCGATTTCCGGTGACTTCCTTCCTGACGCCGCCCGATAGTCCCCTGAGGGCCTCGTAGGTGTGCGTTCGGCAGACAAAGGGAGGCGGCGCCGCAGACAACTTCCGTGTCGCTGATTCCAGCGCCGACGCCTTAAGCCTCGACAACTGATTGTGGTTAATGCCTTTGGTGCCATTCGCGACTCGCACCGGTATCTGGCTGTTCCATTGCCGTGCTGGCTGCGCTCCGGCGCAATCGCCCGCACTCCGGGTTCGCGCGCCGGCAAAGGAGTGGAAATGACACGACGCGTAATTGCTTCGGCGGCGGCGGCTGCCGCATTCGCCATGATGATGGGCACCGGCTATGTGACGGTGCATGCGGAGAACAACAACAGCTGCGGGAACGGGCTTCCGACCGCTGCGCAGGTGCGCGCGTACCTGCAGCAGGCGCCGGATGTCGAAGGCGATGCCGGCGGGTTGTTTCATGGCCGCCGCATGTGGGCGTCGGTGGTGAATCGCGCTGGTCAGGTCTGCTACGCGGTGGCGTCAACCGACGATCCGACCGGCGTGTGGCCGGGTAGCCAGGCGATCGCGAAAGCCAAGGCGTACACGGCCAACGCGTTCAGTCTCGACATCCTGCCGCTCTCGACGGCGCGTCTTTATACCTTCACGCAGCCAGGGCATTCACTCTGGAGCCTCGGGCAGTCGAACCTGTTCGACTCCGAGAAAGGGCTGGCGACGCCGAACGATCCGAACGGCGGCCGACCGCTCGACGGCGGATTGATCTTCTTCGGTGGCGGGGTGCCCCTGTACAACAACGGGGTGCTGGTCGGAGGGCTCGGCGTCAGCGGCGACACCTCCTGCACCGACCACGAGATCGCCAAACGCGTGCGGAACCTGGCCGTTCTGAATCCTCCAGACGGCGAGCTCGCCGACGACATCGTCTACACGAACAGCGTGTTCGCGCACCCGATGTGCCTCAATACGTTCCAGAACGGTGCGTACGTCGGCGAGGAAAAGACCGCGCAGTACTAGAAAAACCGGCAGTCGTAACGAAAAACGCGGAGACAAAAGGCCGCGGACTCGCCGACTTCATGTGATCAGTGGTGCGTGGTGTTGCACAACATTGCGCGCCACTGCGCATGTCGCTAGGTCAGAAAAGGCGATGAGATTGGCTCCCGGCTTGCTGAATTCACCGCCAACGCCCATGTCACGTACAGTTTTGATCGTCGACGCCGACCACCAGGCGCGTGCCCACGTTGCCGGCATCCTGCAGTGCGCCGGCTATCGCACCGAATGTGTCGGCAACCTGACGACTGCCGCCCGCATCGTCCGGGAGCGACCGCCGGATCTCGTGATCACGGAGATCCGCCTGGACGGCTACAACGGTCTCCATCTGATGGCGACAGCCGACCGGCCGCTCCGCGCGATCGTGATCACGTCGCTGACGGACCCGGCCATCGAGGTCGACGCGCGGCGCTTCGGTGCGGACTATCTGACCAAACCGGTTCAGACCGAGGCCTTGCTGACGGCGGTCGTGCGACAACTGTCGCGCGACCTGCGTGAAGCGCTCTTCGTCCCCGCACGGCAATGGCCGCGAACCGTCGTTCGCGACATCATCGTCATCGACTTCGACGGCCGTCCCGCGCGCGTCCGCGATGTCAGCGACGGCGGCGCGTGCCTGGACGTCGACCACCAGCGCGGCCCGAGACTGGGGCCGATCACGGTGCGGCGGGATGGTGTCGACGTGCGGATGTACGTTGCGTGGGAACGGCGCCTGGCGCGCGGACATTGGCTCTGCGGCCTGCAGGTGGCCAGCGAATCGGTTGTCCGCTGGCGTTCCGTTGTGACCGCGATTCGCGACGCGTGCGTGACCAGCCGCACCGACCGCGAGCACGTTGTCTCGTTCTTCCCCCTCACTCGTCGACTCCGATAAGACGGTCGACGTGACCCGCGGCGCGCCTATCTCGTGGCTGTATACAAGAGGCGAGGAGTCGGTGTTCGTATACGAAGTCGCGCGCCTGCAGCTCGCGATCTGCGGCCCGGGTGTCGATCGACAGGTTCGCAGTTTCCGGACCCCCCAGGATCTGTTTCAGTTCAACCAGCGACACGCCAACATGCTCGCCGGCAGCGGCTTTCGCTGCGAGGGCTTTGGCATCGATCGCCGGAGCCGCAGTGAGCGCCGTCGTACTTCGCGGCAAGCGCACGACCGGCGACAGTCTCTTCCTCGATCGTCAGACTTCTGAAGTCATTCGGACGCTCGACGACGAATCTGATGTCGCGCTGAGGCTCAGACGCCGCCGAGCGTCAGCGTCATCGAACTACCACCGGTAATCTTGTGCAGTTCCGCATGGCCGCCGTGGGCGAGCGCGACCCGGCGCGCTTGCAGCAGCCACAGCAGGATCCCCACACTGCCACGGCGGTCCGCCACTGACGTCGCGAACCCATGATCCAGCCACGACGCCGGGACGTCGATGCCGTGCTGCTCGAACGTGAAGCAGACGGTGCCGTCACGCATCGTTGCCGACATGGCCATCTGTACGGTGACCTTTGATTCGGCCCACGCGAAGAGCACGGCGAGGAGTCCGGAGAGTGCCGCCACCGTCAACGTCGGGTCGATGCGAATGGCCCGTCGCTCGTCGACCGACTCCGTTCGCAGCACGTCACTGATGCCCATGAGTCGGCGCGCGAGGGCCGTCTCCATCAGTACGCGGTCGATGATCGCGCCAGCGGTCGTCGGGGCACGCTCGAGTCGCAGTTCACTCTGCACCGTCCGGAGGGCGCTGACGAGTGTCGTGGCGCGCCAGATCTCCGCGTCCATCAAGTCGAGGGCGGCCCGTGAAGAAATACTGCCGGCCGCATCGGCTGCGAGATGCGCACAGGTGCCGAGCAGTGTCACTGTCCCGCTCAACTCCTGCAGCGTTCCGGTCTGCAACAGTTCCTCGCCGGCGCCGGAGGCACGAAGGGCGGGTCGATCGGTTGCATTGACGGCGAGCGCTTCCTCGTCCGTGAGCGTGACGACAAGCGCCGGAATGACCTTCAATCCGGCGCGAATCGCGGCACTGACGCGACGCCGGCCGCTCACAAGTACGGGACGTTCGCTTCCTGCTCGTAACAGCACCGGTTCGAGTACACCGTTCCGCATGATCGACTGAACGAGTTCGGTCGCGACGTCCGGGAGCGCTCCGGCAGTATCAATCGACGCGAGCGGGATCAGTTGAACGAGAGGCGGCGCCGACTCGAATCGATCACACGCGTGTGGCTGGCTGTCTCGAGGAAATGTGGTGACGAGTGCCTGGCGCGATCGATCCGGCGGGAGCGATTGCGCGGACGAGAGCAGTCGCCGCAGCAAGCTGCGACTGGCATCGCCGGACGGCGAGGAGATCTCGTCGAGCGTCGCGGTCATTGCGGTGATCGCAATCACAATCCATTCCCGCGATCGACCGCAGTCGAACGCGGCTTTTCCCGAACGGACCACACGTTTCTGGATCAAATCGGAATGAATTCACGCGTCGAGACGATTTGTGGTCATCGTTCCGCGGCTGCTGCCTGTCGGCGTGCACGCCCCGAGCAATCGCCGTGATGTTTATGCGTTTGCGCCGATCCCCGGGCGTCATCAGGGTGGCGCGGATGCCTTGACCCGGTGGCGGTGTCGCGCTGGTAGTGGGACGGGCCGAGGTCTGATTGGCGCCAGATAAAGCTCCCGGTCGTGGCGGACGCACGGACGTGATGCTTGAAAAAGCCGCGAAACGGCGGCAGTGGCACGTCGGCGAGGGCGGCACCCGGCTTGCGAAGGTCGGACGTCGCGCCACCCGAGTGGCGGCCCAAAACGAGGTGGAGATGTCCGGTCGTCGAAGTCACGCACGGTTCGCCGTGAACCTTGCCGCGGCAGGTACCCTGCGGGTGTTCCGCGACGTGCACGTGCAAGCCGCAACGGCGCAGGAGTTGATTGCCGTCAGCGCCGAGCCCTGTGCCGTGGGTCAGCGGCTGTCGATTAACGTGTTGGACGATTACGGCGTGCACGACGAACCGGTGGAAGTGATCGAGAGCAGTCCGGTGTCGATTGAAGGAGGCATCCGTCATCGGTTGCGGCTGCGGCGGCTCGCGACAGTGGAGGCGCAGCCGGCGGGCGCGGAGGCATCAGCATGAGCGCGCCGTTGCCCGGTCAGTTCGGCGTGCTGTCGCGCGACGTCGAGGTGCGCATCGTCAATTGCAGCGCGTCCGGCTGTCTGATGATGGCGAGCACGCCGATGGCGGTGGGGACGACGGGGTCGTTGCGTATCGCGGTCGAGGGACTCGAGGCGATCGATGCCGTGCAGGTGGTGCGGTGCCAGGCGATCGAGGGGGCGGGTCACGTGTATCACATCGGCGCGCGGTTCCTGTGGACGGCGCCGCCGCGGCTGGATTCGATCCGGCACGTCGTGCCACGGTTGGCGGCGAACCCGGCGGGTGCCACGGCGGTTCTGAGCCCGAGCTGACATTACGTCCTTCCATCGTCTTGTGGAGTCAGGACAATGACGGCTTCAGTCGTACTTCAGAAGACAAAAGTCATCCAATAGGATACTTCTTGCCAGCAGCGACCTTCCTGATCGCTGCTAATGGCCCGCTTGCGTGCGATCCGCCGATCTGGACCGGTGCTTGCTGTCTGGCTGGGGTCTCGCGATCGATCGCGAGCACACCATCCAACAAGGGAAAGACACATCACCAATGAGCATCGAACGCGGGGTTATGCCCCCCCAGTCCGCGTCCGTGCCGCCGACCACGTTTGTCGGCGCGAATCCGGACATGATCAAGCTGCTCGAAACCACCGATCGCGCCGCGGTGTGCGACGCGAAGGTGCTGATCACAGGTGAGAGCGGCGTCGGCAAGGATCTCGTCGCGCGCCGAATCCATATCAATTCGTCGCGGAGCCGGCAACCGTTCATTGCCGTGAACTGCGCTGGCCTCACCGAAACGCTGCTCGAATCGGAGTTATTTGGTCACGTGAAGGGCAGCTTCACCGGCGCGTACCGCGATAAACCGGGAAAGCTGCAGGCCGCGCATCGCGGCACGATTTTCCTCGACGAAGTGGGGGAGATGAGCCTGCGCATGCAGGCAATGCTGCTCCGGTTCCTCGAGAACGGCGAGATCCAGGCGGTCGGGTCCGATGCGCGCAATGCGCGCGTTGACGTGCGGGTGGTGGCGGCCACCAATCGCAATCTGGCCGATCTCATTGCCGCCGGACAGTTCCGGGAGGATCTGTTGTACCGCCTCCGCGTCATTCACCTCGAGGTGCCGCCTCTGCGCGAACGGCGCGACGACATTCAGGAGTTGGCGACGCATTTCGTGGACCGGGCGCGGCCGGGGACGACGATCACGCCGGGCGTGATGCAGGTTCTCGTGCGTTACCGGTGGCCTGGCAACGTCCGGGAACTGCAGAACGTGATGGAGCAGGCGGCATGGCTCGCCGGCGGAGATGTCATCGACGTTGAGCATCTGCCGGTGTCCGTGCGGCAGGCCGCCGACTCGGTCATTCGGATACGCGAACGGCGCGCCCAGGTGTCCGACGAGTTGTACAACGCGTTGGTGCAGGCGGGCTATTCGTTCTGGGATCACATCTATCCCTTGTTCCTCTCACGCGACATCACGCGGCACGACATGCGCGAACTGGTACGGCGTGGTCTGGCGACGACCAGGGGCAATTATCGTGGCTTGCTGCGCCTGTTCGGCATGCCGGCGCAGGACTACAAGCGCTTCCTCAACTTCCTGGCCGCGCACGACTGCGGGGCGGATTTCCGTGAGTTTCGTACCGGTGTGCCGGCTGACGTGCCACAGCGGCCACGGTTGGTGTTGCCGCAGCTCAAGATGCACGCCCCGGTGAAAGAGCGGGCGGTCGCGCAGGTGTAATCGGTTTCGCGCTCGCGTACGGTGAAACGGCGCGGCTTCGGTCGCGCCGTTTCCGCGTACGCCTTGCTTTTTGTCTCCTTACTGTAGACCTTGACTCGGCGATGAATGCACGAAACATTTGATTTTCCCGTGGTTTTCGTGTGATCAACCCCGGCGATCGTGGCGGCGAGCTTGCACAGAGGCGACAACGACCGTATTCCTCGTGCAGGAAAGGCCGTCTTTGCGTATCAACACGACAACGTTGCTCTCGTCCACTGGCGATGCGCTCGCTTCCGCCGTGCGCACTCGTTCCTGGGACTGGTTGCGACTGTTGTGCGCACGGCTGAATATCGAGGCTCATCTCGTCAACGCTCAGGGCACCCCCATTCTCCTTGACGGGCAGTCCCCAGCAACGCCCGCGGGGCGATTGCTCAGTGCGCAGGCGCCGACCGTGCGCGCCGCGGTATCGGCAACGGTACAGGGGCAGGCGCCGCAGGCCCTGGCGATCGACGGCATCCAGTTGGTGTGTGCCGCGGTCACAACCGGAGATCCGTCGGCCGGCGTGCTCGTCCTGACCAAGCCGATTCCCGCCGGGACGAAGCCGGACAGCACGCGTGCAGAACTGGAGATTGTCGGGCAGTGGCTCGCGCCGGCGATTGCCGCGCATCTCCAGAGCGCGGTGAACCTCCCCGACGAGGGCGTGAGCCGCGTCAGCGCGCTGATGTCCGTGCTCGACGCGACGGCAGCCAATCTGTCGGATCGCGATCTCGTGCTCGCGTTTGCCGATGCGCTTGCGGTCTGGTACGACCTGGAGCTGACCGCGTACGTCGAGACCGCTCCGGGCCGTTTCGTCCGTGAAGTCGCCCTGCTCGGCGCGGATTCGAAAGCGGCGCCGGACGCGATCGCCGCATCGGATCTGCCGCCGGACCTCGTGCCGTCCGCGTTGACGCGCATCGAGGCCGACCGATTGGGGATGCACGACACGGACAGCGTGCTCGTGGCACGAATCGACGGCCCCGATCACGCGTCCTGGCTCCTCTTGATGCGTCTGCTGTCGTCCGAGGTGCCGGATCTGTCGCGGCTTGGCGTGTACGTGCGGATGCTGGAGCGATGGCTCACGTCGGTTGCAGCGCAGGCCGTGGTCGCCACCGGCACGGCTGTCAGCCGAATGCTGTTCGAACGCAGCGCCGATCCGGCGATCGCCGCTGAGCGCGCACTCGAGTACGTCCGCACCCAGGCCAAGGCGGAGTCGCTTCGCCTGGAGATCACGGTCGACGGACGTTCGCTGCTGCGGGCCCAGACGCGCGGAGCCGAGGGCGACGACGACCGTGGCAGCGATACGTCGATGCCGCTCTCGCCTACCGCGCTCGCGAGGCTGTCTGTGGTGCCGCGCGAGGGTTCGCAATTCTCGCCGGTGGAGCGTCGGACGATCACCGCTGTCGCCGAGATCGTTCGGCAGTGGGGGCGCCTGCATCTCATCGAGCGGCACGGCGTCGCGGACCGTCGGACCGTCTCGCGTCGTTTCGACGATGTCATCGACCGGTTCGCACAGCAGGCGCTCGAGCGCGGCTTTCCAGTCTCGGTTCTCGTGCTGACGCTGGACGCCGACGTGACCGCCTATGCGGCGGTACACCGAGATGTGTCCGACATCCGCAGCCAGGTGCGCCCGTCGGATCTGGTGGGAACGCTGGGCGAACGGGAAATCGGCTTGCTGTTGCACGAAACGTCTCCCGACCAGGCGCGCCATGTGGCGGACCGCCTCCGTACGCTGATCGAATCGGCGCACAACGGTCGCGGGGTCGCGGCGATCGGGCTGGCCGCCCGGGCGCCAGGCTCGGCGGCTGCGGCCACCGGCGTAGTCCAGGAAGCGCGGAGTCATGGTCTCGAGCGGCACGTCGCGTAGTAGCGGTATGAACGCGTACCTCGGCGATCGGCGGCAGCGGGTACGGCTGGAGGTGGTCGGCGCGTTGTGGGGCACCATCGAAGTGACGGAACCCGCACGCGTTGTCGAAATCAGTGCCGGGGGGGCGCTGATTCTGTCGCCCGTGGCGGCGGCGCCCGATTCCGTGCGGGTGCTGTCGCTGCGGATTGACGGGGAAGACGTCACCCTCGATGCGCGTGTCCGGCACCTCCGGCCGGTGCCCGCGACCGATGAAGGGCCCGAGCGCTATCTGCTGGGCGTTGAATTTCTCTCAGTACCAGCGGCCCTGAGTCATTCTCTCGAATAAAATCTAGAAACTCTTATCGTACCCGTCCATTTGACCGGTCCGGAGCAGACTTCTGTCCTCGTTTCCGGCCCTGATTAACAGCTAACCTCACCGCCATCAGTAGCTTGGCGGGAAGACAAACGTCTGCCACGGCTGGCGGCCCGGTTGCTATGTTGACGGCCAGGCGGACCGATATCGGTTTGCCCTTGTTGAGGCCATCCATGGAAGAACGGCGGCGCCACCCGCGGCGCACAGTAGATCACGAAGCCGCCACCATGCCCGCGATGTTGACGGTGCAGGTGCTGGACATCACCCCGGACGGGGCCCTGCTGCAGGCCGCGCGGTCGGTTCCGGTTGGCAGCAATGCCATCTTTCGGCTGAATCTGGGTGGCGAACTGTTCACGGCGGAGATGCACGTGCGGCGCGTGGCTCCGGCGCCCGGCGGCGCCCTCGGCGTGCTGATCGGTGCGTCGTTCGTCAATGTCGCGTCCACGGATCGCCAGTTGATGGAACGCTTCATCAACGAGGCCTAGAGGACCTGAGTGGTGGAAAGCGGTGCTCGACTGACTCCCGTCTCTCCGATGCGCGTGAAGACTCACGTGCAACTGATTGGCCGCAGCGCGGAAACGATCGCCCTCCAGCAGGAGATCGATCGCGTCGCCAGGTCTGATGCGAAGGTGCTGATCACGGGCGAAAGCGGTGTCGGCAAGGAAATCGTCGCTCGTGCGATTCATTCGCGCGGGCCGCGCGCCACCAGCATGTTCGCGCCGGTCAACTGCGCCGGCCTTCCCGAAACGCTCCTCGAATCGGAACTGTTCGGCCATGTGCGCGGCAGCTTCACCGGCGCCTATCGCGACAAGCCGGGCAAGCTCGAGACCGCCCACCTGGGCACCGCGTTCCTGGACGAAGTGGGCGAAATGACGCTGCGGATGCAGGGCCTGCTGCTGCGGTTTCTCGAGACCGGCGAACTGCAGAAGGTCGGCGCCGACGGGGTCGGCCGCGCGGTCAATGTCCGCGTGATCGCCGCGACCAACCGCGACCTGCGCGAGATGATCCGCCAGGGCTCGTTCCGCGAAGACCTGTTCTATCGCCTCAACGTCATTCACATCGTGGTGCCGCCGCTGCGCGAACGCCGCGACGACATCGCGCTGCTGGCAACGCATTTTCTGCAGACGTTCACGGCGCAGAACCGATCCGGGATCGCCGGCATTGCGCCGGAGGCGATGAAGGTGCTGGTCGAATACGCGTGGCCGGGCAACGTCCGTGAGCTCGAGAACGTCATCGAACGGCTCGTGGTGACCGTCGCCGGGCCGACGATTCAACTCGAGGACCTGCCGGCGGAATTGCGCGCGCACGATCGCGTCGCCCTCCGCCCGAAACGGGAGCGCCGCCGCACCATTGCCGACGACTTGTACAAGCGGATGATCGATCAGCACGAGTCGTTCTGGACGACCGTGTATCCGCTGTTCATGGATCGGGAAATCACGCGGTCGAACGTGCGCGAAGTCATTCGGCGTGGTCTCGAGGAGGCCCGCGGCAACTACAAGATCGTGGCGCGCCTGTTCAACATGGAGCCGCGCGACTACAAGCGGTTCCTGAACTTCCTGCGCAAACACGACTGCCAACTGCCGTTCAAGGAATACCGCTGACGACTGGCTCCGGTCCGGGAGCCCATTCGTAATCGGCTTCCAGACTTTCAGCGGAATTCTGGTCGGCCATGGACTTCTTCGGCGGGATAAGTGCGTGCTGGCGGTGATTCGCGGCGAAAACGCTGGCGGGTGCCTTGCACCGGACCATGGCGTTCAACTGAAAGGTGAGCATGATGAAGGTGTTGTGCGGTCTTGCCCTGGCCCTGTCAGTGGCCGTTGCTGTCTCGGCCCAGACTGCCACCGTCAACCGCCCGGCGACGGCTCCGGCCGCCCCGGCCAGCGTGGCGGCCGTCGTGCCGCCTGCCGACTACACCGTTGGTCCAGACGACGTGCTGTCGGTGGTGTTCTGGCGCGACAAGGACATGTCCGCGGACGTGACCGTGCGGCCTGATGGCCGGATCACGCTGCCGCTGCTCAACGAAGTGTCCGCCGCGGGCCTCACCCTCGAACAACTGCGACAGAACATCAAGGCCGCCGCCGAGAAGTTCGTCGACGATCCGTCGGTCACCGTCGACGTCAAGGCGATCAACAGCCGCAAGGTGTTCATCACCGGCGAGGTCGGGAAGCCCGGCCCCTACGCGCTGATGGGGCCGACCACCGTCATGCAGCTGCTGGCGATGGCGGGCGGCGTCAACGAATACGCGAAGGCCGACAACATCTCGATCCTGCGGACCGAGAACGGCAAGCAGGTGTCGATGCGGTTCAACTACAAGGACGTACTCAATCGCAAGAACCTGAAGCAGAACATCGAGCTGAAGCCGGGCGACACGGTCGTCGTCCCCTGATCGCGTGAGCATGGTGCGACAACAAGTCATGGAGCGCAACGTGATGCCCGGGCGATTCGTGAGGTGTGCACAACGCCTGGGGATGTTCTTCATCCTGGTGCGAGTCGCGATGGCGGCGGCGCCGGTCGCGGCGCAGGAAGTGCCGCAGCAGGTGCCACAGCCGCGCGAGGAGCGTCCGTATCGCGGCGTCTTTGCCCATGCGCCTGAAGCGTCGGAGCAGTTGCTGACCGGAGAAGTCCGCGGCGGCGTCGGCGGCGAGCGCGGCCTGCCGCTAACCGGCATCGATCCGGCGAGCACGACATCGCTCTCAGACGACGCACTCAATGGACGGCAGGGCGCGTTCGCCCTCGGATCGGCGCAATTGCGCTACACGCTCGACCGCGACAAGTTCGACCTCGGTGCGTCAGCGGCGGTGCAGGGCCGGTCGTATCAGGGCGCCGACTCCCTGGTGTCCAGTGGGGTGGCGACGCTCGGCGCGTCCGTACGTCCGTTCAAGACGCTGACCCTGAGTGCTTCTCAGTCGGGCGGCCGTCAACCCTACACGCTGCAGCAGTTGATTCCAGCGCTGTTCGAGGCGCCGCTCGGCGAGGCTGCCCTGGTCAACGAGGACCTGGCGATCCGCAGCGACCCGTACACATCGTGGGCGTCGAGCGCGAGCATCGCGCAGACGATTCCCGTCACGAAACGTTCGTCCTTCGTGCTCGACTACGGCTATCAACGAGTCGAGTCGACGGCATCGTGGCTCCAGCAGGATTTGCAGTCGCACACTGCGGGCGGGACGTTTCGGCAGGGGCTCACGCGCGATCTCGGCTTCCATCTGGGGTATCACTATCGTCGCGAGGATTACCCGCGTGAGGACGTCGAGCGCCGCCTCGAGGCGCACAATCTCGACGCCGGCATCGACGTCAATCACGCCTTCTCGCTGACACGCCGCACCACCCTCACGTTCAGCAGCGGCAGCTCCGCCTACACCTGGGAGGATCGCACGGAGTATCGGGTCACCGGCGACGCCCGCCTGACCCGCGAATTCGGCCGCACCTGGGCGGTGTTCGGCGGCTACGGTCGCAACATCGGCTTCGTCGACACGCTCGACGCACCGGTTCGCTACGATCGCGTCACGGCCGGTGTGACCGGGTTGTTCACTCGCCGGCTCCAGTTCGAGACCAACGTCCGGGCGTCCACCGGCGAGCTGGGACTGGGCACCACGAACGGCTACTGGACAACCTCCGCCACCATGACGATGACGCAGGCGCTGACCCGCTGGCTGGCGCTCGGCGGGTCCTATTCGTACTACCGCTATTCATTCGACAGCAGTGCCTATCTGCCTGGCGGCACGGTCCTGAACACGAACCGCCAGTCGGCGCGCGTGTATCTCACCGTCTGGGCACCCCTGCTGCACCGCGCGAGGAAGCCACATGCTGCCCGGTAAGCAATACGAGCCCGAAGACTACTTGCGTGCCGCGTGGGCGCGGCGCTGGGTGATTCTGATCCCGGCGGTGCTCATCGCCGCCGGAACGGCGATTGTCGCGTCGCAACTGCCGAACCGCTATCGCTCGACGACGACGATCCTGATCGTGCCGCCGCGTGTGCCGGCGGACTACGTCCGTCCGGCGGTGAACACGTCGACCCAGGATCGCCTGCAGATGATTGGCCAGCAGATCATGAGCCGCACGCGGCTCGAGAAGATCATGCAGGAGTTCAATCTCTACGAGCGTGAGCGCAAGACGATGCTCATGGAGGACGTCATCGAGCGGATGCGCACGGACATCCACATCGATGTGGGTCGCGGTGGCCAGAACGACTCCCGCGCCTTCGAACTGAGCTTCGATTCCACCAGCGCGCGGACCGCGATGCTGGTCACCGAGAAGCTCGCGAACCTGTACATCCAGGAGAGCCTGACCGATCGGGAATCGCTCGCCACGTCGACGAACCAGTTCCTCGAGACGCAGCTGGCTGATGCGCGGGCGCAGCTGATCGAGCACGAGAAGAAGCTCGAAGTCTTCCGTCAGAAGAACGACGGGCAGCTGCCGGAGCAGGTCGAGTCGAACCTGCAGATGATGCGGACGCTGCAGACGCAGTTGCAGGGCGTCCTCGACGCGACCAACCGCGATCACGATCGCCTGCTCAACCTGCAGCGCCAGATCGCGGATGCCGAGGCACAGCAGAACGCCGTCGCCCCGTCGACGGCGCCGACGGGCAACACGGCCGTGGATCAGCTCACCGCCGCACGTGCGGCGCTGCGGCAGTTGCAGACGCGCCTGAAGCCGGAACATCCGGACATCCAGCGCCTGCAACGGCAGATCGCGGATCTGGAAAAGAAGGCGGAAGCGGAAGCGCCGTTGTCGGCCGATGCCGCGCCGATCACGCCGGCGGAACGTGCCGCCCGCAGCCGCGTCAACGACATGAAGGCCGAAGCGGAGCAGCTGCAGCGCCGGCTCGATGCCGCTCGAAACGACGAAGCGCGCCTGCGCACGGCCCTGGCCAGCTACAAGGATCGGATCGAGCGGGCGCCGGCGCTCGAGTCTGAGTTGACCGAATTGATGCGCGATTACTCGACGCTGCAGGACAGCTACACGTCGCTGCTGAAGAAGAGCCAGGAATCGAAGGTCGCCGCGAATCTCGAGACCCGTGAAATCGGCGAGCAGTTCCGGACGCTCGACGCGCCGCGGTTGCCGGAAAAGCCGATCAGCCCCAATCGCGTACGCATCGATGCCATCGGCATCGCCGGCGGCCTCGCCCTGGGGTTCGCGCTGGCCCTGTTGCTGGAATACAAGGACACGACGCTGAAGACCGACACGGACGTCGTCGTCAGCCTGGCGCTGCCGGTGCTGGCGGTGGTGCCGGCGATGATCACCGCGCCCGAGCGGCGCCGGGCGGCCAGGCGGCGCATCCTCACATGGTGCGCCAGTGGGGCGATGTTCGCCGGCGTCGTCGCCGCCGCGATATGGAAGTTCGGCGTCATCGACACGTGGGTGCGCTGATGTACGAAGGGTTCTTTGGGCTGCAGGAGCGGCCGTTCGAGCTGACGCCGAATCCGAAGTATCTCGTGTTGACGCCGTCGCACCGCGAGGCGCTGAGCAATCTCGAGTACGGCATCGCCTCGCGCACCGGCATCACGCTGCTCCTTGGCGAAGCCGGGTGCGGCAAGACGACACTGATCCGCGCCGCCATCGCCCGGCAGCCGGCGCTGGTGCATTGCGTGACGGTGATGAATGGCACGCTCACGCGGCCAGAATTCGTCGAAATTCTCGCGAACGGGTTCGGGCTGAGCGAACGGGCGCGCGACTCGAAGGCGGCGTTGCTGCTGGAGCTCGAGGCGCTGTTGACGAAGCGTCTCGCGAATGGCGAGACCACGGTGCTGGTGGTCGACGAAGCCCAGAGCCTGCCGCTGGAGCTGCTCGAGGAAATCCGGCTGCTCGCCAACATGGAGACGGCCGAGCGCAAGCTGCTGTCGGTGATCATGGCCGGCCAGCCGGAGCTCGCGGCCCGGCTCAACGAGCAGTCGCTGCGGCAGTTCAAGCAGCGCGTGGGCCTGCGGTGCGAGTTGCCGCGGCTGACGTCAAACGAAACGGTGGCGTACATCAGCGGACGCATCCGCGCCGCCGGTGGCATCGCCGCGCATGTCTTCACGCGCGAGGCGGTCGTGATGATGCACCAGGCCGCCAACGGCATTCCGCGGACGATCAGCGTGATTGCCGACAACGCGCTGCTGACCGCGTTTGCGATCAACCAGCGGCCCGTGAACAGTCACACGGTCACCGAAGTGGCGCGCAATTTCGACTTCATTCCGGCTGAACACCCGTCACGTTCCGCGTCACCCGCGGTCGTAGCCGTTCCGGCGCAACCCGCGTCGCCGCCGGCGTCGGAAGAGCTGTCCGAGGAGTTGCCGGTGGCCGCGGCGGTCGGCGCCCAGCGGCCCGCGATGTTTGCCGCCGCGACGAAGCGACGCCGCTTCTCGTTCTTCCGATCTGCGGAGAAGTCATGAGTCGAATCGAAGAGGCCATTCGCCGGGCGGCGGAGGAGCGGGGCACGGCCATGCCCGCGCCGGCGCCGCTGAACGAAGACGAGACGACGCTGCCACGCGAGTCGATCCTCGTGGACATGTCCGAGCATCGGCGCGTGCGGCCGGCACCGTCACATGGCACGGCGGGACCGGCGGCGCCCCTGAGTGAGGTTGTCGAACGCAAGCCGACGGCGGCGGCGTCCGTGTTCGCGCACATCGACAACCGGCTTGCCGAGAAAGTGATCGTGGACGACGCAATCACGCCGATGTCGCGCGAGCAGTATCGCCGTCTGGCTGGCGTGCTGCACGATGCGCAGGCCGAACGCGGGCTCAAGGTGATCCTGGTGGCCAGCGCCGTCGCGGGCGAAGGGAAGACGCTGACGTCGGTGAATCTTGCGCTGACGCTGAGCGAGTCGTACCGGCGCAACGTGCTCCTGGTGGACGGCGACCTGCGGCGGCCGGCACTGCACGACGTCTTCAAAATCAACACGGCGACCGGCCTCGCCGATGCGCTGGGCGCGCGCGAAGACACCAAACTCACCCTGCACCATGTCTCGAACTGGCTGACCGTGCTGCCGGCCGGCCGGCCACAGGCCGATCCGATGGCGGGGCTCGCGTCCGAACGGATGAAGCGCCTGGTGGAGGAGGCCCGCGAGACGTTCGACTGGGTCATCATCGATACGCCACCGCTGGTGCTGCTGCCCGATGCGCCGCTGATGGCCGCCGCCGCCGATGGTGTGGTCCTGGTCGTGCGTGCCGAGTCGACGCCGCACAATCTGGTGAAGCGTGCGGTCGACTCGCTGAAGAATGTCCCGGTCCTCGGCGTCGTGCTGAACGGTGCGACCGTGCCGGCCGGCGGGACCGGCGGCTATTACGGCGCGTATTACGGCAGTCGCAACGGAAGCGACCCGAGATGATCAGGCTGCTGACGCGGCGCGTAACGCTGCGCTCGCTGTCGCTCGTCCTGGTCGAAACGCTGTCGATCGTCGCGGCCATCGGCGTGGCCGCCTACGTTTACCTGGGCGCGGGGGCAACTGTCCTGCTCTCGGCCGGCGGCGCTGCGAAGGCGGCACTGGTGGCGGTGGTCTGCCAGCTCTGTCTCTATTACGCCGACCTCTACGACCTGCGCTACGTGAGCGATCGTCGCGAGCTGGTGAAGCGCATTCTCAACGCGCTCGCCTCCGCGTCCTTTGTCCTTGCGCTCCTGTACTACTGGTTCCCGTCACTGAGCCTGGGCCGCGGCGTCTTCATCCTCGCGGCGGTGCTCGTCATGACGCTCGTCATCGGCTGGCGCGTGGCATTCGAGTGGCTCAGTCACAGCGTGGGACCGCGAGAGCGGCTGCTGCTGATCGGCACGAGCCGCGGCGCCGTGGAGCTCGCGCGCGAACTGTTCGATCGGCGTCATGAACTGGGTGTGGAAATCGTCGGCTTCGTCGATCCGGATCCGGCGCGCGTGGGCGAGCCGGTGATCAACCCCGGCATCATCGGGACCATCGAAGATATTCCGTCGATCGTCCGCGCCCGCGGTGTCGAGCGCGTCGTCGTCAGCCTCTCCGAGGCGCGCGGCAAGCTGCCGATGGATAAGCTCCTCGAGATGAAGCTCGACGGCGTGACGTTCGACCATCTGGCCGCCGTGTATGAAGAGTACACAGGAAAAATCGCGGTCGAGAACCTGCGTCCGAGCTGGCTGATCTTCTCGCCCGGCTTCAAGAAGACGCGGCTGCTGACGACGGCCAAGCGCGCGGTCGATATTGTCGCGGCGATGCTGGGCCTCGTGCTCGCGTCGCCGATCATCGCGCTCGTCGCGCTTGCCGTGCGCCTGACGTCGTCAGGCCCCGTTCTCTACCATCAGCGGCGCGTCGGCCGGGACGGCCGCTTGTTCATGGTGCACAAGTTCCGCTCGATGCGCGCGGACGCCGAAGCTGCCACGGGACCGGTGTGGGCGTCGCCTGATGGAGACCCGCGAGTGACGCCGATCGGGCTCTGGCTGCGGAGGTTCCGCTTCGACGAACTGCCACAGCTCTGGAACGTGCTGATCGGGGACATGAGCCTGGTTGGTCCGCGCCCGGAGCGTCCCGAGTTCGTCAGTGATCTGACGAAACAGATTCCGTTCTACGGCCAGCGCCACATCGTGCGGCCGGGGCTCACCGGCTGGGCGCAGGTCCGCTACAGCTATGGTGCGACCACCGAGGACGCGCTGCAGAAGCTCCAGTACGACCTGTTCTACATCAAGAACCTGACCCTGGCCTTCGACCTCTTCATCATGTTGTCCACCGTGAAGACCGTTCTCCTGAGGCGCGGCGCGTAGTGGCTGCGCCTGCCCACCCGTCCGACGCTCCCGTCGTCAATGCCATGAGCATCGACGTGGAGGACTACTTCCACGTCAGCGTGTTCGACGGCATCGTGCCGCGTCATCGCTGGAACAGCTTCGAGAGCCGTGTGTGTGCGAACACGGAGCGGCTGCTGGAAATCTTCGCCGCGTTCGACGTGCGCGCGACGTTCTTCGTGCTTGGCTGTGTCGCCGAGCGGTATCCGGATCTGGTCCGTCGCATTGCCGTGCGCGGCCATGAAGTGGCGTCGCACGGGTATGCGCACCGCCTGATCTACGACCAGACGCCAGTGGAATTCCGCGAGGACGTACGTCGCGCGAAGCGGCTGCTCGAAGATGCCGCCGGCATGGCCGTGGGCGGGTTCCGCGCGCCGAGCTATTCGATTACGCCGCGTTCGTTGTGGGCGCTCGACGTGCTGATCGAAGAAGGCTACTGGTACGACGCCAGCATCTTCCCGATCGTGCACGATCGGTACGGCATCCCGGTTTCGGCGCGCCATCCGTACCGCATCCAGCGGCCCGCGGGGACGCTGTTCGAAGTTCCTGGTTCGACGGTGCGCGTCGGCCCCTACAACCTGCCGATCGCCGGCGGTGGCTATTTCCGCATCCTGCCGTATACGTGGGCGCGCTGGGGCATCGCGCGGTTGAACGAGCACGAAAAGCGCGCGGCCGTCTTCTACCTGCATCCCTGGGAAGTCGATCCGGGTCAGCCACGGTTGCCCGCGGGACGCCTGGGCAGCTTCCGTCATTACCGCAACCTGCAGAAGACCGAGGACCGCCTGCGCCAGTTGCTGACCGATTTCTCTTTCGGACGCATCTGCGATCTTCCCGAACTGTCGGAACGGAAAAAGCCGTTCGCCAAAGTCGTCGGCCTCGACGCGCTCCCGTACCAATGGTGATCGCGACGGGCGCGGCCAGGCTGATCGAGCCGGTGGTGACCGTGTCAACGACAACACCGGCCTCCGAATGCGCCGCCTATGTCGCACTGCATCGGGCGGCGACGGCGTATCACGATCCCGCCTGGCTCGACGTCATCCGGCGGTCGTTCGGCCACGACACCCGATACCTCGCGGCCCTGACCGACGACGGCATTGCCGGCGTGCTGCCGCTGGTGCTGTTCAACAGCCGTCTCTTCGGCCGTTTCGCGGTGTCGCTGCCGTTCGTGAATTATGGCGGTGTGCTGTGCGACACGCCGGCGGCCGGCGACGCACTGGTGAACGCGGCGATCGAGGAAACACAGCGTGCCGGGGGCACGCACCTGGAGCTGCGCCACACCTGTCAATTCGATCCGTCCAGGCCGTCTCGCCGTCACAAGGTGGCGATGAGGCTCCGCCTGGCAGCGACGGCCGAGGCGCAGTGGCTGGCAATCGACAAGAAGCTGCGCAACCAGGTGCGCAAGGGCGAGAAGAGCCAGCTCCAGGTGGAAGTGGGCGGCGGCGAGCTCGTGCCCGAGTTCTACACGGTGTTCGCGCGAAACATGCGCGACCTCGGTACGCCGGTCTACAGCCGCCGGTTCTTCGACGAGGTGTTGTCGACCTTCCCGAGTCGCTCGCGCGTCTTCGTCGTCCGCCTGGGCAACGTGCCGGTTGCCGCATCGATCGTTCACAGCCATCGCGACACGGTGGAAGTGCCGTGGGCGTCGTCGCTGCGCGAGTACAACCCGCTGTGCGCGAACGTGCTCCTCTACTGGCACATGCTGAAGTTCGCGTGCGAGCAGGGGTTCATGGTGTTCGACTTCGGACGCTCGACGCCCGGAGGCGGCACGTTCAAGTTCAAGGAACAGTGGGGCGCCGTTCCCACCGAACTCGTGTGGGAGTACTGGCTCGCCAACGGACGTGCGCTGCCGGACCTGGGTCCCACGAATCCGAAGTACGCCGCGGTGATCGACACGTGGAAGCGGCTGCCGGTGTGGCTGACCACGGCGATTGGTCCGCGCATCGTCCGTAACCTGCCGTGAAGCCCGGATCCCCCTGTTGCCAATGCCCTCGAGTGTGAGCTCATTCCTGGAACCCCCCGACCTGACCAATCGGGCGATCGGCTTTTCGCTCCGCGTGACCGCGCCGGCGGATGGTGAGCGCGCCGCGCGCAGGGCGGAACCGGTCAGCGGCGGCGTCACTTTTCCCGTTGGCCTCATCGTCGATACGGCCGGATGGGTGCTGCTCGACGAAATCGGCACGGAGCTGCCGTTCGATCTCCAGGTCACGGATCGATGGCGCGATGGCAGCGCGCGATGGGCCGTCCTCGACACCGACGTCACGCTGGCGGCCGGACAGCGGCACACGTCGCTGAGGCTCGCACGGCGCACCGGACGCGCGACGTCGAGTCCGCCGCGAGTCGTCCTGCGTGAAATCGAGACCGGCTTCGATGTCGATACCGGCGTGGCATCGTTCCGGCTGTCAACGCAGGCGCCGTTCCTCATCGAGCATGTCGCGATGGCATCCGGGGACGCGTGGACCAGCGACGGATCGAGCCTTCGGATCTGCAGTGACGGTGGCGCGCCGTGGCTGGTTGACTGGCGGAAGGTACGCTGTGAGTTCGCCGGGACGCTGCGAACCGTCATCGCGGCTTCTGGTGAAGCCGCCGGGCCAGGAACTGCACGCGTCGCACTGGACCTGCGGTTGGAGTTCAGGGCCGGGTCCGCGGTCGTCCGCAGCCGGCTGACCGTCCGCAACCCGCGCCGCGCTGATCACCCGCGTGGCATCTGGGAACTCGGCGATGCCGGGTCGCTGCTGCTTGACGAGGTGTCGCTCACGGTGGCCGCCGGCGGCCTCGACGTGTCGCACCTGCGCTGGACTGCCGAGCAGAATCGGCGCGGCATCACGTCCGCACCAGTCAGCATCCATCAGGAATCCAGCGGTGGCGACCACTGGGATAGCCCCAACCACCTCGATCGGACCGGGCGTGTACCGCTCCGATACCGTGGTTATCGCGCGACAGTCGGCGACGAGCGCTTCACCGGCTTGCGGGCGACGCCGACGGTCGTGCTCGAGGCCGAGGGTGCGGCGGTGGGTCTCGCGGTGCCGCAGTTCTGGCAGAACTTTCCGCGCACGATACAGGCGGACCTGACCGGAATTACGGCTTCCTTCCTGCCGCCCGAGAGCGGTACGACACACGAGCTGCAGGGCGGTGAGCAGAAGACGCACGAGTGCTACCTGCTGTTCGGTGAAGATCGCGTGTCGCAGCAGCCGCTCGAGTGGTGTGCGTCACGGCTCGTCCTCCAGCCGGATCCGCAGGACTGTGCGGGCAGCGGCGCGATTCCGTATTTCATCACCGCTGCAGACGATGACCCGCGATATCGGTCGCTGGTCGACGCGGCACTCGATGGCGCGGACACGTTCGTGGCCAAGCGTGAGCGTGCAGACGAGTACGGCTGGCGCCATTACGGCGACATCTACGGTGACCACGAGGCGGTGCGTCACACCGGGCCCACGCCGCTGATGTCGCACTACAACAACCAGTACGACCCGGTTGCCGGCTTTCTCTATCAGTTCCTGCGGACCGGCGATCCGCGCTGGTGGGCGCACTGCCGCGATCTCGCGGCGCACGTCATCGACATCGACTGCTATCACACCGACGAGGACAAGTCCGCCTACAACCACGGGCTGTTCTGGCACACGATTCACTACATCGATGCGGGGAAGTCCACGCATCGGAGTTATCCCGGCAACACCAATGGCGGCGGCCCATCTTCGGAGCAGAACTATTCGACCGGGCTGATGCTGCACTATTTCGCGACCGGCGATCTCGCCTCGCGAGATGCCGCGCTGCAGCTGGCGCAGTTCGTCATCGACATCGACGACGGCAGCAGGACCATCCTGAAGTATGTGGACCGTGGCTACACCGGCATTGCCAGCGCGTCACGGACACCCGACTATCACGGTCCGGGCCGCGGCTCCGGCAACTCGCTGAACGCGCTGGTCGACGGTCATCGCCTCAGCGGCGATCGACGGTTTCTCGACAAGGCGGAGCAGATCATCCGCCGCTGCACGCATCCGAATCAGGACATCGAGGCATTGACGCTGCTCGACGCCGAGAACCGCTGGTTCTACACGATGTACCTGCAGTCGCTCGCGAAATATCTGGACTGGAAGATCGAGCTGGGCGAGCTGGACGGGATGTACGCCTACGGTCGCGACGTGCTGCTGCACTTCGCGCGGTGGATGGCGCAACATGAACGGCCGTACCTCGATCATCCCGAGATGCTCGAATTTCCGACGGAGACGTGGGCGGCGCAGGACGTCCGGAAGAGCGAAGTGTTCGACGCCGCGGCGCCGCATGCGACCGGGGAGGAGCGTGAACGGTTCCTCGAG
>DATJEU010000113.1:0-2400 GCA_035496255.1 Vicinamibacterales bacterium
ATGGTTGAGACCGCTCGCGCAGACCGCGAGCTGGCGGGCAACCGCCGCGAGGCCGGTCAGGTAACCGACGCGGATGTCCTGCGGCTGGACGTCTACCTGGCACGCACGCTCGAACAACAGGTTCAGGCGACGTCCGACGAACGCATCGCCCGCGCCCGCCTGAATCAGTTGATGGGCGAGCCCCTGAGCACGATCTTCTCGCTCGATCCCACGCCACCGGGAATCGCAATCGACATCACCAATCTCGCGAGCCTTGAAGAGGAAGCGGTGAAGAACCGACCGGAAGTCGCACTTGCCCTGCAGCAGGAACAACTGGCAGCCGCCTCGGTGGACGCGGCGCAGGCGGCGTTTCTGCCGCAAGTAGCCGCGCAGGGCGCGTGGGAACTGAATGGCGGCAGCTGGAACGCGCGCTCATCGAGCTGGGGGGCCGGCGTGGTCGCCCGGGTGAACCTGTTTCATGGTTTTGCCGACAAGGCACGGCTCGCCGAAGCGCGCGCGCAGGCGTCGCGTCGAGCGCACGAAAGGGAAAAGGCCGAGACCATGGCGCGGCTCGATGTGCAGATCGCGATCGCCCGGCTCGAGGCCGCACGCGCGAGCGAAGCGGTCGGACGGGCGGCTGCCGATCGGGCACGAGAGAGCCGCCGCATCATCCGGGATCGGTATGAGAGCGGCGTCACCGATGTGACAACGCTGTTGCACTCGGCCGACGACGTGCTGCAGGCCGAGGCCCAACAAATTGCAGCGAACGTGAGTGTGCTCACTGCAACAGCGACCCTGCAGCGAGCGATAGGACGACCATGAAACCCATAACCTCGAGTCATCACGTCATCCTTGCGTGCGTGACAGCA
Organism: Vicinamibacterales bacterium; assembly: GCA_035496255.1. GTDB lineage: Bacteria > Acidobacteriota > Vicinamibacteria > Vicinamibacterales > UBA2999 > Gp6-AA40. Next base: position 849 of record DATJEU010000113.1, read on the forward strand.
GTGTTCTCAATGAGTGCTGCGCTGACCGGATGCTCGGCCCGTCGGGCCGATGCTGCTCCGGCTGACGGGGCCGAGCCGATCGTCGTCACGATCGCCCGGGTCACGATGGCCGACGTGACCAGTGCGATCGACTCCGGCGGCACGGTGCAGGCTCGCACGACGGCAACGATCTCGGCGCGCATCCTGGCGCCGGTGCGCGATGTACTCGTGTCCCCAGGCGATCAGGTCCGTAAAGGCCAGACCCTGATCGTGCTCGACGGCAGCGATCTCGTTGCAGGTGCCCGTGCCGCGCGCTCAGCGGCACTTGCCGCTGAGCAGGGGACGAAGGCGGCCGATGCCGACCTCCAGGCCGCGGATGCAGGCCTGGCTCTCGCGCGCGTATCGCACGATCGCATCGCTGCTCTGCACACCAGGCGGTCTGCCACCGCGCAGGAACTCGATGACGCCACTGCCACATTGCGGAGTGCTGAAGCGCGCGTCGCCGGTGCGTCGGCGCGGGCGCTACAGGCTGCGTCGGCACTCGAAAGCGCGCGCGCCGCCAGCGACCAGGCGAGCACGATCGAATCTTTCACCACGATTGCGGCGCCGTTCAACGGCATGGTCACCGGGAAGATGGTCGACCCCGGAAACCTGGCGTCACCAGGCATGCCGCTTCTCCGACTCGAAGACATTCGCGGATTTCGCCTCGAGGTCCGCGTCGACGAGTCACACATCAGCCAGATCCGAAACGGCGACCGCGTCCCCGTCTTCCTCGGCACATCGACTACGTCAATTGAGGGCACCGTCGTGGAGGTCAGCCGAGCGGTCGACGCCGAGACCCGCGCGTTTCTCGTCAAGATCGCGTTGCCCGATGCCCCTGACCTTCGATCCGGCGAGTTCGGCAGGGCGCGATTTGCCGGGACAGCGCGTCGCGCCTTGACCATTCCGTCGTCGGCGATCGTGAGCCGCGGACAGCTGACCTCGGTCTTCGTGGTCGACCGGGGCGTGGCCCGCGTACGCCTCGTCAATCTCAACGAGTCCGAAGTCCTGGCAGGCCTGACGGAATCGGAGGCCGTGGTTCTCTCGCCGCCGGCGGAGCTTGCCGACGGTCGTCGCGTCATCATGGGAGGCCGCTAATGGCTAAGACCTGTGGCGTTGCCGGCCGGCTGGCCGCGGCGTTCATCCACTCAAGGTTGACGCTGCTCTTCATCCTTGCCTCGTTGGTGCTTGGCGCCCTGGCGATTGTGGCGCTGCCGCGCGAAGAGGAACCGCAGATCATCGTGCCGATGGTTGACGTGTTCGCCGAGATGCCAGGGGCAACACCGGCGGATATCGAACAGCGGGTCACGCGTCCGATCGAGCAGATGCTCTGGGAAGTGTCGGGCGTGGAATACGTCTACTCGACCTCGAGTCCCGGACAGTCGATGGTCGTCGTCCGCTTCAAGGTGAACGAGCCGCAGGAAGCTGCGCTGGTTCGCCTCAATCAGAAACTGGCCGCGAATGCGGATCGCATCCCGCCCGGCGTCATCGGGCCCCTCGTCAAGCCGCGCTCGATCGACGATGTGCCGATCCT
>DATJEU010000114.1:0-12610 GCA_035496255.1 Vicinamibacterales bacterium
CGGCGGCGGGGGTGGCAGCGGGAGCCGCGGCCGGCGCCGGAGTCGTGGTGCTGGTGCCGAGCAGGTCGGACGCCTTCGACGACAACCAGTCGAACAGGTGACGCGTTTCCATGAAGCGGCCGGCGTTCGATTTCGCGCCGAGCACGACGACCGCCACCTGCGGCCCACCCTCCGGCAGGCGCAGCAGTGTGGCCAGGCAGTAGCCGGCCTTGCTGATGAAGCCGGTCTTGCCCGCTTCGACGTCCACATCACCCTGCATCACCAGACGGTTGGTGCTGTGCACCGTGATCGTCTGACGTCCGACCGCGACCGAGTAGTACGGCGTCCGCATGATGCTGGCGATCCGCTCGTCGCCGGACACGTAGGTGATGAGACGCGCCATGTCGTACGCCGACGACACGTTGTCCGCGAGCAGGCCCGAGGGATCCGCATAGCTGGTGTTGGTGAGTCCCAGCTCCCGCGCCTTCTCGGTCATGCGCTTGACAAAGGCATCGGTGCCGTAGGGTGACACGCGCGCCAGCACACGGGCCGCGGCGTTGTCGGACGCAATCAGCATCAGGTGCAGGATGTCGCCCTTGCTCAGCACGTATCCGGAACGCAGATAGGTGGTCGACGCGTTGCGGACGTCGGCGGGCGTGACGGTCACCGTCTCGGACAGATCCGGGTTGTTCTCGAGGAATACGACGGCGGTCATCACCTTGGTGATGCTCGCGATCGAGCGCTGGTTCTGGGCGTTCGACTCGTAGAGGACCTTGCCGTTCGCGGGGTTGTAGATGATGGCGGCTTCGGCGCGGACGTCCGGCACCAGGGCGCCGTTTTCATCGAGCTTGAAACGCGGCTCGGCGACTTCCTTCGCCTGCTTCGCCTGCAACGCGGCCTTGGCGCGTGCCGCCGCGGCGCGACGGCTGCGGGCGGTCGAGACCGTCTTCTTGGCCGCAGCCGTGGACTTGAGCGTCAGACGCTTCTTGGCTGTCGAGGTGGAGGTTTTCTGGGGACTGGCGGCAAACGCGGCGGATGGGCCAAAGCTCACCACAGCCGTCAAAAGACAGATCAGTCGGACGGTCCTGAACAGCCTGGAGGTCTGATTCACGAGCAACCCTTTGCGAGACAAGTTGTTACGAGAAGTGTCGGCATTTTAGCAAAGCAGCGATAGCTTGCAAGCGCTGATATACACTTTCCCCGCATTTTCCGGCTGTTTTCCCGTGCGAACCGGATGTCCACGTACGGTTCGCGTGCTCGGCCGTTCCCGACCTCCAAATTGGGTGCCACTCAATGAGCCTGACGGAATCCGAGTTCGCCGCGCTGCGCCAGACCATCACGGTCCGTGGGACCGTTCGAATGGCGCTCCTGCCGGCGACCCTCGTGAGCTGGGCAATCTTGTCAGTAGTTCTTCTGCTTTTCGGAGAATTTCCGGTCGCAGTCATCTTTCCGCTCGGCGTGCTGGTCGCCGGTTTCGAGGCCATCCACGCCTTGCACGTCGGCGCGGAACGCATCGGGCGCTACATCCAGGTCTATTACGAAGATGCGATCGAGGGGCCCCGGTGGGAGACCACCGCGATGGCGGTCGGCCCGGCGCTGCCGGGCGGCGGCATCGACCCGCTCTTCAGCGTCGTCTTCACGTGCGCGGCGGTGGCGAACCTGATTCCGGCGTTCACACCCGCACCGACGCGTCCGGAACTCGGGATCCTGCTGGTGCTGCACCTGGCGTTCATCGTCCGCATCGTCCGCGCGCGCGGCGCGGCGGCGCGCCAGCGCGCCGTCGAACTCGAAAGCTATCGCGCTATCAGGGCCCAACAACCTCCAACGCGTTGAATGCGATCCAAGCGTGTGGGTGACTGACCACACTCGCGGACGTGGATCGCGCGACAAACGAACAAATCCTGGCGCTGACCGTCCCTATCTCTGCGGTACATCGTTTGCTAAATCGCGCCGCGGAGGGTTAGGGCCATGAGTTTCGTGCGGCTCCTCGGATTCAGGACGCTCGCCTGTGGATGCGTCATCGGACAGTATCGTGAAGTCGCCACCAGTCGCGAGCTCACGTACGTCGAGGAGAAGGGCACGAACTGCGACTCGCAGGGCCATCGGCGCAACCACACGGTGTCCCAGGAGCGTCTCGCGTCGGCGGCGTCGATCCTCTCCGCAAAAGCCTCATAACCAGCCTGCGGCCCTGGCGCGTGACCGGGCGTTACAGATCCGGACGTGAGCCCGGCTTCACGTGTCCAGCGTGTAACCTGTAACGTCTGGCCTCCGCTGTGCGTCTTTCCGAACCGCATACCACGATCGAATCCGGCAGTACCACGCTCCGGTTCTACTTGGGAGACTGCCTCGACGTTCTTCCCCGTCTGCCCCGTCATGGCGTCGACGCGATCGTCACGTCGCCGCCGTACAACCTGGGCATCGCATATCGCAGTTACGACGACACGATGCCGCGCGCCGATTACCTCCACTGGACGGAGCGCTGGGTCCATGAAGCCGCCGGCACGCTCAATCCGCACGGGTCGCTCTTTCTCAACGTCGGCGCCAAACCAACGGACCCGTGGATCGCGATGGACGTCGCGCAGGCGGTCCGCGCCGAGCTGCGGTTGCAGAACACGATTCACTGGGTGAAGTCGATCGCGATCGAGAAGGTCCTGGCCGGCGCGCGCGCGGGCCTGCAGGATGATCTGGCGGTCGGCCATTACAAGCCAATCAACAGCAAACGCTTCCTGCACGACTGCCACGAGTTCATTTTTCACTTCACGCCAGCCGCGCAGACGCCGCTCGATCGGCAGGCGGTGGGCGTCAAGTACCAGGACAAGTCGAACGTCGGCCGGTGGGCCACGGCGGCATCGGGTGTACGCTGCCGCGGCAACACCTGGTTCATTCCGTACGAAACCATCCAGAGCCGCGACAAGGACCGGCCCCACCCCGCGACCTTTCCGCCGAAGTTGCCGGAGATGTGCCTGCGGCTGCACGGCCTGGATCGGCTGACCCTCGTCGCCGATCCGTTCATGGGCCTGGGATCGACCGCCGTCGCGTGTGCGCAGCTTGGCGTGAATTTCGTTGGCGTCGAGATGGACGAGGGATATCTGACAGAGGCGGTCGACCGGACGCGCGCGGCGCTGGGCCGACCTGAAGGTCGGCCTCTACGACCGTAGGGCGCTGACCTCAGACGTCGTAGGGGCGCGGGTCTTCAGACCCGCCCGTCATGGTCGACGCTGGTTCGATGCGCTCGACGCATATAAGCTAGGCGCATGGATCTCCGCCAGCTCGAGATCATCCGCGCCATCGCCGACAGCGGCTCGTTCACCGCCGCGGGCGCCAAGCTGCACGTCTCGCAATCCGCGATCAGCCGCCAGATTCTGCTGCTCGAAGAGGAACTCGGCGAGCCGGTCTTCCATCGCATCGGCCGCCGCATCCGCATCACGCCCGCGGGCGAATCGCTGCTGCAACTGAGTCACCGCGTCTTCCAGGATCTGCAGGACACCGTCTCCGCGATCAGCGACAAACAGGAATCGCTCAAGGGGACGATGCGGCTGGTGGGCGGGATGACGGTGTGCCTCTATGTCTTTCCCGCGCTGCTCGCCGAACTGCGGCGCATCCATCCGCATCTGGACATGAAGATCACGGTCGGCAGCGGCGAACGGTCGATTGCGATGCTGCGATCCGGAGCAGGCGATCTCGGCTTGATCACGCTGCCGGTGGAAGCGACCGACCTGGTCTCACTGCCGGTGCTCGAAGAAGAACTGCTGCTGGTGACCTACCCGTCGCATCCGCTCGCGAAAAAGAAGACGATCACGCCGGCCGACCTGAACCGCCAGCATTTCATCCTGTTCGAGACGGGATCGATCACGCGGAAGCTGGTCGAGGAGTTCTTTTCCAGCGAGCGGATCAAACCGGAGATCGTCATGGAGACCGAGAACGTGGAGATCATCAAGGCGATGGTCCGGCACGGCCTCGGGATCAGCATCGTGCCGTGGCAGGCCGCTGCCGCCGATGTCCGATCGAAACAGCTGTTCTGCAGCCGCATCGCCGGGCACGCGTTGAAGCGGCAGACCGGCTGGCTCTATCCGAAAATGAGCCGGCTGCCGCGTACCGTATCCGAGGTGATTCGGGTGTTCGAGACGGTGTTGCCGAGACTGGACGCATCGATGCGCCCACCCTCGATGGCGTGACCGTCCGCCTTATTTCGATCCGGCGTCGCCCGTCGGCCGGATCGAGTACTGCCCGCGGTACTTCACCTGCACGTTGGGACGCGACACGCGCACTTCCAGGCGTCGCGTGTGCTTCAGCGGATCCGGGTTCTTCGAGTAGAACCCGAGTACGTAGTAGTCGCTGGTCTCCGCGTCAATCAGCTTGAAGAACTTGTTGTAGTCGTTCTGGTTGACCGCGGCCTTGCCGCCGGTGCCTTCCGCGATCGTCCGCAGACTCTCCTGGCTCTCGCGCACGAACTCCTGCCAGTCCTTGGTGTCGACTTCGTCGGCCATGTCCTGACCCGCGATCAATCCGCGCGGATCCACGGTGTAGAGGGTTGCGTTGGCGCGATTGGCCGCGCGAATCAGCTCGGCCTCTTCCTTGTACAGATCCGCTTCCTGCAACGCATTGTCGCTGCGCTGCTGCATGTAGAACGGATCCTTTTCGAGATCGTCCGCGGTCGTCTGCAGGATCTCGGCGGTGTGATCGACGCGCGACTGCTCGTACGGATTGAAGTCGTAGCCGCTGCTGATGTAGATGACCGCCTTGCGGCGTCCCTGCACGCGGGACAGGTTGTTCACCAGGTCGTACGCCGTCTGGAATGCCACCTGCGCGCGATGCCGCAGTTCGCTGCCCGGCCCGACGCCGGTGCTGGAGTTGATGATGTCGGACGGCTTGAGGCCTTCACCTTTCACGTTGTCCGACAGCGACTCGAGAATCTGGCGATCGTAGGTGAGCTGCTGCTCGATCGAGGACGTGCCGGTCGAGACGACGCCGAACTGGTCGCCGTCGTGAATCAGGTTCTTCAACATGTCCTTCAGCATCTGCCGCATGCGCGGGGTCTGGCCGAAGTCCAGGTGCAGGTCGTCGATGAAGATCACGAAGATGCGGCCGGCGGTGTCGCTCGTCGGACGGCTCCGCGGCAGGATGATCCCCTCCTGCACCGGCGCCGGCGGCGGCGTCCGCACGTTGTACTCGCGCCCACCATGGATCAACGCCATCGAGACGATGTCCTGCTTGACGCCGTCTTCGTAGATCGAGAACTCGTTTTCCTTGAGGTCGGCGACGAATTGATCGTTCCGCTGATCGCGCGGAATCACGTCCGTCGTCACCAGGTCGACGCTCGCGCGGAACGTCGGCGTCTGCGGCACGACGCCGCCCGTCCGCGGCGGCGGTGCCGGCTGCTGGGGCTGCCCCGGGATCTGCGCCAGCAGACTCGCCGGACGCGACGACACCCCGGCTCCCAGCAGAAGCGCGAAGGCGCCCGCTGACAAGAACTTAGCGGCTTTTCGCATGGCCATCATTATAGGTGACAGGAAGCGGGAATCAGGACTCAGGAATTAGGGAAGACAGGCTGCTGATTCCTGATACCTTCTCTTCATGAGACTTGCGCTTGCGGCGGATCATGCTGGCTACCAGCTGAAAGACGAACTGGCCGCCCGTTTGGCCGGACAAGGGCACGAGGTCATGGACCTCGGCACGAACTCGGCCGCCCCCACCGACTACCCGGACGCGGCCGAAGCCGTGGCCCGGGCCCTGAATGACGACGAGGCCGACCGCGGCATCATCGTGTGCGGCAGCGGCGCGGGCGTGTCGATCGCCGCGAACAAGATTCCGGGCATTCGCGCCGCCGTCTGTCATGACACCTACACGGCGCACCAGGCCGTGGAACACGACGACATGAACGTGCTCTGCATCGGCGGCCGCATCATCGGCCCGGCGCTGGCGCAGGAGATCGTTGCAGCCTTCATCGGCGCATCCTTCTCGGGAGAAGAACGGCACGCGCGCCGGCTGCGGAAGGTGCTGGCCATCGAAGAGCGCCACTGCGGAGGCCGCAGTGAACAGCGATGACGAGCTCGACCGGCTCGTCTCGCAACTGAACGCCGCTCCCCGGCCGGCAAGCCGCCATACGACGGAGGCGGGCCTGCTCTCGGAGCCGGGCATCCTCGAAGACTGGCTGCAGCGCGTTCGTGACGTCAACGGCAGCGACCTGCTGCTGGTTGCCGGCAACGCTCCGATGATCCGCGCGACGGGAGTACTGGCACCTGCAGCGGCGGATACGCTGAGCAGCGACGAGATCGAACGCGCGGTCCAGCCATTCGTCCCGCGTCTGCTGCAGGCACGCTACAACCACGGCGAGGCGATCGACCTCGCGTTCCGCGCCGGCGGTCTCGGCCGCTTCCGGATGAACCTGCATCGCGAGCGCGGTCACGCGGCTGCCGCTATCCGGGCACTGCCGCTGACGATTCCGCGCGTGCAGGAGCTGCACTTCACGCACGACATCGCCTCGCTGGCGCGCCTGCCACGCGGTCTGGTCCTCATTGGCGGACCGACCGGTTCTGGCAAAACGACGACGCTGGCGGCGCTGGTCGCCGAGATCAACGCGAACACGCGCCGCCACATCATCACCATCGAGGATCCGATCGAGTACGACCATCCGCACGAGCAGAGCGTGATCGAGCAGGTGGAGATCGGCATCGACGCGCCGGACTTCCCCACCGCCCTGCGCGCCGCCGTCCGACAGGCACCCGACGTCATCGTCGTGGGTGAAATGCGCGATCCGGAGACGATGAGGATCGCGTTGCAGGCGGCGGAGACCGGTCACCTCGTATTCGCGACCGTCCATACGACCGACGTCGCCGCGGCGGTGGCACGCATCGCGGATGCGTTTCCGACGGAGCGGCAGAATGCGGTGCGCCAGGAGCTCGCGATGGCGCTTGCCGCGGTTCTGACACAAACGCTCGTTCCGGCGAAGAACGTCGACGCCGACCCGGCTCAGACCGGGCCGTTCGACTCCGTTCAGGGCAGGCTCGTGCCGGTCGCGGAATTGCTGATGGTGAGCTACGGCGGCCGCCAGCACATCCGCAAGAACGCGCTGCAACATCTCAATCAGGAGATCACGATCACGCGGAAGGCGGGATCGTTTACCTTCGAGGAATCGCTGGCGCGTCTCGTGCAGACGGGCGTGCTGGATCGCGCGGATGCACTGATGCGTGCCGCGCATCCCGAGGAACTCGAACTGTTGTTCGGACGCTGATGCAACTCGGATTGATTGGTTTGGGCCGCATGGGCGGCAACATGGCGCGACGCCTCGTCGACGGCGGTCACACGATCGTGGCGTGGGATCGAAGCGCCGACGCGGTTCACAAGATTGCCGCCGGCGCGATTTCTGGCGCCGCGTCGATCGACGCGCTCGTGACGTCGCTTGCGGCACCGCGGGCCGTCTGGATCATGGTGCCGGCCGGCGAGCCGACCGAGCAGACGGTCAACGCGCTCGCTGATCGCCTCTCACCCGGCGACGTCATCGTCGACGGCGGCAACAGTCACTTCAAGGATGACGTCCGGCGAGCTGCCGCGCTGAAAGCACGCGGCGTGTTTTACCTCGACGCCGGCACGAGCGGCGGTGTCTGGGGCGCGGAGCGCGGCTACTGCCTCATGATCGGCGGCGAACGCGAGCCGGTCGATCGGCTCACGCCGATTTTCCGCACGCTCGCACCGGGCAACTCGGGGCTCGCGCCGATGGCCAGCACGCTGGGCTCGTCCGGCAGCCGCGCCGCGTCGACCACGGCGGCGGACGGCTTTCTGCACTGCGGACCGGCCGGCGCAGGCCATTTCGTCAAGATGGTGCACAACGGCATCGAATACGGCCTGATGCAGTCGTACGCCGAAGGCTTCGATGTCCTTCGCAACGCCACGAGCCAGAACCTGCCCGCCGATCAGCGGTACGACCTCGACCTCGGCGCAATCGCCGAGCTCTGGCGCCGCGGCAGCGTGGTGAGCTCGTGGCTGCTGGATCTCACGGCGCGGGCGCTCGCCGCCGATCCGCAGTTGTCAGCATTCGAGGGACACGTGCCGGACTCCGGCGAAGGCCGCTGGACCGTGGCCGCGGCGATCGAAGAAGACGTCCCGGCCGACGTGCTCACGACCGCGCTGTTCACCCGCTTCCGGTCGCGCCGGGACCACACCTTCGCGGAAAAGATCCTCTCCGCCTTGCGCGCGCAGTTCGGCGGCCATGTCGAGCATCCCCGCTGAACCGCGCGCAGACGCACGGCCCGATTCGACGGACGCCTCGCGGGCGCAACCGAAGGACGACGTGGGCGGTGCGGAATTGACCCGGGACGAGTCGAGCGGCGGGATCCTTGTGATCATCGGTGCGTCGGGTGACCTGACGCATCGCAAGCTCCTGCCCGCGATCTACAACCTCGCCGAAACCGGTCATCTGCCGCCGAAGTTCGCCATCCTCGGGGTCGCGCGGCCCGCACTGGACGAGGCGGGGTTCAAGCGCGAAATGCGTGCGGCCGTCGAAAAGGCCGAAGGCGAATCGATCGCCGACGAGCACTGGCGGTTCATCGAGGATCGGCTGCACTACATCAACGGCGAGCTCAACGACGCGTCGCTCTACCTGAACATGGGTCAGGTCCTCCAGCGGATCGAGCGTGAGCACGGTGTGCCGCCGAACTATCTGTTCTACTTCGCGATTCCGCCAAGCCTGTTCGGCACGGTGGCCACGCGTCTCGCCCACGCGGATCTCACCAGTGACCGGCGCGGATGGCGACGGATCATCATCGAAAAGCCGTTCGGCTACGACCTCGAGTCCGCTCGCGCCCTGAACGCGGAACTCTCGTCGTCGCTGCGCGAATCGCAGATTTACCGCATCGATCACTACCTCGGGAAGGAGACGGTTCAGAACATCCTCGCCTTCCGTTTTGCGAACGGGATTTTCGAGCCGATCTGGAATCGCCGTTACGTCGATCACGTGCAGATGACGGTGGCCGAGGAAGTGGGCGTCGAAACGCGCGGTGCGTACTACGACGGTGCCGGTGCCCTGCGCGACATCGTGCAGAACCACATGTTCCAGTTGCTCTCGCTCGTCGCCATGGAGCCGCCGATCTCGTTTCGCGCCGCCGACGTCCAGGACGAGAAGGTCAAGGTCCTGCACGCCATCCAGCGATTGACGCCTGACGACATCGCGCGCCACGTCGTCCGCGGCCAGTACGACGGCTATCGGTCCGAGCCGAAGGTTGCGCCGGATTCACGAACGGAAACGTACGTCGCCATGCGCCTGCTGATCGACAGTTGGCGATGGGCTGGCGTGCCGTTCTACTTGCGGACGGGCAAGCGCATGGCGAAACGGATGACGGAAATCGCGGTGTACTTCAAGCGCGCGCCGTTCACCCTGTTCCGCAACACGCCGATCGACGCCCTTCATCCCAACGTCCTGCTGCTGCGCATCCAGCCGAACGAGGGCATTTCGCTGTCGTTTCACGCGAAAGTGCCCGGACCTCTCCAGAAGCTCGGCACCGTCACGATGAATTTCGACTACGCGGAATACTTCAAGGCAGAGCCGGTCACCGGCTACGAGACGCTGCTCTTCGACGCGATGGCTGGTGACCAGACGCTGTTTCACCGGATGGACATCGTCGAAGCCGGTTGGCAGGCCCTGGATCCCGTGCTGCAGGCCTGGGCGGCGGATCGTTCCGCGCCGCCGACGTACGCACCAGGGTCGTGGGGACCGAGCGAAGCCGACCTGCTGCTCGATCACGATAACCGGCAGTGGCGCTGCTGACGATTGTCGACGCGGCGAGCCTGGTCGCGGTCGGCGCGGAACGTCTCACCGAGCTGATCGAGCAGGCCATCTCCCGGCAGGGCGCCGCACGAGTGTCGCTGACCGGCGGCACCACTCCACGCGCGCTCTACGAAGCGCTCGCGGATCCCTCACGGCCGTGGCGGCGGCGCATCGACTGGTCGCGCGTGCATCTTTATTGGGGCGACGAGCGCCACGTGCCGCCGAACGACAAGGATAGCAACTTCGGCATGGCCGATCACGCGCTGGTTGCACACGTGCCGATTCCGGCCAGGCAGGTGCACCGTATGCGCGGTGAGCTGCAGGATGCGCACGAAGCCGCGCGAGAGTACGAGCGCGAGCTGCCGGCTCGCTTCGATTTGATGCTGCTGGGGCTCGGCGACAACGCGCACATCGCGTCAATCTTTCCTGGTGGAGAGATTGCGGCCGGTTACAGCCGGGCCATGAAGGCCAAACCCGCCGATCCAGCCGCCGCGAACCATCACGCCGCCGACAACCGCGGCGGGGCGGCCCGGTACGGGCCGCCCGTCACCGCTGTCTTCGTCGAGGCGCTCGGAGTGTGGCGGATCACGCTGACGCCGCGCCCGATTCTGGAGTCGCGCTACATCGTGATGTACCTCGCCGGCGAGAACAAAGCCGAAGCGGTGGAGGCGGCCATCGAGCGGCCACTCGATATCGTGCGCTACCCCGCGCAGTTGCTGCGCGACGCCGGCGACCGCGTGGAATGGATCATGGACCGATCCGCTGCTGTTCGATTGCGCGGCGTGCCGCCCGCGTGATCAGCGTCGTCGCAACGACGGTCGCGATCAGGCCAAGCGCCACCACCATCCAGTACGCGAAGTCATGTGGCGGGGCAACGCCGGCGGCCAGCTTCGCGACGTCACCGACGATCTTCCCGTAATAGGCGTACATCACGATCGCCGGCAGCATCCCCACTGAGGCCAGCACGAAATCCTTGAACCTCACGCCGCTCAACGCCAGCGCGTAATTGAGCAGGTTGTACGGGACGAGCGGCGACAACCGCAGCAGGAACATCACACGGCGTGCGTCGCCGACCACCGCGTGACGGACCGCCGCGACGCGCGGATCGCGATCGAGCCGCTGCATCAAACGCCCCTGCGCCAGTGGCGCCGCCAGCCCGTAGACAACGATCGAGCCAAGCAGCATCGCGACATAGCAGATCAACGTGCCTTCCCACAGCCCGAAGATCGCACCTGCCGCAAACGTGAGCAGGAAGGAGGGCGCCAGCGTCACCGCCGCGGCCACGTAGGTGACGATGAACAGGACGACGCCCCAGGACCCCATGTGAGCAATCCGGATCACAACGGCGTCGAAGAAGTGCATCAGGCTTCGGGGTCTATCGGTTCCGCCGGTTCCGGATCGGTTGATCCCGAAGGTTCCGCCAGGTCGGTCGACGTGTCAGGCTCCATCGCAACCGACGTCACGGTCTCGGCGTGATTGGCGGTCTGTCCCGCCGGGCGCGGCTTCTTCTTACGGCGGCGCCGCTTGGCGAACACGTGCGACAACCGTTCAAGGGCTTCGGCCGCCTGCTGCAGCCCTGTCGTGATTTGATCGGCGTCGGTCCACATGGCGGAATTCAGCCGTTCGGCCAGGGCGAAGAGCGTGTCCTGCCGCGCCGGCTCGAGGATCCGCTGCTGAATGCGTTCGCGCACCGTCGGATAGAGCTGCGCGAGGAACGCGACTTGCGCGTCGGGCGTGTCGCCTTCGATGGTCGCGGGCACCGCTGGGCGTGCCGCCGCCGGTGCTGGCGGTTCGGCAGGACGGACGGCGGGCACCTCACCCCCTTCAGCGGTACGCGGCCGCCGGCGCCGCTGTTCGAGCACGGGCTCGATCACCTGCTGGTTCTCGCGCACCACTTTCCAGTCGAACGCGATGTCCGGATGCTGCGCCTCGATCGTGCGGAGGATTTCGGGCTCGAGCGGGTCACGGCCGACGCGCACGCCGCCCGGCGACCGGAACACGTACAGGATCCGCGAGTGCTGCCGGTTGCCCTCGCGGTACCAGTGCATCAGGTACGTGGTCTCGTACCCGCGCTTGTCGCGAATGACGCGCAGGAACGGCACGACAGCCTACTTGCGCTTTTGTGGACGCGATGCCGACTTGCGGGCGGGAGTCTTCGCCGCGGCGCGACGCACAGCAGGCTTCGCTGCCTTGGCCGTCGTACTGCGCCGTGACGAGCCGGCCGGCGCCGCGCGACGCGCAGGCTTGGCCGCGGCCGATCGTGTCGTCCGGGCACGCGCCGCGGATCCGTTGCGGGGAGCGGCTGCGGGCCGTGCCCCTACCGGTTTGGGTCGCTCGATCGCTTCAGCCGCACGAGCCTTCTCGGCCGCGGCCGAACGCTGGACCAGCGTGAACCGGATCTGATCGCCGACCGCCTGATAGGCCCAGAGCTCCTCGACCGTCACGTTCAGGTCGGCCGAAAGCCGTCGCGTACTATCGATCGCATTCGTCGGGACGTAGAGATGGAAGAAGGCCTTGAGCTTCGAAAACGCCACCCACTGCGACATCGCCTCGAGGTGGTTCACCGATTCGGTGGTTTCCACTTCGACCACGCCCAGCAGCTTGCGGCTGCGCTCAGTGGACTGGAGTACGAGGTCCGGAAACCAGGGCGAGGGCGGGTTTCCGACCGGCGCGGTCTGCTCGTGGCCGGGGTTGATGCCGACATCGAACTTTCTCTTGTATTTCGCCTGGAGCAGGCGGATGACCCGATCGTGCTCGAGCTGCTCGCGGACGGGCCGCACGAGGATGGGGCTCAATAGGACCTCCGACGCGTGTACATACGACTGCCATCCAGCCGGGAAGTACCGGCGAAACGCCGCTGAATATAGCACG
>DATJEU010000115.1:0-23215 GCA_035496255.1 Vicinamibacterales bacterium
TTGCTTCTGAAGACGTCGTATCTCCTGCGATTCCGACTCCTACCCGGGCAGCGTGACGTTGGCCGGAAGCTCGAGCCCGAATTCCTTGCGCAGGAGATCCCGAATCTCGTGATCACCAAGGGTTCGCGTTTCAGCAGCGCCGCCTCGGTCGATGGTGAACTCGCGATTGCGCAGGATCAGGCGCCGCTCGGGCGACGGCAGTTGCGCGGTCAGTGTCGAGCGGAAAATCGACCGCGGATGCGTCGCCGTGTAGTGATTCAACACTTCGTAGTCGACGCGCTCGTGCGGCTCGAGCGTGAACGCGTACATGTCGGTCCAGGCATCGCCGCGCGCCGACTGCAGCACCCAGAGCGGGCCATCCGGCACGATGCGATAGCGCCACAGGAACTGCAGCGACTCCCCCGCCGGATCGAAGGCCACCGGACGCAGCAGCCCTTCTCCGCCGAAGCCGACGTCCGCAATCCATCGCCCCTGCTCCAGCGTGACGAGCAGCACCATGTGCGTACGCGCGCGAATGGTACCGGCCGGGACACCGAAGCGGACACGCGCCGAGAGCAGCGTGACGTCGAACCCGAGATCCTGCAGGACCGTGGCGAAGAGCAGGTTCTGCTCGAAGCAGTAACCGCCGCGGCGGTTGACGATCAGCTTGCGCTGCAGCGCCTCTGGCGACAGATCGATGCCACGGCCAACGAGGACGTCGATGTTCTCGAACGGAATGTGCGTCGCATGCGCCAGGTGCAAGGCATCGAGCGTCGTCAGCGACGGCCTGACGTCACCGTCATATTCAATGCGACGGAGGTACAGGTCGAGCGCGATACGCGACGGCGGCAGGATCGTGGACATCACTAGCAGCGTACCGAAGACGGTTGATGATCGCTTGACGGCCGTCTACTAACTAATTAATACTTTGCTGCCCATGACACGCCTTACCGTCGCGGTGACGTCGGCACTGCTTCTGTCCTCGCAGCCGAGCGGCCTCGCGCAACTGGAACCGCGCTTCGACGTCGTCTCGATCAAGCGCGACACGAGCGGTAATCGGGCCCTCCTGGTCGGTACCGTTCCTAGTGCGGCGTTCAGCGCGGCGGGCGCGACGGCGGCATTTCTGATCCGCTACGCCTATCCCGCCGACGACCGGATGATTGCGAATCTGCCATCCTGGGCCAGCTCCGATCGTTTCGTCATCCTGGGCAAGGCGGCGGGCACACCGACGGCCGCCCAGGTGCGCGCGATGGTCGCAGATGTTCTGGCACGCCGCTTCGGGCTGCAGATGCATTTCGAAGCGCGTGATGAAGACGTCTACGCGCTCGTGGTCGCGAATCCAGGACAGGGACCAAAGCCGGCGTTCCGAAAGACCGCACTCGATTGCCGGGCCATTACCGAAGCCAGCCGCGAAGGACGGCCGGTGCCTGAAACCGCGAATGGCGCGCCGCCGTGCGGGATGCGGTCGAGCGGCGGCGTCATGGACGTCGGCGGCCTCGACATCGCGACCATCGCGTCGACGCTGCGATCGGCAGCCGGCCGGCCCGTGGTCGACCGTACCGGTCTCAGTGGCGAGTACGAGTTCACGCTGACGTACTCGGCGTCGGCGTCGGTGTCGGGCGCACCATCGGACGCTCCCTCGATCTTCACGGCACTCGAAGAACAGCTCGGGCTCAAACTGGAGCCACAGCGGGCGCCGGTGCGCCACGTCGTCGTCGACCATCTCGAACCGCCAACGCCGGACTGACCTAACCGGACGCGCAACCGTGTCGTCGAACCCTCGCATGCGGCGCTCGGTGCCGGTGGTCATCGTCCTCGTCGGGCTCGGAGTGCGGGTCCCGGCGCAGTCCACTGAGCCGTCGTTCGATGCGGTCTCGATCAAGCGCAACACCAGCGGCGCGCAGACCGCATCGCTCGGCCTCCCCAACGGCACCGCGTTCAACATGACCAACGTGCCGATGCGCGGCGCCATCAGCATGGCCTACCCGGTGAAGAATCCAGAGATCGTTGGCGCTCCCGACTGGCTCCGGACGGAGCGCTACGACATCGTCGCCAAAGCCGCGGGCACGCCGACCGACGCCGACGTCAAAGCCATGTTGCAGACGATGTTGAGGGAACGGCTGAAGCTGGACGCGCATGTCGAGGCGCGCGAGATTCCGGTGTACGCGCTCGTCGTCTCGCGGCCCAATCATCCCGGCCTGAAGCCGTTCACACTCGACTGCGATGCGATTCGAGCGGCGCGCGAAGCGGCCGCCCGGGGACGGGCGCCGAACCCGGTCCCACCGGGGCCGAATGGCGCGGCGCCGTGCGGCTTCACGTGGTCGACCGCGATCTATTCGGGGGGCATCACCATGGAGCTGCTCGCCAACGAGATCAACAGCGTCGCCGGCCGTGTCGTCATCGACCGCACCGGCCTCGCCGGGCGCTACGAGTTCACGCTGCGCTTCGCGCGGCCTGGAAGCAATGCCAACGGCGCCGACGATCCACCGACGATCTTCACCGCGCTACAGGAGCAGCTCGGCCTGCGCCTGGAACCGACACGCGCCGCCATCGACACGCTCGTCATCGATCACATCGAGCGGCCAACCGAAGACTGATCGCGGCTGACGGCCGGCCTGAAGGCCGGTCCCGACGGCTCGCCTCTCAGTGGCTGGTGATCTCCAGCGCCGGATTCCACGTCGGCTTGACCGTACCCTTGGCCTTCGCCACCTCGAACAGCGTCGGATAGAACTGCACGAACGTCTGCTCGACGGCGGTATTGGCGCTGTGACAGGCCTGACATCCGGCGCGCGCCGGCAACGGCGTCGCGCTGTCGCGGAGCGCACCATTGTTGTCGAACGAGTAGTACGCCCACGGCTGCTGCCCGCCGTTCTTCGTACTGTCTTTCACCGCCGCCTCCATCAGGTTGACGCCCGCCTGCGTGTAGCCGAACGCGTTCGGGCGCACGTGCTGCTCCGAGCGGCGGACTTCGAGGATGAAGATCGTCCGGTCGGGCCAGCGGCCGCTCTCGAGGAAGCGCGTGTACGACTCCCGGTTGACGAAGACGTTGTTGAACGGCTGGTTGCGCGCCGGGTCCGGCGCGTCGGCACCGTAGGTCATGTTCAGACCCGTCGAGAGATAGATCCACCCGCGGTAGTCTGCCGGCCGAATCAGCTCGCCGGCGTTCGTGTAGCGGGGTCCGTCGCTCGCCGCCTGCTGTGCCGACCCGCTCCGGACGGCGCCCACCACGAGCAGCACTGCGACCGCTGCCACGATCATCGTCTGTTTCATCTCACTCACCTGCGCACGGCACTCGCGAGTACGGGTACTCGACGCGCTTCGTCTGGCCGTTCTGCGTTCCTTCAATCCACGCCAGCAGCCGGTCGGCCGACGGCCGCTCGTAGCCGATCCGCTGAGGGAAGTCGTGTTTGAGGTTCTCGAAGACGATTGACCGCTCCCCGATCGACGCCGACATAAAGAGCGCCGGTTCCTGCGCGGAGGGATGCGCCTCGTAGGCCAGCTGCAAGCCGCTCGCGCGAATCAGGACCATCTCGTATTCGATCAACCGATCGGCGCGCGTCGTGCGCCCGACACCGAGCATGCTGTCGGCGCGCGGGGAAAGCCACTGCTCTTCGATCGTGCGGTCGCCGTCCTGCAGCGACCAGCAGCCCTGAAGCCACGCGACCCGATCAATCCGCAGCGGCAACGCCACCTGCGCCGCCAGCACGACGCCGGTCAGCAGCGCGAACGTCATCGCGCGAACGGTATCACGTCATCCGCCGACGATCAGCACGATCGCGACGAGGCACGCCACGACGCCCGCGACCTGTACCCGTCCGAGCCGCTCGTGCAGCACGAGCCTCGCCAGGAGAACCGTGCTTGCGGGGTACAGAGACACCAGCGTGACGATCACGCTGAACGGACCACCGCGTGTGGCCACGAGATAGAGCGCGTTGGCAAGCATGTCGATGACCCCGCAGCCTGCCGCCATCGGCAGAACGGCAAGCGGCAGACGCAGGCGTCCATGACCTCCGCTCAGCGCCAGTGCGAGGAAGAACAGCGCCGACGCGCCGCGCGCCGCCAGCAGCGGCCACATCCCGGCGCCGGCGGACGTTCGCGCCAGCGCGAGGTAGAAGACGCCGATGACCACGCCCGATGCGATCGCGAGCATCAACGCGCGACCGGGTTGACGCCGCGGCGCCGCGGGGTCGGCCGGTGACGACTCCCGGCTGACGAGCACGATCGCGACCAGCGCGACGACCATCCCGATCCACGTCACGGCTGATGGCCGCTCGCCGACGATCACCGCCACGGCGACAGGAATGGCAACCGCACACACGGCAGTCGTCGGCGCCACCGCCGCCATCGTCCCGATCGCGAGGGCCTCGTAGAGGAGCGCCACGCCGACGCCACCGGCAACGCCCGCGACGACTCCCCATTGCAGATCCACGCGTGACGGATCCGCGTGCGGGAGCAGCGGCAGGAACAGGAGCAGCGTCAGCGCACCAGCGAACTGCGACACGAACACAACCGCCAATGTCGACGCGCGGCGCGCGGTCAGACCGCCGACGAAATCGGCCGCGCCGTAGAGCACGGCCGACGCGATCGCGATCGCTGCTGCGCTGGAGGGGACGACGTTTACGAAGGACACGACATTCACCACGACGTCACGAAGCACACGACGGCGCACGAATGGTGGCCGGCAACCGCTTCTCCGTCTGCTTCGTTACCGGGAGCCTCATCGCTCGATGTTGAACTCGATCACGTTCCCGTCCGGATCGGTCACGTAGATCTGCGTCCACGGCGTCTTGTTGTGCGGCGATTCGATGAGCGCGACGCCGTGCGCGCGCAGGCGCGCGAGTGTCTCGTGATAGTCGCGGATGCGGAACGCGAAGTGGCCGTCGCGCCCGTCGATCTCCGGCGTCCCGCGCATGGTCTTCGAGGGCGGGTGGACGATCAGATGCAGTTCCTGCGACTCGCCCACGCTGTACCAGGCACCCGGAAAACCAAGATCGGGACGCGCCTTCTCGCGCAGACCCAGCACCTCGCCGTAGAACCGCTTCGCGCGCTCGAGATCGCTGACGCAGACGCTCACGTGATGAAGAAAGAGCATGCGCGATTATCACGCGCGACGTAACGCGGTTACGCCGACGGTAACGCGGATTGGTGTGCCCACGCGGATTTCCACGGGAACCGGGCGGCACCCGCTTTGCCCTGCCCTGCGCATACGACCGGAAGGAGATTCATGCACTCGAGACCCTTGCGTAGGTACGGGATGGCCGTCGCGATCGTCGCGCTGAGCGCCTGCGGTGGCGGCGGTGGCAGCTACGGCGGCTCGTCGCCCACGCCGACATCGCCATCGACGACCGGCGGCAACGCCATCACCATCACCATCACTGGCCAGAACGGCACGCAGTCGTTTTCGCCGAATCCGGCAAGCGCCGGCGGCCAGATGGTGGTGTTCAAGAACGCCGACACCACCACGCATCGCGTCGTCCTCAACGACGGCTCGATCGATACCGGCGATATCGCTCCCGGCACGACCAGCCGGGCGGTGCAGATGCCGGCGGACGGGACCAACTATCACTGCTCACTGCACGCCGGCATGGTCGGTGCCGTGGCGGCGACGTCCGGCGACGCTCCGCCGTGCACCGGCGCGTACTGCGACGGCAGCTACTACTGATCAATTCGTGATGCTTGATTGCGTGATTCCTGATTCGGACCCGGGAACGCGCCCGTCCCAATCACGAATCAGGAATCACAAATCAAGAATCCAGGGTCACGATTGATTCATTCGTCCAGCGTGAAGCCCACCTTGATCGTCACCTGCCAGTGAGCGATCTGGCCGTTTTCGATGTGGCCGCGCGTGTCGACGACCTCGAACCATCGCATATTGCGGATGGTCGCCGACGCGCGGGCGACCGCCAGTCGCACCGCATCGTCCGGGCCGGAGGCCGACGAGCCGACCAGCTCGATGGTTTTGTACACGTGATTGGGCATCGGTCCTCCAGGGCCGGAGACTTATAACAGTTATTTAACCTTTCCGGGCTTGAATGGCGGCCCTGCATGCAATAGGATTCCCGCGCCCGGATCCCGTAGAGCCGGTCACCGGCCCGATGTGGCCGAAAGGAGTCATACGCGTGCGAGCGACCTTCCTCTTTCTCACTGTGTTCGTGGTTTCCCTGCTGGCGTCAACCGCACCCGCCGTCGCCCAGGAAGGGTTCCCGCTGAAGGGTTCATGGGTGGGTACCTGGGGCCCCAGCAAGCTGCATGACAACGATCTGCTCGTCGTGCTGACCTGGGATGGCAAGGCGGTCTCCGGGCAGGTCAACCCGGGCACTGACGACGCGAAGATCAAGACGGCGTCACTGAACCCTGAGGGCTGGTTGGTCCACATGGAGTTCGACGGCAAGGACAAGGCCGGCAAGGTCGTCAGCTACGTGCTCGACGGCAAGATCGACGGCCTGGCGTTCCGCAACCGCACCATCAGCGGCACCTGGAAGGGCGGCGGCGAAATGGGCCAGTTCAAGCTGCAGCGCCAGTAGGAGACACAGGGTAATGAAATTCCGGGTCTCCACGGCACTTCTCGCGGCGACGCTGCTCGCAGCGCTTGCCGGAACCAGCGTCAGGTTGCTGGCGCATCACGAGCCCCTCGCCAAGTTCGACGACGGGAAAACGCAGACGATTTCGGGCGTGATCAGCGACGTCGACTGGAAGAATCCCCACGTGCACGTGTTCGTGAACGTGAAGAAGGGCAACGACGCCGAAAACTGGGCCATCGAGCTCGAAGACATCCTGTCGCTCACCCGCAGTGGCTGGAACGAAGACACCGTTCATCCGGGCGATCACGTCACGGTCACGGGCTGGGCGGCGCGGAACGGCAGCCGTCAGATCTGGTCGCGTTCGTTCAAGCTGACCAAGACCGGCAAGGAAGTGTTCGCGGTGACGGAAGCCAAGCCACCGGCCATCCTCACCAAGCGGCCGACACCGCGCTGGCCGGACAACACGCCGAAGCTGGGAGCGCCGTCCGCGGCCGCCCAGGGCTATTGGGCATATCCGAGCAAAACCGTGCTGATGGAAGACGGTCAGAACATCGAAGCCAGCAAGTGGGGCCTGCTCAAGAACATCAACGACGCCCCCAAGATGGCGCCGATGCAGAACTGGGCACTGGCGCTATATAAGGAGCGCCAGAAGCGGTTCCTGGCCGACGACCCGATGTACCTGAACTGCAAGCCGCCAGGCGGTCCGCGTCAGTTCCAACTGTCAGAGGGTGTCCAGTTCGTGGAAGATCGCGAAAGACAGCGGATTTTCGTGCTGTTTGGCGGCGGGAACACGAATTACCGCATCATCTACCTGGACGGCCGGAAGCCGAACACCGGGCAGGTGGGCGGTGATGACGACAACCCGCTGTACTACGGCCGGGCGGTCGCCAAGTGGCAAGGGGACACCCTGGTATCGGACACCGAGGGTTTCAACGAGGACTTCTGGTTCACCAACGGCGGGCTCCCCCATACAGAGCAGCTCAAGCTGACCGAACGCTTTACCAGACCCGATCTTGATACACTGAATTACGATGTCACGATAGACGACCCTGGTGCGTATACGAGAACATGGAAGGCGTCCTGGACCCTGCGTTGGGTGGCGGATCAGGAACTGCCACGGCAACTTTGCCAAGATAACCGCCCGTAACGACTTTTACCGGAGGAAAGACATGAGAGCGTACATCCTGGGTGGCCTGATCCTGTGCGGTATCGCGGCGGGCACCGCTTCGATGGCGGCACACCACTCGTTCACCGCCGAGTTCGACGGGAACAAGAAGGTCACATTGACGGGAATCGTCACCAAGGTCGAGTGGACGAACCCGCACGTGTGGTTCTACTTCAATGTCAAGGACGCGCAGAGCGGCGAAGTCACCAACTGGGGCGCCGAGATGGGTCCACCGCACGGCCTGCAGCGCCGCGGCTGGCGTCGTGAGACGCTGAAGATCGGCGACGAGGTCACCGTGGCCGGCTCGCTGGCGAAGAACGGCACCAAGCGCATGAACGCCAGTACCGTGACGCTGACCAAGACCGGTGGTCGTCCGGGTGAGACGCTCGACGCAGCGTCCAGCCAGGGCGGCAACGTCGACTAGCAATTCGTCGGGGCGGGTCTTCAGACCCGCCCTGCGCGCACGACCAGGAGGCTGTCGGAGGAATCCGACAGCCTCTTTTTTTATCCGTGATTAGTGATTCTTGATTTGGTGATTTCTTGATTCGCGGTTGAGAAGACTCGGCGTTTCCAATCAGGAATCGCGATGCACGAACCAAGAATATCGAGCGGCGAACGCTAAGAATCCTATCGCGCGGAGCATGGCGTGGGATTCCACGCCTTTGCGTCTGGGAGTTTCTTGAAGTCGGAGGTCGTGATGTACGGGCCGCGGAAGTACTGCGGGTCCTCTACGCGTGTGGTGACTGTGAGCCACTGATCGCCGTTCGGCGTCATGTCGACGTCGAAGTACTCGGTGACGGTGGCCTTGTCACTGTAGGGAGCACCGTTCTTTCGCACGTACCCCGGACGCAGGTTCGTCGTCGTTACCTTGAGGTCGCCGCCGGGCAGCGCTGCGCCGCGGGCACCTCCGGCCGACTGCCACTGCGCCACCGAGAGCCCCTGCCAACTCGCTTCGCCGGGCGCCGGGGCGGTGCCGAAGTGAAAGATGCGCGTCTGCGTCCCGTAGTCGGTCTCGACTTTCAGCGTGTTCGCGTCCTGCCACGTGATGTGCAGGCGTGTCGGCAAACGCATGAGGCCGGCGGCACCGTAGGCGCGGCACTGTTCGCCGGCGGCTTCATCCTTCGCCGGGTCCCACGCCTCACCGACCTGGCGCCCCTCGGCGTTGAGCGGGATGCCGTCGAAGACGCCTTTCTTGGGCGTCACCATCCGCCATTTCCAGTCTTCCGTAACGACCGACACCCAATAGCCGGTGAGATCGATGGCCGCTGCATCGCGCGCCGCGCGGGGACCGGCGCCACGCGCGCCGCCGCCGCGCTGTGCCGACAGCGGTAACGCGAACATCACGGCGACGCACGTCATGATCGCCAGTCGCCGGCCGCGAGCCACCACTCGACCTCCACCAGCCGCGAGCCGCGAGCCACCAGCCGGGTGCATCAATCCACGGCCTGACCGGGTGCCGCGCCCCAGGTGAACCCGTCGGATGGCCGCACGAGGTTCACCATCAACCCGCGATAGTCGCCTGCCACGCGCGACGGATGAATGGTGATGACCACCGAGTCTCCGATCTTGAGGGTATCGCGCGTGATGCCGCCACGTTCCAGTTGCGACGTCCCGGACCACTCCACCGCCCAGCGCTGCATCGTGCCGCTCTCGTCCGGCGCCTGGATGTGCACGAAGGTATGCGGATTCCGGTAGACAAACTGCACCAGCTTGCCTTGCAGCTTCACGTCCTTGTTGCTGTTGTAGGTGGCCGCGTATGAATGGTGAGCTCCTAAGCCGCCGACGAGCAGGCCGACCGCCACGATGAGAACCGCCGAGACTCTGCGCATCATTGCTTCTTCTCCTGCACGCTGTCTGGTTTCTGGACCGTGCGATACACCGCTTCGATGAACTTGTCCGTCGCCATCGGATCCGACCCGTAGCGGCCGTCGAAGTCGAACGTCGGCCGCGCCGCCCGCACCTGCGCGAGCGTCTGTCCCTTCTTGACGAGATCCTGCACGCGATCGCGGACGATCGTCAGCATGTTGCGGTAGGACGCGACGTCGGCCGTGTCCGAGAGGCGTCCCCGCCCTGGAACGATCATCGTACCTCCCTGACCGCGATACTCCGCCACGGCCAGATCGAGAATCTTGTTGAGGCCGTCGATGACGCCCTGGATCGTGCCGCCTTTCGTTACGTCGATCGCCGGATAGCTGACCGTCGAGAACAGGTTGCCGGCGGCAATGACCTCCGAGTGCCGGAAGAACACGAAGCTGTCGCCGTCGGTGTTCGCATTCGGGGCCGCATACATCAGGATCGGTTCGCCGTTGACGTATTCCGGCAGCTTGTCGAACTCGTCGAAGAACGAGTCGGTCGGTTGTGCCGCGGCCGGGGCCTTCGCCGCGCTCATTGCCGCGGCGACGTTCTCATGCGCGACGATCGCCGCGCCACGCCCGATGTTGTCCACCGCGGTGCCGAACCCTCCGGCCACGCGCGGGAAGAAACCGGCGGCCGCAATCGTCTCGTTGCCGCCGACATGCTCGGGAGCCGCGCTGGTGTTGATGATGTAGCGAATCGGGTGCGGCGGCGCCGGCGACGCGATCACCGCGTCGATGAACGGGCTCGACCACCCCCACGCGCCGGGGCAATTCAATCCGAAGCATTCCTTCGGCCGCGGCTGGCTCTCGACCGCGACCGACAACTGCTTGATTGCGGCGAGCAGCTTCGGGGCCATCGCCGCCGTGCCGGTGTTCACGACGAGCACACCGTCGGCGCCGAAGGATGCGGTGATGTTCGTGCCGTCCGCGATCAGCAGATACACGTTGCCCTGCACGGGCATCACGTGAACCTGACCGTCCCGCGGACTCTGATCGGCGATCTTCTTGCGGTAATCGACGTCGCTCTTCGACGCCGGCACCGCCAGCGCGGCGGCATTCGTGGTCCCCGCCACCACGCCCCGGTATTCCGGATACAGCGTCTTCACACCGCCGCGGGCGACCGCCGGCGGGACCCAGTCGTCCTTCTTCAGCCATTCATTGAGATCGGCCGTGTTCGAGCCGGGCAGGAAGTGCGGGACGTGATGCCGATCGGACCCACCGTTCTCGGCGAACGCCGTGCCGTTGCAGGTCTCGAAGGCGACGCTCGACGACGGATCGTAGGTATAGGTCGTCGAATCGATGTACGGCTCGTCGAGATAAATCGGATCGTCGATCACCGTGACGATGGTGAGGATATCGCCATGACGGGTGAGGAACTCCGTCATGGTGTACATGTCGCTCGTCTGCGGCCCGCCGCGATGCAGGAAACCGTCCTTCAGATGCGTCGTCGTGATCTTGAGCGTGTTGCCGACCCACTCGCCCGTCGAGAAGCCGGTCCACGTATGCGGCGCCCATGCCGGCGGATGTGGCCGGCCGTCCATGTAGACGGGGCGATCGAGCGATCGCATGAACTGGATGTGATACGTCCGCACCTCGCGGGTCAGCGGGTCCTGCTCCTTGAGGATGCGCGCGCCGCCAAGGCCTCTCCACTGGTGCGGCGACGAGTGCGGGCGGCACTGATACTCGGGCGTGCCGAAGATCGATTCGGCCGTCGTTTCCGAGCGCATCACGCCGGCGGCGTTGAAGGCGATGCCGGTGTAGTCGCCGAGCGGCGGCTGCGCCGTCGTGTCGTACTCGTTATTGGCGAGGGTCCACTCGCCGGAAATGTCCGGGGGGATCTGTGCCCGTGCCGGCTGGGCGGAGGCGGCCAGCGGCATGAGCACCGCGGCGCACGTGACGAGCAACAGCCGGGCCGCGCGGGTCGGAACAGGCAGTGTCATCTGTGGTTGCGAATCATACCAGCTGGGAGCGGGGCTGAGAGCACTACCTCAGCCCCGCCCGAAGGGAAAATCCCTCTAAAAATCGATCGAGGCGCTCAATTTCGCGAACCGCGCTGACAGCACCGACGTCGGCACCAGCCAGCGGCCGCCTGGAGCGAACGCCTGGTTATAGGTCAGCACAGGGTTCGCGTTGAACAGGTTGTAGATATCGATGCCGACGTTGCTCTTGGTGCGGCCAAAGCGGAGCACCTTGGCCAGCTTGAGGTCCACCTCGTTGACGCGATCGCCCCACCGCGCACCCGGCTCGAGCAGGTTTACCGTGATGCTGGGCGCGTTGCCCGACAGCGGACGTCCGAGCGACTTCGCCGCTTCGGCCGTCGTCACCGTGTAGTTCGCCTGCAGCGGCGACCCCTGGTCGCTACGGAATGTGCCGCTCACCAGAACGTCGATCTTCGGCACCGTGTATGACGCGAGCCCCGTGACGCGCGTCACCAGGCCCGGATCGTTGTGACAGTACGGGTCGGTAGTCGCCGTCTCCGGCAGCTCCGCGCGGACCTTGCAGGTGTCCACCACCGTCTTGCCGCTGTTCAAGCCGCCCTGGAACGTCACACCCTGACGGGTGCGCGCGGTGGCGTTCACCTGCAGGCCGTTGTACACGGACGTCTGATCGCCGAAATTCCGCGCCCACGTCGTCAGCGTATCGTTCTGGCCGGACTTCAACGGCGACACGTTGTAGAGACCGCTGATTGGATAGCCGCCGCCACCCGGCAACCGTGCGTCCTGCGGCGCCGTGATGCTGAACTGGTCGAAGTCGGAGGCCGCCACCGCGCGGTTGTCGTTGACGGTGAAGTTCTGCAGCCAGCGGCGGAAATATCCCACCTCGATCGATACGCCTTCCATCACCTTCTGCTGCACCGAGACGCCAACCTGCCAGTCGCTCGGCCGCACGCCCCAGCCTTCGAGGATCTCCGGATCGAAGCTGCCCGTGAAGATCGGCTTGCCGAAGTTCAGGTTGCTCAACTGACCGCAGATGTCACCGCCGGTCGCGGTCAGGTTCTGCAGCAGCGGATTGAGCAGATCGCAATCGGGAACGTAGTTACCGTTCGAGTCCGTCCACGACCGGGTGACCGCCGGCGGCGCGCCGAGCACCGGGCTGCCGGCAATGCGCGCACTCGGGTTCGTCAGGGTGTACGTATTGTGGTTGGTCGCCGCTTCGAGGTACTTGCCGACGTTGAACTTCACCGCGGTGTTGCCGTTGCCGAACAGGTCATAGGCCACGCCGCCGCGGGGCGTAATGTCGTCGTAGCCCTTCACGCCGTCGGTGCGCGGAAACACGACGGCGGTGGGCAGGAAGCGAACCTCACCGATGCGCTGCTCCGGAAAGTAGCTCCAGGCGCGCTCGTAGCGAACCGCCCACTGCACCGTCATGCGTTGATGCGTCCACTGCTCCTGGAAATACACCGCCTCGCTGCGCGTCCGCTGGTGCACGCTGAATGGCTTCAGATCCATCGTCAGCAGGTTCGGCACACCGTAATTCATGCGGTACGTCAGGTGCGTGTCGTTGCTCGAATAGTTCTGATCGAGCGTGGGAAAGCCACCCTGGTAACCGACCTTCATGTTGTGCGCACCGGTGACATACGACGCCGATCCGCGCCACGTGTAGACGGTCTGATGGTTCGTCTGCCAGTCCTGTGATCCGAACGTCAGGTTCTGGATGCCGTGCGCGCAGGCATCGGGGACCGGGTTGGCCGGCAGCGCGTTCGGATTGCACTGCTCCACCATCTTCGGGATCCCGCGCGTCGGGTTGCCGGGCATCTCCTGGCCGCCGTACAGGCTGGAATAGGTGCCGAAGCCCGCGTCGAACAGCAGGCGATTGGTCCATGGAGAGGTCCAGGTCGCCTGTTGCACCCGTTGATAGGCGTAGCCGCGACCCGCGTAGTTGGACACCTCGGGTGACGAGGTCGCCGACGCGGACCCGAAGGAGCCCGCTACGCCCGACGCGCCACCCACGATCCACTTGCTCGACGGCTGCTGGCGACAGCCTTCGTCGACGCCGGGCCACGCCGCACCCTGACACGGGCGCTGCTCATCCCAGAAGACGTTGATCTTGTCTCGTCGAGTGGCCTGGGCAGTCATGCGCAGGCTGAAGATGCGCCAGCTATGCGCCGTCGCCGCCTGCAGCGACGTGTCCGGTTCGTAAATGTATTTCCCTGGAACGCCGGCGTTCCTGTTGGCATACATCCCCGGCACCGAGCTCCAACTGCCTTCTTCGCGAGCATTGCCGAAGTACCACAGGCGATCCTTCACGATCGGCCCGCCGATCCCGAGGGTGTAATCCCACAGCTTCAGCAGGTCGCCCGGGACACGCAGGCCGGCATCCTGCAGCGCCTGCGTATAGTTACTGCCAACAAAACTGCCGGGCGTGCCGGCAAGGTAGACGTTCCCCTTGACGCTGTTGCCACCGGTCTTCGGCACGATGTTCATCGTCGGTCCACCGACTTCCGCTTCGCCGAGACCACCCGACGTGGTAAACGTCACTTCCTGCGAGTTGGCGACATCGGGGATATAGCTCGAGACGCCGCCGCCACTCAGCGCCGCGCCGACATTGAGGCCGTCCACCGTCAGCCGCCCCTCGGTGCCGCGCCCTCCGGGGCCACCGAAGACGTTGAGGCCTGGCATGACCTGCACCTGCAGGTTCGCGCCCCCGCCCGTCGTCACCGCGGGGATCAACTGGAACAGCGCGCCATAGGCACGCGACGTCGGCAGCGATGCGATCGTCTCGCCGCTGACCGACTGCTGTCGCCGGATACTCTGCACGTCGACGATCGGCGCCTCGCCGGTGACGGTGACGGTCTCCTGGACCGCGCTCACCGTCAGTTCGGCGTTGATCGTCGCGACGAACGAACCGGTCAACTCGATGCCCTGACGCCGCACGGTACTGAAGCCTGAGAGCGCAAACGTCACGGTGTACGGCCCGGGCCGCAGATCGACGATGCGGTACTGACCGGAGTTGTCGGTGGTGGCGGTGCGGGTCCGCTCGATGAGAACGGGACTCGCGGCCTCGACGGTCACGCCCGGCAGCACGGCGCCGGAGGCGTCTTTGACGGTGCCGGTAATCGATGCCTGTGCAAACGCAAAGGCAGGCGTGACAAGTACCGCAACCAGTACGCAGGGCAACCACCGCACAACACGCATACCGTCCCTCCCCGGTAGCCGGTTTTCGCAGCAGGCCAGGCCGGCCCGATCCTTCGTTACCGCAGAATTCACCGTCGGATCTACGGCGGCGAATAATACCAGCCGGCCGACCACTCGCAAGCGATTTGAGCGCGGCGACGGCGCGTGCGCCGCCATTTCTGGTCGTCCGGCGTCGTGACCGTCGTGGTGTCTCTTCTATCAGCGGAGATTCAGCTTCAGCAGCTTCCGCGCGTTGCCCTCGTAGATCTGCCGGCGGTGCGCCTCGGAGATCTGCAAGCCATCGATGTCCTTGATCGTTTCGCGGATGTTGAACGTCCCCTTTTCAGGGTCGAACGGAAAATCGCTGGCAAACAACACGTGATCGACGCCGAAAAATGACAGTCCCAGCTCGACGCCGGGCCGGTTGCCGAAGAGCGCCGTGTCGGCGAAGAACATCTTGTAGTAGTCGAACGGCCGCTGTTTCAGTTGCTTCAGGTAGCGGGTCAGGTCCTCCTCTTCCGTCCGCGATCCGAGCTGATCGAGGCCAGGCCCGACGCGTCCGGCGAAATACGGGATCATCCCGCCCATGTGGTGCGTGATGATCCGCAGGTTCGGGAACTCGTCGAAGGTGCCGGCGAAGATGATGCGCGACATCGCGACGCTGGTCTCGTAGGGCCAGCCGAACACCCACCACATCTCGAGCTTCGAGGTCTGCTCGGTCTGGTAGTCGGGGAAGGTCGCGCCGCGGGTCGGGTGCATCCAGATCGGCAGGTTGGCCTGCGCCATCCTGGCGAAGATCGGCTTGAACTCGGGGCCGTCGAGCGGCTTGCCGTTGACGTTGGTGAAGATCTGGATGCCGGTGGCATGCAGCTCGTTCAGCGCGCGATCGATCTCACGCAGCGCGGCATCGACGTTGTTCATCGGCAGCGACGCGATGAAGCTCGGAAATCGATCCGGATGTCTGGCGACCGTCTCAGCCATCGAGTCGTTGGCAAGCGTCGCGAGGTCCGGTGTCACGTCGGGGCCGCCGAGGTTCTCAATCGGCGGCGCGGACAGGCTCAATACCTGCCGGTAGTCGCCGAAGAGGTCCATCATCTTGAAGCGGATGTCGAGATTGGTCATCGCCGGGATCTCGCGGACGCGTTTCTGCAGGTGCGCACCGCGTGTCGAGATCGCGGTCATCTTGTCGAAATAGGCCGGCGGGAGGATGTGGCAGAAGATGTCGATTTTCACGCGCGGAATCTTACTCGGTTCGGACGGGCTCATCAGGTGAGCAGCCTTCCCGGCGGGCGCGACGCCTGAAGGCAATAGCCTCGAGCCCTCTGCGCGGATACAATCCGTCCGCCCCTGGGAGGGAACACCGGTGATCATCGACAGCCACGGCCACGTCACGGCCCCGGACAGCCTGTACGTCTACAAAGCGCAGATCACGTCGCACCGCGGCGCGCACGGGCGCGGCGGCAACCTGGCCAGCGATGATGCCGTGCGAGCGGCGCTGAACAAGCCGGTGTTCGGCGGCAGCTCGCATCTCGATCAACTGAAGGAAGTCGGCACGGATCTGCAGCTCATTTCACCGCGCCCGTATCAGATGATGACCAGCGAAAGCCCGAAGCTGGTCCAGTGGATGACGGAAGAAACGAACAACATCATCGCCAAGCAGGTCGAGCTCTATCCGGAGACGTTTCGCGGCGTGTGCGGTCTGCCGCTGACGCCAGGTGTCAGTCCGAAAACGGTCCTGCCCTATCTCGAAAAGTGTGTGAAGCAGCAGGGGTTCGTCGGGCTGCTGCTCAACCCCGACCCGGGTGAGTGCAGCGGCGTCGAGACGCCGCCGCTTGGCGACCGCTTCTGGTACCCGCTCTACGAAAAGATGGTGGAGCTCGACATCCCCGGCCATATTCACTCGACCGGCTGCCGATCCGAGCGCCTGACATATTCGCTGCATTTCATCAACGAGGAGAGCATCGGCGTCGTCTCGCTGCTCAATTCGGAGGTGTTCAAGGACTTTCCGGCGCTGAAGATCCTGGTGTCGCACGGCGGCGGAGCCATCCCCTATCAGTGGGCGCGCTTCGAGGCCAGCTCGCTGCGCCGCGGCGGCCCGCGCTTCTCCGAGAGGATGCGCAATCTGTATTACGACACGGTGCTCTACTCGAAGGAATCGCTGGAGCTGTTGTTCAGGACGGTGGGCGTCGATCGCTGCCTGTTCGGGACCGAGCGCCCGGGGGTCGGCACCGTCAAGGATCCGCGCACCGGCCGCTGGCTCGACGAAACGCGCTTCACGATCGAGTCGATCGAGTGGCTGACTGACGCCGACAGGAAAGCGATCTTCGAGGACAACGCGAAGAAGCTGTTCAATCTCAAGGTCGCGGAACCGGTACACCTGTAGGGCGCATCCTGCTTTTTAGATGCGCCGGCGCGGCGGGTCTATAAAGCAAGACCCGCCCTACAGGTACATGAGGACCGAGCTATGAAACGCGTATTTGTAGTGATGTTGGCCGCGTGCGTCGCCGCCGCGGTCCCGCGCGCGCAGAGCCTGCAGAAAATCACGATCAACTACCCGACGCGCAGCGGCGCGTCGTGGCCGCTTTATATTGCGAAGCAAGGCGGCTACTACCAGAAGTACGGCCTCGACGTCGACCTGCAGTTCGGCGTCCATCCGGCCGGCATCGCGATGCTGACCAGCGGGCAGGCGGTGATGGTGAACCACTCGCTCGAGCAGGCGATGGTGGCCAGCGTGCGCGATGCCTCGTTCACGCTGGCAGGCAGCCCCTCGAACCGCGGCGTCTTCGGCCTGATCGCGCAGAAGACGTTCAACTCGCCGAAGGAGCTCAAGGGGAAGCGGATCGCGATCGGCCAGATCGGCGACGCGCCCTACAACTACACCGTCGCGCTGCTCGGTAAATACGGTATCGGCCCGCGCGACGTGCAGTGGATTCCGGTCGGGACCGACGCGAGCGGCCGTGCCGCCGCGCTCACCAGCAACCGGGCCGACGCGACGCTGCTGACCGCGCCGAGCTTCTTCCGCATGGAGGAGCAGGGCTACAGGAACCTCGCGAACCTGCAGGACCACGACGTCTACGCGGCCACCACCTACATGTTCAGCAAGAAGGCGCTGGCCGCCAACCCGAAGCTCGCCGAGCAGATCATCAAGGCGCACGCGGAGGCAATCAAACGCTTCTACGCCGACAAGCCGTTCGCGCTTCAGGCGTATATGGCGAACGACAAGCAACCGGAAGCCGACGTCAGCCGCATCTACGACATCTACTCGAAAGGGCGCATCTTCGATCGCGTGCCCTACGTGCTGGCGCCGGCGGTGAAATCGATCGTCAGCCAGCAGACCGACCCGCGGCTGGCCGCCGACCTCAAGGCCTTCGACTTCCGGAGAGTGATCGACAACAGCACTGTCGACCGCCTTGTCAAGGCAGGCTTCTTCGAGCAACTCTTCGGCGCCGATGTCAAAGCCGAGGAACAGCAGAAGGCGAAGATCGCATTCGGGAAATAGTCCTTGAAGCTGGATGTCAAGGGACTGACCAAGCGCTACGTCGTGGAGCGTGACGGGCGCCAGGTACTGGCGCTCTCGAACGTCTCGTTATCGGTCGCCGATGGCGAATTCGTCGCCATCGTCGGGCCGAGCGGCTGCGGGAAGACGACGCTCCTGAACATCGTGGCGGGACTGCTTCGCCACGACGCCGGCCGCGTCGCGATCGACGGTCACGTCATCGACGGCCCCGGCCGCGACCGGGCGGTCGTGTTCCAACACGCGAGCCTCCTCCCCTGGCGCACGATTGCCGGCAACGTCCGTTATGGAATGGAGCTGCAGAAGCGCTTCGATACCCACGCCATTGAGGAGCGTACCGCGCACTTCATCCACATGGTCGGCTTGTCCGGGTTCGAGAAGCACTACCCGTCCGAGCTCTCGGGCGGCATGCAGCAGCGCGTCAACCTGGCGCGCGCACTCGCGTCGGACCCGCAGGTGCTGCTGATGGACGAGCCGTTTGCCGCCCTCGACGCGCAGACGCGCGAACACATGCAGGCGGAACTGCTGAAGATCTGGAGCCAGGCACGCAAGACCGTGCTCTTCATCACGCACCAGATCAACGAGGCGGTCTACCTCGCGGATCGCGTCATCGTGATGAGCCCACG
Organism: Vicinamibacterales bacterium; assembly: GCA_035496255.1. Lineage (GTDB taxonomy): Bacteria > Acidobacteriota > Vicinamibacteria > Vicinamibacterales > UBA2999 > Gp6-AA40. The sequence goes on from DATJEU010000115.1 coordinate 18,776, forward strand.
GCCGGGTCGCGTGAAGGGGACCTTCACGATTCCATTCGAACGGCCGCGCCCGCTTGCCGTGAAGCGGGACCCGCGCTTCCTCGGGGTCGAAGACGCGATCTGGCAACTCGTGGACGATCAGCCCGACGAGCTCGGAATGGCGAGGAGCGCCCGGTGAGCGCCGTCGACGAACCAGTCCTGCTCGAACGCCCGCGGCGCTCCTTCTACGAACGATACGAGGCCACCATCATCGGCGGCCTCTCGGTGCTGGTGGTTGTCGCGATCTGGCAATGGGCATGGTCGGCCGGCAAGATTTCACCCCTGTTCTTCACCGGGCCGTCGCAGATCGTGAGGCGCTTCGCCGAAGACTGGAGCGGCGGCCACCTGAAACAGGACATCGCTTACAGCGGCGTCAACTTCGTGATTGGTGTCGGCGCGGCGATCCTCGTCGGCGTCATTGCCGGTGTCGTCATCGGCTGGTACCGGCGCGTCGCGATGGTGTTCGAACCGTTCCTGATCACCCTCTACTCGACGCCGCGCGTCGCGCTGATTCCGCTGGTGCTGATCTGGTTCGGCATCGGCATCTGGTCGAAGGTCTTCATCGTCTTCATCAATGCGTTCTTCCCGGTGCTGATCAACACCATCGGCGGCGTGAAGGCGACCGATCGCGACCTGCTGCGGGCGGCGCGGGCGTATTGCGCGTCGGACTGGCAGATCTTCACTACGGTGGTCGTGCCGGGCGCGGTGCCGTTCATCCTCACCGGCATTCGCCAGGCCGTCGCGCTCGGCCTGATCGGGGTGGTCGTCGGTGAAATGTTTGGCGGCAGCGAAGGGATCGGGTACATGGTGACCTACGGCGGGCAGACGTTCCAGACCGACTCCGTCTTCGTTGGCGTGGCGATCATCGCCGTCGCCGGCATTACGCTGTCGTGGCTGGCGGAGCGCCTAGAGCGCCACTTCTCGCGCTGGCGGCCCGAACGCTGATCACGGAGACCGGATGGCAGACATCGTTCTTGGAATCGGCTCGTCGCACGGGCCGCTGCTCTCGACCCCGCCCGACCAGTGGGACCTGCGTGCCCGGGCGGACCGCGCCAACAAGAGCCACTGGTTCCGCGGCAAGACGTACGACTACGATGCGCTCCTGCAGGCCCGCGCGCCTGGATTTGCGAAGGAGATCGAGCCGGCCGTCCGCGAGCGGCGTTTCCACGAGTGCCGCAGCGCGCTCGAGACGCTTGGACGGACGTTCGATCACGCCGCGCCCGATGCCGTCGTCATCGTCGGCAATGACCAGCGTGAGTTCTTCAACCCCGGCCTGACGCCTGCGATCACCGTCTATCGCGGCGCCGAGGTGCATAACGTCCAGCACATCGTCGCAGGTCAGGATGGACTGAACATCGCCGAGCCGGCGAACTCACCGGAGGCGGGGGCGGTGTACCCTGGAGCGCCGGCGCTGGCCGACCATATCCTCGATGCGTTGCGTGATGAAGACTGGGACCTGGCGCAGTCCGACATGACGCCGAGCGGCGCGCCGCGCGGTGGCATTCCGCACGCCTACGGTTTCTTCTATCACACGATTCTGAAGGACCGGACGCCGCCCAGCGTGCCGGTCATTCTCAACGTCCATTTCCCGCACAACGTGCCGAAGAACCGTCGCTGTCTGGAGCTCGGTCGCGCGCTCGCTCGTGCCATCGGATCGTTCGATGGCGTCAAGCGCGTCGCGCTGATGGCGTCCGGTGGTTTGACGCACTTCGTGATCGACGAGGAATTCGACCGGCAGGTCATTGCGGCGATGACGGCCGGCGACGAGGACGCGCTGGCGAAGCTGCCGGAGTACTACTTCAAGGTGGGCACGGCGGAAATCAAGAACTGGCTCCCGGTCATCGCGGCGATGAATGCCGCGGGGCTGAAGTACCACCACGTCGACTACGTGCCCTGCTACCGCTCCGAGGCGGGCACCGGCAACGCAATGTGCTTTGCGTATTGGGAATGAGTTGGGCGGGTCGGAAGACCCGCCCCTGCGGAGCATGACAGGGACGACTGAACGTGGATGAATTGCCTGGACGACTCGCGGCCCTCGACTCGTGTGCGATCTCCGACGCGCTCGACAAACTTGGTCTGAGCGGCGCCGTCACCGGCATCCGGCGGCTGACGACGGCCGGGCGAATCTCGGGACGCGTCCACACCGTCCGCATGGACAAGGACGACGGAATGCGATCGACGCGGCATCTGGGGACGACCGCGATCGAAGCGTCGGAGCCGGGCGAGGTGATCGTGATGGAGCAGCGGACCGGCATCGATGCCGCCTGCTGGGGCGGAAATCTGTCGTTCGGCGCCAGGCTGCGGCGGGTGGCCGGCGTGATCGTCGACGGCCCGGTACGCGACATCGACGAGGCGCGCGAGTACGAGTTCCCGGTGTTCGCCCGCAGCACCACGGCACATACCGCGCGCGGCCGGATCAAGGAAGGCGCCACGGACGTGCCGATCACCGTGGGCGACGTGATCGTACGCCCCGGCGACTATGTGGTCGCCGACGGCAGCGCGGTGGTCTTCATCGCCAATGCCGAGATCGCGCGTGTCCTCGAGGCGGCCGAAGCGATTGCCGCGCGTGAGCGCGCGATGGTGGCGGCGCTGCGAGATGGGACGCCGATCAGTGAAGTGATGGGACGCAACTACGAGACGATGCTGAACAAGTGAACGTGTGTTCACGCTGCCCGGTGCTCTGTTCTGGGTTCGTGTTCAGGTTCGCCAGAGCTGGCGTCGACACCTTCGGGCATAGCGACGCATCTCGGTCGTGGCGAACTACGAATCCGGAACTCCGAACTCCGAACCCCGAACGTCGAACGCTGAACACCGAACCGAACCTGAACACGAACGGAGAACGGAGAACCGAGCAGCGCGAACATGGAGAGCAACCTCACCCTTGCCGCCCGCCTCGACACCACTTCGATCAGCGATGCGCTCGATCGCCTGGGCATCGCCGGTCAGTGTCTCAATATCAAGCCGCTCGAGTGGACGTTCCAGCTGACCGGCCGCGCCTTCACAATCCTCTACGGACCCTCGGCAACGCCCTCCGGTACGGTGGGAGACTATATCGACAACGTCGAGGCAGGAAGCGTGATCGTGCTCGACAACGGCGGCCGTGACAACGCGACGGTGTGGGGTGACATCCTCACCTGGGTGGCGACGCGGCGCGGCATCGCCGGCACCGTGATCGACGGCGCCTGTCGCGACACCAGGCTGGCGCGCGAGCTCGGCTACCCGATCTTCAGCCGCAGCTACTCGATGCGCACCGGCAAGGACCGCGTGCAGGTTGAAGCCGTGAACGGCATCGTCAACATCGGCGATGCCCGCGTCGCACCCGGCGACCTGCTGCGTGGCGACGCGGACGGCGTGCTGGTCATTCCGCGCGCCCACGAAGACGCGGTGCTCGCCGCGGCGGAAGAAATCGATGCCACCGAGCAGAGGATTCGCAACGCCGTCAACGAAGGGAAGACGCTCGCCCAAGCACGACGCGAGCTTGGCTACCATGCACTGCAGACACGCAGAAAGTAGAGCCGGGCGTCAGCCAGGCGGGGAGAACTCTCGCATGCGTCACACGATCCTGATGGCGGCCGTCGCGCTCTTCGCCGCGGCGACGATGGTGCCGGCATCCGCGCAGCAACAGGCGCCGGCGCCGGCCGGACCCGCACAGCCGGCGGCGCAAGGCGGCGTTCAAGTGGGGGTCCCGGGTGGCGGACGCGGGCAGGGTGCCCCTGGCGCGGGAGGCGGCCGTCGCGGCCGCGGTCCGGCGGCGCCTGCGGCACCGGCGCCGCGTGGTCCGAACGGGCGCGTCCTCCTGCAGGGAAAGACGCCGTCTGACAAGGGCGTCTGGCTGCCAGCCGGCGTCGTCACCACATCCTTTGCGAACGCCGCCGATATTCCGTTTCAGCCCTGGGCGAAGGCGCTCTATGAAGATCGACAGACGCATCGCCTCGAGCCGCACGCGCGCTGCAAGCCGTCGGGGGCCGCCCGCGAGGTGCAGACGCCGTACGGGGTCGAGTTCGTCGAGCTGCCGGAACTGCAGCGCATCTTCATCTTCGACATCGGCGGACCGCACACGTGGCGCACGATCTACATGGACGGCCGCCCGCATCCGCCGCACGTGGCTCCGAGCTATTACGGCCACTCGATCGGCCGGTGGGACGGTGACACCCTCGTCGTCGACACGGTCGGCTACAACGAGGACTTCTGGCTCGATCGCGGCGGCACGCCCCATACCGAGGCCCTCCACACGGTGGAGCGCTTCACGCGCACCGACGCAGTCACCATGCGCTATGAGCTCACGATCGACGATCCGAATACCTACACCCGGCCGTGGAGCGGCGCGTTCAACCTGCGCTGGGAAGCCGGCACCGAGCTCTTCGAATACGTCTGCCAGGAACAGAACTACGCCGGCGAGCTGATGGTCGGTGCCTCCGTCGA
>DATJEU010000116.1:0-20711 GCA_035496255.1 Vicinamibacterales bacterium
GCCATCAGCGGCCCCGAAAGCAGTGGCACCGGAACCGCGACGATCACCTTCCACCTGACGCGAGACAGCGGCGGTGCGATCCAGTCGGGAACCGTCGACTTTCAAATCAGCGCGTCCAGTTTCCCGGCGGGCACCAGCATCATTAATGCACACATCCATGGTCCGGCGGGCGCGGGAGCCACCGCCAACGTGCTCATTCCGGTCTCTGGCCTGAGCCCGGCGACGCCGCTGGCTCTCCCGAACGGGTCAGGATCGTTCCAGGTGAATGGCGTCGGGGGGACTGATGCGGCGACGCTGCAGGCGATCATCGACAACCCGGCGAACTACTACTTCAACATCCACTCGTCGTTGAATCCGGGCGGCGTCGCGCGCGGACAGTTGGCGAAGCAGTAATCACAGGTCGGAGAAGGCCGACCTGAAGGTCGGCCTCTACGAAACGCCAGCACTGACAGCTGGCGGCTGGCGGCCGGCGGGTGGCGGCGGGCGGCTTCCGGTTACAAGTGCCGGCCGGAAGCCGTCGCCCGGAGTCCGCGGCCGGCACGATCGGTTAGAGCTTCGTCGTGGACGTCGTTATCGTCGTGCCCGTCGTGGCTGATTGTCTCTGCGTCTCCGCGCGATAGTGGCGCAATTCCGGCGTCGTCGCCGCGACCCACGCGGTCGCCACCATGCACCCGAGACCGCCGCTGATCACTGAGAACGGCGCACCAAGCCACTGGGCGACTGCGCCGGCTTCCAGTTCGCCCAACTGCGGGCCACCCATGAAGAACACCATCCGCACGCCGGTCATCCGCCCGCGCAGCCGGTCGGGCGTTTCGAGCTGGCTGACGATGCTGCGGATGACCATGCTGACGGTGTCGGCCACGCCGGTGAGCGCGAGGCAGGCGAAGGTGATCCAGAACGAGCGCGACAGTCCGAAGCCGACGGTCGCGGCGCCATAGATCACGACGGCCCACAGCAGCACCGGCCCGCGGCTGCGAATGCGATCGGTGAGCGCGATCATCGCGATGCTCATGATGACGGCGCCGGCGGCTGGTGCGGCATACAGCCAGCCGTAGCCCTGCGGCCCCACCTGCAGAATGTCCTGCGCGAAGATGGGCAGCAGCGCCACCGCGGATGAAAAGAACGTCGCGAAGAAGTCGAGCAGCGTCGTCGAGCGCAGCAGCGGCGAGCTGAAGACGAAGCGCAGTCCTTCGACGGCCGATTGCCACGACATCGCTTCCCGGTCCACGCCCGGAATGTCTTCCGGCAGGCCGCGCATCATCAGCAGCGCGGCGATGACGAACAGAAACGAAAGGGCGTTGAGCGCGTAGACCCAGGTCAGGCCAAGCGTGCCGATCAGGATGCCGCCGGCGGCCGGACCCGTGATCGACGCGGCCTGCATCATCGCGGTGTTCAGGCTCAGCGCGTTGGGCAGGTCGTCACGCGGCACCAGGTTGGGCACGAGCGCCTGCCGCGCCGGCAGATCGAAGGAGCCGATCATCGCGCCGAGCGCGGTGAGCCCGTAGAGCGCGCCAAGGTTGACGACCCCTCTTGCGGTCATGGCCGCGAGCACGAGCGCGACGATGGCGAGCAGCGTCTGCGTCATCAGCATCAGGCGCTGCCGGTGCCAGGCGTCCGCCATGACGCCGCCGATCATCGAGAAGATGACGATCGGCACCACGCGCACGAGGCCGACGGCGCCGAGCGCCAGGCCCTTGCGATCCGGCGACACGAGCAGCGACACGTGCCAGAGGATGGCCGCCGACTGCATGTTCGAGCCGGTGAACGACACCAGGAACGCGATCCACAGCAGCCGGAAGTTGCGGTGGCGGAGAGCGGACGCGGCTCCCCATCGAGACAGCGAAGTCATCGGGCGAGTGGTCAGAGAGATTGTCGATCGGCTGGTGCGTTCACGAGCCGATCGTGCGCTGGGCGAGCGACGCGATGACGGTCACGAGTTCCGCCGGTTCGACCGGCTTCGGCACGTGCGACTGGAAGCCGGCGAGCAGCGCCTTCACACGGTCCTCGGTGCGCGCGTAGGCAGTAAGTGCGACTGCCGGCATCCGGCGCAGCTCCGGTTGATCGCTGTGTCGCAGGCGGCGGATCAGATCGTAGCCATTGATGTCCGGCATCTCGATGTCGCTGACGAGTACATCGGGCGGGTTCGCCAGCATGAACTCGAATGCCGCATCGGCGCTCTCGGCCAGTGCCACATCCGCCCCGTACTGCCGCAGCGCGATGAGCAACAGTTCCCGTGCATCCGCGTCATCGTCGACCACCAGCACGCGAACGCCGTTGAGCGAGGAGCTGGTCTCGAGCGGCGGGTACGCGTTTGCGCCTTCGACGCTGGTGACCGAGCGCCCGACGAGGACGGGCAGTTCGACAGTGAAGGTCGCCCCCTTGCCCATACCGTCGCTCGTCGCACTCACGGTGCCGGCGTGCGCTTCCACGAGGTGACGCACGATGGCGAGTCCGAGGCCGAGGCCGGTCCGCTTCGGCGTGCCCTGACCGGCCGCCTGGCGGAAGCGATCGAAGACGTACGGCAGGAACTCCTTGTCGATGCCCCGGCCGGTGTCGGAGACCGCGATTCGCACGAGTCCGACATCCTGATGTACGTCAACGTGCACCGTGCCGCTGCGGGGCGTGAATTTGATCGAGTTCGACAGCAGGTTCCAGATCACCTGTTGCAGCCGCTGCGCGTCGCCGGAGACGGGGCCGACCGATCCGATCGCGCTGGTCAGCGCGACGCCGCGTGCATCGGCCGTGGGCTGCACGGTTTCGAGCGTTTCGCGGACGACATCGCCGACATCGACGGTTCGCATCTCGAGCCGCAGCTTGCCGGAGACGATGCGCGAGACGTCGAGCAGATCTTCGATGAGCTGCGCCTGCGCCTGGGCGTTGCGCTCGATGGTTTCCAGTGCGCGCGGCACGTTATCGGATGGCAATGTTCCCGCGCGAAGCATCCGCGCCCATCCGAGGATCGCGTTGAGCGGCGTACGAAGCTCGTGCGAGAGGACGGCGAGGAATTCGTCCTTCAGGCGATTGGCTTCTTCCGCCGCCGCCAGCGCCGCGCGGAGCTTCTCGTCGTGGGAGTCAGGAGCCGCTGTACTCACGATGATCGATTGTACTGGCGCGTGATCGATTGGTAGCCGGACTGTAACGGAGTCGGCGGAGGTAGTAGAGAAGAGCCGTCCGTCACCTCTTGATATCGAGGTTGTCGAGACCATTGGCATATCGCGGATCCATGGCTGCCAGGTCGGCGCGATACGAGACGCTGTTTGCGGTTGGGAAATTGCCGGGCACCTTCTGCGTCACCTGACCGGTGGCGGCCCACTCGGCGCCGCGCTGGAACGTGACGACGAAGTCCACCGAGCTCAGGGCGACGATGTCGTGGCCGAACGTGGTGTGGAAGACGCGGCCCTTGCCGTAGTTCAGCGCCATCAGCATCGGCTCGTCCACGCCGCTGCCGCTGTTCCGCGGATCGGAGAACGCGGTGGCGAGCACGTCCATGTGCTTTCCCGGTCCGTGCAGGCGCGCATAGAGCTCGTCGCCCTGGTGCATGAACATCGGCGGCAGCCCCTTCATGATCGGATGCGACGCGTCGCGCACGGTCACCTGGAATGGCGTCCGCTTGCCGTGACTGCCGGCGCGGCCCGGCGACGGATCCGAAGCGAGCTTGCCGTCGCGGAAGAACCAATGCGGCCCGGCATGTTCGTCGCGATTCCGCCATCCGCCGACGCCGATCATCTCGTTGAACGCCGGCCAGCCGGGAAACGCATTGTCAGCCGCGTGCACCGACACGAAGCCGCCGCCATCGCCGACGTATTGTTCAAACGACGCCTTCAGCTCGGCCGGCCACCGGTCATCCGGTGCGTCGTAGTTCATCACCACCACGCGATAGCGGCTGAAATCCGGAGTGAACCCGGCAAGCGTTCCAGTTGCCGCCGGCGCGGTCACCACGTCTGTCGCGAAGAGCCCCGTCTCGTCGAGCATCTTCTTCAGCACCGGCGTGACGTGCTGCCAGTCGTGATACGGACCGCCGCTCTCGCCGTCGAGAATCATGACCGCGATCGGCGCCGCGGCGTGGACGCTGATCGTCAGCACGGCCGCGATGAGCGCGAATGCAACTCGTTTCATGAGCGGTAGGCCTCCCGTCCGGTCCCCTGCACCGGGATGCTTTGCGCGGCGAGGACCTGGTGCTGCAGTGCGAACATGCACGCGGCGGCCTCGTCGATCTTGCGGACGAATGCGATCGACCCCTGCAGGATCGGCTTCAGTCTCTCGCGATTCTGGACCCGCGCGGGGCCGTACTCGTGCTCGACGACGAGGTGCGTGTTCGCGGCATCCAGCGGCAGCAGCTCACGCGCGGCGAGTTGATGGTCGAGCCAGTCGACGGTGCGGTTCTGCAGATACGCGAGCGGATCGTGCCGCGCGGTGCCCGGCAGCTCGTGCTCGCACAGCACCACCTGCTTCTTCCAGGCATTGAGCTGGTCCGCCGGCTTCGGCGACGGCGTGCCATCAATCCAATCGCCCCTCCCCATCGTCTGCCCGCCGTATCCCCACTCCGACACCCCTTTCGCGTTCACGACCTGGCCCTTGACGTGGAAGCCGCCGATGAGGAACGCGTAGCCGCTGTCCTTCAGGAACTGGAAGATCGATCGCGTGTCCTGTCCCATCAGGACCGCGTGGGACGGGTCGTAGTGAATGCGGAATCGATCGCCGACGCCGTGCTTCTCGCAGATGCGATACAACGCGATCCACGCGCCAGGCGTGTAGGCAATGTTGTTGTGCCAGTTGTCGCCGGTCGTCCAGCCGGGCATCGGACACTGCTCGACGCGATAGGTGAGCCCGCGCGACCTCGCTTCCTTCAGCAACGGGACGAAGTGCTGTTCGAAGTCGACCAGGTTCTCGTCCATGCTGTGCTGCTGGTTGCGGCCGACGAAGCCGCACACCGCATCGACGCCGAGCAGCACCGCGGCGTCGAACACGCGCAGCAGGAAGTCGTGTTTCTGCCTGCGCGTCGCGGCATCGTGATGCAGCAGGTTGTCGAAGTAGGCGATGTCCGACAGGCGCGTGCCGGTCGCCTTGATCGCCTGTTCAACGCGCCGCGCGCGCGCGCGGTCGAACGGCTGACGAAGATCGAGCGTGTTGGCGACCGGATCGAGCATCGCCTCGGGCGGCACATCGGTCTGTGAGGGATGGACCGCCGCCGAGAGCTGGATGTACTCCGCACCGAGCTCGCGCGCGAACGCGAGCCAGTCTTCGATTGCCTTGTCGGGATCCGCGTCCCGCTCCTCCCGCGGCGTCAGTTCCTGCAGCGCCGCGGTGAGCACGCCGACTTTCATGAACTTCGGTTGAAACGGTGCCGCTGGTGTGCTCACGCCCCGACCTCCGTCCACACGCCACCGTTCTTCGCGCTCTCGAGAATCGCTTCGACGATGGCGTTAGCGCGGTAGCCGTCGGCAAAGGTGGCGACCGTTGGCGGAAGCGCGCGATACGGTGTGCCGCCCGCGATGACGGCGTAGATGTCGCGCATCAGATTGCAGAAGGCGTCGGCCCACGCTTCCTGGTGACCGCCGGGCAGGTGCGCGTAGCCGCGCGCCTCCGGGCCGATCAGCGACGGATCCTTCTGGAGAATCTCATTCGGCCGGTCGCGATGGCCGAACCAGAGTTCGTTCTGGTGTTCCTGGCGCCAGCCGATCGACGCCTTCGAGCCGCAGACCTCGAGCACGAGATCGTTCTTGTGGCCGCCGCAGACCTGGCCCACCGAGAAGGTGCCCTTGGCGCCGTTCTCGAATCGCACGAGCACCGACGCGAGGTCTTCGACCTGAATGCTGACTTCCTCAGTCGCCTGCGCGTCGCCGGTCTGAAAGGCCTCGCGTGAGCCGCGCGGCTTCTTCCGCTTCGGGATCACCGTGGTGATGTCGCCGAGCACGTGGGTGATGTGGAGACCGGTCACGTGCTGCGCGAGATCGCACCAGTGCGAGCCGATGTCGCCGAGTGCCGACGAGGCGCCGCCCTTTTCGGTGTCGAGGCGCCACGAGTAGTCGGTGTCCTTGAGCAGCCAGTCCTGCAGGTAGTAGCCACGGATGAAGCGCGGTGTGCCGATGTCGCCGTGCGCGATCGCGCCGCGCGCATGCTGCACCAGCGGATTGCCGCGGTAGTTGAAGGTCACGGCGGTGACGACGCCGGCGCGGCTCGCCTCGTCCATCAGTTGTCGCGATTGCGCGGCCGTCATCGCCAGCGGCTTGTCCGACACGACGTGCTTGCCCTTCGCGAGCGCCGCGGATGTGACCTCGTAGTGGAGGTAATTCGGCGTCGCGTTGTGCACCACGTGGACGTCAGGGTCGTCGAGCAGCGCCTGGTAACTGCCGTAGCCTCGCCGAGCGCCGAGCGCCTCCGCCTTCTGCCTGCCCGACGCCTCGGTGCTGCCGGCGACGGCAACGATGTCGACGAAGCCGAGGCGGCGGACGGCGTCGACGTGATGCGGCCCGACGAAGCCGGCGCCGACCAGTCCCATGCCTATGCGGTTCAAATGATCCCTCCAAGGCGCGTCTACAAAGCAAGACGCGCCCTACAGGTACCTGTAGGGCCGGTCTTGCCTTTTAGACCGGCCGTGACCGTCTGCTGCGGATCGCCATCAACGTCCGCGACGGATCGCGTTGACGCGCCAGGCCGCGCCGATGATACTCGGTGCCGCCATGAGGAACGTCACGGTGGTTGCGGTCGCGATCTGGCTCGCGACGCTCTGGTCGATCAGTCCCGCGGCACAAGGCGGGCGCGGGCAGGGGAGTCCGGCGTCGGTCCGGCCGCCGCAAACGGCGACGGCGCAGCAGTATCCGCAGGAGCAGGTGGATACCGGCCGCGCGCGGTTTGCGGCGCAGTGCGGGTTCTGTCACGGCCGCGACGCGGGCGGCGGCGAAACCGGACCGGACCTCACGCGTTCCGAACTCGTCGCGTCCGACCTGCGCGGCGACCGCATCGCGCCGCTCGTCCGCTCCGGCCGTCCCGACAAGGGGATGCCGTCCTTCACGCTTCCCGATGCCGACGTCGCCGCCATCGTCGCCTTCATCCACGATCAGAAGAGGCAGGCCGACAGCGCCGTCGGTGGACGCCGGACGGTGGACGCGGCGGACCTGCAGACGGGCAATGCGACGGCCGGCGAACGCTATTTCGCGACGGCGTGCGCGCGTTGCCATTCGGCGACCGGAGATCTGAAGGGCGTCGCCACACGGATCGCGCAGCCGCTCACGCTGCTGCAGCGCATGCTGTATCCCGCTCCGGCGCCCGCGGGTCGCGGTGGTCCGGATCCGTCCCGGATCCCGCAGTCGGTGACGGTGACCCTGAAGTCCGGCGAGAAGTTCAGCGGCAAGCTCGCCTATCGAGACGAGTTCACGATCGCGCTGTTCGACGCCGGCGGCTTCCAGCATTCATGGCCGACGTCGCAGGTGACGTTCGCGGTCGATGATCCGCTGCAGGGGCACATCGATCAACTGGCGAAGTACACCGACGCCGACATGCACGATGTGCTTGCTTACCTTCTGACATTGAAATGAGCGAAATGGGCATTCATCATCGGCGGACCATGACGGCCCGCCCCGCCGCGGTCATGCTCCGCCCTGGTCGTCACCGGACCATAAAGGTCCGGCCTCCAGGGATCGGTGTTGGGATCGCCTGGGTGTTCGCGGCAGCTGTGCTCGTCGCGCAGGGCGTCGATCCGAGTCTCCTGCTCCATCCGACCGCCGACTCCTGGCCGACGTATCACGGGGATTACTCGGGACGGCATCACTCAGTGCTGAAGGCGATCACGCCGGCCAACGTGAAGCAGCTCACGCTGGCATGGGCGTTTCAGACCGGCCAGACGCAGCAGATCAAGGCGACGCCGGTCGTGGTCAACGGCGCGATCTACATCACCACGCCTGACAACACGTGGGCGATCGATGCGCGATCGGGGCGGCAGTTGTGGCGCTACAGCTATCCGATGAACGACGGCTTCCACATCGGGCATCGCGGAGTCGCGGTCCGCGGTGATCTCGTCTACATGACGACGCCGGATGCGCACCTCGTGGCGCTCGACGCGCGGACTGGGCGGCCGCGATGGACGATCGAGATCGCCGACGCGAAGCGTGGGTACTGGTCGACGAATGCGCCGCTGATCATTCGCAATCATCTGATTGCCGGCGTATCCGGCGATTTCGACAACGTGCCGGGCATCCTCAAGTCGTTCGATCCGGACACCGGCACGCTGCAGTGGACCTTCTACAGCACGCCGCCGCGCGGGACCGAAGGATCGATCAGCGGCGGCGCCACCGGCGGGCAGATGTGGATGACCGGCACGTACGATCCGGAGCTGAATCTGCTGTTCGTCGGCACCGGCAATCCGACGCCGGTCCTCAACGGCCACGTGCGTCCCGGCGACAACCGCTGGACCGACAGCATCCTTGCGCTCAATCCTGACACCGGCACGATGGTCTGGGGCTTTCAGGCGACGCCGCACGACACGCACGACTGGGACGCCGCCGAAGACCCGGTGCTCGTCGATGCACCCGCCCCGCCTGCGAGCGGCGGCAGCAGCGCTCCGCGCAAGCTGCTGCTGCAGGCGTCGCGCAACGGCTACTTCTACGTCCTGGATCGCACGACCGGAAAGAATCTGCTGACGACGACGTTTGCGAGGACGAACTGGGCCACCGGCGTCGATGCGAACGGCACGCCGATTCCGAATGCCGACAAGGAGCCGGCGCGCGACGGACGCCTGATCTCGCCCGACGAATCAGGCGGGACCAACTATCGATCGCCGTCGTTCGATCCGGCGACCGGCGCGCTGATTGTCAGCACGCACGACGCCTACGGCATCTACTTCTTCAAGCCCGAGCACGGGGCCGACGGGTGGGCTGGTGCGGACTACACGGTGTACGGTCACGGCTGGCTGCGCGCGATCGACTATCAGACCGGCAAGGTGAAGTGGAGTCACGATCTGTACGGCGGCGCCGGCGCCGCTGGCGTGTTGACGACGACGACCGGCGTGACGTTCACCGGCGATTCCGCGAACAGCGCGATCGCGCTGCGCACGAGCGACGGCACGACGCTGTGGCACTCGGGTATCGGTCGCGTCGCCAACTCTCCGGTGACGTACGAGCTCGATGGCCGCCAATATGTCCTGTTCGGCGGCGGCGCCGGGCTGTACGCATTTGCGCTGCCGCAATAGAGCGGGCTGCGGGCTGCCGGGGACGTGCTGGCGGAGGTTACGGAGCAAACCGCTTCAACACGGGGAGAAACGGGGGAACGGAGACGAACGGAGGAGCACCGTGGCGAATTGCGGCGTAATGAGCGGTTGCCGGCTGGCCGCCGTTGGCGGCCTGGTCGTGCGAAGAAGCGCAGAGACAAGCCGCTGACACCCATCGAGAGCGGTTTGTCTCTGGGCTTCTTCACACGACCGCAGCGGCCCGGAGGGCCGCAAGCCGGCAACCGCCTCGGTTCGTCCCCGGTTTCTCCGTTTCTCCGTGTTGAGACCGTTGTCTCCGTCCGCTCCGTGTCGGTTGAACCCGATGGGCACCGAAACGTGTCGAAGCACCGTCGGTACGACTCCGGACGAAACGAAAACTTATGGAGCGATAGAAATCATTCTCAACATGATGCGTTTCGTGCTGAAGATGATTCGCGTCACGCTGGAGAGGGTTCGGTGCGAGCCTGAGATGACGCGATCCGCGTCGGGATGGCGGCGACGCGACCGAAGATGATTCGAATCCGACTGAAGATGGTTCAGATCGGACCGAAGATGCCGCGATCGCGACGAAGATGGTTCGAATCGGACCGAAGATGGTTCGAATCGGACTGAAGATGGTTCGAATCGGACCGAAGATACCGCGATCGCGACGAAGATGGCCGCATTCGTAGTGGAGATGCCACGAATCGTCCGCGGATGGCGCGTTGGGAGTTGGACTTTGGGAGTTGGGTGTTAACAGGCCGTCGATCGGTGAGGTAAAGCGTGAGGCTCAGCTCTATTGGAATCGCATTGCTGGTGTTGACAGCGGTGACCACAGCGGCCGCCCAGAGCGTCGATGCGGGGCGCGCGACGTTCGTCAGCCGCTGCGCGAGTTGTCACGGCACCGACGCCAATGGCGGCGAGCTCGGTCCGGCGATCACCACGCGCGTGCCGACGCGGACGGACGCGGATCTGCTGGAACTGATTCGTGACGGCCGTCCGGCCGCGGGCATGCCGGGCTTCCCGAACGTCACGACGGCGCAAGCCACCGAGGTCGTCGCGTTCCTCCGGACGCTGAAGCCGCGCGCGGGAGCACTGCCTGAGCACCGTTCCTATCAGATGACTGGTGGTCCCGCGCTTGCCGGCCTCGTGCTGAACCACACGACTACCGACGTGCAACTCCTCGGCGATGACCATCGTCTCCACCTGCTCCGCGGCAGCGGCAACGCCTTTCGTGAGGTGACGACGCAGACCGATTGGACGGTCTACAACGGCTCGCCGAACGGTACGCGCTACAGCGCGCTGAAGCAGATCGACACCGGTAACGTCGCGCAGCTGGCGCCGCGCTGGATGTTCACGGTGCCGAACGGCGCGCGTCTGCAGGTGACCCCCGTTGTCGCCGGCGGCGTGATGTACGTGACCGTCGCGAACGAGGCGTGGGCGCTCGACGCCGGCACCGGTCGCGAGATCTGGCATTACCAGCGGCCGCGCACGAAGGGGCTGGTCGGCAACGCCGCGGGCGGCGTCAATCGCGGCGTCGCGGTCGCCGGCGATCGCCTGTTCATGGTCACGGATCATGCACACCTGATCGCGCTGAACCGGCACACCGGCGCGCTGGTGTGGGAAACCGAGATGGCCGACTGGCACCAGAACTACAACGCCACCGGCGCCCCGCTCATCGTCAACGACCTGGTCGTCACCGGGACGTCGGGTGGCGACGAGGGCGTGCGCGGTTTCGTCGCCGCATTCGATCAGGCCACCGGCAAGGAGGCGTGGCGCTTCTGGACCGTCCCGGCGCCTGGCGAACCGAAGGCAGACACGTGGCAGGGCAAAGGGATTGCGCACCCGGGCGGATCGACGTGGATGACCGGCGCCTACGACGCGGACCTGCGCACGGTCTATTGGCCGGTTGGCAATCCCGGTCCGGACATGATTGGCGACGATCGTCCAGGCGACAACCTGCACACCGATTCGATTGTCGCGCTGGATGCGAAGACCGGCGCGCTGAAGTGGTACTTCCAGTTCACGCCGCACGACGTGTGGGACTACGACGCCGAAGAGCCGATCGCGCTGGTCGATGCGTCGTGGCAGGGACAGCCGCGGAAGCTGATCGTCCAGGCGAATCGCAACGGTTTCCTCTACGTTCTCGATCGCACCGACGGCAAGTTCCTGTTCGGGACGAAATTCGCGAAGCAGGTGACGTGGGCGTCCGGCCTCGATGCGAATGGCCGTCCACAGCGCGTCCCGGGCATGGAGCCGACCGTCGAAGGCAAGCGTGTCTGCCCGTCGCTCGACGGCGCGACGAACTGGTACTCGACGTCGTTCAACCCGCTCACCGGACTCTATTACGTGCAGACGAACGACAAGTGCGGCATCTTCACGCGCGTGCCGGCGGAGTGGGAAGCCGGCAAGGGCTACATGGGCGGCTCGTTCCGCCAGGCGCCGAACGAACCGGCGCAACGCGTCCTGCGCGCGTTCGACATTCACACCGGCAAGCCGGTGTGGGAACTGCCGCAGACGGGGGCGGTCAATTCGTGGGGCGGTGTTCTCTCCACCGCCGGCGGCGTTGTGTTCTTCTGTGAGGACAGCGGCGCGTTCATGGCCGCGGATGCGAAGAACGGGAAGCCGCTCTGGAGTTTCCAAACGAGCCAGTTGTGGAAAGCGTCGCCGATGACGTATCAGTTCGATCAGCAACAGTACGTCGCCGTGGCCGCGGGCCCGAACATCGTCGCGTTCGCGCTGCCGGGGAGGTGACGGAGGTAACGGAGAAAAAATCAACACGGAGGAACGGGGAAAACGGAGACGAACGGAGGGCAACGAGGTGGCGCCGACCAGTTCGATGCGCTGCTGACGGCGCGCGCAGCACGCGGTGGCCGCCTGCGGCGGCCAGCAGCGCCGCTGAATGATGGTGGGCAATCGATCTCCGTGCGCTGTCGTGTTCCTCGTTGCTTCGTTTTTTCGTTCTTGTTTTTGCCGTATATCCGCGTTCTCGGCCGCGCGACGTCCATTACGATACCGGCCATGGGGAGGATGCTGCTCGTCGTTGTCGTTGCCGTTACGTTCGCGAGCACCGCGGCGGCGCAGGACCTTGCGATGATCAACGTGCGGATCGTCACCGGCGGCGGAATGGTGATCCCGTCGGGAACGATCGTGATTCGCGGCGGGAAGATCGCGTCGGTGTCCGCGGGTGCGGCGAGCACGCAGGGTCTGAACACCATCGACGCGAAGAGCATGAGCGCCATGCCCGACGAAGGTAGTGCTCAAGGGTGGCGTGGTGGTGGTCGACAAACGGTGATCCGTAGGGCGGGTCTTCAGGCCCGCCTCTGGCCAACGGCCGGTGAGGGAAGGTTTGATGGGTCCATGGTTGTCGCTCACGGCGGCCATCATCACCGCGCGCGTTCTTGCCTGGGCGGCGACGTGGGGCCGCGACGCTGAACTGAGCGACGAGGCGCATATCTACTTCTTCGATCGATACAAAAGGCTTGCGGACTACCATCGCGCCCGCGGTCACCACGCTCGCGCCGCACATTTGCAATCGAAAGCCGAGGAGCACTGGCGGCCCGGCGCCGATCCTGATGGTCCGCCGTACGCTGCGGCGATGGCGATGCCGCGCCCTCTGGAGTGGCGGCGCACAGACGCGGTCAGTCACCGTTATAGCGACGGTCCTGACGATGCCGCGTAGCAGGTGCTATTTCTGCGCGAGCCGCCGTTCCGCGAGCTGCTTGAACTCGCGATCCTCCGGCTCCCACGCTGGATCGAGCGGCGCCGCGATCACCTTGCGCAGCGTGTCGCGCGCTTCGGCGTCCTTGTCTTCTTCGAATAAGGTCTGCGCGAGAAACCACAGCGAGGCGGTACTGTTCGGATCGTAGGTGAGCGACTTGCGGAGGTGTTCTTCCGACTTCTTCTTGCTGCCACCGAAGAGCGACGGCACCTTGAAGTACCAGCGTCCGAGCGCGCGATCGGCGGATCCCTCCTGGAATGCGGGATCGATCGTCAGCACGGTTTCGAGCGCGTCCTTGATGTCGCCGCGGTACTTGAGGCCCTGGCGCAAGCCGTAGCTTTCGGCAAGCGCCCCCATGTTCGCGGCCATCCAGAAGTAGCCCTCGGGCCGCATCGGCTGCAACATCGACGCAGTCCGCCCGGTTGCGACGCCGCGCTCGAGTGCCGCGCGTCGTGCCGGTGCGGCATCATGACCGCCGATCCAGTACAGCGCTCGCGAAAGTTTCCACGTGGACTCGAAGTCCGAGGCATTGCTCTTGATGCGCGTCTCCCAGATCGCCGCCGCCTCCTTCGCGCGGGCGACGTCGGCGCGCTGGCGATAGAGCGCATCCGGATCCTGCGCGGACGCGATGGCCGGGAGCAAAAACAGCGCGATATAGAATACGGAGATGCAGGATCTCATCCGGCAGCTGCTCGTGGAGCTGGGGGAGGACCCGGACCGCGAGGGGTTGCTCCGGACGCCACTCCGCGTCGAAAAGGCACTGAAGTTTCTCACCAGCGGCTACAACGCGGATATCAGCAAGGTGCTGAACGACGCGCTGTTCAGCGTCGATTATAGCGAGATGGTGATCGTCCGCGATATCGACTTCTACAGCCTCTGCGAGCATCACCTGCTGCCGTTCTTCGGCAAGTGTCACATCGCGTACCTGCCGAACAAGCGCGTGATTGGCCTCAGCAAAATCCCGCGGCTCGTCGACGTCTTCGCCCGTCGTCTGCAGATCCAGGAGCGCATGACGAACCAGATTGCCGAGACGATCAAGAGCACGATCGACCCGCTCGGCGTCGCCGTCGTCTGCGAGGGTACCCACCTGTGCATGTCGATGCGCGGTGTGGAGAAGCAGAACTCCTACGCGGTCACGAGTGCGATGCTCGGCGGCTTCCGCGATAATGCGCGGACGCGGATGGAATTCCTCGAGCTGATTCGTCATCGCGGCACGGCGGCGACCTGGTCGTCGGGCCCGGCGCTGAGCTGTATCAACGAATGACTTTCAACGAGTGTTGCGAAATTACGCGGCGGGTCCTGTCGCCGGGTTTCCCCATTCCGTCCTCGGCGCCAAAAGCACCCCCACGGGTGTGGCGCCTGCGGGGCGGAATGGGGAGGCCCCTCCCGGCGCCACCCGCGAGAGTAATTTCGCACCGCTCCCAACCGCTACCGTCCTTGCGTGTCCAACTCCCGGAGGCGCGATGCTGGTCGCGGACATTTGGAAGTTGGGTTGTCATCGCAACTGGGAGTTGGGCGTTGATCCTTGCGCTGGCAGCGTCTACGGCAGCGCAAACACGCAAGACGCCCGCGCGCCCGCCCGCTCGCGCCGCGGCACCGGCAGCGCCGAAGACCGAGCCGGCGATGATGATGTGTCC
The DNA here is from genome assembly GCA_035496255.1 of Vicinamibacterales bacterium. Taxonomy (GTDB): domain Bacteria; phylum Acidobacteriota; class Vicinamibacteria; order Vicinamibacterales; family UBA2999; genus Gp6-AA40. The sequence continues at coordinate 14,540 of DATJEU010000116.1, forward strand.
GCAGCCGCTGGGCACGGGCGTGCAGACGAAACGATCGTTCTGCGACGTGCTGATCGGCCGCGATCCGCTGGCGGGCATCATCATCACCCTGCCGCCGCACAGCGGGATCGTGACGCTGACCTTCGACCTCCACAATCGTCAGACCTTTTCAGAAGATCTCGTCAAGCAGGGACGTGGCTTCCGCCGCTACACCGCCTCGATCGGAGTGCTGGCGATGGACAACACGCTGCTGGGCAGAGGCATCGTGCAGAGTGAGTTCCGCACGAGCGCGGATCTGCTGGATCGCATCCCCGGAGCAGGGCCGGCGGGACTCAAGGCGGTGGCGCCGACCGGGACCGAGTCGATCTCCGTCGAGATCGAGGAACAGGCGGAGAAGGTCAGTATTCTCGGCGAGAAGCTGACCGAACTGCGGCCCGATGGCCGCGACGAGTACATCGCCACGGGCCGCCCGATCGCGATCATCAGCAACGTGATGGTCACCTACCGGCCGCCGCCGCCCGCTCGTCGCGCCGCTCCGACACGCAGGAAGTAACGTCTCCCGTCGAAGTCCGCGCTTACCCTCTCAGCGCGTATCTGATCCGCGGGTGACGCGTACGATCACGGCGTCCGCCGTGCCATAGGCGATGGCCAGCGGCGGTGCCGCGAGCAGCGCGGAGGCGCGCTGGCCATGCGCCAGAACGAAGGTCACGCCGTAACGCGCGGCCTGGCTGCGGAAGCGATCCCAGTCGTGCGCATCGATGGCCGCAAACATCGCATCGCGTGCCGCGCGCCGTGCGTTGTAATCGACGTACGGGTTCGAGAATGGCGCGTCGACCGCGACGACATGACGTCCGGCGGGCGCGACAATCAGCAGGCTGTCGTCACTCGATGCGAGAAAGACGGCGTCGCGTGGCGTCGAGGCCCTGATCCACCCCGTGATCAACCGGTCTGAGCGTGCGCCGATGGCTCGCGCTGCCGCCGCTGCCTGACGAAACGCCGGCCGCTGCAGGTATCGCGGATAGAGCAGGGCGATGCTGATGAGCGCGGTCGTCGCGAGAAGGGCAGCGCGGCCGCGCGCGCCTGCAGACGTCCGCTCGGCGACGAGCGCGAGGATGGACCACGTGCCTGCTCCAACCAGCATCCAGCCCCATGCGCGGACCTGATATTCGAAGTGATAGGCCGGTACAAGTGGCGGCCACGAGGGATACCAGGTTGCCGCGAGGCTGCACGCCGACAGCACAAGGGCCGCTGCGCCCCACGACCACAGCACGATGACGCCTGCGTCGCGCCGCCGCGCCAGCGTGACGCCACCGGCGACCGCGAGCACGGCGAACGGCCAGGTCATCGGCCAGCGCAGGGTCGCGATGATCGCTGCGGGATACCCTGGCGTGTACGGCCACGTTGCTGGTGCTCGATTGAGCGTGTGCAGGTGATAGCGGGTGATGAGCGGCCAGAAGAAGGGCGCGACGATGACGATCGCCACGGCGGCGGCAATCGCGATCGCAGGCAGCGGATTTCGACCGGGTGCACCCGCGACAGTCCGGAGAGCGGCCATATCCCGTAGGGGAGGGTCCTCCCGCCCTTGCCCGGGCTTCGGCGAAGCTCGCCGAAGCGCCTTCGGCGCGATGGCGGCCGACCCGCCCCCGAGCGAAGCGAGATGAACGAACGAGGCGGTCCCGGCGGCGAGCGTGAACGTGGCAGCGAGCAGCACTCCATAAGCCGCGTGCGCGAGGAACGCGACCCCGATGAGGCCGCCGATGGCAATGGCGATCCTGTACGGGCCAGAGCGGACCAGACGACGGCAGAGGATCAGGCCCACGTACAGAACCGCCTGCCCAACCAGGCCCGGGAAGAGCCACGGCGTATACGTGCCCGCGGCCCATGCCGGCGGGTGGGCCGGCACGAACAGGAAGGCGATCGTGGCAAACAACGCTGCCGGTGGACCGATCAGCCGCCATGCCGCGGCTCCGAATGCGATCGCGCCGAGCAGATTGAGCCACGGTCCGCTTCGCACGGCGACCAGCGCCACTGGTTGATGCAGGACTCCCGATACGAGCGCGACGAGGGCGGGTACGAGCGGCGTGTACCAGGCGTGCTCGCCGGCGTAAAACGGATCGCCGCTCCAGGAACCGTCGCGCATCGCCTGGGCCGCCGCGACATCACGGAACGCATCGAGGTCGAACGGCCAGAGCAGATGGCGCGTGACGGCGACCGCCGGCACGAGCGCGAGGATCAAGCTGACCGCCATCACCACCAGCGCCAGGCGGCGGTGACCGGGATTGTGAAGGACAGGAGGCATCGGGCCTGGGCGAGGCATGATGGTAACTGCGAACGATGAGAATTGCGGTCTTCGGGGCCGGCGCCGTCGGCGCGTTCTTTGGCGGGTTGCTGCAGCGGGGCGGTGCCGAGGTGCGCTTCATCGCGCGCGGCGACAACCTGGCCGCGCTTTGTCGCGACGGCATTCTCATTCGATCGCTGCGCTTCGGTGAGATCCGCGTGGCGCCGGTGCACGCCGAGTCCGATGCACGCCGCGTCGGCATCTCCGATCTCGTCCTGATCTGCGTCAAGGCACATCAGACGCCGGCGTTGCTCGACGACCTGGCTGCCCTTGTCGGCGACGACACCACCATCGTCACGTTACAGAACGGCGTCGAGTCGGACGAGCCGGTCGCCGCACGCTTTGGTCGCGACCGCGTCATTCCGGGCGTGGTGTATGTCGGCGCGACGCTCGAGGAGCCGGGGATCGTCAGCCACGTTGCCGCAGGCACGATCGCGATCGGTTCGCGCTCCGATGGAGGGCGGGTTCCGCCAGGCGTACCTGACCTGTCCAACGTAGGGCGGGTTCCGCGAAGCGGACCCGCCGTCGACCGGGTTCAGCGCGCCGCTGACGCGCTCGCGCTTTCTGGCCAGCCGGTGAAGGTGGTGGACGACATTCAGTCCGAGCGCTGGGTGAAGCTGCTCTGGAACGCGAGCTTCAATCCGGTGTCGGCGATTACCGGCCGGACCCCGCGCGAACTCGTCGAGGTGCCGGCGACGCGGGCGCTGCTGGTCGAGTTGATGCGCGAAGTGACTGCCGTCGCGCAGGCCCAGGGGTTGACGCTCGACGAATCGATGATCGCCGAGCAGTTGTCGTGGACCGAGCGCGCGAGCGCGATCCGGACCTCGATGATGGTCGATCGCGAGCGTGGCCGCGGCATGGAGATCGACGCGCTCGTCGGCGTCGTCGTCCGCACCGGCAAGATGCACAGTGTGCCCACGCCATTCAGCCTGGCGATGTTGGCGCTGCTCGAAGCGATCGCCGCGCCGTCCGGCGAGATGACTCGACGGGAGTGGGTGCCACCGCCTTTGCCGGGAGGTTGAATCGGGGCGTCACACTCGATGTGTCAGGGTTGCTCTCGCTCGGGTGAGATTTATGTGGCGAAGGCGGTGATCGAAGCGTGGCTCCTGCAGGAGACTCTAAACCCGAGGACCTCTCACGATTCGCGTAGCGGATTGTGGGGGCAGGTCAGTCATACGTACGGCGACGGGACTAACCGCTCGCGGTCTCTGGTCATGGTGCAAAAACCGCCCACCCGTTTCCAGCGAACGCCAGGTGCATGGCTGGGTCATGTCGCAGCGCGTCGTAGAGCGGTTGCGTCCGGACCACCGCGCACCGAATGCGATAGTCCGCGAACAGTTGTTTGTAATCGCCTTCGTCAGCCGTCCTGGCGCGCCGTAAGAAGTCCAGGGGATATGCTTCGACGCGACCGTCGACGAATACTCGATGCTCACGGGCAAACCACATCAAGTAACCACCGTCGTCGAAGCTGTTGTAGATCGGCGAGGGACAGGTTTCGATCGCCGCAACGGCCTCATGCGAAAGCGGCATCCATCCGAGTCTTTGGCCGCCGCCGCCCCAATTCACCGCGACGATGATCGATCCGCACACCACGGCTACTGCAAGTAGGCACCAGCCGAGAGGTCTGACCGGACGCGATTGGGGAGCGCCGGCACCCTGGGCATCAATCACGCGAGACAATGCCGGTACCGCAGCCAGAACAAGGAAGGGGATATTGCGCGTTGACGTGATCGCCGCCGGTACGAGTATGAGCGCGGCGAGAACCAGCACCCGCGTGCTGCGTTCCATGTGCCCAAACCGGTGGCGCTGCGATACGACGGCCCCGATGAGCATCGCCGCGATCGCCCAGAACGCCAGAACCGTCGGTTCCAGCAGGAATGCGGATCGATATTCCTGTAAGCCGAGCGCACGCGACGCTTGAACGGTGGCGAGAAGCGAAGGCCAATAATGGAGGCTGAATGGCGTCAGCAACGGCGCTGCTGCCGCAACAGTCGCAATGGCGGCAGCCCGGAGAATCCGGGAACGCTCCCACAGGATCGCATCGAGCAGGGGTACTCCTGCGATGAGGATGCCGAGGATAACGACCGCATGCATGTTGGCCCAGAGGACCAGCAGCGCGCACAACAGGCGTAGCCGGTCCGACGCCAGCAACCGGAGCGAGAGCGCCATGAAGAGGAGGCTGAACACCTGCGGGCGGACCGACCATTCGGGCAGCGTCAGCAGGAGGGCGACCAGGGCAATCAATCGCCCCCTGCCATGGTCCTTCGTCAGGCGCCACGAGATGACCAACGCCGCGAATGCGCAAAGTCCCGCAACGACCGTGAGCATGACGTTCCCGCCGACTGAATACAGCGCGAAAAACGCGAGTTGGGATAACCACCAATGATTGGCGAGTGGTCGGCCATAGTGTGTCCACGAGAACAAATCCGCGGTGATCAATGAGTGGGAGTCCCACATCTGTTGACCCGCTCGCAAGTGGTAGAACGTATCGGATTGTGCGGGGATGACGCACGCGATCGCCACGTAGACCACGAGCAGCAGCGCACAGGGCAGATCCTTCTCAGCCAGCATCGGGACGGCACCGCTCTTTACAGGCGACGCGAAGTCCCTGACGGCGCCGGAGGATATCGGCATCGTCGTCAGCGCGTCCAGGGCAGGGCAGTGACGGGTGCGGTCGCGATTGGCGCCGTGACCGCCGCTCGCGCGGTCATGACCTGGTAGACAGCAAGACTTGCCCCAAACATGACCGCCGCACCGATGACGTCCACGAGGTAGTGAATGCCGCTCATGAATGTTGCGGCGACGAGGCCGGTGTTTACGAACGCCAGGGGAATCCACCAGCGACGATGACGGCGGAAGGCCCAGACGACCATCATCGCTCCCGCCGCGTGGAACGACGGCATCGAGACCAGGCCTTCGAGTTTCGCGAATTCGATGGTGTGGAACGTGCCTGACCTCAACGCGTGAATCTGGGCGTAACTTCGGCTCAGATCAATCGTCGGTGCAAAGTTCATGAAGTCAGGTGGATTCGCTGCTGGGTACAGCGCCAGTGTCGCCACGGTCAGCACCAGACAGAACTGATAGTGAAAAACGTACTCCCAGAGGCCGTCGCGATCGCCGTACCACATCGCCAGCACGAGGATTGGCAGCAGGAACTGCGGCAGCAGCGTCGCGTAACATGCCGACAGCACCAGCGAGATTAGCTGATGGTGTGCGGTCCACGCGGCAAGCGCTCCGACGTTGATCCCGACGAAGCCATCAGCGCGAACGAGCCACGCGTCAATCAATGGGCGCTTCAGTGCGACCGCAACGTACTGCGCCGGCGAGAGCAGCGCACCCAGCGACAACATCAGGGCGGTGGCGAAGACGACGTCCTGGAGGATCTCCTTGCGGTGTCGGCTGTGATATCGACCATACAGCCAGATGGCCGCGAGGGCGCCATAGGCGGCGCCGAGCGGTGCGGTCGAACGCCATACGATGTGCAGCCCGAGGCGATCGTACCAGGGCGCGATCGCCATGGCGATGATCACTTGGGTCATCAGCAGCCACGTGGCGAATGACCATCCTCCGCGCCTGGTTCGCACGGCCGGCGCGACCTCGGCGATCATCGCCGCCTACTCCACGTGCGTGGCCGCCAACTCGTCGAGCCGCTTGAGCAGCGGCGCATACCGCGGGAGCGACACGTCGAACCCGCTGTGATGCCTGCGGAACTGGCGCTGCGGCTCCGGTGACGGTACGGCCGCCAGCGTGACCGCTGGATTCTGGTTGACGCGCCAGAGCGGCGGGGCCGGCGTGGCATTCTCGAGACCGAGTTCTGTCTCCCATTCGCGCATCACGGCGGGATCGACGTGTGGC
>DATJEU010000117.1:0-30968 GCA_035496255.1 Vicinamibacterales bacterium
TGAGCGACCTGACGCGGCTGGTAGTGCCCGCCGCGCCGATGGCCATCGGTCAGCCGTTACTGTTTCGGCGTGGTCTGACGACGGGAACCCGATACGTCGCGACGGCCGATCCTCGATTCCAACGTAGCGATCGACTGCGACTCGAGCTGGCGACACGTGCCGAAGGCCTGGCGACGGCGCGACTGCTCGACGGTACCGGCAAAGTCACATCGGTTCCAGTGACCGTTTCGGACCGTCGGGACGATGGAGGGTTCCGGTGGGTGGTGGCGGACGCCGTGATGGCGCCGCTGGCGGCCGGCGACTACGCCATCGAGGTCACCCTGGGTGACGCGACCCAGTCCACGTCGTTCCGGGTGGTGCCATGAGCGGCCGCGCAGCGCTCCTGCTGTTGCTGATGGGGTGCGCCGTTGCCGTCAGCGCTCAGACTCCGTCCACGAATTCCGCAACGCCGCCGACACACCCTGCGAATTACGTACGGGTTGACGTGACCGCGACGGTCGACGGCAAGGTGATCGACGATCTACAACAGGACGACATCGAACTGCTCGAGGACGGCACCCGCCAGCAGATAACCGAGTTCAGTCCTGTGGACGCCGCCAATGGACGACATCCGCGGGCCTTCGTGGTGTTTCTCGATACGTTCCACACCGACATCGAAAGGTCGTCCACGCTGAGGACGCCAATCGTGCGATTCCTCGATCGCCTGATCGGTCCCGACGATCTCGTCGCCGTCATGACGCCCGAGATGGCCGCGTCCGACATCGTCTTCGGCCGCAAGAGCACGGTCATCTCGAACATGATGCAAGGCGATTGGTCCTGGGGACGCCGCGGCCGTCTGACGAGTACCGACCCGAAAGAGGACCTCTATCGATCCTGTTATGCCGGCTCGAAGGACGACACCGCGAACGAGATGATCGCGCGCCGCCACGAGCGGCAGGCGCTCGACACGCTGGCCGACCTGATGGCGGTGCTTCAGCGTTCGCGCGACGAACGGACGGCCGTGATCACCGTCAGCGAAGGCTGGGTGCTGTATAGCCCGAACCGGACGCTGGCGGCGTTGAAGGAGAGCGTCAAGGCACGAAACCCGTTCGGTCAGCGACGGCGCCCGGACAGCCGGCCGGCGTCGGGTCACGAGATGGCCGAGTGCGAGGCGGATCGATCCTCACTGGCGCTGCTCGACGACTCGATGCAGATGCGCGACATCACCGAGGCGGCCAATCGCGGCATGGTCAGTTTCTATCCGATGAGTCCGCATGGCCTGGAGGATCGGGCCGCGTCCGACGAGCGTGAATCGATCGCGTCCCATCACGAATCGCTGAAAGCGCTCGCACAGGATACCGACGGCGTCGCGGTACTCGATGTCGACGAGGTCGAGCCCGCGCTGACGCGCATTTCGTCCGACCTGTCGTCGTACTACCTGCTCGGTTATCAATCGACGAACGCCAGGCTCGATGGCAAGTTCCGGACGATTACCGTGAAGATCAAGCGGCCGGGTGTGCAGGTGCGCACGCGCAAAGGTTATCGCGGGCTCCGCCCTGAGGAGCTGATGGCGCGCGGCGATCGTGAAACACCCGGAACGGCGATGGCGAACGCGGCCGGTGCGGTGGTGGTCAATGCGCGCGCGCCGCTCCGGATCCGCTCCGTGACCTGGCGAGACACCAGCGACGAACCCACGGCCATGTGGCTGGTCGGCGAGCTCGACTTCGCGACGCGCCGCGAACTCGCCTGGAGCACCGGCGCGACCGCCGAAGTGTCCGTTGTCTCGGCGACGGGCGACCAGGTCGCGTCGCTCGAGATTCCGGTCTCGAATGGCGACGGCGCCTTTACCGCCGAATTGCCGGCGAGTGCCGGGCTGGAACCTGGTGATTACGCCGTCAGGGTTCGCGTGCTGCCGCAGAGCGGGCAGACGTTGCCCCTGAGCGATCTCATTCGCGTGACTGTTCCAGAAACGCCGGCGTCGATCGGCGAGGCGATGATGCTGCGGCGCGGCCTGTCGACCGGCGCACGATATGTCGTCACCGCCGATCCGCGTTTTCAACACAGCGATCGGCTTCGGCTCGAGCTGCCAACACGGCTCGACGGCAAGGCGACCGCGCGGCTGCTCGATCGCGCCGGCACGGTGTTGCCGGTGCCGGTGACCGTCGGCGATCGCCGCGATGCAGCTGCCGGATTCCGATGGGTCGTCGTGGACGCAACCCTGGCGCCGCTGGCCGCCGGCGACTATGCGATCGAGGTGACGCTCGGTACCGCGAAGCAGGTCACGCCCTTCCGCGTCGTACCGTAGGGGCGGGTCGTGCTGTAGTTCCGCATCGTCCGTAGGGACGGGTCTTCAGACCCGCCCGCGAGCGCAGCGAGGTGAATCACCGGCCTTCCGCCGGGGGCGGGTCTGAAGACCCGCCCCTACGTTGGGGAAGACCCGCCCCTACGATCGGACCGACCGTAAACGGCGGCAGTGATTCAACGCGTACCGACGGAGAACGTCAGCGTCCAGGGCGCGAGGGGGCCACCGTCGAAGGCGAGCAGACCGTCGAGCAGTTCGACCTTTACCGTCCGCAGCGGTTCGAGTGGCGTTGCGAACTGCAGCGAGATCGAGCGGGTCGCCGCATCGTAGGCCGTCTTGAACACGAGGGGCGGTGCGTCCGCAGGTGTGCCGACGTAGCTCGCTCGAATATGGTCGGTCAACGTCGGCTCCTTCAATCCACGCGAGAACTGAATGCGGACCGGAGCCGCCGGCGAGACGTCCGTCTCTCCTTCGGTTGGCGCGCTGAACACGACCTCGAGTGGCGCCGGCGGCAGCGGCGGCGCCTCTTCATCGACCGTACGCACCTGCGGCGCCTGCGTGAGCGCAAGTCTCGTCGCGTCGATCGAGACGAGGCCGCGCTTGCGCCGGACGACGCCGGTCACTTCCAGCCATTTGTCGGTGTCGAGGCGCCGGTCGACGTCCAGGTCGAACCCCTTGCCGCGAGGACGCAGGCCGGTCACCCAGACGGCGGCTTCAGCGCTGCGGAGCACGAAATCGTACTTCCCTGAACCCGGGGCATCGGCCGTGTCGCCGTACAGGTTGCGACCCCGGAAGTTGCCTGTGACTGTCACGGTCTGACCTTCGAACTTCCACGGCTCGAGTGCGAGTGCCCGCACGCTGGGTTGAACCGCCGGTTCCGCGTCGGCGACGGCGGTAACACGAAGCAGCAGTTCCTCGCCGGGCTTGGGCCAGTTGTCGGCGTTGTGCGTGTCGTTGTAGCTGCCCAGCCGCGGATCGCCCGGGTCGAGCCGGCCGACGTCCATCACCACGCCGCGCGCTTCCACCAGGCCGGATTTGCTTGGCGTGTTGTCGAGAACGATGCGCATCTCGGCGGTCTCGGATCGCAGCCGCGGGCGCTGCGGATCGTCGACGAATTCACCGCGCACGAGCACGTTCTGAAGGTGGTAGTAGCTGGGGAACTGCCGGATGGCGTCGATGGTGGTCAGGCGGCGGGCGTTGCCCTGTGCAAGCGATAACGCCGGCAACAGGATGACGAACGCGGCGACGAGCGGTGCGCGCCTGCTCACGAGATCATTGTACGGCCCGGCCGACGCCGGGGACGGGACCGGTTCATCCGAAGCCTGGCGAAAGCCGGGCACTACATCGTTTTTTTCTGGGCGAACCGGCCGACGATCACGGCAAGCGCGAAAAAGAGCAGGGCGCTGGCGACCTTGCCGACCGTGTCGCCGGCGTGGAACCAGGGGATCCAGTCACCGACCTTCTGCAGCGGCGCCATCGAGCCGGTGCCGACGAGAACCGCCACGAGAATGCCGGTGATCGAGCCGCCGGCAATCAGTCCGGAACTGAAGAGGGTGCCCGCGCCGACTTCCGATTCCTCACGCGCGCCGGTGCGTCGTTCGACCCAGGCGCGCACCAGCCCGCCGGCCATGATCGGCGCCGTCGTGGCGATCGGCAGGTAGGAACCGACGGCGAACGACAACGATCGGATGCCGCACAGTTCCAGCGCCACCGAGATGAAGACGCCGACCAGTACCAGACCCCAGGGCAGGTTCTGGCTCAGAAGTCCCTTGATGATCGTCGCCATCAACGTGGCCTGTGGCGCCGGTATGGCCGGAGACCCGATGGTGAACACCTTGTGCAGGTAAAGCGTCGTCGCTCCGATCACTGTCGCCGAGACGATGCTGCCGATTGCGAGGCCGATTTGCTGATAAATGGGCGTCGCGCCCACCAGGTAGCCGGTCTTCAGATCCTGTGAGGTGCCGCCCGCGCTCGCGGCAGCGATGCAGACGATCGCGCCGACGCAGAGGGCGATCGGCGAATAGGCGTCTCCAGTCCAGCCCAGGCTCACGAACAACAGACAGGTCAGGATCAGCGTGGCGATCGTCATGCCCGAAATCGGGTTGGACGATGTGCCGATGAGGCCGCAGATGCGGGAAGAGACGGTCGCGAACAGGAACCCGAACACCAGCACGAGACCGGCGGCGAGGAAGTTGCCTTGCATCGGCATCTTCGGCGCCACCACGAGGAAGATCGCGAGGAGAAGCGACCCGCCGATGACCACGATCATCGGGATGTCGCGTTCCGTGCGCAGCCGGGCGGACTCGCCGGTGCCCGCGCCAAACTCTTTCAACCCTTCGCGCGCCGAGGCGATGATCGTTGGCAGCGTGCGCGCCAGCGTGATCAGGCCGGCCGCCAGCACGGCACCGGCGCCGATGTAGCGGATGTACGCGCTCCAGATTTGCGCCGGGTTCATCTCCGACAGCAGGAACGGCCTGCCGGTGGCCGGATTGTTCGCGAAGTTCGGGTGGATCGGCGGCAACGGCACGTTGATGTAAGAGCCCAGAATCGTCAGCAGCGGCAGCAATACCAGCCACGACAGCACCCCCCCGGCGAACATCGTCCCGGCGATGCGCGGGCCGATCACATAGCCGACGCCGAGATACTCCGGTGAGATGTCGACGTTCATCGTGGCATTGGGGAACTGGCTGCTGCGCGGTGTCGAGTAGTCGATCTCCGTCAGAAAGAGGTTGAAGATCCAGGAGAGCGCCTTCCACAACGAGCCGATGCCGAGGCCGCTGAAGACCATCGTCGCCAGCTTGCCGCCGCGTTCACCGGCGACCAGCACGTCGGCGCACGCCGATCCTTCCGGATAAGGAAGCACGCCGTGCTCTTTCACGATCAGCGCCCGGCGCAACGGGACCATCATCAGCACACCGAGGATGCCGCCGGCGAAGGCCAGCATCGTGATCTGCACGTAACTGAAATATTGCGGGCCGTTCGGTGTCAGGAAGATCAGCGCGGGGATCGTGAAGACGACGCCGCCGGCGATCGACTCACCTGCGGATCCGATGGTCTGGACGATGTTGTTTTCGAGGATTGTCGGCCGGCCAAGCTGCTTGAGCACGGAGATCGAGAGCACGGCGATCGGGATCGAGGCGCTGACGGTCAGGCCCGCGCGCAGCCCGAGATACACCGTCGACGCGCCGAACAGCAGTCCGAACAGGGCGCCCAGCACGATTGCGCGCAGGGTGAATTCCGCCGGTGACTCCGACGCCGGCACGTACGGCTGAAACGCGGTTTTCGTTCCGGAATCTGGCGTCTTCGTTGTCGTTTGCGCCATGGCGCGTGATGGTAGCATTGAACCTTGTGAATCGGCCGAACAAGCGCAGGCAGACGCCCGAACAGGTGTCCGAGCTGACGACCAATCGCTTGTCCGTGTATCTGCGGTGTCTCAATGAACTTGACGCGGTGGGCGTGCAGACGATTTCGTCGCAGTCGCTCGCCGAACAGTTCCATCTGAACGCGGCGCAGATCCGCAAGGACCTCGCCTACTTCGGTGAATTCGGCGTGCGTGGCGTCGGCTATTACGTCAAAGATCTGCGGCGGTATCTGCGGAGGATCCTCGGGCTCGATCGCCAGCTGCGCGTCGCGATCATGGGTGCCGGGAACCTCGGGCTGGCGCTCGCTGACTACCCCGGATTCCGGCAGGAAGGCTTCGAGATCGCGGCGTTGTTCGACGCCGCCAATGACAAGATTGGCGAGAAGTCGCGCAGCGGCGTTCCCATCTACGATGTTCGCGACCTGAAGCGCGTCGCGAAACGCGATCGTCTCGATATCGGGGTGATCGCCGTGCCGGCGCCGTACGCGCAACCGGTGGTGGAGCAGGTCGTTGCCGCGGGCATCAAGGCGATCCTGAACTTTTCACCGGGCGCACTGAAGGTACCGTCGGACGTGAAGCTGAAGAGTGTCGATCTGACCGTTTCGCTCGAGAGCCTGTCCTTCTACCTGGCGCAGGGTGATGAAAGCCGCTAGCACACGCGGACCACGCAGGTCCGCGCCGCGGGCCGGAGCCTCGTCGAAACGACTGACGCACGTCGGCCCGCGCGGCGATGTCCGCATGGTGGACGTCGGCGACAAGGCGGTCACCAGCCGCGAGGCGATCGCGGCCGGCGAAATCACCATGAGCGCCGGGGCCCTGCGACTGATTCGATCGGGCCAGGTCAAGAAAGGCGACCCGCTGCAGACGGCGGTGCTGGCCGGCATCATGGCGGCCAAGCAGACGTCGGCGCTGATTCCCCTGTGTCATCCGCTGCCGCTGTCGCATGCCGGCGTGCAGCTCACACCGACGCGCCGCGGCTACCGCATCGAGGCGCGCGTTCGCACCACCAGCCAGACCGGTGTCGAAATGGAAGCACTCACCGCTGTCGCCGTCGCCGCGCTGACCATCTACGACATGGTCAAGGCGGTCGACAGGGGCATGGTCATCGGCGACATCCGCCTGCTCGAGAAGCGCGGCGGCAAGAGCGGCACCTACCGTCGTCCCTCCGGTCCATCGAGATCCGCCCGCCGAGCTCGTTGAATGGAGGATCGCGGTGCGGCGTACTATCGCCTTGCCCTCATTCTCGGTTCGCTCACCGCGATGGGGCCGCTGGCGATCGACACGTACCTGCCGGCGCTGCCGACCATCACGCGCGAGTTCGACACCAGCGCGTCGGCAGTCCAACTCAGTCTCAGCGTCTACTTCATCGGCATCGCCCTGGGACAGGCCTTCTACGGCCCGTTTTCCGACCGTCACGGCCGGCGGCCGCCGCTCTTCGCGGGGCTGGGGCTGTTCGTCATCGGCTCGCTCGGCTGTGCGCTCGCTCCCGGCATCCGGACGCTCGTGAGCTTCCGCTTCATCCAGGCGCTGGGTGGCTGCGCGCCGCTCGTCGTGCCGCGAGCCATCGTCCGCGACCTGTTCGACGAGCGCGATTCGATCCGAATGCTGTCGGTCCTGATCCTGGTGATGGGCGTGGCGCCGATTCTCGCGCCGCTGGCCGGCGGCCAGTTGCTCGTGCATCTGGGATGGCGGTCGATCTTCTGGTTCTACGCGGCCTACGGAACGATCCTCCTCACCATCGTCACGATCGGTTTGCGCGAGTCGCTGCCCGATGACCGGCGTTCGCATCAGCCGATCGGCATGGTCGTCCGGATGTATGGTCGACTGCTGGCCGACTGGCAGTACATGGGCTACGTCCTGTCAGGCGGCCTGATCTTCGCCGGGTTGCTCGGGTACATTTCCGGCTCGCCCTTCATCTACATCGACCTGTTCCACATCTCACCCGAGCGCTTTGGTCTGTTCTTCGGCGCCAACGCCGTCGGGATCATTGGCGGCTCGCAGATCAACCGATGGCTGGTGCACCGGTTCGAGGCCAGAGATATTACGCGCGCGATGCTCACGATCAGCCTGGCCGCGTCTATCGCGCTGTTGGTGGCCGGCTACACCGGTGCGGCGGGACTGGTCGGCATCATCGTGCCGTTGTTCTTCTTCATCGCGATGCACGGCTTCGTGTCGCCGAATACCACCGGCCTGGCGATGACACCGTACGGAGGCGTCGCCGGGAAGGCGTCGGCGCTGATGGGGACGATCCAGTTCGGGCTTGGCGCGGCGTCTGGAGCGCTGATCGGCGCGATGGCCGATGGCACGGCACGGCCGTTCGTCACGGTCCTCGCCGGCTGCGGCTTCGGCGCGTTCCTGCTGTTTCAACTGACGCACGTACCCTCGACCGGCGTGCGCGTGACTGAGATCCGTAGCGGCGGGTCTTTAGACCCGCCCCCGGGCGCAGGCCAGTGACCACACCTCGCTTTGCTCGGGGGGCGCGGGCGGGTCTGAAGACCGCCCCTACGACCTGCCCCTACTTGAGGAGCGCGATCACGCACGTCAGCGTGAACGGGCTCAGCAGCGTGCTGGCCACCACCACGCTGGTGACGAAGCTCGGTGCGACCTCGTACTGGAGCGCAAGAATCGTCGTCACGACCGCGGCAGGCATCGAGGTCTGAATCACCGCCGCCTGAAAGGCGGCGCCGTGCAGGCCAATCGCGCCCGCCAGCGTCCAGCCGAGGACCGGCGTGACGACCAGCGACAGGATGACCGCCGTGAGGACGACGATCGGTCGTTCCGGTCGCGTCGCGCGCTCGAATTGCATCCCGAGCACCAGGATCATCAGCGGTAACGCTGCGTCGCTGAGCAAGGTCACCGGACGAAGCACGACCTGCGGCACGGGCACGCGGAGCCACAGGATCAGACCGGCCGCCGCAACGGCGTATACCGCCGGCACATACCTCACGCCCGCGAGCGCCTGGCCGATTGAACGGCGCCCGCTCGCCGCGAGAAATACGCCGCCGGTGTAGGTGAGCAGCGACGACGTGACGAAGTACACCGACGCGAAGGCGAGTGTCTGTGTGTCGAAGGCGAAAAGCGCCACCGGCAGCCCGTAATTGCCGCCATTCGAGAACACCACCACCAGCATGAGCGCGATCGTCATCGCTCGATCGAGGCCGAGTGCGCGCGCCGCGAGGCGGGCAAGGATGCCCATGACCGCCATCACGACCACCGCGAACACCGCCAAGCGTCCGAAATCCGCGATCCCGATCGTCGACGTGACGAGGAGGTGAAACACCAGGCATGGCGACAGTGCGTTGAACGTGATGCGCGAAAGCGACCGCACGTCGACCGCCGAGTAGCGGGCGAGCAGGAAACCGATGACCGCCAGGACGAATATCGGGAGGATGTCGCTCGCGAAGATTGAAAGGAGAGTGGCGATCACGCCGGTCGCGGGAAGTGCCTGGCGGGCATGCGAGGACGGCTGCCGTCAGGCAGCCGTCCTCTCGCGGTGGTTGGATTGCTACGCGCGCGCGGTGGACGTGCGCATCTGCGGTGCACGTTCGGCCACCGGCCGCTGATCGTCGAGCTTCAGGAACATCAGAACGACCGCGCCGAGCAGGGACCCGACGCCCATGATGAGCGCCACGGTCGGCAGCGGGAAACCGGTCTGAAGCAGATAGCCGGCGAGAATCGGTGCCAGCACCGCGCCGCCGCGTCCGACACCGATCACGAAGCCGGTGCCGGTGGCGCGCACATGCGTCGGGAAGGCGTAGGCCGCAATCGAATACAAGCCCGACACACCCGCGTTGCCGAAGAAGCCGGCGATGGCCGCCAGCCACGCCATCGTGCCGAGTTCCTGCGGCGTCCGGCCGAAGACGGCGATTGCCACCGCGCTCAAGAGCAGGATGACGATACTGAGTCGCTTCAATCCCACGCGCGCCGTCAACACACCGAAGAGTGCCGTGCCAAGCGCACCGCCGACGTTGGCCCAGGCGAGGATGCCGCCTGCCGACGAGGGCGCAAAGCCCATGTCCGCGACGATCTTCGGCGTCCACTTGAGCAGGAAATAGAACGTGACGATGTGGAAGAAGTATGCGGCGGTCACCATGACGGTGACGACGCCGAGTGCCGGTGAAAAGATGTCCGCCACCGACTTCTTGCGCTCGGACTCGTGCACCTGCGGGACCGCGCTGATCGATCGATGGCCGATCTTCGCCAGCGCCGCATTGATGCGTGCGAGTGCGTTTGCCGGCTGCTTCCGCGCGAGCCAGTGAATCGATTCGGGCATCAGCAGGTACACCGCGGGGAGCAATACCAATGTGCCGGTCGCGCCGAGGTAGAACACCGAGCGCCAGTCATGGGTTCTCAGGAGCGCCGACGCGACCATTCCGCCGGTCGCACCCACGAGGGGATAGCCCAGCACCATCATCGAAATCGACAGGCTCCGCCACCGCTTGTTGGAGAACTCGGCCACCACGGCGTTGATGGCCGACAACATGCCGCCGATGCCGAGGCCGGTAAACACACGCCACATCGAGAGCTGTACCGGGCTGGCTGCCGTGGTGGCGCCCAGCATGCCGATGACCATGGCGATGATGCAGGCCAGCAGGGTCGGCCGTCGTCCAATTCGGTCCGCGACGCCGCCCAGCAGAATGGACCCGATCGCCATCCCGATGAGCTCCATCGACAGCACGACGCCGAGCCCTGTCTGGGCGATGCCCCATTCCCTGGCGATGCCGGGGGATGCGTAGGCAATCGACAACACGTCGAACCCGTCGATGCCGTTCATGCAGACCGTCAGGATCACCACGACGATCTGGGCGACCGTCATGGGAGATTGATCGATGATTTCGCGCGGGTCGTTTGTGTTCACTGGCGTCCCCTCGAGCCGTGAAAATGGCCGAAAAAGCGGCTCATGATACCGGATTCGTACCCGAACCGCTATCGACGGGACGCCGGAGGGATCGCTACCAGCACCCGTACGCCGCGGCGATCGTGCGCACGGTGTCGCGGCGGGTGCGGCGGCGCCGCCAGGCCCCAAACGCGAGACCCACGCCGATCAGCGTGAGCGCGGCGCCAATGGCGCGGTCGAGGAAGTATTCAGGGACATAGCGGTCCTTGAGCTGTTGCGGCGTGAACTCGCGAGCGCGGGCTTCGAGCCTGGTGATCTTGCGATCCAGCTCCGCCCGCGTTTCACTCATCTCTGCCCGGATGACAGCCGCCTGGCGATCCATTCGGAATTCTCCTTGAGAGTGGTGACGGTTTCTTCGGGAACCGCGCGAACCGTCCGGAGCTGCCTGCGGCCGGACGACAGCGTGAACGCACCAACCAGACCGAGCACGATCGCGACGATCAGGAAGCCTGCCCAGGCGGGCCAGTTGAGCAGATCGGCCAGCGCCATGGCCACGGCAATCAGCAGGAAGATGCCGCCGAAGACCAGTGCCCCCGCCGCGATGCCGAAGCTCATCGCCGCGGCGCGTGCGCGGGTGGCCTGCTCGCGGATTTCCACGCGGGCGAGCGAAATTTCCTCGCGGATGAGCGTCCGGAGATCCATTAGGACACCGCGCACGAGGCTGGTCAGCGATTCGGTCTGCGGGATCTGAGGCTCCATGCCCGCACGCTGGAGCAAGCAGAGTGCCGCCCGAACGGTTGGGAGTTGGGTCAGCGTTGTCCGATTGGGCGTTGGGAGTTGTCAGCCGCCGCTGAAGGCGGCGGTTCGATATGGATGACCACGTCCATCAACTGCGGGAACTTGGCCATCAGCTTGTCCTTGACGACGTGCGATGTCTGGTGCGCTTCGAAGAGCGGTGTCTGTGGATCGAGCCAGAGGTGGAGATCGAGAAACACGTAGTCGGCGGACCCGCGGGCGCGGATCTTCTCGGACCCGAGCACGCCTGGGACGCCCTGCACCACCTGCTGCACCTCGCGGACGTCCATCATCATCTCGTCGCCGAGAATGGGCGACGCCTCCTGCGCGATCCTCCAGCACGCGTGGCCGATGAAGATCGCCACGAGCAACGCGGCCATCGGATCGAGAATCGGATAACCGAACCAGACGCCGACCAGCGCGCCGAGCACCGCGGTCGACGTGAGGACGTCACTGCGCGTGTGCCGGGCGTCGGCGAGCAGGACTTCGCTCTTCAGCCGCCGCCCCTCACGTGATTCATAGGAGACCACCAGGATGTTGATGACGAGCGTGATCGCCATCAACGCGATCCCCTCGGGAAACACGTGCGGCGCTCCGCCGTGGAGGAAGCGGTCCGTCGCCCTGCTCAGCACCTGCACCAGGACGACGATCAGGAACACCATGATCCCGACCGAGGCCATGGTTTCGTATTTGCGGTGACCGTAGGGGTGATTCGCGTCCGGCGGCCGTCGCGCGATCGACACGCCAATCAGCC
Organism: Vicinamibacterales bacterium; assembly: GCA_035496255.1. Taxonomy (GTDB): domain Bacteria; phylum Acidobacteriota; class Vicinamibacteria; order Vicinamibacterales; family UBA2999; genus Gp6-AA40. Next base: position 12,029 of record DATJEU010000117.1, read on the forward strand.
CGACGACATTGCCGGCGGTGTCGGTCAGGGAGTGGTAACCCTCGGAGATGATCGAGACGGTGCCTGAGTAGTGCCCGAGGCCGATCTTGGCGAGTGCCACGGCGAGGTTGAGGAACATCACCCGCCAGAGGACGGTGGCGACGCGGCCGTAGCGATCGTTCACTGGGAATGCAGAAGGCAGAATTCAGAATGCAGACCACGCCTCAGACGACAAAGGGTGAAAGTCGACCGACCTTCACCCCTTTGCTGCAAACACACCGTGTCTGCATTGTGCATTCTGCATTCTGAATTCAGAACACGTGCGCGTGCGGCAGCGGCCACCAGCGAAGCTGCACTTTGCCGATGATGTACTTCTTCGGCACCAGGCCCCAGTGGCGGCTGTCGGAGCTGTTGTTCCGGTGGTCGCCCATCACGAAGTAATAGCCTTCCTTGATCACTTCGGGGCCGTAGTCATCATGACTGCGGAACTCGGGCGGCACGAAGCTGTCGTCCATCGGCACGTCGTTCACGTACACCCGGCCGTCGACGATGCGCACGGTGTCGCCTTCCTCGGCGATGACGCGCTTGACGAACGACTTGTCGGGATTGATCGGGTAGTAGAGCATCACGATGTCACCCCGGCGCGGCGCCCCGATGCGGTACGCGAACTTGTTGACGATCAACCGGTCCTGGTCCGAGAGCGTCGGCGCCATGCTCTGGCCTTCGACGCGCGCAACCTGGAAGCCGAACGTGACGATCAGCGTCGCGTAAACCGCCGCTGAGACGAGAGTCTTGAACCAGGCAATCAGTTCGTCTTTCCAGACGTTCAGCCGCTGAAGTACGACTTGGGCGGGGTCCTCGAGGTCCATCCGCATCTGCGCGGCCGCAGCCATCGGTTCGGAGACATCCCCGATGGTCGGCGGGGCGTCGCTCATCGGCGTCTCGAATGGAGTGGGCTGAGCCTCGGCGGTGTCAAATGCGGCGGGGTTCAGAGCTTCAGGTATTCCCGGAGCCGCTTCGTTTGAGACCGGCTCACCGGGATTTCCGTGCCCTTCATGTCCTTCATCCGAAGGATGTAGTTCCTGCTGAACCAAGGGACAATCTCCTTGATCTTGTTGATGTTGACCAGGTGGGACCGGTGCACGCGCCAGAAGACCGCCGGGTCCAGCCGAGCCTGTAAGTCGTCCAGAGTCCGATAGTTGGACGTCCCCGATACCTGCCCTGTCACTATGTTAATCGACTCGTCGGCCAGCGAGGCGAAGATGATTTCCTCGGCCTGCACCAGCATGAACCGTTCGCCGACCTTGACGGCGACCTGTTCGCGGCGGACTTCACGGTCCGCCATCAGTTTTACGATTCGCTCGAGTTGGTCGTTTAGTGGCACCGGCGCGGCCCGGTCGGCGGCCAGACGCCTGCGGGCGCGCTGGAGCGCCTGGTCGAGCCGGGCCGCGTCCACGGGTTTCAGCAGGTAATCGACCGCATTCACCTCGAAGGCAGCGATTGCCCGCTGGTCGTAGGCGGTGACGAAGATCACGCCGGGCGCATCTTCGCCTCGTTCGAGCAGCCGGTGCGCCACCTCGAACCCGTCGAGCCCCGGCATCTGCACATCCAGAAAGACGATGTCCGGGTCGTGCTGGTCGATGGCGGCAATCGCCTCGATGCCGTGACCCGCCTGGCCGATCACCTCGACATCCTCGGCACGCTCGAGCTGGAAACACAGCTCCGCCCGCGCCAACTGTTCGTCGTCCACCACGATGACCCGTAGTTTGCGCATGCCTACGCCGTGATCTGCTCTGAGAGCGCGAGCTCTGGAACCTCGATTCGCGCGCGCGTGCCCTTGCCGGGTTCGCTCTCCAGGCGGAGCTGATAGGTCGTGCCGTAAATCACACGCAAGCGCTCGCGCACGTTGGCCAGGCCGATGCCGCTCGACATCGGCTGGTTCAAGCGGTCCAGCACGAATCCCATGCCGTCGTCTTCGACGTCGATGATGGCGCGTCCCTGTTCGAGGCGGCTCCGGATGATGATGGTGCCGGCGCCAAGCTTTCGCGACAACCCGTGCTTGATCGAGTTCTCGACCAGCGGCTGCAGGATCATGCTCGGGACGACGAGGTTCAGCGTGTCGGGGCTGATGTCCTTGCGCACCGTCAGCCGCGGTCCGAAGCGGACGACCTCGATGTCGAGATATTCGTCGATCGACTCGAGTTCCTCGCGCAGGGTGACGAAGTGTTGATGGCTGCGGAGCAGCCGGCGAAGGAGCGCCGACAGCTTGATGATCAGCATGCGCGCCGTGTCGGGCTCGGATCGGATCAACGACGAAATCGACGTGAGCGTATTGAACAGGAAGTGCGGGTTGATCTGGCTCTTGAGCGATTCGATCTTCGCCGCCAGCAGCAGGTGCTCCTGCTCCTGCAGGCGATGCTCGATGCGCGCGCTGTTCCAGATCTTGATCGGCGTCGCCACGCAGAGCACGGTTGCGAGCACCACCAGCAGCGTGACCCACGGATTCGAGAGCGAGCCGAGGTAGAACAGGCGATTGACGCCAAAGCGTGCGCCGAGCGCCTGCCGCAGCAGCTCGAGTGCCACGGGAGCCAGCAGCAGGATGACCTGCCAGTTCGGCCGCAACTTGCCCAGGTTCCACACGTGCTTGGGCAGATCGATGAAGACGAAGGGCGTGAAGCGCCAGATGTCTTCCTTCGGCGCGGCTTCACGCAGGCCGCCGCCGGCAAACCCGCAGCCGACCGCAAAGGGCAGCGAGATGTACTCGTGAAACATCAGCGCGGGGATGGCGACGAGCAGGCCGACGAGGCCGCCGGTGTACGGCCCGGCGATCAGTCCGGCGAGGAATGCCCCCTCGAGCGTCAGGTCGGCGGCGTCGTAGTGCAGCAGGATCCGGAAGACGACGCCCGAGGCCAGCGGTAACCCGATGGCCAGCGTGAAGACGAGCCGATCGAGCCAGCCACGGCGCTCGAAGATGAGGATGTGCCGGAATCGCCGGTAGCGCGCCACCATCGTCGCCAGCACCGCAATGACGGCCAGCTTGACGATGAGCGTGGTCAGCAGCACCTGGTCGGCGGAGAGAATGCGGCCGGTCGTGGTGTCGGCGAGCACATCGGGATTCTAGTCAATCTGCTCAACTTCTTTGGGATTTGGGATTTGGGAGTTGGGATTTGTACAATGAGCGCTAATGATTCGTCCGCTCATTACCGGCTTCGTGACCACCTTCCGGCACATGTTCAAGCCGAAGGTGACCGTCAACTACCCGTACCAGAAGTTCCCGATGTTTCCGAAGTACCGGGGCAAGCAGGTGCTGATGCGGGACGAGAACGGCCTGGAGAAGTGCGTGGCCTGCGGCCTGTGCTCGGTGGCGTGTCCCGCGGACGCCATCTACCTGGAGGCGGAGGAGAACGACGGCACGGTGCTGGCCGGACCGCGCTACGCGAAGGTCTATCAGATTCACAAGACACGCTGCATCTTCTGCGGCATGTGCGAGGAGGCGTGCCCGGTGTCCGCCATCTTCATGGGGAAGGACTACGAGCTCGCCGTCTACAGCAAGGACGACTTCATCTGGGACAAGACCGATCTGCTCGTTGCGCCGCCCGCGGGTGCGACCGTGCCCGGAGCCATGGCGCAATAGGCAGAGACGCGTTTCAAACGCCCAACGCCCAACGTCTTACGGTTGTCCAACTCCCAATGGGTCGTTCCCGGTCCTGGAGAGTTGGGTCAGCGTCAGGGGTTGGGGGTTGGGAATTGATCAGGGTGCGGCGAGCCTTGTCAGGCTCGTCACGTGCCGACCTGACCAGGTCGGCGCCGCGTCGCCGCAGCCTGTCGCCTCATGATCATTGGCGCTGTCGCCGACATCCACGGGAATTTCGACGCCCTGACTCGCGCGATGACGCGTCACCCCGAGGTGCCCTACTGGATGTGCGTCGGCGATCTGGCGAGCCGCACGGGCGCGTATCCGGCGCCGCCGGCGCCGCTCTTCTGGATCAAAGGCAACAACGAGGAGTTCGATCGCATCGCGGCATGGGAACTCGGCGCGCCGCAGCCCCGCCATCTCCACTACATCCGAAATGGAACGGCGACGACGGTCGGGCCGCTGCGCGTGGCCGGGCTCGGCGGGACGTTTGCGCCCACCTGGTTCGAGACCGCCGCCGCGGATCTGCCACACGCACGCGCCCGCGACGACAAACGCCGGCACTTCGTCCATGAAGAAGTGGATGCCTGCATGCAGTTGGGTGCCGTGGACATCCTGATGACCCACGAAGCCCCGCGCCCGTTCATCCTCGTGCCCGGCGAAACGGACGGGAGGGCAGACCTTCTGGTCACCAGAGGCAAGGACAGCATCGACGCCGGGAAACGCCCGATAAATGACGTCCTTTCGCGGCTGCGGCCGCGATTGCATCTGTGCGGGCACCATCACAGATTCGTCGAAACTGTTCGCGAAGGTGTGCGCTCCGTGTGCATCGACCGGATCAACCGCTCGTATCTGCTGCTGGAGGCGGCGACCTTGCACTACCAGCTGATCGAGAACGGCGTGTAAACAGAGCTTGTCCGGCCTTGGCTCGGGCCTGTATAGTGCCGAGCGGCCTTCATCACGAAATTGCAACAGAGAGGGGAGCCAGCGAATGGCGCTGTTCGAGCGAGAAAACTCTGATTTCGGAGCCGACGTGGCGACACGCGCGCTGTCGGTGACCGCGGTCGAGAACGATTTTGTCGAGCACGTGTACGAAAAGCTGGCGAGCGTCTACGACCTCACGTTTGGCCCGACTCTTCATCCGGGACGTCTGCAGGCCCGCGATCGCATGGGGATCAAGCCCGGCGATCGGATCCTCGAGGTCGGCGTCGGCACCGGCATCAACACGCTGCTCTACCCGCGGAATTGCCACATTACCGGTATCGATTTGTCGACGTCGATGCTGGAAAAGGCGCGCGAGCGCGTGAAGCGCGAAGGCCTGCGCAATGTGCGGCTGCTCGAAATGGACGCGGCCAACCTCACCTTCGCCAGCGATGCGTTCGACATCGTCTATGCGCCGTATCTGGTGAGTGTCGTGCCGGATCCGGTGAAGGTGGTGAAGGAGATGGAACGCGTCTGCCGCCCGGGCGGAAAGATCATCATCCTGAATCACTTCCGCAGCGCGAACGCGGTGTTGTCGCGGATCGAGCGCGCGATCTCTCCATTCACCGTGCACATCGGCTTCAAGGCGGATCTCGATCTTCCCGGCTTTCTGTCGCAAGCCAACCTGCAGCCGATCTCGATCGAAAAAGTGAACGTGCCGAAGATCTGGTCGCTCGTCACCTGCCTCAAGGAGTCCTGAGCCGGGACTCGCGATTCCTCTATATCAGTCACACCGCCGTCACGACAACTCTGATCCAAATTCCGGATCCGTTCGTCGGCGGTCGGGGACACCTGACCACGTGCGGCGACACCCCTGACCGGGGCGCGGCTGATCAGGAACAGACACTGGCGCACTCGCGCGCCCCCTTCGTTGATGGTGTACCGCTTGCTCCATCAACGCCATGCCTCAGACACAACTGATCTCTCTGCTTGGCTGGACGCCGCGCGTGCAGGCGTTCATGGGCAGCCGCGTCCTGGAATGCGGCTGCGTGACGGGAACCTACGACACGTGGCGGAAGGAACGCGTCGAGGTGATCGACTGGCGCAGCGATCGCTGCACCAACGACGAGCACCGCGAGAATCGGGTACTGGATGGCCCGGCTGAAGCCGCGCACTACGGGCAGACGTAGGCCGGGCACCGCCGAACAAACGCAGGGCCCGGCGTCAGCCGGGCGTCAGAACTTGGCGCGCGGCCGCCCGCGCGGCTTCTTCGGCGGCTTGTCGAGTGCCTTCAGCAGGATTTCCGCAGCAACCTCGGCCCCATTGGTCTCGGGCTTCTTCTTGATCTTCGGCTGCGCCAGCAGCTTGTCGACGTGCGACTCCCACTTCCCCGCAAACAGGTCGTCCTGGCTGATGAAGGCGTTGCGGACGTACTTCGGCATCTCCTCCACGAGCACGTCGTACTCGGGGAAGTGGCCGCGGGCGGTGTAGAGGATCGCGGCATCGTTCGCGATCGACTCGGAGATGATGCCGTAACCCGGTTTCGTCACCACCGCTTCTGACGCCGCCACGAGGTCCTCGTAGCGAATGCCGGCGTCGTACATCGCTTCTTCGTTGATCGTGACGAAGGAACCCTTCTTCTCGGCCAGCGGCGCCGCCGTGCGCGCACGGCTCATGGGTACGGTTGCCGTCTGCAGCACCGTGTACTTCTTGAGTTTCGTCAGCGGCTCGATGTCGAGCCCGGTCAACCCGTAGCCGCCGAACGACGACAGGATGAATGGCTTCTCGCCCGGGAGCTTCAACGTCTTGACGACCTCCTCCCGTGTCTTCGTCGAGTGCCGCGCGACGAACGGAATGTCCTTGACGTTGGAAAAGCTCTCGAACCCGCCGTGCATCGGCAGCCGGAGCGCCATTGACGCCTTGGCGTACGCGCCGCGAATCGCCGGCAGCAGCGACGGAGCCAGCCGCACGCGCGGGTAGTCGCCGTAGATCCAGTCCCACGTGAAGTTGCCGAGGCCGATCGACGCGATGCCGGCAGAGGCGCCGACGGCAAAGGCGAGCGGCGGGATGTCGCCGACGATGAGCCCCGCTCCCAGCTCGCGCAGCACACGGGTCTCGCTCGCGGCACGCGTGACGAGATCGCTGTGGAACGCAGCGGCGCGGCGGATCGAGTCCGCTTCGTCGAGCGTCAGCGCATCCACCTGCACCACTCCGGTGTCGGTCTCGAGGTTGCTGAACTGCACCTTGCCCTTGATGCTCAGATCGAAGAGCCAGCGCGGGGTCGACGTGCGCACGCCGATGCGGGTTTCAGGACGCTTCGCGAAGATCGCGTTGATGACCTCGACGCAGCGCGATGCGTGCCCAAGGCCGTGACTGGAGATGTAAAAGACGATCGATGGCGCCAATCAACTCTCGTTCTTGAAAGCAACCTTGATGACCTGCTCGAGGGTCTCCGCCGGCACGAACGTCATTTCGTGCCGCACTTCCCCGGGCAGTTCCGTCAGGTCGGCTTCGTTCATCGCCGGCAGGATCACCGTGCCGATACCGGCTCGTTTTGCCGCCAGCACCTTCTCGCGGATGCCGCCGACAGGGAGCACCAGACCACTGAGGGTGATTTCACCCGTCATCGCCACATCCTGACGCACTGGCGCATTGCGCGCCGCGGACAGGATTGCCGTGGCCATCGTCACGCCTGCCGACGGACCATCCTTCGGGATGGCGCCTGCGGGCACGTGCACGTGGAGATCGTGTTTCGCGAGGAAATCCGGTGAAATCCCCAGTTCGCTGGCACGTGCGCGGATGTGACTCAGGGCTGCGCGGGCCGACTCCTGCATCACGTTGCCGAGCTGGCCAGTCAAAATAATGTTCTGGTTTCCGCCCGGAAGCAAGGTTGCTTCGATGAAAAGGACGTCTCCGCCCGTTTCCGTCCAGGCCAGACCGGTCGCCACGCCCGCCCGTGACGTCCGGAATGCCACTTCCTTCTTGAACCGGGCCGGCCCAAGGTAGTCGTCCACCTGGTCGCGGTCAACGAGCGTCTTGACCAGCAGCCCGCCTTCGGGCGGGTGCGTCGCAATGCGCGCCGCCACTTTCCTGGCAATCGCCCCGAGCTGCCGCTCGAGATTCCGCACGCCGGCCTCGCGTGTGTACTCGCTGATCACCAGGCGCAGCGCGCCGTCCGTGATTTCCATCGCCTCCGGCGGCAACCCGTGTTCGCTCGTCTGGCGGGGAAGCAGGTATCGCCGGGCGATGTGCAACTTCTCTTCTTCGCTGTAGCCCGCCAGCTGGATGATCTCCATCCGATCGAGCAGCGCCGGATGAATGGTGCCGAGCTGATTCGACGTCGCGATGAACAGCACCTTCGACAGGTCGACCGGCACCTCGAGATAGTGATCCCTGAACGAGTGATTCTGCGCCGGGTCGAGCACTTCGAGCAGCGCGGCGGCCGGATCGCCCTGGTAGCCGGCGGCGACCTTGTCGATCTCGTCGAGCATGAACACCGGGTTCATCGACCCGGCCTGCTTCAACGCCTGCACGATGCGCCCGGGAATCGAACCGATGTAGGTCCGGCGATGGCCGCGGATCTCGGCCTCGTCGCGCACGCCGCCGAGCGAGATGCGCACGAACTTCCGCGACATCGCCCGCGCAATCGACTGGCCGAGCGACGTCTTGCCGACACCGGGCGGGCCGACGAAGCAGAGGATCGGCCCCTTCATGTCGCCTTTGAGCTTGCGGACCGCCAGGTATTCGACGATGCGGTCTTTGACCTTGTCGAGATCGTAGTGGTCTTCGTCGAGCACGCGGCGCGCTTCGACGGGGTCGAGGCGGTCCTCGGTGATCACCGGCCATGGCACGTCGAGCAGCCAGTCGACGTAGGTCCGGAGCATCTGGTATTCCGGTGACGCGCCGCTCATGCGCGAAAGCCGATCGACCTCACGGAGGGCAACCGTGTTCACCGCTTCGGGCAATTTCGCGTCTTCGACGCGCTTGCGCAGGTCCGCCAGCTCGTTGCCTTCGCCCTCGCCCAGCTCCTGCTGGATCGCCTTGAGCTGCTGCCGCAGGTAGTACTGCCGCTGCGCGTCGGTCATTTCCTGCTGCGCCTGCGACTCGATCTTGCCTTTCAACTCCAGCAGCGAGACCTCGCGCGTGACCACGCCATGGACGGCCTGCAGCTTTTTCAGCAGGTCGTTCTCTTCGAGCAGCTTCTGCTTGTCATCGGGCTTCATGTCGAAGAGGGTGGCGAGGACATACGCCAGCCGCAGCGGGTCGTCGATGTTCATGACCACGCCGCGCAGTTCCTCCGACAGCCCGGTGGACTGCTGCAACGCCTTCTCGATCAGTTCCTGGATGCGGCGGACGTGCGCATCCACCTCGATGGTGTGCTCGACCACTTCCGGCATCGGCGTGATCTGCGCCCGCATCGACGTACCGGTGCGAGTGACGACGTCGGCGCGGACGCGCGCGACCCCTTCGATGATCACGTTGATGCCGCCGGGCACCTTGGCCATCTGCCGGATCAGGCCGACGGTGCCGATCTTGCGCAGGTCCTGCGGGCCGGGCTCGTCCTCCTCGTTCTCCTGGAGCAGCAGCAGGACCATGCGGTCGCCGCTCAGCGCGCGATTCACCGATTCGATCGACACCGGTCGATTGACGGCAATCGGCTGCAACGTCAACGGAAACGTGACGGTGCGGCGAAGGGGAAGGACGGGAAGCTCGGAAGGGAGCTGCGGCGGCGTCGGCTCGGCCATGCGGGGCGCTCTTGGGAGTTTACTTGTGGTCAGTGGTCATGGGTAAGTGGTAAGTGGTAGTCAGTGGTTGAGGCCGGCTCTTCGGACATACCATTGACGCATTACTGATTCCTGAATCCTGATTCCTGACTCCTGACACCGACCATGGACGAACGTCAGTTCTTCACCGAGAAACCTGAGCAGCGGCCGGCGCGATTTCAGTGCCCGAAATGTCGCCGGACCAACGACTACTCGATCAGGTGGATCAGGCGGACCCGCAAGGCGCAGCCGCCCACTGGTGCCGACGCGCGCGCACGCGCGCTGTTCGAGAAGGTCAAGGACCACCTCGTGCGCGTCGACGAGGATGTCGTCTGCCCGACCTGTCGCCGCAAGTTCGAGATCCCCTCACATCGCAACATCGTGTTCCTGGAAGAGTTGGAAGGCTTGCCGAAGGACGTCGAGGAGGACGACGAGGATCAGTAGATCCGCGGCACCAGCTTCGACGGGACGCGTTGCATGTACTCGTCATACTTGCCGTTACTTGCGCGCCGCAGCGACCGTTCCTCAAAGGTGATCCCGACCAGCAGGTAGGCGCAGCTGACGAGGGCGAAGACCAGCCGTGTGGCGGTCATCGTCGGGACTCCGAACACCAGCAGAAACCAGCCCGAGTAGATCGGATGCCGGACGTAGCCATACGGGCCGGTGGTCTTGAACTCCCAATTCCCACCGGCTTCGTCCACCCCGCTGCCAGCCGTCCGGAAGTCACCCGTCTGCGAAGTCTCTTTTTGGGCGTTGGGCACGCTTCGAGGTTGGGAGTCGGGAGTCAGCCATGCCTGCCGGACTCCAGCCAACTCCCATATGTCGATCGCCGCCGCGCTCCGCAGCGTCAGCCAGCTGCCTGCCACCATGATGGCGTAGCCGGCTACAGCCGGGATTTGCCACGCGACACCGGCGATCGGACGCCAGTACGCGCAGACGACGATCAACAAGGCGCTGGCGATCCAGACGTAGGCAGAGCGTTCGAGTGAGGCGGGCACGGTTCGTGCGACGAAGGCACGGACGCGCTCGCGCGCGAACACACTATGGTGCAGCGCAAAGACGGTGAAGAGGGCAACATCCCACGCGATCTCACCGGCCCCGCGGTGGGACGACGCGACCGGCGCGCGCCGGTGCTGGGTTTCCCCGAAGGTAAACGCGTACGCATAGAGGAAATAACCCAGCGCCGCCGCGAAGAGCAGGGCCCCACCCCAGGCGAAGACGCGGCCGGCCGTCGTGCTCCGTCCGCCGAGTAGCGTCACGGCCTCGATTATAGTGACCGCATGAACGCCCGTTCCGTCAGCTCCGCGGGCGCCGTGAACGGGCCAGGCGTCGTCATCACCGGCATCGGCGTCGTCTCACCCTTCGGCGTCGGACGCGACGTGTTCTGGCAGCACATCAGTCATGGCTGCAGCGGCACGCGCGCGATCACGCAGTTCGACGCGTCGGATTACCCGTGTCAGGTCGCGGCCGCGGTACCCCCCGTCACCATCGAGGCCGCGGAGGCGCTCGAGGGCGACGAGGACCGCGACGGCCGCGCGGATCCGAAGCGCTATTCACGCGCCGCGCTGTTCGGCGTGATCGCGGCCCGTGAAGCCTGGAACAACGCGGGGCTGCGCGCGGGCGAACCGCACGCCGGCGTCCTCATTGGCAGTGGCGGCGGTGGTATCGACGTCGGCGAACGGCAGTACGAGGACTTCTTCACCACCGGCGGGCGCCACGTCACGCCATATGCGATCGCGGTCGGGATCTGCGGCATGGTGTCGAGCGAGATTTCGATCTCGCTGGGCCTGCGCGGCATCAGTCACGTGCTCTCGTGTGGATGCACGAGCTCCACCGATGCGATCGGTTACGCGGCGTCGTTGATTCGCGCCGGCGAATACGACGTCCTCCTGTCCGGCGGCACCGACGGCTGCGTGCTGCCGGGCATGATCTTTGGCTTCTCACGCATGCGCGCCGTGTCGACGCATTACAACGATCGTCCCGGTGCGGCGTCACGGCCGTTCGATCGCGGCCGTGACGGGTTCGTGCTCGGGGAAGGTGCCTGGATGCTCGTGCTCGAACGCGAGGATCGGGCCCGTGCGCGGGGCGCCACCTGTTATGCGCGGATCGAGGGCTACGGGTCGACGTGCGATGCCTACCACCGCGTGCAGATGGATCCGGATGGCGGCGAGATCATCCGGTGCATCGAGACCGCGCTCGAGAAGTCCGGCCGGCCGCGTGAGGAGATTGGCTACATCAGCTATCACGGCACGTCGACGCAGTTGAACGACGCGATCGAATCGCGCTGCGTGCGCCAGGTGTTCGGCGACCTGGCCGATCGCGTGCCCGGCTCGTCGATCAAGTCGATGATCGGCCACCCGCAGGGGGCGAGCGGCGCCGCCGGCGTGACGGCGACCGTCCTGGCCATGCAGCACTGCATGCTGCCGCCGACGATCAACCTCGACGATCCCGATCCGGCGTGCGAGATGGACTTCATCCCGCAGCAGCCCCGCCGCGCGCACATCGAGGCGGCGCTCTGCAACTGTCTCGGGTTCGGCTCGAAGAACAGCGCACTGGTGATTGGGCGTGCGTGATGAACTCCCAACTCCCAACGTCTGACGCCTGTCCAATTCCCAAGACGGGCCGCCCTGAAGGTCGGCCTCTACGAACTTGTCGAGCCGCGTGGACCTTTTTGGGAGTTGGTCCGGCGTCAGATGTTGGGAGTTGGGAGTTAAGAGTGGCAAGTTGATCCCCGAGGTCCTCGTAGTCGGCGCCGGGCCCGCCGGGAGTCTTGCGGCGCTGACGCTCGCCCGGGCCGGTCTCGACGTTCACCTGATCGATCGCGAGACGTTTCCACGGCACAAGCTCTGTGGCGACACCGTGAATCCTGGCGCGCTGGCGCTGCTCGACACGGCCGGCCCTGGCCGCGCCGTTCGCAGTTGCGCGATCCCGGTCTCCGGCATGACCGTGACCGGACCGAACGGGGCGACTGTCACCGCCGACTATCCCGACGGAGTCTCCGGCGCGGCGCTGACGCGCCGTGTGTTCGACCATCTGTTGCTCGATTCGGCCATCGCCGCGGGCGTCCGCTTCGACGATCGCCTCAACGCCCGGCGGCCGATCGTCGAGCGACACGGGCGCGTGTGCGGCGTGGTGGTCGCGCACGATGGTGTCGAAGAGCGCTGGCCCGCGCGCCTGGTGATCGCCGCCGATGGTCGCGCGTCGCGCCTCGGTTCTGTTGTCGGCCTGACCCGCTTCGCCACACGGCCCAGGCGATGGGCGTTCGGGGCGTACTACGAGGGCGTGGCCGGCCTCTCGCACCGCGGCGAGATGCACGTGCGCCGCGACGGCTATCTCGGCATCGCGCCGTTGCCCGACGGGATCGCGAACGTGTGTGTCGTACGCGATTACACCGTCGCTCGCGCGACCGGGGCAGGCGTGATCGAACGGGCGATCGCTTCGGAATCGGCGCTTCGGGATCGTTTCACGTCGGCACGGCCTGTCTCCGACGCGGTCGTGCTCGGGCCGCTGGGCGTCGATGCGCGCGCAGCGGGCTGTCCCGGGATGCTGCTGGCCGGTGATGCCGCTGGATTCGTCGATCCGATGACCGGCGACGGACTCCGCTTCGCGCTGGCCGGCGGTATGCTCGCCGCGCAGTCGGCGCTGCGTGAGATCGAGACGGGCGTACCGCAACATCAGGCGCTGCTGACCGCGCGCCGCGGCGCCTTCGCCGGCAAGTGGCGGATCAACCGTGCGCTGCGTGCGCTCGTCGGCTCGCCGCGTGGCGTGACCCTCGCCGCGGCGATCGCGACGCACTGGAACACCCCCGTGCGCTCGCTGATTGCCATTGCCGGCGACGTCTCGCTTGCGGTCGAAGGCGGCACACCGTGATCCCGATCGTCGCGCTGACCGTGATGCTGTCGATCATGCTGATCGAGCTGCAGGTGTCGCGGCGCAACGAACGGACGCTGCGTGCGCGCGGTGCCGTCGCCGCATTCGATCCGGTCTATCCCGTCATGCGTGTGGCCTACCCGGCCCTCTTCGTCGCCATGGCGGCCGAAGGCCTGCTGGCGTCACGGCCAGGGCTGCACGTCATCGCGACGTCCGGTGGAACGCAGCGCCTGACGATCGCCGGCGCAATCGTGCTCGTCATCGCGAAGGGACTGAAGGTGTGGGCGATTCGATCGCTCGACGGCCGATGGACCTTCCGTGTGTTCGTGCTCCTCGGCGTGCCGTTGGTCCACGCGGGTCCCTATCGCTGGCTGCGGCACCCGAACTACGTCGCCGTCGTCGGGGAGCTCATCGGCTTTGCGCTGCTCGTGTCGGCCCCCCTCACCGGCATCGGCAGCGTGCTGATTTTCGGTGAGCTGTTGCGCCGGCGGATCAGGTCCGAAGAGCAGGCTCTCGACCTGCGCTAGACGCTATACTGGCCCCCAGTACCGTAACCGCCTCTGTCGGCGCAGTGACGCGTCTAACTGACATATGTCCGGACGATCTCTTCTTCTGGCGTTGACCATCGGCGCACTGCTCCTGACGAGCGGGACCTTGCCGCAGGCTCAGACGCGCAACACCCCCGCCGACAACGCGGCGAATCTCATCAAAGTCGGACAGTACGACGAGGCCGACAAGCTCCTGCAGAACGAGCGCGACCCGCGCTCGATCGCGTTGCGCGCGCGCGCACTGATCGCGCGCGGTCGCTACCAGGATGCGGAGAAGGCGCTCACCCCGGCGGTGACGTCCGCGCCGACCAGCGACGCCGCGCTCGAACTCGGGCTGTTGCAGATATACCTCGGTCGCAAAGCCGACGGCACCCGCACGTTGCAGCGGATCGTCAACGGACCGCAGGGACGGACGGCGATGGACGTGCTGCGCCAGGCACAGGCCGCGCGCGCGCTGGGCCAGTTCCAGGACTCGAACACCCTGTTCCGCGATGCCGATCGCCTGGCCCCCAAGGACCCGGAGATCAACACGGCGTGGGGCATGCTGTTCCTCGAGAAAGCCGAAAACGAGTCGGCACAGAAGTCGTTCGAGATCGCCCTCGAGGCCGACGCCAACAACGCCGAAGCGCTGACCGGCATGGCCCGGCTGGTCTCGGACCTCGATCAGCCGGCGGCGCTGAAGGCCCTCGATCGCGCCTTGAAGATCAACCCGAACTATGTCCCGGCGTATCAGTTGTCGGCGGAGATTGCGCTCGACAATCGCGAGCGGCAGGACGCACACGCGTCGATCGACAAGGCGCTCGGTGTCAATCCGAACAGCCTCGAAGTGATCACGCTGGACGCGGCACTCGCGTTCCTCGAGGACCGGCAGCCTGATTTCACCAAGCGCGTCGATGCGGCCCTGAAGATCAATCCCGTCTACGCCGAGGTGTATCGCGTCGCGGGTGACGTGGCGACGCGCAACTACCGCTTCGCCGAAGCCATCCCGCTCACGAAGAAGGCACTGGAGCTCGACCCGAACAGCTCGCGGGCGCACGCCGACCTCGGCGTGGAGCTGCTGCGCGTCGGTGACGAAGCCGGGGCCCGTCCGGAACTCGAGACCGCCTACAAGCTCGATCCCTTCTACAGCAGCGTCGTCACGAAGAACCTGCTGGCGATGCTCGACAAGGTGGATACGTTCGTCACGGTGCAGGACGGCAACATCACGATGCGCTTCGATCCGGCGGAAGCGGGTGTGATGCGCGAGCAGGCGGTGCCGCTGGCGAGGGAAGCGCTCGATACGCTGTCGAAACGCTGGAACTTCACGCCCGAGGGGCCGATTCTGATCGAGATGTTTCCGGTGCACGACGACTTCGCCGTGCGCACGCTCGGGCTGCCCGGCATGATCGGCGCGCTTGGCGTCTGCTTCGGCAAGGTCGTGGCGCTCGACTCGCCCCATGCGCGGCCGCCCGGCGAATACAACTGGCAGCCGACGCTGTGGCACGAGCTGACGCACGTCATCACGCTGCAGATGTCGAAGAACCGCATCCCGCGCTGGCTCAGCGAGGGCATCTCGCAGTGGGAAGAGAAACGTGGGCGGCCGGAGTGGGGCTGGGAGATGGACGTGTCGTTCGCGTCCGCGCTCAGCAAGGGCCAGACGATCAAGCTCGATGCGTTGAACGAGGCCTTCAGCGATCCGAAGCTGATCTCGCTCGCGTACTACGAAGCGTCGCTCGTGGCCGAGCACTTCGCGCAAGCCTACGGCGAGCCGGCGCTGCAGGCGCTGGTGAAGTCCTACGCGAAGGGGATCACCGACGAGCAGGCATTCCAGGAGGTCTTTGGCGCGAACATCGATCAGGTGCAGGCTTCGTTCGATGCGGCGATGCAGAAGAAGTACGAGCCGATCCTGCGGGCCTTGAAGCGGCCTGAGGGCGAGGCACCACCGGAGCTCGACGAGCTGAAGAAGGTCGCGGCGGGAAACCCGGACAGCTTCGCGGTGCAGATGGCGCTGGCCAAGTCGCTGGAGAAGTCGGGCGACCACGCTGGCGCGATCACGGCGCTCGAACGCGCGTCAGCGTTGATTCCGAAGGCGACCGGCGACGACAACCCGAACAAGCTGATCGCGGCCATCGCGGAGAAGCAGGGCGACACCGCCCGCGCGATCCGCGCACTCCAGGACGTGATGAAGGTCGATCACGCAGACGTGGAATCGGCGCGGCGGCTGGTGGCGCTGACGAAGGGCGGCAGCGACGCGCAATCGCTGGAGGATGCATATCAGCGGCTGGTCAACGTCGATCCGTTCGACGCCGCAGCGGAGGCGGGTCTTGGCCACAGCCTGATGCAGAAGCGCGACTCCGCCGGCGCCGTGCGCGCCTTCCGGTCCGCGCTCGCGGCCAATCCGCCTGACAAAGCCGCCGCGCACACCGACCTGGCCGAAGGGCTGCTCGCCGTCGGCAATCGCACCGAAGCGAAGCAGGAAGCGCTCGCCGCGCTCGAGATCGCGCCCTCGTTCGAACGCGCGCAGGACCTGCTGCTGAAGCTGGTGGACACGGGCGAGAAGTAGCAGGCGCGGAGGTAGCGGAGGCTATCTCACGTCGTGGCGGCTTTTGTGACGGTCGTCAGAGCTGCGACCGCGGCGGTTCGCTGTTCCACCACTCGACGCGCTGGCGTTCGGGCCGGCGGAACAGCGGGACGCCGGCGAGGCCCATGACGAAGCCCGCCACATGCGCCCAGAACGCGACGCCGCCGGTCGGCGCGTGGGTCGCGGCGGTCGCCACCGAGCCGACGCCGCTCACGAATTGAATCAGGAACCAGAAGCCAAGAAAGAAGATCGCCGGGACCTCGATGATCTGCGTGAAGAACCCGAGCGGCACCAGCGTGACAATCCGTGAGTGGGGATACATCACGAAGTAGGCTCCCATCACCCCCGCAATCGCTCCGCTCGCGCCCACCATCGGGACGATCGAGTCCGGACTCATCGCCGTCTGCGCCAGCGCCGCGGCCGTGCCGCACAGCAGGTAGAAGAAGACATAGCGGCCGTGGCCGAAGCGGTCCTCGACGTTGTCGCCAAAGATCCACAGGAACCACATATTGCCCGCGACGTGCAGCAAGCCGCCGTGCACGAACATCGAGGTCAGCACCGTCGCCCACGAGAACGCCGCCGGAATCAATCCGTAGGCGAGCACGAACGTGTTGGCGGCGTCGCCCAGCGAGAACTCGTACGCGAACACGAGCACATTGAGGGCGATGATCGCGATGGTGAGGTACGGCGTGGTGCGCGACGGAATGACGTCGCGAAGGGGAATCATGTCGGACTACAGGCTCCGGGCTTCGGGCTACGGGTACTGCAATAGTACGATTAGTAGCTGGGCCGCAGCGAACGATCGTTGCGCAAAGGCCCGAAGCCTGGAGTCCGAAGCCCGAAGCCCGACATGATCTGCAAACACTGTGGCGCCACCATCGCCGACAAGGCCCTGATCTGCTATCGCTGCGGGAACGCGACGACGGAACCGCGCGTCAAGCCGCCGGAGGAGGGGTCGCTGTTCGAACGCCCCCGGCGGTCGCGGGTCCCGATCATCGTGATGGTGATCCTGGTGGTGCTGGCGCTGTTGTTCGCGGCCTGGGAGCTCGATCTCTTCAGCCGCGTTCTTTGACGCCCGCCGAAATATCCTGCAGCGTGTCGCCGGTGCGGCGGTCCTTGCCTTCCTTCACCGCCAGGTCGCCAAGCGAAACGATGCCGACGAGCCGGTCGCCCTCGACCACAGGCAGGCGGCGCACCTGGTGTTCGCTCATGAGCTCGTTCGCCTCGCGCGTCGACATCTCTGGCGTCACACAGACGACGCCGGTGGTCACGATCTCGCGAACCGGACGGTTCAGTTGACCGCCGTCCGCTACGGCGCGGATGACGATATCGCGATCGGTCAGCATGCCGACCGGTCGTCCGGCATCAACGACGGGCACCGCACCGGTGTCCTCGTCTCGCATGATGCGGGCCGCATTCTGAATGCTGTCCTCGGGTGAAAGTGTCCGCGGATTCGTCGTCATCACGTCTCGAATATTCATGGGTTGGCCATCCTCCTGATCGAGTCACAACGTAGCAAGACACACGCCCGGGACGGCGCAAGCGGGCTTGTTCGCCGGAGCCGGCACGGCGTCAACGGCTTGCCCGCCGGAGCCGGCACGGCGTCAACGGGCTTGCCCGCCGGAGCCGGTACGGCGAAGGCGGCACCTGACTCGTCGAAGCCGGCAGCCGCGAAGGCGGGACCTATAATTGCCGCGTGGTCCGCCGCGTGGTCGTGTTCACGTTCCTTGCAGCGCTCGCAGTGTTCTGCGTCGTCCAGGATCGCGTGACCGCCCACGGCGCTCATGCGTACGCCGAGCAGGCGCGCGCCGCGTACGCACGTCATCAGCGAGGGGTCTCAGTGGATGCCGTCATGCGGCCGGCGATTCGTCGCGGCGTGCGGCTGGGACTGGCATCGGCCGGTGCCGTCGTCGTCGCCGGCATCGGTGCCGCGGTCGTCATGGCGCGGGGCGAGCGTGGATAAGGCCCTGATCTACGACTGGAACGTGGACCAGCCCTCGCCGCGGCCGCCGCTGGTCATCCTGAATGACGAAACGCTGCGCGACGGCCTGCAGTCGCCGTCGGCGCGCGCGCCATCCATCGATCAGAAGATCCATATTCTCCACCTGCTCGACGACATCGGCATCGACACGGCCGACATCGGCTTACCCGGCGCCGGCGCGCACGTCGTTCGCGACGTCGAAGTCCTCGCGCGCGCCATCGTCGAGGGACGGCTGCGGCTGCAGGCCAACTGCGCCGCGCGCACGCTGATCGCCGACATCCAGCCGATTGCGGAGATCGTGCAGCGGACCGGACTCCCGATCGAATGCTGCTGCTTCATCGGCTCGAGTCCGATCCGGCAGTACGCGGAGGACTGGACCGTCGATCACCTGCAGCGGTGCACGGAAGAAGCCGTCGGCTTCGCCGTGGCGCAGGGCCTCCGCGTGATGTACGTGACCGAAGACACCACGCGATCCAAGCCGGAGACGTTGCGGCGGCTGTTCACGACCGCCATCGATTCGGGCGCCTCGCGCATCTGCATCGCCGACACCGTTGGCCATGCGACTCCCGCCGGCGCACGCGCGGTCGTACGGTTTGCGCGATCCGTCATCGACGCAGCCGGCGCCGGCGACGTGGGGATCGACTGGCACGGTCATCGCGATCGCGACATGGGAACCATCAACAG
>DATJEU010000118.1:0-9357 GCA_035496255.1 Vicinamibacterales bacterium
GATGCTGGTGCCCGCCGGGAAACTGGACGCGCTGATTTGAAAGTCGACGGTTCCCGACTGGATCGCACCGCCGCTGTCTCGCGTCAGGTGGAAGGTGATCGTCGCGGTTCCGGTGCCACTGCTTTCGGGGCCGCTGATGGCCGGCACTTCGTTCGACGGGCGCAGCTGCGCCGTGAACGTCACCGTCGTCGGATTGGTCGTCGATGGTGACGACGGGCTGTCGCTGCCGCAGCCGACGGCGGCAATGCACACGGCCGCCAGCATGAATACTCCCCACTGCTTCATAACCTGTCCTCCCAGGATGCGCGTCAGAACTTGCGCGCGATGTTGAAGCCCATATAGACGTTGGATTTCTCGCCGCCGCGCGCGAGCTGGCCGTACGTGGTGCCGAAGCTGTTCGAGAAATTCAGTTGAAAGAGATGGCCGCGCGTGTGTTTCTCGATCGCCACGCCCCACGTCCCTCGTCCCGGCGCAAAGCCGGTCAGACGTGGCGTGAACTCGAGGGCGATGTAGGTGTTCTTCGGAATCAACACCCGCGTGGCCAGGCCGACGTAGGCGGTGTTCGTGTCTACGATGGTTGGCGGAACGGCGCCGACGCCGCCAAGGTCAGCGGGATTCGCTTCCTGATCCAGCGCTGCACTTCCGGGCGTCGTGCTGTTCCAGACGAACGTCGGTGACGCATAGAGCGCGAGCCGCTTGCCGTAGGTGCGGGAGACAACAGCGCCGATCGCGGGCGCGTGATCCGTGTGGAAGTTGTTAGCCCCTTCCACTGAGAGGAGCACGGACAACGCCACCGGCAGCATGGTTCCCTGGCGCAGCGCGTCGTAACGGCCGGAGAACTGCACCGTGCGGAACAGCATCGACCGATACGCGGCAACCTGCGTGTTGCTGGTCGGCGCGAACCGGTAGTCGAGGCCGATGACGGCGCCCTCGTCGACGCCGAATAGATCCGACACCAGCGCACCCGGTCCGCCGCGCGCCCAGTCGCGCACGAACCGGTGCGTGATGCGGACATGGCTGCCGAACCGATGCATCGATTCGGTAGTCGGCACCGTGATCACGTTCAGCTCGGTCTCGTCGCGAACCGGTTGCGGTGACGCCGGAGCCGGAGCGGGCGGATCCGGCGTTTGCGCAGCCGCCATCGCGGCGAGCAGCAGGCAGAGGAGAGAGAACACAGAGATACGCGAGCGCGACATGATCACGGCGCGATGCAGAGGGCAATCGCTATGCCCGCTGTGATCGACGGATTTGTCTGGACATTCACGCGGCGTCACGCGAACGCGTTACGCCGCGGGTAAACCGGTTACGGCGCACGGGTACCTGTAGGGCGCATCTTGCTGGTTAGATGCGCCTCGCGGCCGGTCTAAACAGCAAGACTGGCCCTACAGGTACGGACGTTGCCGCCTCAACCGTGTTGATGTCACGTCCACCACGACTGGCGGGATTCGATTACATCGGGCGCTTTACGTATTTCCTGACGTTTTGCGTCCGGGAACGCGCGACCGTGTTTCGCCAGCAAGCGATGGTCGATCTCGTGTTGATGCAGATTCGCCGTACGGCGCGCGAGCACGGGTTTTCGATCGCTGCGTACTGCTTCATGCCCGACCACGTTCACCTGCTCGTGGAAGGAAGCAGCGGCACGTCCGATCTGCGCGCGTTCGCCAAACTGGCGCGGCAACGCGCCGGCGGACTCTACGCGCGAGCCACCGGCAGCAGCCTCTGGCAACGTGGCTATTACGATCGCGTCCTCCGTCGGTCGGACGACATCTCGCGATTCACGAAGTACATCGTGGAGAATCCGGTCCGTGCCGGATTAGTCGAGAACGCGAATGACTATCCGTACGTCTGGTCACGTCTCGGCGCATCTACACAGCAAGATGCGCCCTACAGGTACCGGCCCGCGCAACGAGCTATTGCAAGCGCCGGTATCCCGCGAGCGCCGGTCTATACTCGGCGTTCGATGCGCTATCTCACGTTCTCATTGAAAGCTGATTCCACCACCCGACTCGGCGTGCTCACGGACACCGGTGTCGTCGACGTCAGGGCCGCGGCCGATGGGCGCTGGCCGGGCGACGCGCCGGGATCGCTGATTGACCTCCTCGAACAGGGGCCCGACGCCTGGCACCGCATTCCGGCAATCGTCGACGAGGCGCCCGACACGGCACGCTATGCGATCGCGGACATCCGCTGGCACGCGCCGATTCCACGGCCGACCAAGAACGTCATCTGCCTCGGCATGAACTACGCCGAGCACGTGCGTGAGGCCGCTGGCGCGATGAAACGCGAGGTCAGGCTGCCGACGGTCCCGGTCTATTTCACCAAGTCGCCGACCAGCATCATCGGTCCGTTCGACGATGTGCGCGTGGATGCGCGGATCACGCAGCAGGTGGACTGGGAAGCGGAGCTCGGGGTGATCATCGGGGTTGGGGGGCGCGACATCCCGAAGGAGCGAGCCCTCCGTCACGTCTTCGGCTACACCGTGATCAACGACGTCAGCGCCCGCGATCTGCAGCGCGCGCACCTGCAGTTCTTCAAGGGCAAGAGCCTCGACACCTTCTGTCCGATCGGACCGGTCGTCGTCACCGAAGACGAGTTCGGCGATCCGCAGAACAAGGCGGTGAAGCTGCGCGTGAACGGCGTCACCAAGCAGCACGGCCACACGCGCGACATGATCTTCGCCATCGACACGATCATCGCAACCTTCTCCGCCGGACTGACCCTCGAACCCGGTGACATCTTCTCGACCGGCACGCCAGCCGGCGTCGGCATGGGCCGCGACCCGCAGGAGTGGCTGAAGGACGGCGACGTGATGGAAACCGAGATCGAGGGGATCGGCGTGATGCGGAATCGGATTGCGTACCTGTAGGGCGCAGCTTGCCTTTTAGATGCGCCGCGCTATTACGCTCGACCAAGCAACTGGTCCTCGAGTTTTCCCAGGACTCTCATCGCCGCCAGGGCCTGAGCGACGCTCGCATTGGGCTCGCGCTTCTCCTTGATCGCGGCGAAGAATTCGCGGTCCTGCAGCTCGATCCCGTTCATCGACACATCCACTTTGGACACGTCAATCGGATTGTTCTTGCCGTCGACCAATTCGTCGTAACGGGCGATGTAGGTGCCGTTGTCGCAGATGTAGCGGAAGAACGTCCCCAGGGGACCGTCGTTGTTGAACGAGAGCGATAGCGTGCAGATCGCCCCGGATGGCACCTGGAGCCCGATGCACATGTCCATCGCGATCTTCAGCTCGGGGTGATACGGCCCCTGCAGCGCAAACTGCTTCGAGATCGCCTGGCCGGTCTGATACGCGAAGAGATCGACGGTATGGCAGGCGTGGTGCCAGAGCAGGTGATCCGTCCAGCTCCGCGGCTTGCCCAGCGCGTTCATGTTCGTGCGGCGGAAGAAGTACGTCTGCACGTCCATCTGCTGGACCGTCAGCTCGCCCTTCTTGATCCGGTTGTGAATCCACTGGTGGCTGGGATTGAAACGGCGCGTGTGACCGGCCATCGCCACGAGACCGGTTTCCTTCTGCACTTTGACGATCTCTTCCGCGTCGGCGACCGAGTCGGCCATCGGAATCTCGATCATCACGTGCTTGCCTGCGCGCATGCACTGCACCGCCTGGCGCGCGTGCATCTGCGTCGGTGTGGCCAGGATGGCGGCTTCGACACCCGGCTGCGCCAGGCATTCGCCGAGGTCCTGCGACCAGTGCGGAATCTTGAACCGCTGGGCGACCTCTCTGGTCGAATCCGGGCTCCCGCCGGCGAGCGCGACCACCTCGATGCCCGGAATGTTCTGCAGCGCCTCCAGATGTTTGACGCCGAACGCTCCCTGCCCTGCCACACAGATCTTCATGTCCGTCTCGTTCCTCCCAACCGTCAATCATATTCTTGATTCTTGAATCGTGATTCTTGAATGGTTGTGGCCGACCTGAAGGTCGGCCTCTACGGTGGTCAAAAGGCGGACGACCGGCGTTTGCAAATCAAGAATCAACAATCAAGAATCACCAATCAAGAATCATGACTGCCATGACTGCCGATGCCCTCGAGATCCGCCAACTGATCGACAACTGGGTGCTGTGGCGCGACGCCGGCTTCTGGGATCGCTTCGCCACCGTGTGGCACGACGATGGGTGGATGACGGCGACCTGGTTTCAGGGTCCCGCGTCACGATTCATCGACGTCAGCCGCGACGGGTTCGAGCGTGGCGTCAACATCCTGCACGCCCAGGGCGCGCACACGTCCGACATCGCCGGCACACGCGCGATCGCGCAGACGAAGATGGCGATCCTCCAGCGCGCGCAGGTCGACGGCGTCCTCGTCGACGTCGTCGTCACCGGACGCTTTTATGATTTCCTCGAGAAACGTCCCTCGACGCCGCGCGGGACAGGCCCCTCGACTGCGCCCGGGACAGGCGCTCGCTGGGGCATCGTGCGGCGGCAGCCGATCTACGAGAAGGATCGGTTGGACCCGATCGATCCGGCGGCGACGCTGACGCTGGACCCGCAGCGCCTCGCGCAATTCCCGGAAGGCTATCGTCACCTGGCATACCTGCAGTCGAAGATCGGCTTCGACGTGAAAAAGAATCTGCCGGGACTGAAGGGGGCGGCGGTCGAGAAGCTGTACGCCGAAGGCGCGGCCTGGCTCGCGGGTGCTCCTACGCCGGGCGAGCCGCTGTAGGTCTCACGCCAAACGCAAAAACGCGGGAGACTTTCCCTGACGCCTTGGCGTCGTGGCGTGAGATCGATAGGATCGATAGGTTGCGGCCTGCCCACATGCCCCTGACATCAGCTCCCCGTCGCGCGCTCGGTCCCTTCGAGGTCTCCCCGCTCGGGTTAGGCTGCATGTGCCTCTCACACGCCTACGGCACACCGCCGTCGCCGGAGGACGCGGCCAAAGTGCTGCATCGCGCGCTCGACATCGGGTACACGATGCTCGACAGCGCGTCGCTCTATGGTTTCGGCGCCAACGAGACGCTGCTCGGCAACACGCTGAAGGAGCGGCGCGACGAATACATCCTGACGAGCAAGTGCGGGATGTTCAAGAACGCGCAGGGCGTGCGTGAGATCGACGGCCGCCCTGAGGTGCTGCGGCAGACGTGCGAAGACAGCCTGCGCCGCCTGCAGACCGACGTCATCGATCTCTACTACCTCCATCGCTGGGACAAGCGGCGTCCGCTCGAGGAGAGCATCGGCGTCCTGAGCAGTCTCGTGAAGGAAGGCAAAGTGCGCACGATCGGCCTGTCCGAAGTGTCGGCCGACACAATCCGCCGTGCACACGCCGTGCACCCGCTGGCCGCCGTCCAGACCGAATACTCGATGTGGACCCGGAACGCGGAGATCGCGGCGCTCGATGCCTGTCGCGAGCTCGGCATCGCCTTCGTCGCGTTCAGCCCGATCGCGCGCGGCTTCCTCACCGACACACCGCCGGATCCCGAGGCGTTGCCGCCGAAGGACATCCGCCGCGGTATGCCGCGCTTTCAGCCGGCGCACTGGCCGAGCAACCTATCGTTGTTGCCGGCCGTCCGCGCCATCGCGCAGGAATACCACTGCACCGTCGCGCAGCTCGCGCTCGCGTGGGTGCTGGGGCGTGGCGAACACATCATTCCGATCCCGGGGACGACGCGCGTCGACCATCTCGAGGAAAACGCCGCCGCGGTCGACGTGCACCTCTCGCCGTACACGATGGCGCGGCTCGACTCGCTGATCAACGAGAACACCGTCTCGGGACCGCGCTACAACGCCGCGACGCTGCCGGAGATCGATACGGAGGATTTTTCGCTGTAGGGGGCGCAACGTGGTAATTCGATGCGTCACGCGGCCGGTCTACAAAGCAAGACCGGCCCTACGGGTACCTGTAGGGCGCATCTTGCTTTGTAGATGCGCCGGTAGCTGATATGACCAAATTTGACAAAACACCCGGATGGCTCGACTGGTACTCCAATCCAACAAAGCCACAGTTCACGGTTCCCGCCGGCAGCGTCGATGCGCACTGCCACGTGTTCGGGCCCGGCGATCGCTTCCCGTTCGCGCCCGAACGGAAATACACGCCGTGCGACGCCTCGAAGGAACAGCTCTTCGCCCTGCGCGACTTCCTCGGCTTCGAGCGCAACGTCATCGTCCAGGCCACGTGCCACGGCAAGGACAACCGCGCGCTCGTCGATGCGCTGCGCGCGTCGAACGACAAGGCGCGTGGCGTGGCGACGGTCGCTCGTCAGGTCACCGATGCCGAACTGCGCGACATGCACGCCGCGGGTGTACGCGGCACGCGGTTCAACTTCGTCAAGCGGCTGGTGGATTTCACGCCGCGCGAGGAACTGGTCGAGATCGCCAACCGCATTGCCCCACTCGGCTGGCACGTGGTCGTCTATTTCGAGGCGGTGGACCTGCCGGAGCTGTGGGACTTTTTCACCAGCCTGCCGACCACGGTCGTGGTCGACCACATGGGGCGTCCCGACGTCACCAAGGCGGTCGACGGCCCGGAATTCGAGCTGTTCGTGCGGCTGATGCGCGAACACACCAACGTCTGGTCGAAAGTGACCTGCCCCGAACGCCTCAGCGTTTCCGGGCCACCGGCGCTGAACGGTGAGCGCCACGCCTATCGCGACGTCGTCCCGTTCGCGAAGCGGCTGGTCGAGAGCTTCCCGGACCGCGTGCTCTGGGGCACCGACTGGCCGCACCCGAACCTGAAAAACCATATGCCCGACGATGGGCTGCTGGTGGATTGGATTCCGGGCATCGCGGCGACCACGGAGCTGCAACGAAAGCTGTTGGTCGATAACCCGATGCGGCTATATTGGAAATGAAACAACGCCCAATTCCCAAGGTCCCAACTCCCAAAGGAGTGTTGGGATTTGGCAATTGGGAGTTTAGAGGAGACAACGATGGGTCAGATCGTCGCCGCCGTGGCTACCTGCCACACGCCGTACATGTTCACGCGTCCGCCGGACGAGGATCCGAACCAGCTCGAAGCCGCCGGCAAGGCGATGGAGGAACTGGGCAAGGTCCTGGACGAGACGAAGCCGGACGTGATCATCGTGCTCGGCGCCGATCACGTCGAGACGTTCTCGGTCACGTGCATCCCTACCTTCTGCATCGTCGCCGGCGACCGGGCGGTAGCGAAGTTCGCGGGACGCACGAACGATCTGCCGATCCACCGCGAGATGGCGGAAGACGTCCTGAACAAGCTGGTCACCGAGCACAGCTTCGACATCGCCTATTCGGAGGACGCGGAGCTCGGGCACGCGTTCTCGATTCCGTTCGAGTACGTGATCGGCAAGCGCAACATCCCGGTGATCCCGTTCTTCACCAACGTCTACGTGCCGCCGCTGCCGACGCCGCGCCGGTGTGAGGCGCTCGGCAAGGCACTGAAGAAGATCATCGACGGCCGTCCCGAGAAGGTGGCGATCATCGCCAGTGGCGGCATGTCGCACTTCCCCGGCACGACCAAGTACCTCAGTCCCGAATTCGATTTCGATCGCTGGCTGGTGTCGCAGCTCGAAGTCGGCAACGCTGATGCGCTGCTGAACATGACCGGTCCGCAGCTCGACGAGGTTGGCAACACCGAGCTTCTGAGCTGGGCGGTGCTGTTCGGCGCCATTGGTCACACCGTGCCTGGCGAGCTGATCGACTACATCCCGACCTGGCATCACGGGCTCGGCATGCTGCGGTTCCTGCCCGCGCGCAAGGCCGAACGCAAGCTGAAGGCGGAGCAGGAATTCGGCGGCTTCAAGTTCTCCAACAGCGGCGGCTATATGTTCTACAAGCACCCGCCGTCAGAGGCGTACGGACTGAACAAGCTGATGTTCGAGTCGCGCCACAGCAACGAGCTGCGCGAGCGGATCATCAACGACTTCGAGAACGTCGCGGACGAATACGGGCTCGAGGGGCAACAGCGTGAGGCGGCGAAGTCGATGATTCGGGTCGGCGATGGCGGCCTGGTCAGCGATCATGTGGGTCCGCTGGCCGCAGCGGGTGCGCACCCGCTGCAGGCGCTGATGTCGCTGCACGTGATCTTCTCGAACAACCACAAGCGCGGTCGCCAGGCGATGGAAGCGCGCCAGGCCGCAGCCGCCGCCGCCGCGAAACAGTAAGGCGCATCTAAAGAGCAAGATGCGTCCTACAGGTACCCAGCCGCGCGGCGCGTACCTGTAGGGCCGGTCTTGCTTTTTAGACCGGCTGCCGCCGGCGCATCTAAAGAGCAAGATGCGCCCTACAGGTACTCCCGGGCAATCGTGCCGATGGCGACGCCAATCACGGTCACGCCGCCGATGAGGAAGACGCCGAACATGATGGCGATCGGGAAAATCTTGCCGGGGCCGATCGAATAAAGGACAACGATCATCGCCACGATCGCGCCCGCGGCGGCCGCCACCGCTTCCAGGATGCCGTCTCGACGGGACCCACCGACGATGGCTCCGAGAACGACGAAGGTGCAGGCCATGGCCAGCGCACCTGTACCGGTATTCAGAAACCAGCCACCGCCCCTGATCGCCAGAGGAGGTACGGCGACACGGAACAGCACCGCCTGCACCATGGCAAACAGCGCGGCCCCGCCGGCCAGTGCGAGCGCCCTATTCATCCACCCATTCGACGCCGGCCTTGACCAGCTTGTCGCGCAGGCCGTAGAAGTCGAGGCCCTTTTCGCCGCGCCGCAGCTTCTCGCGTGATCCTTCTTCCTTGGTGATCCTGGCGGAGCTCGCCTTCGCCACGTCCGCCGCACCCGCGCGCGGCACCACCACCACGCCGTCAACATCCGCGACGATCACGTCACCGGGGTTGACCTGGGCGCCGGCGCAGATCACCGGCACGTTCACCGAGCCCGGCGTGTTCTTCACCGTCCCCTGCGCGCTGATCGCCTTCGACCACACCGGGAAATTCATCGACGTGATATCCGCGACGTCGCGGACTCCCGCATCGATGATCAGGCCGACGACGCCGTGCGCCTGGCAGGAGACGGCGAGCAGGTCGCCGAACATGCCGTCCGTCGATTCCGATATGGTCGTGACCACGAGGATGTCGCCCGGCTGGACGACGTCGATCGCGGCATGGATCATCCAGTTGTCACCGGGATGACAGAGCACGGTGACCGCGCTGCCGGCGGCTTTCGCGGTCGGATAGATCGGGCGCATGTAGGGCCGCATGAGGCCGGTGCGCCCCTGCGCCTCGTGGACGGTGGCGACGCCATGATCGCGCAGCGTGTTGATCACGGCCGCGTCGGCGCGCTGAATGTTTCGAACGATGCGTGGTTTCACTGTGTTGTCCTGGTCGAGTCAACGGAGGTGACGGAGGAAACGGGTTCACACGGAGCAACGGGGCAACGGGGACGAACGGAGGCGTTTGTCGGCTGGCCGCCTTCGGCGGCG
>DATJEU010000119.1:0-20449 GCA_035496255.1 Vicinamibacterales bacterium
CGGCGGGTCATCAGCGCCGCGTCCTTGTCGGTGACCTTCTCGAAGTGATCGATGATCGAGAAGTCGACATTCTTCGGCAGGAAGTCCTCGCCGATGCCCTCGGTGATGTAGGGATAGATCTCGTTCTTGTCGAAGATGCCGGTCTCCTTGTACTTCTTGAAGACCGACCCGTACGTGTCGATGCCCCAGACCTTGATTACCGGATTGCGTTCCTTCAGGTAGCGGCCGACGCCGCTGATCGTGCCGCCGGTGCCGACGCCGATCACGATGTGCGTGACCGTGCCGTCGGTCTGATCCCAGATCTCCGGAGCCGTCCAGTCGTAGTTCGCGGCGGTATTCGACAGGTTGTCGTACTGGTTGGCCTTCCACGCATTCGGAATCTCACGCTCCAGACGCGACGACACCGAGTAGTACGACCGCGGATCCTCCGGATCGACGTCCGTCGGACACACGATCACCTCCGCCCCGAAGGCCTTCAGCGCATCGATCTTTTCCTTCGACTGCTTGTCGGTGGTGGTGAAGATGCAGCGATAACCCTTGATGACCGCGGCAATGGCGAGCCCCATCCCGGTATTCCCGGACGTGCCCTCGACGATGGTGCCGCCGGGTTTGAGCTCACCGGATTTCTCGGCGTCCTCGATCATGCGGAGCGCCATCCGGTCCTTGATCGAGTTGCCTGGATTGAAGGTCTCCAGCTTGACGAGGACGGTGGCTTCGGTAACGCCGCGCGTGATGGCGTTGATGCGCACCATCGGCGTGTTGCCGATGGCGTCGAGAATCGTGTCGCAGATCTTGCGGTTGCGCGGAGTAGCCACGTGGGATTTGTACCACGTGGCTACCGCGACCGGCTACTTGCCGTCGTGATCGGAGTCTTTGTTGTCGTCGGTGATGGCCTCCTTGACCTTGTGACCGATCTTCTTCGAGGTCTCAACGGTCTTGCGGCCCGCCTTTTTCGTGGCATCGATCGCCTTCGCGCCGGCCTTGTCGCCAGCGTCGACCTGCACTTCGTCGTGGGCCACGACGGCGGGCCCGTCGGTGTCAAGGACACCGCTCGTGGCCGCGGTCACCGTCAGTTGATCGATCACGTCGCGGACGCCGCTGGTGTCGCGCGCGATCTGGACGGCCCGCTCCTTCGCTGCACTGGTATTGACGTCGCCCTTGAGGGTCACGATGTGATCCTGCGTATCGACGTTGACCTGGTACGCCTTGACGGTATCGTCTGCGGCCATCTTGTTCTTCACGGCCGTGGTGATACCGGCGTCCGTCTGCCCGCATGCGACGCAACAGACGAGGCCGGCACAGGAAATCCAACCAGCAAGTGTTCTCATTGACGCTCTCCTCTCGAGCTCGGGAATCCCTGCGGTTGAGAGAGCATCATGCGTGCCCAGGGACCTGGCCCGGCTTTGGCCGGGCCAGGGTCACTTCATGTATTTCCAATTTCGAGGCTTTCCTTCGGCAAGCCATTCGACCGACGCTGCCAGCCGCTTCGCGCGCGTGGCCTCCTGTTTCGCTTCGCTGATCCATTCGACGTATTCGCGCCTCTGGCTCGGCGAGAACGAGTCGAAGGTGTCGCGGGCTTCCTTGTTGGTGGCGAGCGCGCGCCTGAAATCGGCCGGTACCGTGACCGGCTTCGCCGGACGACGCGACCGCGCTCCCGACATCACCGACGTCTTCACGCCGTCGGCATTCAGTTTCGCGGCCTGCTTGACCAGCGCCACGAGCACGGGACGCGGCGGCAGATCCTTTTTCGACGTGACGTGCGAGAGCTGACCATCGGCGCCGAAGCCGAGCGGCTTGCCGTTGAGGGTGAGCAGATTCGCCCGCCAGAAGCCGAACGAGCAATGCTGCTTGAACGCCGACATGCTGCACAGTGAGGAGCCGGCGTACTGCCACGACGGCGTGCTCCACTTGATCGTCTCCACGGCGTCGGGACACGCCTCGTCGACGACGGCGCGGAAGTGTGTCAGGAGTGGTTTCGCGAAGTCCGCCGCGTTCGCGATATAGGCGTCCACGCGCGGATCCCTCTTCGGCATCCGCGCATCATAGACGCAGCGCACGAGACCGGCAGGGGCGGCCTCGCGGTGGCAGGCCGACCCGAAGGTCGGCCTCTACGATGGATCCGCTCAATCGAGCGTTGGCTTTTCAATCCGATCGATCACGGTTACCGGCACGGGACCGCGCGTGCTATCGAGTTTCAGCCCGAGCTGCTCCTGCACGGCGGTAAAGATATTCGGCGCGTTCGGGTCGGCATCAGGTGCCAGTTGCGGCGTGCCCGGGGGCGGTGGTCCAAATGGATTACTGCCGCCGCCAAGACCCGGATCCGGCGTGAATTTCAGCGAGAAATCGTAGACACCGGTGAGGCCGGTCTTGTCGTTCACCGGACGGCCGGTGAACTGCGACAGCAACTGGACGATCTGCGCCATGCCGATCCCACCACCGGCGGCAACACCGCCGCCCATGCGCATCCCGCCGCAGGGCGGGTTCTTCTCGTCGAATGACGGTGGACCGCCGGGCCCACCCGGTCCGGGAGGTGCCCCACG
The DNA here is from genome assembly GCA_035496255.1 of Vicinamibacterales bacterium. Lineage (GTDB taxonomy): Bacteria > Acidobacteriota > Vicinamibacteria > Vicinamibacterales > UBA2999 > Gp6-AA40. The sequence continues at coordinate 2,541 of DATJEU010000119.1, forward strand.
TCCGGGGCCAGCGGCGGGACCAGCGGGACCACCCGGGCCCCCTGGGCCGCCCGGTCCTGCACCGGGTCCGCCCGGGCGACCAGGTCCGCCGGGACCGGGTCCAGCCGCGCGCGCGCTGATCATCGCCTGGCACTCGGGTGACGACGGCTTGAGTCCGGCTCCAAGCTTGCCGTCGGCCCGAGCCAGCACGAGATTGAGGATCGGCATCTCGCGCGTTTCAGCGTGTGTCGCCAGCTTGAGCCGATCCTTCAGGAGGTTGACGAGCATCACCGGCATCGCATTCTGTTGTGCGCCGGCCGGCGCTTTCGCGACGATCGCGTAGCGCTCGGTATCAGCCCAGGACGGCAATCCAATCAACTGGTAGTCCTGCACGCGGAGCGCCTGCCGCAGCAGGAGCCGCACCGGAATGCCGACCGCGTCAAGCTGTCCCGGCATCATCCGCATCATCGCCCCGCCGCTCGTCGCGTCGTACGGCTTGATCGATGCTGCCTCGAACTGCAGGTCTGGATCGACCGGCGGACCGGGAGGCACGGGTAACTGCGCGGCGAGCAGCGCTGGTGCGGCAAGGGCGAGCGCCAGGCCCGCGGCAACATTCCTACGCGTCACGATGACCTCCTCTGTGCGGACGCAATTACGACGATGTCCCTGGTCGCTTTGGTCTGGACCAGTCGCAGGCCGAGCTGTTGCTCGAGCGCTGCCGGCAACGTGTGGACCCCGAACGTGCCCAGGCCGCCAGCGAGATCCGGATGCGCCGTCGCAATCGCGGCGAGCGGGAGGAACCCGAGCCTGAGGGTGAAATCGAAATCGCCGGTCACGCCGGTCTGATCGACGACATCGCGGCCGCGCCCCTTCTCATCGCGCGAGACCTCACCCAGCGGGTAGCGCCGCAGCGATGCCGCCAGTTCCGCCATGCTGACGCGGATGCCCCTGAAGCCGGTGATCGAATCCTCGAAACCGCAGATCGTCGTCTGCTGACCGCGCTGGATCAGCATCGGGCCGACGGTATCGGATTTCACGCGCCGCCCCTCGAGACATCCGACCGCGGTCGGGTGCATGTTCGGTCCGAGACGTCCCGCCTGAACCGGAACCAGCGCCAACACCGGGAACAGCCGCGCATCGCGACGAATCGAGATGCCGTACTGCTGTTCGAGCGCTGTACGGATCGCCTGGCGATAGTCATCGGGATCGGGCATCGGCGCGGACGTTTCGGCGCGCAACGTCTGCGATTCGGTGTCGAGCCACGACGGTCCATCCATCACCGGCGTGTCATCCAGGTTGTAGCCATAGCGCACGAGGCTGCGGGCCGTGAACCCCTTGAACACCGCCTCCCCGCCCGGAAACGCTACGCTGACATCCCATGCGCGCGCCTCCAGCGGGTCCTCTGTCGCCAGGCGGACACGCGCGGGGAACAGCTCGAAGCCGAGCATGTGGTTGATCTGCGGCGGACCCGCGGCACGTCCGCCTGTTGCTCCCGCCGTGTCCGTCGTCTGCGCCACAACCATCCACCGCGCCCCGGCGAGCGCGATGAGAGCAACGGTGGCGGCGATCACGATCGCCGCCCGCGGACGTCGCCGATCGACCGTGCCTGGCCGCTGCAGCAGCCGGCGGACCCGGGTCAGCAAGGAACCGCCAGTCGCGGCCACGGCCAGCGGCGACGCGATTACGGCCCATGACGCCAGCTCCGTGAGCGCCTCGACGTAGATCACCGGATCGCCGCACACCTCCACGGCAATGTCGTCACAACAGTGCTCGCGCTCGATGCGGATGCGCGCGGACAACCACCAGATTGCCGGGTGATAGAACAGCAGCGTCTCGGCCAGTGTCTGCAGGACGTTGACGAGGAAGTCGTGGCGGCGGATGTGCGCGAGCTCGTGGGCGAGGATCGCCTGCACCTGCGCCGGCGAGAGATTCGTCAGCGCGGCGATCGGCAGTAACACGACCGGCTGCAGCCAGCCGATCACGGCCGGGGTGTCCACCAGGCGCGAATCGACGACGTGAATCGCGCGCGACAGCCGCAGACGCTGCGCGATCCGTGCAGCGGACTCGAGCCATGGCGACGCCGGCTCGGCCAGCGCCAGCGCATGAAGCCGCCGGACGCGCCACCAGCCGACGGCGAGGCGCACCGTCAGAATGACCACGCCCAGAACCCATATCGCCGCGAGCCACGACAGCGCCGAGGTACCGCCGCCGGCGGCCGGCGGTTGTGAAGCGAGCCTTGTCAGGCTCGCCCGTGCGGATCTCCCGCTGTTGCGTAGTGCGCCGGCGAGCCTCGCCGCGGCGTTTGACGAAGGCGGCACAACGGCGGCGCCACCATCTGTCGCGATACGCGACGACGCGACCGCGGCACCAATTGTCCGATCGGACGTCGACGTCATCACCGCCACCGTGGGCGCGGTCACAAGCGGGGCGCCAAGCGCCGCGACGAGCGCTGCACATGCGGTGAGATACCGCGCCTGGGCCGACGCAGCGCGCAGCAGCCACAACGCCGCGGCGGCGAGCAGCGCGACCAGCGTGCCCTCCCACAGGAAATGCACCAGGGTCCAACCGACGGTGATCGTCCACGCCGCCATCACCGGCCTCCCTTCTTCCTGCCGTGCGTCTCCAGCAGCCGCCGGATCTCCGCGAGCTCGTCCGGCGACGTCTTGCCCGCCTGCAAAGCCTGCAACACGAGTTTGGCGGCGGATCCGTCGAACGCGCGATGCATCAGGTCCGATACGAGCTGCTTCTGCGTCGAGGCCTGCGATGCTGCCGCCTCGTAGACGTGCGTGCGTTCATCCTCGTTGCGGTGAACGAGCCCTTTTTCCGTCATGATCTGCAGCGTCTTCAGCACGGTCGTGTACGCGCCCTGGTGCCGCATCTCCTCGACCACCTCACGCACCGTGCTCGGGCCCCGCTTCCAGAGCACCCGCAGAATCGCCAGCTCCGCATCCGTCGGTCGCTTCATGGGCCGCGATCATCTACGAAGTTGTTCGTAGTTGTCAATACGAAGGGGTTCGTAGAGCGGCTGGTGGGTGGCGGGACGTTGAATCGTGTCCACGACCTCACTGCCAGCGGTCTCGTCCATCGCCCGGCGCCAGGCGGCAGGCGCCATTCCGCCAGCCGCCGCGCTACACTTCGCCGCCATGTTCGAACGATTTACGGAACGCGCCCGCCGGGTGCTGTTCTTTGCCCGCTACGAATGCAGCCAGCTTGGCAACCCTTCCATCGAGACCGAACATCTGCTGCTGGGGCTCTTGCGCGAGGGCAAGGGGGTGACGAGCCGGCTCTTCACGCGCGCCGGCCTGGCGGTCGACGAGTTGCGACAGGAAATCGAGCAGCAGACGACCACCCACGAAAAGATCCCGACATCCGCCGAGATCCCGTTCAGCCCCGCGGCCAAGCGGGTCCTACGGGCCGCCGAGGAAGAAGCGGATCGCTTGCTTCATCACTACATCGGCACGGAACACCTGCTGCTGGGCCTGCTGCGCGACGACACCACGGTCGCGTGCCGCCTGTTGAACACCCACGGAATTCAGCTCGAAAAGGTGCGCGAAGCGATCGTGCTGCTGCTCAACGAACATCCCGCGGAGACCGCTGAACAGACTCGATCGCCGGTGACCGGCAGTCCCCGGCTGGGCCTGCACGTCTCACTCATGAGCGCGGACGAACCAGCCGGGCGTGCGACAACTCGCAGGGCGGATCAGTTCGCGGCCAGGGGGTTCACGCTGCGCGAGCTGTTGGGCGAGCTTCTCCACACCGACGCGCGCCGCATCGATCTGCCTCCCGATCTCGATGGGCCGCAACGATATGAATGCGCGCTGCACGTCGAGACTGGGTTGCCGGTCACCGACCTGCAGGTAATCCAACGGTTGACGCACCATCTGGGCATCTCGCTCACGCGCGAGCGGCGACCGATCGACGCTTACGTCTTGAGCGCTCCTCGCGGCGACTCGCTCCTCCGGCGCGCGGCCCAGCAGCTCTACGGTGGCAGCCATTTCGGTTCAATGGAGTTCTCGACCGTCGCCGGTGTCTTCGATGCGAGGTCGCCGGGCAGGGAAAGGCTGCATTCCATCGGACCGGTTTCTATGTCGGGTGGCTCCATGGCCGACTTGGCAACGACGCTCGAAGAATTCCTTCAGCGCCCAGTCGTCGACCAGACGGGCCTGCCCGACCGGTACGACATTCAGGTCGTCGGGACATACAGCGGAATCGAGTCGTTCCTGGCGGCGCTCCAGGATCAACTCGGCCTCGCGGTGACATCCGGCCATCCAGAGGTTGAGATTATCGTGGTGCGGCGGAATGATCTGGCTGGTGGGTAGCGAGCGGTGGCTAGTGGGCCGGTGGCGGTGGGCCGACCTTGAGATTTGGGATTTGGGGTTGCTCATCCATCCGCCTCAACCGCCCGAACCGCTGCCCACAGCAACACCGTGGCGAGCGCCATGACGGCGACGACCGTCTCCCACGGCATGGCAATCAGCAGCCGTCTCCTCGCATCGAGGTACGAGAGGTCTGCGCCACTCATGATGTTGAAGAGATTGAGCGGACGAAGGCCCTGAAGCCCGGGCGCGCTCGTCACGCCGGCAATCGCGAGCGGGGTCACCAGCGACACCGCCGCAGCGGTGTACTCGCCGCTGAAAATCACGGAAGAGAAAAACCCGATCGCGAACCAGGCGAAGCCGGCCGCGGCAAACAATCCGAAGAACCGCCAGGCCTGCACCGCCGGGTACACGTGATCCTGATAGCGCGCGGTAACGGCGGGAATGATGACGAGTGGCACCATCGCCAGCACCACCACCTGCGCGGCGCCGGTGATCGCCCGGGTCAGCACCAACTGGTGTCGCATGACCGGCAGGCTGAGCGTGAACGCTTCGCTGCCGCTGATGCGCTCGGCGCGCACGCCGCCAAGGCCGAGCGTCAGTGCCGCCAGTACGAACAGGAGCCGCGCGGCACCGTCGTACACGGAGTTCCAGATGTACTGCTCCAGCGTCGGCGGCGGGAATATCATCAGCCGGCTCACATCCGACCGCGCCGACACAACGCACGCAGCCATCATCACCGGCAGCGCCGTCAGGAACCTGCCACGGCTCTCGCGCCACGCCTTCCAGTAGAGTGCGGCCATCACCTCAGAAGTCCTGGCGCTTCGTTCGCCACACCGCGAGCATGAAGACGACGGCCGCTACGGCCAGCAGCATCGCGCATGGGATCCACGGAAACACCGGCCCGAGCAGCGATGTTCCAGAGTGCACGCGATCGAGATACGCCATGCCGCTCATGAACGTCGCGAAATTCGCGTCGACCCACCGGCCGCGCTCGTCCACATGGGACGCGATCAGGATCAGATAGATAAACGGGGTAACGACGCAGGCGGCCAGGGCGGAGAGGGTGCCCGACAGCAGCGTCGACCAGAGCAGTCCCACGGCGAAGAACACGACACCCCACGCCATGTAGAGAAGCGCGAAATGCGCGGCCTGTCCGATCGGGTAGCTGTGATTGGCAAGGACTGGGGCGAGCAGCGCAACCGCCACGAGCGGCGCGGTGGCAAGGACGACCACCTGCGCGATGCCCACGAGCGCCCGCGCCGAGATCAGCGCGCCACGGGTTACGGGCAACATCAGGGTGTAAGCGGCGGTTCCCGCGGCGCGCTCGCGCTGCAGCCCGCCCAAACCGAGCACCAGGGAGATCATTGCGAACACGATTGGCTGATGGTTGCCAATCAGGTTGCCCCAGACGAACGCGGAGTATTTCAGCGCCGGCACTTCAACCGGCGGAAAACCCGTGCGCGAGCGAACGAGGAATTCGGCCGCTCCGCCAGCAAGCACCGCCGCACAGAGCAGGAACCGAATCCGGCTCTCCCACCACGCCTTGCGGATCAGCGGACTCATCGCGCGGCTACCGAAGCAAGAAACAGTTCGCGCAGGCCGGCCGGCGTCGGCGCGTCAACCACGAGCCGCCCGCGATCGATGATGCACACGTGCGCGGCGACGCGCTCAACTTCCGCGATCTGATGCGAGGAGAAGAACACGGTGGTGCCATCCGCCGCGGCGGCGCGCAGTTCCTGCAGCAGCTCCTCGATCGAGACCGGATCGAGGCCTTCGCTCGGCTCGTCGAGTATCAGCAGCTGCGGCCGCCGCGACAGTGCCAGCAGCAGCGCCAGCTTCGTCCGCATGCCCTTGGACAGCGTTCGCACCTTCCGCGACGGCGGCAACTCGTATTGCTGCAGCAGCCGGCGCTCGACCTCGGGTCGCCAGTCCGTGTAGAACCGGCTGGTGAACGCGATCATCTCGGCGACGGTCAGGAACGCGTAGGTCTGTTTGTCCTCGTGCACGTAGGCGACCTCGCGCCGTGCCTCGCGGCTCTCCGCCGGATCATCGATCCGCCGCCCGAGCAGCCGGCCGGTGCCGGCGGTCGGCCGCACGATCCCGAGCAGCATCTTGATCGTGCTGCTCTTGCCGGCGCCGTTGCGTCCGAGAAATCCCGTGATTCGGCCCGCGGCCACGCGCAGCGTCAGATCGCTGACCGCGTCGACGCCGCGGTAACGCTTCGAGAGACGCTCGGTCTCGATCACCCAGTCCGCCATGACGGCGGATCGTCTACGAAAGATTTCGTAATGTCAATACGAAGGAGTTCGTACTGGTTGGTGGCTGGTGGGGAGTGGCTGGTGGGCGGGCTTGCTGCCGGAGGGCCGGGTGTCGGTGGTGGGTAGCCGCAGCAGCCAGTGGAGACTCTCTGTCCCACCAGCCGCTGCCCACTACCCACCGCGCGGTGCTGCTACTTCTGCGGCGTCTTGGCGAGCGAGCGGTAGTACTCGGCGACTTCGTCCCGGAACTGATCGGGGACTTCGTCGGATCCGGAGATCGCGACGGCGTTGTTCTGGTCCTGCTGCTTCCGCAGCGCGAAGTCGACGCGCTTCAAGCCTTCGGCGACGTACGACTGCAGGCGTGAGAGCTCCCGCGGGTCCTTGTAGACCCGCGAGTCCTGCAGATCGCGAATGGCGCCGACCAGCTTTTCGATATCGCGCGGGTCGATGTCGGTGCCCTTCAGATCCTCGGGCCGCAGTTGACTGCGCAGCCGCTGCGCCTCGTCACCGTACTGGCGCGCCTCATTCTGGAACTGCCGGATGTCCTCGTCGCTCAACTGGAACGGCTGGCCGTTCCACCAGCCGCCCCACCCGTAGTCGTCACCCGCACGATAGCCGCCGCCGGCGTACTCGCCCACGCGCGTGCCACCGTAGTTACCGTCGTTGTTGTTGCGGCCGCCACCCTGGCCACCGCCCTGCTGGCCGTTCTGCGCCTGCTGGCCCTGGCCCTGCTGACCGCCCTGGCCCTGCTGACCCTGCTGGCCATTCCGTCCCTGCTGACCGTTCTGACCCTGCTGGCCGTTCTGGCCTTGTCCGTTCTGGCCCTGCTGGCCGCGACCGTTCTGCGCCTGCTGGCCCTGCTGGCCATCACGTCCCTGCTGACCGTTTTGACCCTGCCGGCCGTTTTGTGCCTGTTGACCCTGGCCCTGCTGATTCTGCTGCTGGCCGTTCTGGCCCTCACCGTTCTGGCCGCGCGTACCGCGTTCGCGCGTCCGCTCGGCCATCGAGTCGAACTGTCGCGCCAGCCGCTGCGCGGCCTCGCGCGTCTGCTGCTGCCGATCGCCTTTCGTGGCGGTGCCCTGCCCCAGCGACGCTTCCGCCTCGTCGAGCTTCTTCCGCACGTCGTCGATGCCGCGCGTGATCTCACCCTGGAAAGAGTTGATCATCGACTGGCTGCTGCCGCTGTAGCCGATCAGGTTCCCGGCCTGGCGAACGCGCTCGCCAAGCTGATTGCCACGAATCGCGTCAGCGGCTTCCGTCAGCTTCTTCGCCGAGGCCTTTTCATCCTTGCTGGCATCGCGCGAGGCGCGCGCCAGCTGCTGTTCGAGGCCGTTGAGACCGTTGCGCAGTTCGTCTTCCTTGTCGATCAACTGCCGCGCCTGCTGCCGGCGCAGGCCTGAATCCGTGGACGACAGGTTCTTCGTGCCGTTCGCGATCTCCTGCTGCTGACGCGCGAGCTCCTCGGCATCGCGCTTCGCGTTGCGGATCGTGTCCTGCGTGCGCTGCGCCTGTCCCTGCTGCAGTTGCCGCTGCGCCTCGCGCAGCCGCTCCAGCGACGCCTGTGCCTGCGCCTGCGCGTTGGCGTCGCCACCGGCGGCGGCCTGCCGCATCGCCTTGGCCGCTTCCTGCATCTGGCGCGCCGCCTCGGCAAGGTCCTGCCGCTGCTCGTCGCGCGCCAGGCGCTCGAGACGACGGGCTTCTTCCTCGACCTGATCGGCCAGCGCGCGCTGCTGCGCGCCGCTGTTGCCGCCGCCGGAAAGCTGGCCTTCGAGCGCCCGCCGGCGCTGCCGCTCCGCCTCCTGTTCCTGCCGGCGCGCGAGTTCCTTCAGCTTCTCGACCAGTTCGTCGACCTGCTGGTCCTGCTGCTGCTGTGACTGCTGGTTGGCCGTCTCGTAGCGGCTCGCCATCTTGTCGAGATCCTGCTCGAACAATTCGGCGAGATCGCGCTGCTGCTGGCCACCGCCACCGCCGCCGCCCTGCTGGCGCTGGACGCTGACCTGGACTTCGTACTCTTCCTCCGCCTGCTGCAGGATCTGCAGCGCGTGGTTCTCCGGTGGCAGGGCCTGATCCGGCGACGCCGCGTTCAACTTGCCTTCGGCTTCCTTCATCGCCGTCACGGCCTGCGGCAGGATGTCGCCGATCTTCTTGAAGGCCGGATCCTGCTGCACCAACTGGCTGTTCATGCGCGTCAGCAGTCCTTCGACCTGCTCGCGCAGGCGCGATTGCGACAGCGACACCACCGTCGAATCCTGCTGCAGTTTCGCGCCCGTCTTGGCCTTGCTCTTCCGGTCGCGATCGACATTGAACGTCGCGGAGATGATCTGCTTCTGCTGCTCCGACAACGCTTCGATCTGCTGGTTGCCGCCACCACCCCCGCCGCCGCCACCGCCGCCCTGCGACTGCGCCTGGCGGAAGCTCTTGTTGAGCGGTCGGATGCGCAGGAAGTAGATATCGCTGCTCGCCTGCTTGGCGCCGCCGACGACATCGTTGTCCATCGCGCGCGCGTAGTACGACACCGCATCGCCCGGCTTCACGCCGAGTTCCTCGAGGTAGAACGTGTGGCTGGCGGTGACTTCCGGCAACCGCTTGCCGGCGCCTTCGAACAGCTTCACCACCTTGTCGGGACCGCCGTTCACCGAGTAGACCAGCTCGAGATCGCGCACGCCGTAGTCATCGTCGGCGTTCGCCTCGACGAACACTTCTTCGATCGGCGAGACCGAAGTATCGCGGCCCGGTCGGTGGAAGGTCACCGTCGGCGCGCCGTCGGCCAGCACGTCGATTGTGTATTGCGGCGATGCCGCGACCTTCTCACCATTGGGCGCATTGAGCTCGACCCGATAGAAGCCCTTGTTGTCGGCGCGGAAATGACCGGTCAGCGTACCGTCCTTCTGCAGCGTCAACTCCAGCGACGTCTTGTCGTCCACCAGCAGGCGGCCGCCGGTCGTCTTCATCGTCGGCGTGATCTGCACGTCGACGTCGGTGCCACGCAGCACGGCGATGTCGCCGCCATCCTCGACCTTCTGCGGATCGAGACCGGTGTAGGCCGGGAAGTGGTATTCGAGATTGAGCTGCTGCACGTACGGCAGATCGACGACGCGCAACGTGTAGTGCGGCGACTGCACGCCTTCCGCCAGCACGTAGTACTCCAGCGGCGCAACGACGTCGAACAGGATGCCTTCATACTGGCCATCCTTGTTGAGCGACAGCGGGAGTGGCTCGAAGCCGCCGGTCGGATTGCGGCGCGCCATCACGACGGTTTCCTCGGTCGTGAAATTCAACTTCGCGAGAATCGTCTGATCGGCGCCCTTCGGCACCGTCGCATTACCGGGCTTCACCTGGATGCGATAGGGCACCGCGGCCTCGAGGTCCCCCTGCAGCAGCACCAGCGCTTTCAGGGCGTTGCGAATGAACGTGGGACCCACAGTCACCACAGCCGACGCCGCGAGCACCAGTGCCGCGAGACCGACGCCATAGCGGCGCAACGGCAGGCGCTCGACGCGGCGCGACGCGTCGATCTGCATGCAGCGCTCGATTGCCTGTTCAACGACGCGCTGGACCAGCGCGGCGGATTGCGGGTTGCCGTGCCGGCTGGCTTCAACCGCGCTCAGCAGCGTGGCCTGCAGCGACGGCTCGTGCTCCTCGAGATAGAGCGCGACCTGTTCGTCGGTCACTTTGCGGCGAAGCGGCCGCACCAGGAACCAGACGAGCGCCGCGAGCACCGTCACCACCAGCGCGATGCGGGCAGCGATGATCGAAGTCGTCGTGAAGCGGGCCCAGTCGAGACCGTATGCGGCCAGCAGGATCACGGCGACGGTGATGACAGCGACGCGGACCACGCCGCGAAGGGCGAGTTTCATCCGCCAGCGTGACCGGGCCTGCTGGATGATGTCGAGCAGCGTGGCGGGCGGCGATGAACGAGGCATATGAGTCCTCTTCGTAGGCCGGGATCCGCGACGGCGGAGTCCCGGCATTCCTGCTAATTCTAGGCGCTACCGAGGCGATTGGATATGAGCGTATCGGCACCGAGCACGACGATGCCCGCCACCATGAGGTACCACCACAAGCGCTGATTTCGTTCCTGAGCTTCCGGGGTCATCTGCACGTGCCCGCTGCCTTGCGCGGCGCCACCGGGCCCGAGTGCCGCCGCGGTGATTTCCTTGGGATCGAGCGGGGTCAGGTCGGCTTCGGCCGGATCGACGTTCGTCGCGACCACGGCGACATCGCTCTGCGCGCCGCCGCGGCGGAGCTCATAGAAGCCCTGCTCGTCCAACTGCATGACCTCGGCCCCTTCTTCCTCGATCGGCCGGCGCTGCCCCGATGGCGTCACCACCATGCCCTGGGCAGAGGTCGCCTTGGCCGACGTGGTCCCGCTCGGGTCGAGCACGTCGCCGACCGTCAGCCAGGGCTGCGAGTCCTTGTAGGCCGCCAGGTGACGCATCGACCGGTGTACGAACGGCAGGAAGATCGGACGGATCGGCAGATCGCTCCACGACGTGTCGAGCGTTGACGCGAACAGCAGCGCGCGGCCGTTCCCGACCTTGCGTTCGACGACCGCGGGCGCGCCGCTGTCGAAGCGCGCGAGCACCTGCGCGTCCTTCGCTGCGGTGACGTTGCGGTACCCATAGAGGCGCACCGACGAGAAGTCGCCGCTGCGCGGCGCGCGGAACGGCTCGAAAATCGGATGCGCGTATTCGATCGCACCGATCCGCGCGACGTCGCCGCGCGATCGATCGACGACGTTGCCGAGGGCCGCCGGCAGCGCATCGACTTCCGCCGGCCACGTGGCGCGCGGGCCGGCCGCGATGAACAACCCGCCTCCCTGATCGACGAAGCGCGCCAGCCGCCGCGCCAGCGGCAGCGACACCGGCACGTCGTTGAGCAGCACCACTGCACTCTTCTTCAGATCCTCGTCCGACAGCGCCTCCGGCTGCCGCGTCACGGTCTCGAATCGTGGCTGATCGCCGATCGCCAGGGCCCGCGCCAGATAGAGGTTCGCCGCGGCACTGCCGCGGTCGAGAATCGCGAGCCGCACTGGCTGCGCCGGCGACACGACGAAGTTGAACGTGTTGTCGGCGTTGAGCGCATCATCGGCAATCTTCACCGTCGCCTTCATGTTGCGCTCGTTGATGGTGAACGGATCGAAGCTGACGGTCGTGGACGCGCCCGGCTCGATGGTCACCGGCTTGCTGCCGACCGGGATGCCGTTCACCGTCAGCGTCACCGGCTGGTTCTCGAGGCGCCGCTCCGATCGATTGGCCACGCCCGCGGTGACGGCGACGCGCTCCTGGCTGGAGAACGTCGAGCGATTGAGCGAGACGCCGGTCATGCTGACGTTCGGCTTGTCGCTGGCACCGGAAATCGGCACCGGCGTGATGGTCGATCCCTGCGGCAGCCGCGCGCCCTCTTCGCCGCGCCAGCCGTTCCGCTGGAAGTCGCTGATCAGCACGACCTCGCGCCGCGGCAGCAACGATTCCGAGAGGATGCTGCCGGCCACCTTGAGCGCGGGCGCGTAGCGCGTCGGCCCGGCCCCGGGCTTGGCGGAGGACACGGCCGCCGTCAGCCGCTCGCGCTCCGGCGTCGAGCGCGTGACGATGTCGGCGCCCTGGGCGAACAGGACCAGTGTCCCGCGATCGGCGGGCGTCAGCCTGGCAATCGCATCGTGCGCCGCCGCGCGTGCCTTCTCCCAGTGATCGGCGTAGCCCATGCTGTAGCTGGTGTCGAGCAGGATGACCACTTCGCGCGCGCCGTTCCCGATCGGCGCCGCCGCGTCGGTCCGCCGCAGCCACGGCCGCGCGAACGCCATGATGATCAGGGCCAGCGCCGTCAGCCGCACGGCCAGCAGCAGCCAGTTCTGAATCTTGCGCCGCCGCACGGCCTTGTACGGAATCCGCCGCACGAACATCAGCGACGGAAACATCTGCACCTGCTTCTTCTCGCGCTGCGTCAGGTGCAGCAGCACGGGAATCGCCAGGCCGGCGAGCGCGACGAAGAAGAGAGGCGCGAGAAATGACATCGTCAACACGGCCGACCTAAAGGTCGGCCCTCATCGAACTTTCATCGTTTTCTGCCGGCCGTTCAAGTAGCGGAACAGCGCGTAGTCCAGCGGCTGCGCGGTGTTGAGCAGCGTGTAATCGACACGCACGCTCGAGAAGCTGCGCTGCAGCGCCTCGATGTGCGCGCTCACGAGCTGCTTGTACTCCTCGCGGAACCCCTCCGGCACCACCGGCATCTGCTCGCCGGTCTCGAGATCCTCGAACGGCTGCGCGTCGCCGAAGCCGAAATCCAGCTCGGTCGGGTCGAGCACGTGGAAGACGATCAGATCGTTGCCGCGGAACCGCAGCGGCGAGATCGCGTCCACCACCTCCTCCGGCTGTGCATAGAAGTCGGAGATGACGACGAGGACCCCGCGGCGGCCGAAGTGCTCGGCCAGCTTGTGCAGCGGCCCCCGCAGGTCGCCGGGCCGCCCCGCCTTCGCCGTCTCCAGCTTGTGCAGCACCACTTCCATGTGCTTCGCGGACGGCGGCACGAAGTCGATGACGTCGCTGTCGAACGTGACCAGCCCGACGCGATCGCGCTGGTGGTGCACCAGGCTGGTCAGGCACGCCGTCAGGATCTTCGCGTAATCGAGCTTGGTGATGCCACGCGTGCCGAAGTCCATCGACTTCGACACGTCGAGCAGCACCGAGAAATTCATGTTCGACTCGGCTTCGTACTCCTTGATGTAATAGCGATCGGTCCGCGCCCACACCCGCCAGTCCATCCGGCGGATATCGTCGCCGGGCACGTAGCCGCGATGCTCGGCGAAATCGACCGACGCGCCGAAGTACGGCGCCTTGTGCAGGCCGTTGATGAAGCCGTCGACCACGGCCCGCGACACCAGCTCGAGGTTGCCGATGCGCGCCAGGACCGCCGGGTCGAGGAAGCGCGCGCCCGAGATCGCGTGGATTTCCTGCGCCACTTACATCCCCGATCGCGGCAGGGGCACCTGCTTCAGCAGCGTGTCGACGATCTGGTCCGTCGTCATGCCTTCCGACTGCGCGTGGAAGTTGGTGATGATGCGGTGCCGGAGCACCGGGTGCGCCAGCGCCCGCACGTCGTCGAAGCTGACGTGGTAGCGACCGCTGGTGAGCGCCCGCGCCTTCCCGCCGAGGATCAGGTACTGCGCCGCGCGCACGCTGGCGCCGAACGCCACCCACTTCTTGATGTCGTCGCGCACCGTGCTGTCTTTCGGCCGCGTCGCACGGACGATGTCGAGTGCGTGGCGCATCACCGGTTCGGCCACCGGCACCTTGCGCACCAGCCGCTGGAAGGCCACCAGATCCTCGCCGGTAATCGGCCGCTGCAGTTGCGGATTCTGGATCGACGTCGTCGTCTTGATGACGTCGAGCTCCTCGTCGTACGGCGGATGGTCGATGACGATGTGGAACATGAAGCGATCGAGCTGCGCTTCGGGCAGCGGATAGGTGCCTTCGAGCTCGATCGGGTTCTGCGTCGCGAAGACGTAGAACGGCTCGTTCAGTTGATACGTCTTGCCCTGCACCGTGACGCGGTGCTCCTGCATCGCCTCGAGCAGCGCCGACTGTGTCTTCGGCGGCGTGCGGTTGATTTCGTCGGCGAGCACGATGTTCGCAAAGATCGGCCCGGGCGCGAACACCATCTGGCGCCGGCCCGTCGTCGCGTCTTCCTGCACGAGGTCGGTGCCGGTGATGTCCGACGGCATCAGGTCCGGCGTGAACTGGATGCGGGAGAACTTCAGGTCGAGGACGCGCGCGACGGTGTGAATCAGCAGCGTCTTCGCCAGGCCGGGGGCGCCGACGATCAGGCTGTTGCCGCCGACGAACAGCGTCATCAGCACCTGCTCGATGACTTCTTCCTGCCCGACGATGATCTTGCGGAGCTCGCTCAGGATCTGCTGGCGGCCGGCATTCATCCGGTCGGCAAGCGCAATGTCGTCCGGCGAATCGAGATCCACGACGTCAGTAACCGTAGGGTTCATGTGAGAGCCTCTATTGAGTGACGGAATGACGAATTGACGGTCTATTTCCCTCCGGCCTGCCGGATCTCCTGCGTCTTGCGGGCAAGAGCCGTGGCCAGCCGTTCCAGTTCGGCGCTGTATTTCGCCGGCTCCATCTGGTCCTTCAGCAGCCGCAACGTCTCGATCTGGCGTTCCAGATCCTGGCGCTCGACGACCAGCGCCCGCAGCTTCGGATCCGCCGGCAGATCCGCGGCCTCGGTGGATCCGAGCGCCACGATCGACGCGACCTTGCCGTCCTTCGCCGCCGCCGCCGATGGATCCTGCGTGCCTTCCTTGTCGCCGTTGTCGTCGATCAGCGCATGCTCGGTGGACAGGAATCCCTGGCGCTCGTAGGCGCGCGCGACTTCGTTCTTCGCATACATGAACGCCTCGAGCACGGTGATCCGCTTGTTCTTGTCCGCGTCGGCGGCATCGGCGGTGAGCGCGTCGATGAAGTAGCCGCCGAACACGGTGGCGTAGGTCTCGGCCCCGTTGCGCGTCGCCGTCACGATCGTCCGGCCCGGACCCGACAGCGCCTCGACGAACGGGCCGCTGGCGCTCGCGGTGTTGACGAAGACGATCTGTTTCGTCGGCAGCTTCTTGAGCTGGGCGTCGAAATCCATCGGCGTCATGTCAGGACCGGGCAGGTTGAACTTGGCATCGCCCCCCTGATACGTGCCGAACCCGATCAGCGTGACGAACACGACGTCATCGGGCTTGGCCTGCCTGGCGATGTTGTCGAACGCCTTGCCGATCTCCTCGCGCGTCGACTTGCCGGTGACGTGCTTGTCGCCCTCCGCCGGCGCGTCAACGAGATACGCCAGCCGCTCGGGGGGCACGCCAAGACGGGCCGACGACTCCGCCAGCTGCGTCCCCCACTTGTGGAACGTCGCTCCATGCTCGGGGTCGCCGGCCAGGCCGACGACGATGAGAAGAAAAACCTTCAGCACCGGATCAACTCCCGATTCCCAACCGAGAACTCGAGCCGACTCCCCACCGGACGACCGAACCGGCTCGCAACCCTTGGGAGTTGGAAGCCGGGGAAGCGCCAGATCTCGGGAGTCTCATCATGCCAGTCCCACGGCGCGGCGATAGCCCCACTCGCCGCAGACCAGCGCCATCAGCGTCAGGAGGATGATCGGCATGTTCCAGAGATCGCGCTCCTCGATCGTGGTCACGCCGCGCCCCGAGATGCGAACGTCCTCGGCCAGTCCGGCGACGTTGTCCGCCGCATAGAACCGCCCGCCGGTCTCGTCGGCAATCCGCCGCAGCGGCGCCTCGTGCATCGTCGGATCGAAGAACTCGACGTCGCCGGGCGCGGCGCGCACGTAGGTGCGGCCGCTGCCGATCGGCTGATTCGCACGCGTGGCGTCCACCGCGACGTCGTACGCGCCCGGCTCGCTGGTCACGAACGTGCCGCGATACTGGCCGTCTCGCTCGCCGGTCCACTGCAGCGGCACGCTGAACGTCGCGCCGCCGGGCCGTGCCACGGTCGCGACGACCGTCGCGTCGTTCATCTCCACGTACTGCTTGTCGCGCACGTTCGCTTCGATCGTCACCGGCTCGCCAGGTTCGACCCGTTCGGTCGTCGTCTTCACGTCGACCTCGTCGCCGACGCCTTCGACCACCCAGCGCAACATCTGGCGCCAGAAGCGCTCGTGGGTCTGGTCCTCGACCGGAATCGACGCGTGCATCTGCCACACCCACGAATCCTGCACGGGGAACGCGATCGCTTTACCGCGGCCGAACTGGTGGGAGGCCAGCACCGGCACCGTCCGCCCGCGCTCGTCCGTGCCGGTCATCAGCTCCGTCGCGCCGGGCTTCGGCTTCAGCGGCGCGTTGATGCTCGTCACCTCGGGCAGTTCCGGCCATCGCGCCGCAGATTTTTCTTCGGTCTCGGCAATCTGCGTCACCGCGTGCTGCGCGCCCTGGCGCGTCGGCGTGACGTGCAGGCGCTCGATCGCGCTCGGCTCCGACGCGCGCGTTTTCGGATCGATCGCCAGCGGCAACGCGTCGGCCACCGGCGTGCCGCCGTACCCGCCTTCCCCGAACGATCGCGCGCCGCCCAGCATCAGCAGGCCGCCGCCGCGGCGATCGACGAAGTCGGCGATCATCTGCAGCTGGTCCGCCGAGAACGCGGCCGCTTCGACGCTGCCGAGGATCAGCCCGCGATACTTGAACAGCTCCTCGCGCGTCTTGGGGAACCCGCCGACGACCTCGTCCGGGTCGCCGTCGAGCCGCATGAACTTGTTGTCGGCGGTCCGCTGCAGCGTGACCACGAGCAGATTCTTGTCGTCGGCGACCGCGCGCCGCAGGAATTTCATCTCGAAACGCGGCTCGCCTTCGTAGTAGAGCAGCCGTGCGCGCTCGTCGCGGACGTTCACCAGCGACTCGCGGACGTTGTTCTGCGTGACGATTTCCCCGTCCTGTGGCGCCACCTTGAACCGGAACAGCCGCGGGCCGGAGTCGGATGCGGTCGCGCGCACGCGCACCGACGCGGGGCTGCCGTCGGACGGCAGCTGGACACGCTGCGACCCGATGATCCGCCCATCATCTTCGACGTCCACCGTGACCGTGCGGCCGGCGTAACCGGTGTTGGTCACGACGACGTCAAGAAGGAGCGACGCATCCTTGAGCACGGTCCGCGGCGTCGTCACGCGATCGACCTGCAGGTCGCGCGGCAGTTTCGCGCTCCCGACGCCGACCGTGAACACCGGCAGCTTGCTCGCCTTCATGCCGAGCAGCGCCGTCTGCAGCGAGCCCTCGCTGGTGTCGGCGCCGTCGGAGACGAGCACGACCCCCGACACCGGCAGCCCCGCCAGCTCTTCGCGGGCACCATCGAGCGCGGTCCCGAGCTTCGTCTGCGAGCCGTCGAACGACAGATCCTTGACGCTGGTAATGCGGCCGGTGGTCGCAGAAAAACGGAAGATCCGGACGATGAAGCGGTCCGACAGTGATTTCAGCAGCGGACCGCTGGCGGCGCCGAATTCCTGGCGGATGAAATCGGCCCGCGGCTTGCCGTTCCAGTCCGCGATGTCCATGCTTCGCGAATCGTCGAGCAGCACCGCCACGACGTTCTGCTGGTTCACGGCGGCGCGGACGATCAGCGTCGGGCGGAACAGGCAGAACAGCACGACGCCAAGCGCCACCACTCGCAGCGTCGTCAGGACGACGCGATCGCGCGCCCGCCCCTCGTTGACGCGAACCCGCCGGTAGGTGAGCACCGCCAGCACGACGACGACGGCGACGAGGCTGGTCGCGATGAAGGAACCCGTGGTGACGTTGAAGCGGAACTCCCCCTGCTGAAAGACACCGGGTCGATACGAAAAGAGCGCCTGG
>DATJEU010000120.1:0-10596 GCA_035496255.1 Vicinamibacterales bacterium
CGCGACCGTGCTCGCTCATCGCGACGGCTTCATCGTCGCGCGCCAGGACGTGCGTGACGTGGAAGCGAATGCGGTCGGGCTCGAATTGCTGCCAGTCGCCGGCCGTGAGCGCCGCCCGCATCCGGGTGAGTGCACCGCCGCGGATTGCGGGATCGACATACGGATTGGCGAAGAGCTGATCGACGCTGATCGCTGAATCGCCCGCCGGTCCGACGATGCCGAGCGCGTCTCTTTCGGAGGCAACGAACACCGCGCCGGGTCCGACGTGGGCGCGAATCCACCGATAGACCTCGAGTTCCGGCAGCTTTTCGGCGGCGGCCGAGAAATTGTGCGCCCGCTCGAACCCCTCGCGGCGCAAGTACTGCGGATACAGACTCGCGGCCACGCCCAGGGCTGCGACGATGGCGACGGCAGGCGACGGGATCCTGATCCGCGATCGCGTCAGCAGTAGCGTCGCGGCTTCGGCGATCGCCACTATTCCGCAGCCGGTCAGCGTCGCCTCGAATGAACGAAACAGATATGTGAAGTGATAGGCGGGCACGATTGCCGGAACGGCTGCCCTGGTTTCACTGAGCACCGTAACGGTGTAGCCCGCTGCCGCCGCCACCGGCCACGCCAGCAATACGCGTCTCGCAGCGGCGCTCACAGGCCGGCTGATCCACCACAGACCGGCGGCGGCGAGAATCCAGTGCGGGATCGCCGACTGCGAGAACGCGACGTGAACGAGCGCCGTTGGCGACGCCGCCGGATCCGACCATGTCGCCGGTGCGCGATTGATCACATGAAGCCGGTATCGCGTCCACAGCGGTAAGAGAAACGGCAAGGCGAACACGACGCTCGTGCCGGCGACCGCCAGCAGCCCTGCGGCCCGCACCGATGCCCTGACTCCCGCGAGCGGTCGCACGACCGTGGCCAGCGTGCTCAACGTGACGATCCCCGCCAGCACGAACGCCGGTGCGGCGTGTGCAAGAAACGTGAGGGCCAGCAGCGCGCCCGACGTGATCAGCCGGACCGGTGTCGGTGTCTCCAGGGCCCGTGTCCACACGAGCAACGCGAGGAAGAACGGCAACTGCGCGCTGATTGCCGGGAACACCCACGGTGAATACGTGCCCGCGGTCCACATCTCCGGGTGTGGCGGCAGGAACAGGAACATGACCGTGGCCGCGAGTGCGGCGGTGCTGCCCAGGAGTTTCCGCGCACAGAGAAAGAACGCGAGCGGCACCAGTCCGTTCAGCCACAAACCGGTCAGCACGTAGGCGCGCGGTATCGTCACGCGTCCGACGCCGGAGGTCAGCGCGATGGCGGCGGGTACGAGTGGTGTGTACCAGGCGGCTTCGCCCGCGTACATGGGATCGCCACGCCAATGGCCGTCGGCGATCCGCTGTGCCGACGCGAGGTCACGCAACCCGTCGACGTCGCACGGCCATTGCAGGTCGCGCAAGTACACGATCGCCGGGGCAAGGGCCGCGAGCCAGACGAGCACGAATATCCAGTCCGCGATCCGGATGCGCCGCATCACGCCTCGTCCGCGGGCGCTTCCGTGCGAAAGAGGTGCGCGAAGAATCGCTCAGGCGAGTTCAGGAAGTCACGGGTAATCAGGAAGTGCTTCGTGTCGCGATAGCTCACCTCGTGGATGGCGTCGCCGTCCAGATCGAAGACCACGGCGCCTGGATACGCCAGCAGCATCGGCGAGTGCGTGGCGATCAGGAACTGGGCGCCGCCGGCGGCCGCGAGGTCGTGTATGAGCCTCAGAAACGAGAGTTGTCGCTGTGGCGACAACGCGGCTTCGGGCTCGTCGAGAATGTAGATGCCCCGCTCGAAGCGATTGGTGAAGAGCGACATGAACGACTCGCCATGCGATTGCGCATGAAGAGACGTGCCGCCATATGCGCTCATGTCCGAGACGGTCTCGATGTACGAAGCAAAGTTGTAGAAGCTCTCGGCGCGCAGAAAGAATCCCTGCGTGACCTTCGGTCGCCACGATAACCGCAGCGCCTGTGCGAGCCGCGATCGATCGGCAAACGTGGCGCGGTGATGATCGCGGTTCCCGCCTTCGGGATTGAAACCGCAGCATTCGGCGATCGCTTCGAGCAGCGTCGACTTGCCGCTGCCGTTCTCCCCGACGAAGAACGTCACCGGGCTGCGAATCCCCAGATCGATGCCCTGCGCAAACGCCCGAATGTTGAACGGATGCTCACCGCTGGGCCATTGCCCGGCGACGCTTTCGACCTGCCTGAGGAACGGCGAATCCGACCACGACGGCCGCGGGATCTGCTTGCGCCCCATGCTCTCTGCGTGGCCAAGTCTAACGTGATTGACGGCGCTTACATCGCGAGCTTGAGCCGGACCAACGCTTCGCACGGCAGGGTCGAGGTCGGATACAGACTTCCTGCTCTCAACAGGTGCAGGCCGATCTCGGCATCGAGCGTCACCTGATCGGAGAGTTCTATCTCCACGCCTCCATGCAGGTACGTGCCGAGCCGGTACGGCGACTTCGGCGCGCGATTGTAGGTCGCCTGATAGAGGCCAAGACCAACGCCGACATAGGTCGTGGCACCCGCACCAGGAGCCTTCAACGCGGCGACGCTGATGGTGAGCCGGGAGAGATGGGCCAGGTCGGTGGGCGGCGTCGCCGGCAGGACACGACTGCCGAGCACAGGCGTGGTCGTGCGTGCAGTCTCCACTCGGAACCGCGCGCCGGTCGAGATCGGCACCTCGAACGTTCCCGACAACAGGCGGTTCCCATCGTCGCTGAACGCGTCGCCGTCACCAGAGAGACCGCCGCCGATGCCGACGGTGGCGTGTGGCTCCCATGGCCCGATGGCGTCCTGGGCGACTGCGGCGGTGGCGATTGTTGTGAACAGTGTGGCAAACAGTAGTGTGCGCATGCCGCGCACTGTCGCTCGTCTTCGGTGGTGGAGTCCTGATCGCTGGCCTGAATCGTCCTGAAGCGATTGCACGGAAATCGCGAGGGGACCCTTGCCACTCGTCCACGGCCGATGTGGAATGTCTGCATGGCAAAACCACGCAGCGCGCGCCCTTCAACGCGATCACGCGGACGTCGACCCGCAGCGGCAACTCGTAGCGGCCGACCTTCAGGGCGGCCTGCGGCGAAGAAGCCGAAAGCGATCTCGCTGCAGCTTGGGCTCAACGCTGTCGACCCGAAACATTACGAAGGCTGGGGTGGAGAGCTGAATGCGTGCGAGTTCGACGCCAAAGACATGGCGGCGCTGGCGAAGACCGCCGGCATCTCCCCGACGATCCTGCTGACCAGGCGCGCGACACGTGCGAATGCGCTGCGCACCATGCGCGCGGCGGCAAAGACCCTGAAAACGGGTGACCTGTTCTTCCTGACCTACTCCGGTCATGGCGGGCAGGTGGACGATGTCAGCGGAGAAGAGCAGGACAAGCTCGACGAGACCTGGTGCCTCTATGACGGCGAGTTGATTGACGACGAGCTGTATCTCGAGTTGAGCCGGTTCGCAAAAGGCGTCCGAGTGCTCGTGCTGTCTGATAGCTGTCACAGCGGCACGGTGACGCGCGCGTCGGTACTGCCGGCAGCGGGAACGCCGGGACGGTCGAGGATGATGCCGCCGGCGGTCGCACGCCGAACCTATCTTGCGCACAAGGCGTTCTACGACCGGCTTCAGCAGGATGTCGCGCGACAATCGAGGATGGCGGCCTCGCTCGATCCCGACACCGCACTCGGCCACGTCGCCGTCAGCACCCGTCTTACCGACATTGCCAGGGCGTGCAGAGCGTCCGTCATCCTGATCTCAGGCTGTCAGGACAACCAGACTTCGATGGACGGCGACCACAACGGCGCGTTCACCGAGCAGCTGCTGCGCGTGTGGAATCACGGCGCATTCAAGGGCAACTACGCACGGTTCCACGCCGCGATCAAAGCGGCGATGCCACGCAGCCAGACGCCGAACCTGTTCACGCTCGGTCCGGCGGCGCAGTTCGTGCGCCAGAGGCCATTCAGCGTCTAGGGGACAACATCACTTTTTTGTCTTTCGCGGTGTGCGCCGAGGTGCGAGCGGTTCCGTCCGCACGGCGGCCGGTGCCGGCATGGCCGGCGATTGGGTCGTTGCCCAGTCGGCCAACTGGTTGAGCAGCGTGTCGACGGCGGCCTGCTCACCGGCCGGCGCGCGTGGCCGGTACTTCGCCAGTACGAACTCGGCGGTGTCCTTCACCGACTTCCACCAGTGCGTCGTCCTCACGCGGTCGTGGAGCGTCGCGAACTCCGCGATCGTGCCGTCCACGATGGCCGCCAGTGTGCCGGTCGCGACCGCCTGATAGATGCGCAGCTCGATGCCGGCGGACGCGCTGAAGAAATCACGATCGTCCCGTGTGGCCTCGAGCGAGCCTTCGACGGCAAGGACGATTGCCGGATCGAGAGCCGTCATTGCCGATGTGCCGGCATGGAGCGCGAGCTGCGCGGCCAGGCGGTTCAGAGCAGGGTAGAAGCGGGCTTCGCGCGTCGAACGCGCCTGCGCTGCAGCGTAATGGGCTTCCATCTCCGCGATGGCCGCCGTTTCCGCGTCGGGCCGGTGCGCGGCGGCTTCGACGAGCGCCAATCGCTTGTAGGCCGATCCGCACAAGTCTTCTCGTTCCGCCGTCTGATCCAGCGCGATGAGTCGTTGGAGCGAGTTAATCGCCAGTGTGATCTGTGCCCTCGCTTCGTCTGCGCCGATGTTGCCATCGGCGAACCGCTCCGCCGCGAGCCGCGACCGCAGGTTCCAGTAATCCTCCGCCGCCTTCAGCGATGCCGTCGCGTCCTCGGCGGCAAGCGCCACTTCGAACCACTGCGCCGCACCGACGGGATCATCGGCGGCGAGCGCCGCGCGAGCGAAGGCTTCGGCCACCTGGCCGCTGTGCAGCCAGTGCTCCGCCGAGCGTCTCGTCGTGTCCGCGAGATAGCGGATTTTGTCGCGCTGCGTCGGCGGGGCCGCGCCTTGAAACTGACTTTGAATCCGCAGCGTCTCGAGCGCGCGAACCAGATCGGATAAGGAGAGGACGCTTCGGTATTCGTCCGCAAGGGATGGACGCTGTGGGTCAGCCGGATCGCGATGGAACGTCCAATCCGGGTCGCCATAACACTGATACGCGGCCCATGTATTGCCTCGACATGCATAGGCCGCTTTTCTGGCGTCGCCGACGGCATCGAGGAAGCGTTTCCGGTTCTGCAGCAGCGATGTGTAGAACGTCGTCGCGAACATCGCGGCCGCCGCATCGTCAACCGCCCAGCCCGCCGCGATCACGCAGCGCACACCGATTCGAATCAGTTCGTCGGCGACGCTCGCCGCGAAACTCGCCCGGTCGTACGTGCCGGCCAGCAACTGATCGCCGGTTCGCGCGGCGAGATAGCAGCAGTTCACGAACACCAATTCGGGCACCACGCGGAGGCCGCTGATTTCAGCGGCGCTCAGGAATCCCTGTGACAGGACGACGCCGCCCGGTTGACTCGCCGTCGTCGGTTCGCCATGTCCGGTGATATGGACGATGCGCCAGGTGTGGTCGCGGTCGAAGAGCGCGTTCAACACCGCGGGCGCATCAGGACCGAACTGCGACGGGTCGGCTGGACTGATCAACGCGGTTACGCGGTCGCGCGACAGCGCTCCGGTCAGCGCTTGTGTGACCTGTCGCGCTTCATCGCGGGCGCCGAACAGTCGCGGATAGCGGTCCGGATCGCACTTCGGTTCTCCGATCACCAGCGCGCTGCCTTCGACGCCGGCGTCCTGGCGAACGGGCGCGTCGGCAACGCGCAGCTTGCGGAGGAGCTTCGCGCGAATGGCCCACGGTTCAGTGCCGGGCGCGCCCGTCGTGAACGTGACGCCTGGCGAACCGGTCCCCACGTCGCGACCGGCATCGAGCAGCTCCCAGGGGATGCCCGCAGTCCCGCCATCGAGCTCGATCTGCATCTCCGACGATCCCGCAAAGTACGGTTCGAGTTCGACCGGCACGACGAGCTGGAACAGCGTCTGGCCGATCTTCGGATCCGGGTTCGTGTCGTTCGACGCGCTGGTGATGAGATTGCGCAGCAGCGCCGGTTGCGTGCGCTGGGCGGTCACTTCCGTGCGAGCCCGTCTCGTGTCAAGCGTGTACTGAATCGACGTGGAGCCATCCATCCCGCGTCCCGTAATCGCGGAGATGAAGTCGTAGTCGGCACCGCGATAGCTCGCGTCAACCGGACGCGGCAGGCCGCCAGTGTGCGTCTCGACAACAGGATCGACAACGAAGCCTCCCGGCGTCGTTGACGACAGCAACTGGAGCGCTCGCAGCGCTTCAGTTGCTCGATCGAGGTACAGCTCGATGATGTGCAGCCGGCTCACGCGCCCGAGACGAGACGACGCGACGCCAGGCCGGGCCGGTGCTTCATTGGTTTGCGCGAGCCGTTGATTGGCTTCGTACACGGCCTGCGCGATCAGCTGCGCCGACTGTCCCGCCGAGATTCCGCTGCCGCCGCTGCCGATCAGCGTCGTCGCCAGTTCGTATCCGGTGTCGTCGCCATTCTGGTGAAGTGGCCGAATCCCATCCGGGTGATCGGCGCGGCGTTCGGCCCACTCGAGCACCGCCTGGCGCACCGTGCTCACGAGATCAGCACCGCGCAGCTTTCCCTCTTCGCCGAGACCGGTGACGATGACGGCCTGGGGCCGGGGCAGATCGAGCGGGTTGCGCGGGTTGGCGGTGTGATTGATGAAGATCTGGCTGCTGCCGATGGCATCAGGGTAGGTCCCGACGCGCAGCGATTGATTCATCGCGCCGCCGATCCATCGATTCATCACGCGCTCGGTACCGGTCAGCCGGCTCGATCGGTAATGACCCAGCAGCAGCGGCTGGCGGACGAATGTGAGGTCGCCGTTGACGACCGACACGCGCAGCGGCGGGATCGGCGCGGCGTCGACCGCCGCCGCCGACGGCTGCGTCGTGCCGAGCGCCTCCTCTTCGGTGCGCGGTGGATCGACGACACGCGCCGTGCGGGCCGGACGAACCTTCATCAGGACGGGTGCCAGTGCCTCGGTTCGAGCGCGCGTCGTGTCGGTGGTAACGGACGCAATCAACGACGTCGTACCGGTGGCGAGCAACTCCTGATAGGCACCGAATGCGGCTCGTTGTTTCGGCAGCTGGCCGTGATCGCAGTGCACCTGCCACGTGCGTACCTGCGGCAGTTCGGCGTTCGCCGGGGTGACCCGTCCGTCGCCCTCAGCTCCGCCGACATAGACCAGGCCGGCATCCGTCATTTCGATCCCGCTCGGCGTAAACGGCGCTTCGCCGACGACCAGCACCAGCCGATCGGCGGTTGCCGCCAGACGCACGACCTGTCGGTCCAGCTGCCGCCGGAGCTTGACGGCGGCATCGAGTACCGGCTGCGCCGGGACGCCCCATCGCAGTTCTTTCAGTTGCAGATCCAGGCTGTGCCACGAGGCATGCGCTTTCGCGCGCGCCAGATCGTCATCGGCAAGCGCCTGCCACCGCTTCGCAGCGTTCAACCGCAGGCCCGGATCGAGGAGCCCGGCCTGCATTTGCAACAGACCGGGGAAGCCGGCGATTTCCCTCCGTGCTTCGAGCTGGTGAAACGGCGCACCGACCATCGAGATGAGATTGCCAAACGAATCGTCACCCGTCAGCACCTGCATTGGGGCGAACGAGCCGCCGTTCGGTGTGCCCAGCATCAGCAGGCGTCCACCGTCCCGCGACAACATGCGCTCCCACACTTTGGGCCGTTCGAGCTCCATCACGCGTGCGACGAGACCCCCCATCGAGTGGGCAACGATGCGAACCGGGGTGTTGGTGCCGGCGCGGGCGGTCAGCGCGGCGTCGACGGCGTCGGCGAGCCTCCGCGCTTCGCCTTCGATCGGACGACGCCAATCGAACGGGAATTCGATGACGTCGTGCGTCATCGAGAGGAAGGTGGAGAGGTCGTTGTAGGTCGAGCCGATCAGGCCGTCCGGTTCGACTGTGTCCGGTTTGCCGGTGAACGTCAGACGAGCGAATCCGTTCAGGAGCCGCCAGCTGATCCAGATTCGATCGTTCCCGATGCGCAGATTGCTGCCGAGAATGCCCGGGAGAAGGAACACCGCGGGTGTCGTCGCGGTACCGGCACGAGCGCGCCGGACCATCGGCGCGCGGGTTCCGGTGGCGGACTCGCCGGCCCATGACAGCGGCCCGATGACACTGAAGTCCTGTGGCGAGTCCTGCGTCAGCGCATTGGCAATCGCGCGTGCCGTGCGTTCGTTGGTGAAGTACTGGAAGTGCGTGACCTTGCCGCCACGGTCGAGCACGAAGGTCGACGCGTCGCGTCGGGGCGCGCCACCGTACATCGATCGCGTCTGGACGACGAGGTCATGGTCGGTCCAGTAGAACGCGTCGGTGACGAGGACCTTGAGCCACGAACTCAGCGAGTCCCCCTGGAGGTCGCCGGCAACGACGCGCAGTTGACCGTCGATGCGGTCGGAGGCCTGGTGCAGCCACTGCACGAGCGCGTTGTCGGGAATCTGCGCCGCCAGTCCAGGAAGCCGCGTCCAGTCGGCGCGCTGCTGCGCGACGGCGTTCAGGAAGTCGAGAATTTCGGCCGCGATTGGCAGACCAGCAAGCTCGAGGGTCCATTTGAAGATCGAGACGTAGGCGTCGATTCGTTTCGAGGCGAGCAGCGTGCCGCGCGCCGGACAGGCCACGCGCACGACGCGGTCGACGACGACCTTCTTCCGGCGCACAACGGCGATCAGCTCTTTCAGCTCGGCGCGTTCCCGCGCGTACTCGGCTCCTGCGAAAGCCGCCAGTTGGCTGGTGGCTGGTGCTCGGTGGCCGGCGGGGAGTGTCCTTGCGGTGGTCCCGGCTGCAGCGTCACAGGCGCGCGCGAGCGTCTCAGCCACGAGGCCGCCGCGCGAGTGCGTGAGCAGATGGAGATGCGCACCATGAGGCAGCCGCTGCGCCAGGAACAGCGCATTCGCGATCGGGCTCACGGCGAGCGTCGGATGATCGAGGCCGTACACCCGCCCTTCGTAGCGCGCGAAGATCGCGCGGACCTGGTCCGGATGATCGAGCCAGAGCCTGACGAACGTTCCCGCGGTTGTGCAGAACGTTCCATGTACGAGTACGAGGAGGGGATCGCCAGCCGTGGCGGGCGCGGGCACGGTGCTGAGGGGGGTGCCGTGCTCCTTGAGCGACAGCAGCGCATCGGGACTGAGCTGATAGACGCCAGGGTTGACCTGGGCGTCGATCTTTCGAACCACCTGCAACGCCACCAGTTGCGCCGCCGTGTCCTTCACGTGTTTCGTGAACGGCCCCGTAATCACGTGCATCGCGGAGATCAACGCGCCGCCTGCGCTGCGCGTGGCCCCACGCGCCGCGGCCGTCTCCGTCATGCCCGCCCACTGCAGTTGCCCGGGAACGGGTATCTGTCCAGCGGGGCCTGGTTTTACCCGAGCGAGTGCAGTCGCCGTCTCCGGCATCGTGCCTGTCGGTGCGCCGTCTCCTGCGCTCTGGGCCAGCATCAGGTCGCGCGCGTGTTCGGGATGAAGGACCAGCTCCGGTCCATCGGCAATCTGCAGCACAACGACGTCACGGCCGGGAACGGCGTCGACTGCCACGATGTCACCTTCTCCGCGCCTCGACGCGATTCGGACGGAGTGCTTGACGACGCCTCTGGGAACGCTGCGCGGCAGCGCCGGCGCGATGCCAGCGCCGCGTGTGAGCGGGGTGGCGCCGTGAACGACGAATGTGATCGGCGTGGAATTGGTGGGCACGAGGCCGAGCCTATCGCGGGAAAAAGATCGCCCGCAATGGCGGCTGCTCGCTGTTGCACGGTGGGTGACAGCCGCCTTCGTCCGGACTTCGGCGGACAGGTCCGCGTGCGCACGGGTTGCGGCCGACAGGTCCGATGGGCCAGGCCTGGGGAGCGTCGCGGAAGCTGGACGCGCGGCGACGCGGGTCCAGCCGCGTCAGGGCTTGAATTACGCCGCGTCGCTCAGATCGATGTCGCGCCAGCCCTGCGCGGTCAGCCGGCCTGCGATCTCCATCGAGTGGCGCATCGCCGCCGTGACGTCGGTGAAGTGCTCCGGCACGCCGAGGCCCTTCGAGAAGATGACGAGGACGTCACACCCGTCGGCGGTGGTAATCACGGAGCAGGTCACCTGGTTGTCGCCGGCGGCGCTGCGCATGCGCCAGAGGACGACTGAGCGTTGATCCTTCTCGGGCATACCGCCTGGGTGTTGAGCAAGGGTCGCGCCGTTTGGATGGCAGTGGTTGGCCAGTGGCTGGCGGCTGGTGGTCAGTGACAACGGGTCTAGTCAGTGGCCAGTAGAGCGGTTGAGCCGGGGTAAGCCGGGCGTTTTATCTTGCCGGCTACCGGCCACTGCCACCAGCCACCAACCGCCGGCCGCTACTTCGTGACGCGTCTCGCCAGCGGCTCTGTCTGCGCCAGCCATCCCTGCACGACGCCGTTGTTCGGATCGATCTCGAGCGCCTTGCGGAAACTCTCGACGGCGGCGGGCGTGGTGTCGAGCCGGCGCGATTGGGCGATCCCTCTGGCCATGTAGCTGCGCCACGATTTCGGGAAGAACTCGAGGTTCAGATCGGCGATCGCGATCGCCA
>DATJEU010000121.1:0-3462 GCA_035496255.1 Vicinamibacterales bacterium
CCGACTCGAGGTCGCGGTCGGCGAGTTCCCCCGCCAGCGTCACGCGATCGTCGATCCCAAGCTCACGCGCCAGCAGCGCGATGCGGCCGGCCCACGCGAGGTCGCGCGTCAGGCTGCCGGCGCAGACGAGCACCCAGTCACGACGCGGCGCGCGCGACAACGCTCGCAGCAGGATGTCGTGCCCCTTCCCGGGTGTCAGGTTCGCCACGCACAGGACGCGAAGCGGCGTGCTGGAAGAACGCGGCGGCTCGCGGCCGGCTGAACGCGGATCGGTTCCAGGCGGAATGCACGTGATCCGTTCCGGCGGCAGCTGGCCCGAGAGCGTTTGCAGCATCGGCAAGGTCCGTTGCCCGGTGATCACGACATGCCGGGCGGAATCCAGCGCCCGCCGTTCGAGGTTGGCCAGCCAGCCGCGTTCACCAGGCAGCAGCCCTGGCGTCTGACTCAACGCCATGTGAACGATCGGCACGAACCGCAGCCGGCAACCGTGCAGCGCGACCAGCTCCGGCATCGCGCCGAAGACGAGGCCGTCGATCAGGACGCATTGCTGATCGGGAATCGCGCTGAACTGCGCCGTTGCAGCGGCCAGCGGCGGTTGCAGCGGATGCGTGAAGGATTCGAGCTCGACGATCGAGACGTCCCAGCCGCGGCCGCGCAGCCCTTCGGCGATGCGGCGGTCGTAGATCGAGCCACCGGTTCGCGTCTGCAGCGGGCCCGGCAGCACGAGCGTGACCGTCGAGCGTGTCAGATCGATCCTTCGTAGGAGGCGGCGGCCACGTGCGATTCGTGCAGCGTCACCTTGAGGCCGTGGATGCCGGGCGCGTTGGCACCGAGCTCTCCGCCCTTGATCGCGTTGGCGATTGCGTCGAACACGTAGCGGGCCATGAACTCGGTGGTCGTGTTGCGCCCCTTGAACGCCGGCACCTCGTCGAGATTCTGGAAATTCACGGTGCCGAGGATCTTCTTCAATGTCTCTCCGGCGAGGCCGATGTCGACGACGATCCCGTCGGAATCAAGTTCGTCTCGACGGAACTCCACGTCGACGACGTAGGTGGCGCCGTGGAGGCGTTGGGCGGGACCGAACACCGCACCCGCAAAGCTGTGGGCAATCATGAAGTGATCGCGAACGAGAACGGAATACATCAGTAGCGAATCCTGTGGCAAAGAGTATCGCCCGGCGCGGTCGAAAGGCGCGCCATGACGTCAGGCAGATCGTCGAACCCGCTCTCACCGGTGACGAGCGCGTCCAGCGCGGGATCGTGCAATTGCTCGAGGGCCAGCGTCATCCGCCGGCGGAAGTCGTATTCCGCGCGCCGCGCCGGCGCGACCGCCCCAACCTGTGAGGACTTGAGCGTCAGGCGGCGCGAGTGAAACGCCTCACCCAGCGGCAGGCACACCTGTCGATCGCCGTACCAGCTCATTTCGACGATGAGGCCGTCCATCGCCGCCAGCTGCAGCGCCGTCTGCAGACCCGCTTCGGTGCCGCTCGTATGGACGATGATCCGGCTGTCGCGCGAGGCATCGGCGATGGCCCGCCACCGAACCCCAAGTTGCGCGGCGATAGTGGCGCGGTGCGGATTGACGTCGATCAACTCGACGTCGCATGCGCCCATGTTCTTCATCACCCAGGCGATCAGACACCCGACGGTCCCCGCCCCGATCACCGTGATGCGATCGCCCGCCGCGGCGCCGGCATCCCAGAACCCATTGATGGCGGTCTCCATGTTCGCCGCCAGCACCGCGCGATGCGGAGGCACGTCATCAGGGATGATGTGCACCGCCGTCTGGGGCACCACGTAGTGTGTCTGGTGCGGGAAAAGACAAAACACCGGTCGGCCTACGATCGCCGGCGGGCCGTCGTCGACGATACCGACGCTGCAGTAGCCGTATTTGACCGGTGCGGGGAACTGCCCATCCTGGAATGGCGCACGCATGCGCGCGTACTCCGACACGGGCACGCGGCCGTTGAAGACGAGCGACTCGGTGCCGCGGCTGATCCCGCTGAACAGGCTTCGGACTCGCACCTGACCTGGCTCCGTCGCAGGCAGGGCCTCGTCGCGGATCACCCCGCGGCCCGGCTCCGCGATCCAGAACGCCCGCGCGCTCCGCGCTCCCTCGCTACTATCCTGCACCCTCGTCTCGCACCCCCGTCTCGCACCCCCGTCTCGCACCCCCGTCTCGCAACTCTCGTCCTCTCACCTGGGCATCGCCAAAATGTCATCGTGGCCGACGACGATCGTCGACTCGCCGCGACGTGCGAACTCCACTCGGATCTGGCGCCAGGCGCTGATGTCCTGTTGTCGTTCCGGAGCCATCTCCGCCGCGGCGCTTGCCCACCCTTCGATCAGTTCAACCTGCAGATCCCGGTCGGCCGATCCAAGCTGCCAGTTGCTTGGCTCGCGCTGCGTCTCAAAGCCGTGTGCGTCGAAGCACGCGAGTGTGGCAGTCGTCGCGCGAGGGCCGGCAGCGGCGCCGCCAAGCCCCTTGTCCGTTACCTGGTGCTGGTTGAACAGTGCGAAGACCTCGGCGTCCCTGGGATCAGATGGAGTGCAGACGTTCACGCCGGTGTAGGTCAGCGTGAAGAACGCGGCGGCGCCGACACGACGGCAATTGGCAGCGACCCATGCGAGCCACGATTCCGACACGAGATCGAGCAGCGCGGAAGCAGTAACGAGGTCGCGCCCGTCGAAAATATCGTCGGCCGCCATCTCGCCCAGGTTCAACGCACGGGTCTCGACGTGGAGATCAGGCGCGATGCGAGCGCTCTTCTCCGCCACTTCCGCCAGCAGCCGCGGATCCTTGTCCACCGCGAGCCATTGCTGCGCGAGGCGCAGGCGCGGCGCGAGATAGCGGATGTTCGATCCGGTGCCGGTCCCGAGATCGAGAATCCGCACAGGTCGATTCGACGAAAGGCGATCGGTCAGGCGCGAGGTGAGCGATTGGCTGCGCGCCCGCGTGTCGGCAGCCTCACGCAGGGCGAGCCACCGGGAGAGCGATGGTTCGGTCATCCCTGAACGGTGTCGAGCACGTGAATCATCTGCGTGACGGCATCGTTCCACGTCGGCAACCGAAGCGCCGCTGTCCGCGCGCCATCTGCCAGTTGCTGGCGGACGTCGTCCTGCTCCATCGCCAATGCCAGTTGGGTCGCGAACCCGTCTTCATCGTCTGGCTCAGCGAGCAACGCGCCGTCGCCGGCGATCAATGGGATTTCGCCCGTTGCCGTGCTGATCACGGGCAGACCGTGCGCGATCGCCTCGGCGACGGCCATCCCATAGGTCTCGGCTCGCGTCGCGAGCGCGACCAGTTCCGCTGTCGCGTATTCCGACTCGAGGTCGCGGTCGGCGAGTTCCCCCGCCAGCGTCACGCGATCGTCGATCCCAAGCTCACGCGCCAGCAGCGCGATGCGGCCGGCCCACGCGAGGTCGCGCGTCAGGCTGCCGGCGCAGACGAGCACCCAGTCAC
>DATJEU010000122.1:0-82194 GCA_035496255.1 Vicinamibacterales bacterium
GACGCCTTGGCGGCCGCGATCTCCTTCGCCTGCGCGGCGTAGCCGGCGCTGCTCTGGGACGCCACCGGACCTTCGTTCCACATCACCTTCAGGTTGCGGCGCGCACTCTGCGCCATCCACCACGAGTCGGCAACGATCGCCACGCCGGATGCGGGCCCCGCTGCGCCACCGCGGCCGCCGGTCGGGGCCGCCGGCGGGACGACGAAGGCATGCTTGATGCCCGGGAGCTTCTTGATCTCGTCGAGATTCGCGCTGACGGCGCTGCCGCCGAAGACCGGGCACTTCTCGTAGACCGCGTACAGCGTCCCCGGAAACGTAATGTCGATGCTGAATGCCGGTTTGCCCGTCGTGATCGCCATGTTGTCGACGCCGGGGATCGGCTTGCCGACGATCTTGAAGGCCTTCGGATCCTTCAGCGTGAGCTGGTCGGGCGTCGGTGGCGTCAGCGTCGCCGCCTTCGCGGCGAGTGACGCGTAGGTCGCCTTGCGGCCGGACCGTGCATGCGTCACCATGCCCGAAGCCGTCGTCAGCTCCGACGCCGGGACGTTCCACTGCTGCGCGGCGGCCGCCAGCATGAGCGCGCGGCCACCGGCGCCAACCTGTCGCATGCGCGTGTAGTGCGTCGGAATCGCGCGGCTGCCGCCTTCGGTCTGCGCCGTGTACTTCGAGCTGTCGTAATCGCCCTGCTTGATCGTGACCTGCTTCCAGTCCACGTCGAGTTCCTCGGCGATCAACATCGGGAGCGCGGTCCTGATGCCCTGGCCGGTCTCCGGGTTCTGCGCGACGATCGTGAACGTGTTGTCAGGATTGATGGTGATGTAGTTGCTGGGGAGCGGCGGGGGAGCGGGAGCGCCAAACCCTCCGCGCTGTGCCAGCACGTCCGGCGCGTAGAGTCCGATCAGCAGGCCGCCACCGGCGAGCGTCGTCACCTGCAGGAACGACCGCCGATCGATCTGATGCGTCGTCTTCGTCGTGGTCATCGCTAGCTCCTGATGGTGCCCGCGGCCTTGTGAATGGCCTGGCGGATGCGTAGATAGGTTCCACACCGGCACACGTTGCCCGTCATCGCCGCATCGATCTGCTGGTCCGTCGGTTTCGGCGTCGTCTGCAGCAGCGCCGCGGCCGACATCAACTGACCGGCCTGGCAGTAGCCGCACTGCGGGACGTCGATGTCACGCCACGCCACCTGGAGCGGGTGAGCGCCATCGGCCGACAGGCCTTCGATCGTCGTTACCGGCTGGTTCACGGTCGACACCGGGATCGAGCAGGAGCGAACCGCCTTGTTCCCGAGGTGCACCGTGCAGGCGCCGCAGAATGCCGCGCCGCAGCCGAACTTCGTGCCCTTCAGGTCGAGGACATCCCGCAGCACCCAGAGCAGGGGCATGTCCGCCGGCACGTTGTCGACGCTGTGGCGCTTCCCGTTCACTGTGAGTGTGTAATTCGGCATAGCCGCTCCCGGAAAGTGGAGGTCGGAGAAGTCCCGTGCCTCGCCAAAGAAGCATAGGATAGGACTCCCGGCGGTCGAATGAAAGGGGATGCCTCATCCTGTCGACGCAGGATGTCGGCCCGGTCCGAGGCCCTTACAGGCAGACCGTAGCGGCCGACTTTCAGGTCGGCCCTTCGTCATCACTCTTGCGTGTTTCGGGCGAGTTCGGTCGTGCGCAACACCGCCTTCGTCATCCGCGTCACGTGTCCGGCCAGGAGCGCGATGCTGATGTTAACGAACGCCGTCTGGCCGGTGACGGCAACCCACAACATCTTGGTGGTGACCTGGCCGTCGCCGCGGGCACGCGCGATAGCAAGCCCAGCGTGCGGTGGTACTTCCATCTCACCGACCGAGGCATCGTCGATGGCGATGGTCGTCACGCACCGTTGCCGGCATAGTGTCGAAAGGCGCGGCGACTGGCGACGCGGTAGGACCAGACGCGAAATCGCTCCGGCTGGTCGAGCCACGGCAGCCTGCCGCACGTGGCCGGCGCAGCGTTCGAAATCAGGAGGCGGGGCGGTTACGCCGCGCGCGGGTACATCTGCGCGGGACGCGTCGGCGTCGGGAGCGGCGCGTAGGCGACGACGCTCCATCCCTGCTGGCGCAGCTGCATCGCGATGGCTGCATGCCGTTGGAACGCGTTGACGCCCTTCGAGAGTTGCTCGACGATGGTCGCGCCGCCGGCCCAGTGCGGCGTCACGATGACGGCGTACTCATACGCCGATGTGCAGAGCAGTTCACAGGTGAGGAAGTGAGCGTCGCGGTGAAACGTCCAGGCAAGGAGACGCTGCGGCTGCTGGCGCGCGGTCGTGGAAGCCGGTTTCTTCATGCGCCGCTGCAGTTCAAGACGAGTGCCAGCGCCGCGTCATGAAACAATGACGCGTGGATATTTCATTCAGCAGCCTCGGGTTACATGCCGACCTCGTCAGGGGACTCCGCGAGCTCGGCTTCACGCGCCCCACCCCTATTCAGGGTGACGCGATACCACCTGCGCTTGCCGGCCGCGACCTGCTGGCCTGCGCGCAGACCGGCAGTGGGAAAACGGCTGCCTTCCTGCTCCCGATTCTTCACAAGTTGATGGACCGGCCGCGGCGGACGACGCGCGCCCTGATCCTGACACCGACCCGCGAGCTGGCGGCGCAGATTCTCGAGGAGTTCAACGCGTTCGCGGTGCACACACCGCTGACCGCGGCAGCGATCTTCGGCGGCGTCGGCATGGGCCCGCAGGAGCACGCGTTCCGTTCCGGCGTCGACGTGATGGTCGCGACGCCCGGCCGCCTGCTCGATCACCTCGCGCGACCCTACGCGGTGCTCACCGGCCTCGAGCACCTCGTCCTCGACGAAGCCGACCGGATGCTCGACATGGGTTTTCTGCCGGATATCCGTCGCGTGCTGAAGCACGTGCCGGCGAAACGGCAGACGCTCTTTTTCAGCGCGACGATGCCGCCCCCGATCGCGGGGCTCGCTGGGGAGATGCTGAAGCAGCCGCTGACGATCAACCTGCAGCGGCAGGCGGCGCCGGCGGTCGGGATCACCCAGGCTGTCTATCCGGTGGCGCAGGATCTCAAAGCAGCGCTCTTCGTCGAATTGCTCCGGCGCGGAATCCTGCGCGAGGCGCTGGTCTTCACGCGGACGAAGCACCGCGCCAATCGTCTGGCGGAACATCTGGTGCGCGCCCGGGTCGCGGCGGAGCGCATTCACGGCAATCGCTCGCAGAGTCAACGGACCGAAGCGCTGGCGGGATTCAAGAGCGGCAAGTACCGCGTGCTCGTGGCCACGGATATCGCGGCTCGCGGCATCGACGTGGAAGCGCTCAGTCATGTCGTCAATTTCGACGTGCCGGCGGTGCCAGAGGACTATATCCATCGCGTTGGCCGCACCGGGCGTGCGGAGCTCACGGGTGAGGCGTACACGTTCGTCTCGCCTGACGAGGAGGCCGACCTGCGCGCGATCGAGCGCGCGATCAAGAAGACCCTGCCGCGCGTGACGCTGTCGGACTTCGACTACAAGGCACGACCCGAGCGGGCGCTCGAAATTCCGATCAAGGAACGCATCGCGCAGATCCGCGCACAGAAGAAACTGGAGCGCGAGCGCGCCGCGGCCAACACCGCGCGGCGTGCAGCCCATCTCCGAGGCGGGAGCTCGCAGGACGGTGGTAGCCGTGCGCAGGGTGGCAGCGCTGGATCCCGTCCGCAGGGAGGTGGTGGTCATCGTGCCGGCGGTGCCGGTGGCAATCGCCCTGCCGGCGGCGGAGGACCACATCGCTCGGGCGGCGGTGGCCAGTCGCGCGGCCCTGGTCGCCGTTTCGGCCCGAGTGGTCGTGGCGGCCGCTGATCCGGTTCTCGAAGCGGGATGACGCCGCCACTCCGGAACGGCGGATAGCCGCGTACAGGAAAAAGGCCGGGACCGCGTTCGCGATCCCGGCCGTCCTTCTCACTTCTTCCTTCCGACTTCGAACTTCGCCCTTCGAACCTATCTCGCGAGCGGATTCGGCCGCAGTTGGAAGTGGACCATCTTGCCCTTGGTCCCCTTGCCACCTTCGATGTGCCATACGAAGTGGGTGCCGTAGTTGGCCCACAAGCCGCGGTTCTTCCAGTCGTTGGTGTCGCCGTCGATGCGGCCGTCCATGCCGCGCGAATAGAAGCCGAGCGGATAGGGCACGCGGAGCGTGACCCACTGCTTCGTCTGCGGATCCAGCGCCAGCTCCGAGTCCGAGTTGGATCCGTTCGCCAGCGGGATGTTCTTGCCGAGGCCCAGCGTGTTCTCGCGATCCACCCAGTTGGTGTAGTGGAAGTCCGACGGGATATCGGTGCCCTTCAACTTCGGACCGGGGGTCTGATAGAGCGTCCAGCCTTCGCGGCACTGGCTGCCGTCGACCTTCTGCGGCCCCGTCAGGTCCTTGCACTTGCGGATGTCGAAGCTCGCCAGGTGGCTGCTCGCCGCCAGCGCGGTCCAGACGACGCCGTTGCTGTCGACGTCGATGCCGCGCGGATCGAAGCCCGGCTCCGGCACCTTGAACACCTGCGTCCGGCACGACTCCGGCGGGTTGTTCCCGCGCTGCAGCCGCACGATGTATCCGGGATAGCGCTCGGCCGCGCCCCAGACCGAGTCGTCGACCGGACTCGGCATCACGGAATACAACGAGAAGCTCACCTGCGTGTCGCGGGTCGGGTCGGGAGGACCGCCGACCGCACCGCCACCCGCACGGCCAGCCGCACCACGGGCACCACGTGCCCCGGCGGCGGCACCGGCGTTGGGACCGCCGCCACCCTGCGTGTCGGTGCCATAGAGAATCGAGTCTGTGGGAGCGCCGCGGCCACCGACCGGGACGTTCCACGGACGTGTGATCTTGCCGTCGCCGTTGGTGTCGACGACCTGACCGCACCAGCCCACGGCCACCTGTTCGGCCTTCTGCGGGTCGTTGCCGTTGGCCTTCATCGCCGCGTCGAACTTCTTGGTGTCGATCCAGCCGAAGATCGGTCCGATCAGCTCGTTGAAGTACAGCGTCTCGTCGGGATCGTTGTCGAACTGCAGATGGTGCGTCGCGTAGCAGGTGTCGATCAGCGTGAACTGCTTCGTCTTCGGATCGTAGTACGACGCCTGCCGGCCGCTGTTGCGCAGCGGGTACCAGTCGGAATAGGCGCTCTTGCCGTCATTGCACCAGGAGGCATCCTGGTTCGGCCGGATCTTCGATGTCATCCACACGCGCCCCTTGCTGTCCATCATCGGGTTGTGCGGATCCGCCGGATCGTACGGCGGGTTCGACCAGAGCCACTCGTCGCCCCACCAGAGCGACGGGCGATTTGGCTTCGGGAAGCGCGAGGGCACCGTTTCACGCGGCGCGCGCGTCGGGATTTCGAGTTCCTCGGTCGTGTTGCGCTTCGGATCCAGGACGACGAGCGTGCCGTGACCCGCGGAGACGGCGTAGACCGGGCCGCCGGCGTTGACCCGCGGATTCTGCTTGCTGGTGGTGATCTCGTCGTGCATGAACGAGTGATCCGTGCCCCAGTCCCACAGCGTCAGCACCAGGTTGCGCTCGACCCCCTTCGGCCGCGGCGGTGCCGCCGGCACCTGGCCCGCTTCCACCGCGCGCGTCCAGTCGGCGAACACTTTCAGCGACGCCGCCTGGCCCTGATTGTTCAGGACCGAATACATGTTCGTGCCGCGCACGCCGGTGCCGAGGCGCCATTCCCACGCCTGCTCGTGCGTCTTCAGTTCCGGCTTCGCCTTGAAGACGTGATCGACGCTGCGCGTCAGCTTGTTTCCAAGCTGGTGACAGAAGTTACAGTCCGACTTGAGCGAGTTGATCCAGAGGTTCTGACTCGTCATGCGCGGGTTGACGCCGTTGCCGTTTGGCGGCTGCCCGGTGCCGGGGAAGAGATTCGCCGGCGGTGGCGAGAGCAGCGAGAGCCAATAGTCGCCCGGATAGACCTGCGCGGCCTCCTGCGGCGTCTTCGCCGTCACGGCGTTCAGCGTGACGCTGTTCGCCCCTGGCTTCAGCGCGACCCGCTGCGAGTCCACGAGGCCGTAGCCGCGCACGAACACGCTGTAGTTCGCCTGCGGCAGCTCCGGCAGCAGGAACCGGCCCTGGTCGTCCGTGACGACGATCTTGATGAAATTGGTGGGGAGATCTTTCGTCTCGGCGATCACCCAGACGCCCGCCTCAGGACCCTTGT
Organism: Vicinamibacterales bacterium; assembly: GCA_035496255.1. Classification (GTDB taxonomy): domain Bacteria; phylum Acidobacteriota; class Vicinamibacteria; order Vicinamibacterales; family UBA2999; genus Gp6-AA40. Next base: position 6,163 of record DATJEU010000122.1, read on the forward strand.
CGCTCCGCACCACGCCGGTGATCACGCCGTTGGCGGGCGCGGTCGCACGCTGCGCTTCGAGTGCGGTACCCGTCGACATGACGAACGCGGTGGTGAGGGCGAGTAACCCGGCGGTGAGGAAGGCAAACCCCACGCGGGAACGCGTAGCACTGCTCACGGACTCCTCCTGCTGTGTAGGAACGGAATAACCGGGAAAGTATAGGCGCCTCCGCCGTTTGCGCGAAAGCCCGCGGGCAGGAAATTTGATACTTTTTTGCGGGATTCACCCGGAGCCATTCCCTAGAATTGAGGTCCCATGTTTCGCCGCGCGTCCGTCGCGCTGACCGTCGCCATCCTGCCGCTGCTCGCGGCGTCCGCCTGGGCCCTCCCCGCGCCGGGGCCTGCAGATACGCGCCTGGCCGACGCCGCCGCACGGCGCGATGTCGCCGCCATCCGCTCGCTGCTCAGCCAGAAGGTCGATCCCAACGTCCCCGGCCGCGACGGCTCGCCCGCGTTGCTCTGGATGGTGCGGGTGGACGACGTCGAGACGGCGAAGCTGCTGGTGAGGGCCGGGGCGGACGCGACGAAGGCGAATCGCTACGGCTTGACGCCGCTGGCGCTCGCGGCCGCGAACGGCAGCGCCCCGATGCTCACCGTGCTGCTCGGCGCCGGCGCCGATCCGAATGCCGTCGATCCGGCTGGCGAAACCGCGTTGATGGCCGCGTCACGCGTCGGCAATCTCGATGCGGTGCGCGTGCTGCTGGAGCACAACGCCACCATTGATGCCCGCGATGCCCAGTACCAGGAAACGGCGCTGATGGTGGCCGTCCGCGAGAACCATCCGCAGGTGGTGAAGCTGCTGATGGAGCTGGGCGCCGACGTCAACGCGAAGACGCGAGTGGGGATCACGCCGCCCTTCATCCTTCCGAATTCCGTCCCGGGCTTCGGTCACGGCGTCGGGATCGTCCGCGGCGGCTCTCCCGATCGTGGCCGCAGGAGTCCGACGCCCGGCGGCATGTCGCCGCTGCAGTACGCCGCGCGCGATGGCCGGCTCGACGAGATCAAGGTGCTGCTGGACGGCGGTGCCGATGTCAATCAGGTCGAGGCCAACGACATCACGCCGCTCATCACCGCGATCGGCAACAACCACCCCGAAGTGGCGACGTATCTGATCGATCGCGGCGCCGATGTCAACAAGGTGGATTGGTACGGACGGACGGCGCTGTTCACCGCCGTGGAGACGCGCAACATGGACGTCGACAACGCGCCGCCGTTCGAGAACAGCATCAACCGCGCGCCCTACCTGCCGCTGATTCAACGCCTGATCGACAAGGGCGCGAACGTGAATGCGCGCACGAAGGAGCAACTCCCGATCAGACCGCAGTTCCTTCGCGTGACCGGGACACTCGAATGGGTGGACTTCACCGGCATGACGCCGTTCATCTTCGCGGCGCGCGCGGGCGACGTCGCCGTGATGAAGATGCTGCTGACGGCCGGAGCCGATCCGAAGATCGAGACGTTCGCCGGCACGAACGCGTTGATGGCCGCGGCGGGCGTCAACTGGGTCTTCGATCAGACGTACTGGGAAGGGGAGCCGGCGAACCTCGCGGCGGTGCAGCTTTGCTTCGACCTCGGGCTGACCGACGTGAATCATCAGAACTCGATGGGGGTCACGGCGCTGATGGGTGCGGCGAACCGCGGGTCCGACACCATCATTCGCTATCTGGCCTCGAAAGGCGCGCGGCTGGACATCAAGGATGCCGAGGGGCGTACGGCGATGACCTGGGCCGAGGGCGTGTTCCTGGCCACGCATCCGGCGAAGACGAAGCCGTCGTCGATAACGCTGCTCCAGGAACTCACGAAGCAGCCGCCGCAGGACAAGGTGGCGAGCAAGTGAAGCGCCTGTTACCGATCGCGGGACTCGCGTGGGTCGCCGTCGTGGCGACGCTCGCGGCGCAGAGCGCGCCAGCAGGTAAGACGCCCGTGGGACGGGCCTTGCCAGGCTCGCCAGGCGGACCCGCGAGGGTCCGGCCCACAGCCAGCAGTGCCCGGCTTCAGGCGGGTCCGTCGGCAGATCCCGCAGTGCTCAAGCAGTACTGCTTCACGTGTCATAACGATCGGCTCAAGACCGGCGGCCTTGCGCTCGACACGCTGGACATCGACAAGGTCGGGCCGGATGCCGAGACCTGGGAGAAGGTGGTCCTCAAGCTGAAGACGGGCCTGATGCCGCCGGCGGGCAACCCGCGTCCCGATCGCGCCGTGCTCGATGGCTTCGCCGCCGCGCTCGAAACGCGCCTGGACAAGGCCCTGCCGCCCAACGCGAATCTGACCACTCCCGCGCTCCATCGTTTGAATCGCGTGGAGTACGCGAACGCGATTCGTGACCTCCTCGATCTCGACATCGACGTCAACGCGCTGTTGCCGGCAGACGGATCGAGCGAAGGGTTCGACAACATCGCCGAAGCGCTCGCGGTGTCGCCGTCGCTCGTGCAGGGTTACGTGTCGGCGGCGATGAAGATCAGCCGCCAGGCAGTCGGCGATCGCACGGCCATCGCGCAGCAGGTCGTCTATCCCGCGCCGGCCGGCCTCGCGCAGGACAAACACATCGACGGTCTGCCCCTGGGCACACGCGGCGGGATGCTGTTCACGCACACCTTCCCGCTCGACGCCGAATACGAGTTCACGGTCGGGGGCGGCGGCGGGCCCGGTCCCGGCGGCGGTGGCGGCACCGACTTCACGATCGACGGTGAGAAGGTGCAGGCCACCGGCGGTCTGCGCAAGCTGCGCATCCCGGTGACGGCGGGACCGCACCAGATCGGCGTCGCGCTCCTCGATCGGTCGCGCGGCGCGGGTGTCGACGACATCTATTCGGATTTCCGAACCGACGCCGAGTTCACGCCCGGTGGCGGCGTGCAGAGCGTGACGATCGTCGGCCCGTTCAATTCGAAGGGGCCTGGCGAGACGCCATCGCGCAAGCGCGTGTTCGTCTGCAAGCCGGCAGGAGCCGCCGAGGAAACGCCCTGTGCGCGGCGAATCCTTTCGACGCTCGCCCGTCGCGCCTATCGCGGACCGGTCACCGAGAGCGAGATGACCGAGCTGATGAAGTTCTATCAGCAGGGCCGTGCGGACGAAGGCGGAGATTTTGAAATCGGGATTCAGCAGGCGCTGGCGCGCGTCCTCGTCGCGCCGCGGTTCGTGTTCCGCGCGGAAGATGAACCGAAAGGCGTCGCGCCTGGCACGGCCTACCGCATCAGCGACGTCGATCTCGCGTCGCGCCTCTCGTTCTTCCTCTGGAGCAGCATTCCCGACGATGAACTGCTCGACGTGGCGGCGAAGGGACGGCTGCACGATCCGATCGTGCTGCGGGCGCAGGTCAAGCGCATGCTGGCTGACCCGAAGTCGGACGCGATCATCAAGAACTTCGCCGGCCAGTGGCTCTACCTGCGCGACCTGCCCAACGTGCAGACCGAGGCGAAGAACTGGGACGACAACCTGCGCACGTCGTTCGAGACCGAAACCGAAATGCTCTTCGGCACGATCGTCCGCGAGGATCGCAGCCTGATCGATCTGCTGGACGCCGACTACACGTTCGTCGACGAGCGTCTGGCGCGCCACTATGGCATGCCGAACGTGCACGGCAGCTATTTCCGCCGCGTGCAGCTGCCGCCCGACAGCCCGCGTCGGGGCCTGCTCGGCGAAGGCAGCGTGCTGACGATCACCTCGGTGGCCTCGCGCACCTCGCCGGTGTCGCGCGGCAAGTGGATCCTCGAGAACCTCCTCGGGGCGCCGCCGCCGCAGCCGCCGCCCGGCGTGGAGATCAACCTCGATCCCGATCCCAAGGCGGAGAAGCCGACGACGCTGCGGCAGCGGATGGAGATGCACCGGCGGGCCCCGCAGTGCGCGGGGTGTCACCGGCTGATGGATCCGATCGGCTTCTCGCTCGAGAACTTCGACAACGTCGGCACGTGGCGCGAGACGGAAGCCGGCCAGCCAATCGATGCCACCGGCCTGCTGGCCGATGGCACACGCGTGAACGGCATCGAGGATCTGCGCAAGGCCGTGCTCAGCCGGTCGGACGCGTTCATGTCCACGGCCACCCGCAAGATGCTGACCTACGCGCTGGGCCGCCCGCTGACGTATATCGATATGCCGACGGTGCGCACGATCGTCCGCCGCGCGGCAGCGGACAAGAACCGGTTCTCTTCGCTTATCCTTGGCGTCGTGGAGAGCGCCCCGTTCCAGATGCGGGTGAAGAAGGCGGACAACCCGGTGTAATCACCGCTTCACGGGGGCGGGGCTGAAGCCACGCCTGACGAGTTGCGGTCAATGACAGGAGCGGCGATGTCATCGTTCATCACGAAGCAACATCTCTCGCGGCGGACCGTTCTTCACGGGCTTGGCGTGACCCTGGCCCTCCCCGTGCTCGAGTCGATGCTGCCGGCTGCGACGGCGTTCGCCGAGACGGTGGCGGCGAAGAACCGCACGCGGTTCGGTGCGATCTACTTTCCGCACGGGGTGATTCAGGAAAAGTGGATTCCCGCGAGCGAGGGCACCGGCTACGCCATCACGCCGATCCTCGAGCCGATCAAGCCGTTCGTCGATCGCATCACCGTCGTCAGCAACCTCAAACACGCGCAGGCATACGGGAGCGGCGCCACGGCGAATCACAATCGCGCCGCGTCGGCCTTCCTGAGCGGTGCCTACGCCAAGACCGGCGCGCAGCCGCACCTTGGCGTCACCGTGGATCAGGTGATCGCCAAGCAGCGCGGCCAGGACACGCCGATGCCGTCGCTGGAGCTGGCGATCGAAGGTCCGAGCGTGAACTGCGGCGACGGCTTGAGCTGCTCGTATCGCGACACCATCTCCTGGCAGAGCGACACGTCGCCACTGCCGATGCAGAACAATCCGCAGGTGGTCTTCGAGCGGCTGTTCGGCGACGGCAACGACGCAGATCAGCGGAAGGCCCGTCGGCAGCAGTCACTCAGCCTGCTGGATTCGGTGCTCGGCGAAGCGAGCTCGCTGCAGCAGAAGCTGCCCGCCGGCGATCGGGCGCGGCTGGATCAGTACCTGACCGACGTGCGTGAGATCGAGCGCCGCATTCAGAAGGCGGGGGAGCGGGTCTCCGACGATCTGCACCTGCCGCCGCAGCCGACCGGCGTGCCATCCGACGTCGAAGAGCACATCAAGTTGATGTACGACCTGCAGGTGCTGGCGTGGCAGACCGAGATCACGCGCGTCTCCACGTTCCAGGTCGCGCACGAGTTGAGCAACTCCGTCTACCCCAAGAGCACGATCCGCGACGCCTTCCACATCCTGTCGCACCATTCGAACATCCAGGAGAACAAGGATCGGTTCACGGTCCTGAACCGCTATCACGTCGGGCTGTTCACCTACTTCCTCGACAAGCTGCAGAAGACGCCGGATGGCGACGGCACGCTGCTCGATCACTCGCTCGTGCTCTATGGCAGCGGTCTCGGCGACGGCAACCAGCACGATCACGCGGACCTGCCGGTGCTCGTGGCCGGCGGGGCGAGCGGTCAGCACACCGGCGGTCGACACATCCGCACGCCGAAAGACACGCCGATGTCGAACCTGCTGGTGGCGCTCCTCGACAAGATGGACCTCAACGAGAACCATTTCGGGGACAGCTCCGGAGTTATCGCGCTGTAGTCATTCTTGATTATTGATTCCTGATTCGTGATTGGTGAGACTCCCTCGACGTCGCTCGAGGCAAGCCGCTCCCCATCGTGAATCAGGAATCATGAATCAAGAGTCCGGGATCCATTTTCACCGTCCTGTCGCGTTCGCGCTCGGGGCCCTCGCTCTCACAATCGGCGTTCTCCTGCACCTGCCTGACTTCTTCTCCATGAGCGGCATGGGCTATCGCATGGTCGGCATGCCGATGTCGAACATGATGGTGGGCGGCATGTGGCTGATCGTGGGCGGCATGTTGCTGGCAACCTGGGGCGTCCTGCCGCCACCGCAGAGTGCGTCGCGCCGCCGCGACGCCGGCGCCTACCACCTCCACGTGATGGACAGCGCGCACTTGACCGGCGCGCACTGGGGACTGTTGTTCGTCCTCGGCGTCGCGCTGGTCATCGACGTGATGAAACCCGCGACGCTCGGATTCGTGATTCCAGGCATGGTGGCCGAATATCGCATTCCGCAATCGGAGAGCGGCTGGCTGCTGGTGTGCGCGCTGACCGGTACTGCGGTCGGCTCGGTCTTCTGGGGCGTGATGGCGGATCGCATCGGCCGGCGGGCCGCGATTCTCCTCGCCTCGCTGATGTTCATCGGCACGTCGATCTGCGGGACGATGCCCTCATACGCGCTGAACCTGTTCATGTGTTTCCTGATGGGGATCGCGGCGGGGGGCATGCTGCCGATCGTGTATGCGCTGATGGCGGAGTCGGTGCCCGCCGGACCGCGCGGCTGGCTGGTGGTGCTGCACGGCGGCATGGGCACCGTCGGTGGTACGCTCGCGGCGGCTGGCTGCGCGGTGCTGCTCGAGCCGACCTTCTCGTGGCGTGCGCTCTGGCTGATGAACCTGCCGACCGGGATCATGATGCTCGTCCTGAATCGCTGGATCCCGGAGTCGCCGCGATTCCTGCTCGAGCGCGGCCGCACCGACGAGGCGCGGGCGGTCCTCGCGCGCTACGGCGTCGTGCTCGAGACCGATGAAGAATTCGATGTTCGCAGGGGCAGGACTGTAGACGAGGGATTTGAGATTCGTAGGGGCGGGTCCTTAGACCCGCCCCCGAGCGAAGCGAGACTGGACCCCGCCGATTGCCCGGCTCCGTCGCATTGGTCGGAGGTCCTCGCGCTGTTTCGGCCGCCCTACCTGACGCAAACCGTGGTGGTGCTCGTCTACGGTCTGGCATGGGGCGTCGTCAACTGGGGCTTCATCGCATTTCTGCCGTCGTTCCTGCGGACGCGAGGATTTGGCGCGGGCGCCTCCTCGTACCTGCTGTTCCTGTCGTCGTTCGTGGCGATTCCCGGCACGATCCTGGTGGCATGGATGTACGGGAAGTGGAGCAGCCGCTGGAGCATGGTGGGCTTTGCCGCGGCGAGCATCGGGTCGGCCGTGGTCTTCGCGCTGATCGCGCCGGGCGCGCTCACGAGTCGGCTCCTGATCGTCACCGTGCTGTCGCTGATCTACACGGCCACGGGCGGCGTGATGGCGATGCTCTCGCCGTACACCGCCGAAGTATTTCCGACGCGCCTGCGCGGCACCGGCAGCGGCCTCTCAGCCGGCAGCACGAAGCTCGGTGGCCTGTTCGGCGGCCTGGCCACCGTCACCGGGCTGATCGCCGTCGCGAGCGGACTGATGCGACCGGTCCTGCTGGTGTCGGTCCCGATGGCGCTGGCCCTGATCCTCGTCTGGCGCTTCGGCATCGAGACGCGCGGCCGCCGTCTCGAAGAGCTCGCCGCATCGCTTGACCAGCCGCAGCGGGTGCGATAGATACGTCTCACCTGTAGGGCGCGTCTTGCTGTTTAGACGCACCGCCCGGCGCATCTATGAAGCAAGATGCGCCCGACAGGTCCAAGGAGTCCTCGTGCCGACATTCAGCAATCGATTGATGCTCGCGGCGATCTCGACGCTCGCCGTTGTGATGTTCGTGGTTGTGACCGTGACGGCCCAGGCGCCCGCGGCGCCGCGGCAGGGCGCGCCGGCCGCACCGCAGGCGGCGGGCCGGGGGCCCGGGGCATTGCCGGGCACCGAAACGGGATGGTCCACGTTCCAGGGGCAGTGCGTCGGCTGCCACGGTGTCGTGACGCAAATCGGCACCGCGCCGATGGTCGCATCCATCCGGCAACTGCCGCCTGAGCGCATCTATGCGGCGCTGCAGGGCAAGCCGCATCACGAGCGCACCCTCACCGACATTCAGGCGCAGCGCGTGGCCGAGTTCATGGGCGGGCGCCCGCTCGGCAGCACCGATCACGGCGACGCGAAGGACATGCCGAACCGCTGCACCGCGAATCCGGAGTTGACCGACCCGGCGCGCAGCGCGTCCTGGAACGGATGGGGGAACGATCCCGGCAACACGCGGTTCCAGCCGGCGGCGGCAGCGAAGCTGACCGGTGCCGAGGTGCCGCGCCTCACGTTGAAGTGGGCGTTCGGGTATCCGTACGGCATGACGAGCAATGCGCAGCCGGCGGTTGCCTCGGGCCGCGTGTTCACGGCGAGCGACAACGGCTACGTCTATGCGCTCGACGCCAAGACCGGTTGCGTCTACTGGTCGTACCAGCAGGGTTCGATCGTGCGTGGCTCGCCGGCGATCGGAGCGGTGTCGGTTCCCGGCGCATCGCGCTGGGCGGTCTTCGTCGGGGACGGCCACGCCTACGTTCACGCCATCGACGCGCGCACGGGCAAGGGACTGTGGAAGGTTCGAGTGGACGATCATCCCGTCGCGCGCATCACCGGCGGTGTGAAGTACTACGATGGCCGCGTCTATGTTCCCGTGTCCGGTTCGGAGGAGTTCAACGCCGGGCAGATCGATTACCCGTGCTGCACCAGCCGCGGCGCGGTCGTCGCGCTCGACGCGAACACGGGCAAGCAGATCTGGAAGTTCTACAACGTCGACGAGCCCAGGCCGTGGAAGAAGAATCCGAACGGCGTGCAGTTGTACGGGCCCTCCGCCGGCGGCGTCTGGAATTCGCCGACGATCGATCCGGTGCGCGGGGCGCTGTACGTCGGCACCGGCGACGCGGTGACGCCGCCTGAATCGCCGCTGACCGACGCGGTGGTCGCGCTCGATCTGAAAACCGGCAAGGTGCTCTGGTCGTATCGCGCCGCGAACAAGGACCTCTATATGGGAGGCTGTAACGGACCGACGCGCAGCGAAGCGTGTCCGTCGCCAATGGGGCCCGACTTCGACATCGGCAACTCGCCGATCCTCGTGAAGCTGCCGAACGGTAAGCGCGCCGTGTTTGCCGGTGGCAAGAACGCCGATGTCTATGCAATCGATCCGGACGACAAGGGAAAACTCCTGTTTCGCGTGAACGCGGCCGGCTCGACGCCGGGTACTTTCGGCCGCGGACGCGGCTCGATCCTGTGGGGCGGCGCGGCCGACGGGCAGCGCGTCTACTACGGTGCTGGTGCCGCAGGTCTGGCCGCCCTCAGCCCCGAGGGTGGCATCGTCTGGACGTTCCAGCCGCCCGGACTGCGTGGTGGCACTGCGGCGCTTGGCGCCGCGCCGACGTCGATTCCAGGTGTGGTGCTCGAAGGGGCAGGCGACGGTCAACTGTTCGCGGTGTCGGCGACCGACGGCAAGCAGCTATGGCAGTTCAACACGGCGCAGGACTTCACGACGGTGAACAAGGTGAGCGCCCATGGCGGTGCGATCAACACGTCGGGCGCGGTCGTGGTGGACGGAATGGTCTACGTCGGATCCGGTTACGCGATCACGGCCGGCGCCTCCGGGGGCAACGTGCTGCTCGCGTTCGCCGTCGAGTAGGGCGTTCGCTGTGGGCGGGTCTGCCGACCCGCCCCACCGTCTCACGCACGCCCAATGTGAGGGGATAGGTCAGGAGCGTAGCGCAGTAAGACGATTTCCTCACGATCTCCACGGGGTACGCTCCTGATTCGGGAATCGTCCCGGTCACGTCCGGCGGCCATCAGCCGCCGTATGCACTGGCTTTCCCTTCGCGTCCTTCACGGGGAACACCGCGTTGTTGCCGGGAAACCGCTCGAGCGAGCCCCGCAGCGTCAGTCCCTTGATCGTCGCGACATCGTCCGCATCCACTGCCTCGAACTCGAGATTGCCGGCGGCCTGACGTGTGGCGCCGCGGATCGTCATCGCCACGGTGACCACGACGGCCCGCAGGCGATGGCGGTGCAGCGTGTTATATTTATAACATGAAGATCGGCCGCCGGGCCGTATCGTTCCTTCTCCTCGCGGGCGTGACGCTCGCCGCGCAGTCCCGATTCGACGTCGTCTCGATCAAACCGGCATCGCCTGCGGGCCCGCCGCCGGTGATCGCCTCGATGCTCATGATCCGGACCGGCAGTGTCCAGGCTGCGGGGATCACGGCGGTCGATCTGATCGGGCAGGCGTACCGCACTGTGAACACGTCGCTGAGGCCATCGCACGTCTTCAATGCGCCCGCGTGGGCGGCGACGGAGCGCTATGCGTTCGCGGCGACCTTCGATGCGAACCGCAGCCTCGCCACACTCCGCGACGACCTGCCGCAGATGTACCGGGCAGTGCTGGAGGAGCGTTTCCGCCTCCGCGGCCACGCGGATCGACGGCCGGTGCCCGTCTACGCACTGGTCGTGGCGCGATCGGACGGGCGGCTCGGTCCGCAATTGCGGCATTCGGCGGGGACCGGCGCAGGTGGAGGGGAGCGCTACTCCGGCCGTGATTACTTTGACGGCTACGGCGTGACGATCGACGCGCTCGCGTCGGCGCTCGATAGTCTCGGACAAGTCGACCGCGAGATCGTCAATCGTACGGGCCTGACGGGCCGATTCGATCTCGATCTGTATTGGTCCGCCGACAGGACGATGGCGATGCTCGGACGCGGCACCGCCGCGGCGGTCGATGGCGCCACCGTCTTCGAGGCGCTTGCCGAGCAGCTTGGCCTCAAGCTGGAACCACGCAACGAACGGGCGGAGGTATTCGTTGTCGATCACATCGAACGGCCGTCGGCGAACTAGCGCCGTGATCGCGCTGGTCGCGCTCACGGCTGCTGGCACAGGGTCCGCGCAGACCACGGCGCCGCGCGTCTTCGACGTCGTCTCACTCAAGCCGAACACGTCCCTGAGCGGTCAGAGCAATCTGAACGACGCGCAGGGCGGGCATTTCGCCGCCGAGAACGTATCGCTCGGTCAATTGATTCGGGTCGCCTACGGCGCGCGTCCGGCCGGCAATGCGTACTCCGACGTCTCGGGCGGGCCGTCATGGATGTACTCCGACCATTTCGATATCAGGGCGACGACGAACACGCAGCCAGACCGGGCGGCGCTGCTGGCGATGATTCGCGCGATGCTCGCGGACCGTTTTCACCTGCGCACGCATGCGATCCCGCGCGAAGAGTCGATCCTCGAGCTTCGCCTTGTCCGTGAGGGCAGGCTCGGCCCGAGGCTGAAGCCGTCATCGGCCGCGTGCGGCGAATCTGGTGTCCGGTGCTCGCTGACGAACGGGCCTGGAACGATCGCTGCCACAGCCGTGCCGATGGAGGGACTCGCACACATGCTGTCGGATTGGCTCGACGGCCATCTCGACGTTCGCGACCACACCGGCCTCACCGGCAGGTTCGCCGTCGATCTCACGTGGAGCACGAACGACGTGCCGCTGGAAACGGCGTTACGGGATCAACTTGGACTGAAGCTGGTGGCCGGGAAGGCGCAGGTGCCGATTCTAATCATCGACGGCGCTCAGAAGCCGGGGGCTGACTGATTGTCCCGCTAAGGTAACCCGGCAACGACGAACTCCCAAAAATGGCAACTCCCAAGTACCCGCGAGGGCACTTGGGAGTTGGGGTCGGTATTGAAGGTCGGGAGTTCTAAAAGTTGATCTGCGCGCTGATCTTGGCGAACCGCGGCTGCAGGATCGAGTTCGGCCGCAGCCACGTGGTGGTGTTCGGTGAGAACGTTTCGTTGTACGTCAGCACCGGGTTGGCGTTGAACAGGTTGTAGATGTCGACGCCGACGTTCGTCCTGGTCCGCTTGAAGCGCAGGATCTTGCCGATGCGCAGGTCGAACTCGTTGACGCGATCGCCGTACAGCGTGCCCGGCTCGATCAGGTTGACGGTAACTGTGTTGCTGGAGCCCGCGAACGGCCGGGTGAGCGTGGTGTTCGCCTGGGACGCCGCGTAGTTCGCGGCGAGCGACGATCCCTGATCGCTGCGGAATGTCGCCGCCACCTGCACGTCCACCTTGGGAAGCGTGTACGAGCCGAGGCCGGTCGCGCGCAGCAGCGCCGTGGTGGTGTTGCACCACGGATTGGTCGGGTTGCTCTCGGGCAGTGCGTTGCGGATGTCACACGAGTCGAAATTGGTGCGTGCGTAGTTGAATCCGCCCTGCACCATGAGACCGAATCGCGGCCGTGCGGTGATGTTCAGGCTGAGCGAGTCGGTCGACTGCGTCTGCGCCCCGAAGCGATCGGCCAGGGTCACGAAGTTGTCGAGGAGGCGGGCGTTGGCTGCCGACGTGATGTTGAGCACGTTCGCCAACTGGCCGCCACCGCCGCCGGGCAGTCGCGCATCGCTCGGGATCAATACGGCGAAGCTGTCGTAGTCGGCCGGTCCGACATTCCGATTGTCGGTGGCGCTGAAGTTCAGCAGCCACCGCCGCTGGTAGCTGAATTCCGCCGACATGCGCGGCAGCAGCTGCTGCTGGACCGACGCGCCCCACTGCCAGTCGCCGGAGCGCACGCCCCAGCCCTTCGTCAACGTCGGGTCGAGCGTGGACGCCACCACTTCGGTGCCGAAGTTCGGGCTGCCGACGCCGCACGTGTCGATCGAGCCGGTGGTCGTCGGGCTCTGCGCCGCCTGGCTCATGAGGTCGCAGTCCACCACCTTGTCGTTGTTGTTGTCGGTCCACTGACGCGAGACCGACGTCGACAGCCGCCCGATCGGGTTGTTGGTGATGAAGAAGCCGGCGTTCTGCGCCGCTTCGAGATAGCGGCCGAAGTTGAACTTCACCGACGTCTTGCCGTTGCCGAACACGTCCATCGCGACGCCGCCACGCGGGGTCAGATCGTTGTACGACGACCCGTCGGTGAACGGGAACGACTTGCCCTGTGGAAAGAAGCGGACGGGGATGATCTCCTGCGCCGGGAAGTAGCTCCACGCGTGGTCGTAGCGCAGCGCGCCCTGGAACGTGAAACGTCCCACCGTGTAGGAGTCCTGGAAGTAGTACGCCATCGTCCGGACCCGCTGCTTGCGCGTGAACTGGTTGATGGTCTGCGTGAACTGGTTCGGCACGGCGTTGTTGAACCGATAGGTGAGGAACTGATCGTTGCTGAAGTTGGTCTGGTTGTCGCTCATGTGAGCGCCCTGGTACCCGAGCTTCATGTTGTGCGCGCCCATCACGTACGAGGCGCTGGCCTGGAAGTTGAGGACCACCGTCCAGTTCGACGCCCAGTTCGGCGAGCGGTACGTCAAGTTGCCGATGCCGTGTTCACACGGCTGTCCGGGTGAGGTGACCGGGATCGTGGTACCCGGCACGTTGCCGGTGCACTGATCGAGGACGCGAATCAGGTTCGGATCCTGGCCCGGCATCGGCGCGCCGCCCCAGCGGCTCATATAGGTGCCGAAACCGGCTTGCAGCAGCAGTTTGTTGGTGCGCGGCGACGTCCAGCGCAACTGCTGGATGCGCTGACCGAAGTGTCGGTAGGTGCCCACTTCCGGAGCGACCGATGCGGAGCACGACGGCGTCGGCGAGGCGCCCGCGCAGATGATTTGACCGGCATCCGAGTGGCGGCATCCCTTCGCGTCATCCGAGAAGGCCGCGCCTTCACAGGGCACCTGCTCGTCCCAGAGGCCGCTCACCTTGTTCTTCGGGCTGACCTGCGCCGTAAGGCGAAGCGCCTGGTTCTGGAAGGCGGCCGCCTGGTAGGCGGGACGCGTCTTGTCCGGAACGTAGGTCCACTTCGTCGGATCGTTCGCATTCAGGTTGGCGTACATGCCGGGCACCGTGTTCTCGTAGCCCTCGTTGCGCACGTTCAGGAAGAACCACAGCCGATCCTTCTTGATCGGTCCGCCGACCGCGGTGTTGTAGTCCCACAGATTCTTGAACGCCGCCGGCGTGGTCGCGCCGCGCGACTGGAGGTCGGCGTCGTAGTTGTCGCCGACCATGCCCTCGGTGACCTTCGAGAAATAGAGCTGCCCGGAGAACTGGTTGCCGCCCTCCTTGGGCACGATGTTGAGCGTCGGGCCGCCGACTTCGGATTCGCCAAGGCCGCCGGAGGCGGTCAGGACGATTTCCTGCGCGTTGTTCACGTCGGCGACGTACGCCGACACGCCGGCGCCGTTGAACGCGGTGCCGACGCTGATCCCATCCACCTGCAGCCGCCCTTCGTTCGATCGTCCGCCGGCGCCCCCGAACACCACCATGTTCGGCGCCACTTGCGTGTTCGACGCCGCGCCGGACTGCGTGACCGTATTCGGCATCAGCGTCATCAGGCCGGCGTAGGAGCGGGCAGCCGGAATCGCGTTGATCACGTCGTTACTCAGCGTCGTCTGACGGCTGACGCTCTGGACGTCGACGATCGGCGTCTCGCCGGTGACGACTACCGTCTCCTGGAGGGCGCCGACTTTCATGTCCGCGTTGATCGTGGCGATGAAGGATCCGGAGAGCTGAATCCCCTCGCGCTTGACCGTCGTGAAACCAGCCAGCGAGAACGTGATGGAGTAGGTGCCGGCCCGCAGATCGAGGATGCGGTACTGACCATCGCCATCGGTGGTCGCCGTGCGAACCTTTTCGATCAGTTCAGGGTTGGCGGCTTCAACGGTGACGCCCGGCAGCACGGCTCCGGACGCATCCTTCACCACGCCGGTGATGCTCGCCTGGGCGAAGACGAGCGATGGAACGACGAGTAATCCCACGAACGCCAGGCTTGCGGCGCAGAGTCGGCGCATTGGACAGTCCCTCTCTCCCGTATGGTCGAAGTGCGAAGTTCGAAGTCCGACGCGCGAAATCCGAAGTTCGACGTCGGAGTTTTGGTGCGTGAGGTTCGGGCGCGGATTATGCCCTCGACTGTGTCAGCCGGTTGTCAAAAATCAGTCAAAGCCGCGGCAGCGGGACGGAGTGGCCGGCTTCAGCCGGGCCGAGTGGGTCGTACGACCGGCTTCAGCCGGAGCCGGCCCTGGCAGGCCGGCTTCACTCATGCCATCGGCCGGCCCCTCGCAGGTCCCGGCTTCAGCCGGGCGCAAGGTCAATAGGTAACTGGGGTGAGGTAGGCCTTCAGGAGCCGGGCGAACCGGCGGTCCCGGCGGAAACCGTCGGCCAGCGGATCGACGCCAAGCGAATAGAGGCCGCCAACACTCTCGTCGATCGCGCGTTCGAGCTCACGAAACGCGTCGTCCACATTGCCGAGCGCCAGGTGGAGCCGCGCCACGCCGTACGAGTCCACGTACTCGGACTTCCGGCGGACGAGCAGGTCCCGGAGGATGGCTCGTGCCTCCTTGTCGCGATCGAGCTTGGTCAGGCACACGCCTTCCGAGGCACGTAACCACGACAACCCCTGGGAGATGACGACGCCGACGCGGTATTGCTCCAGCGCGGCGTCGAGCTGCCCGGAATATTCGAGCGCCGTGCCGTAGAAGGCGCGTGCCAGCAGCAGGTACGGGTGGAGTTGGATGGCCTGGGCGCCGAGCGACAGGGCGACGTCGAACTCGCGGCGCCATAAACGGACAGACACTTCGGTGGCAGCCGTCAGCGGCAGCAGCGGGTCGGCCGTGCGGGCGCGGCCGACCGAATCGAGCGCGGCATCGAGATCGCCGCGCGTGACGTTGAGAAGCGTCTGGCGCACGTGGGCGACTGCCAGCGCCGGTTTGTCCGCGATCGTCTGCTCGAATTCGGCGGCCGCTTCGTCGAGGCGGCGTTCGTACAGGTGCAGCCCGTGCGCGTAGTTGCAGCGCAGCTCCGGCGTGAGCCCGACGAGATCGACGGCGCGGCGATGGTTCTCCTTGAACCGCGGGTAGATGTCGCGGCCGGCGCGCGTGCCGAACGACGCCAGCATCAGGTAGGCGGCCGATTGTCCCTCGAAGGCCCGATGATCGCGCGGCGCCTCGGTTGCCGCGTGCTCGAAGCATTCGATGGCGCGTTCGAACCCTTCGCGCGAGCGCTGATTGAGAAAGTGCCAGCCAAGCCGGATCAGGGTGTCGGACTTCGGGATGAGCAGGCTGTAGCCGCCCTTCGGCTGCCGCCGGATCCACGACCCGCAGTCCTGGAGAATCTTGCGAACCTCGGCGATCGTGACGTCCACCGTGTGGCGCGAGACCGACGTGCCTGCCCACGCGTCGGCGATCAGCCGGTCGTAGTCCACTGCGCGGCCGCCATGGTCGGCGAGCGTGCGCAGGGCCTGGAATGCCTGCGGGCGCATGCGTAACTCCACGCCATCGCGCAGCAGCCGGTTCGATGCAGGGTCGAGCGTGAATGGACCGAAGCTGATTTCCGCCATGTGTTCGCCGCGAACGCTCGTCGGGGCAGGCCTTTCGCCTCCACGCAAGCCACGGCGGGACCACCCCGGCTTGGCGAAGGTGGCTAGACCCGCCCTTTCCGAAACACCGCAAAATGGTATTCGATCCACCGGTTCGCCAGCGCCGTCTGCAGGGCGCTGCCGCCGAGGAGCGGCGCGAGTCGTACCGATAGCCATGTCTCCCTGGCAACCCCCGGCAGCCAACCGGTAAGGGCTGCCAGCACCGCGATGGCCCGATCGCGCGGACGCCGCAGTTCCAGATGCGGCGTGAGGTCAGTCGTCGCGATCTGCGTGAACCCCGCCGCCTTGGCCATTGCCGAGAGTTCGGTCGGCGTCAGCAGCGAATTGACGTGCCATCCGCGCGTGAACCGCGCGATCGTGCGGTGTGCGCGCGGACCGCCCACGGCCGCGCGCACGTCATCGCAGAGGATCAGCGTCCCACCCGATCGCAGGATGCGGGCGGCCTCCGAGAAGAAGCGCTCCGGCGACGGTCCGTGCACGAACGATTCGATCGCGTAGGCGAGATCCGCCGTGTCGAGATCCGCGGGCAGCGCCGTGTAGTCACCTTCGATGATCCTCACACGGTCGGTGAGTCCCAGCGTCGCGACGCGCTGCTGCCCGAGACGCGCCTGCACCGGACTGAGGGTGACACCGGTACCGCGAATGTCACGGGCCGCCGCCAGATAGATCAGGCTCGCGCCCACGCCGCACCCAAGATCGACGACGTGCTGACGGGGACTGTCGATCTCGCGGGCAATGAGGTTCTCGATGTAGCGAAACGCATCCGCCCGCGTGCGCACGCCTGGTCCCCAGACGGCGCGATGGATTGCGCCGATCTCTCCGCCCTGGCCGTGCCGGACGAAGGCGCTCGTGTTGCGGTCGTAGTACGTCCGAACCTGTCCGGCCGTGAACGTGGAGCGGGCCACGGGGAGTTGTACCACGAGGGGCCGGGCTTCGAGCACGCGCGTGCCGTTTGCGCTGCCTTCGTCGAGGACCATGGGCCAAGGGTTGCGCGCATAGCGACTCGCAGAGGCCGACCTTCAGGTCGGCCTGGAGTCCGTCGCCCGGAGTCTGAACTCCGTAGCCCTGTACAATCAGCACTCACATGGCGAGTCTGATTGAAGCAATCGATATCAAGCGGAAGATGTTCTTCGAACACGAAGGAGCGCCGTATCACTGTCTCGACGTGGAGGTCTCGAAGCCGACGGCGCGCGGCGGGCAGACGCTGGTCCGCATCAAGATGCGCAACCTGATCACGCGCGCAGTGTTCGACAAGACATTCAAGGCGGGCGAGAAGTTCAAGGAGCCGGACCTGGTCGTCGAGCCGGCCACGTACCTCTACGCCGACAACGACGGTTTCCACTTCATGGACACCGCCTCTTACGAATCGTTCGCGCTCGGACGCGACGTGCTCGGTGACGACGCGGGGCTGCTGGCGGAGAATCTGGAAGTGCAGGTGCAGAAGTTCAACGGCCGGCCGATTGGCGTCCAGTTTCCGCCGATCGTCGAACTGACCGTGACCCACACCGAGCCCGGCGTCCGTGGCGATACCGCCAGCGGCGGCGTCACCAAGCCGGCGACGCTCGAGACCGGTCTCGAGATCCGCGTTCCGTTGTTCATCAAGGAAGGCGAGCGCGTGAAGGTCCACACCGAGACGCGCGATTTCGCGGGCCGCGCGTAGCGGCTCCAGTCACCAAGAGGCCATGACGCACAAACGACGGAACACGACGATCGCAATCGAAGAGTGATTCGTCGATGTCCGTCGTGGTGTCTTTTGGGGGCGCTCCGAGCTACTCGTCGCCCGCCGTGTCCCGCAGGCGTGCCGCGAGAGCGCCGAGCACGCGCTCGGTGGCGGCCACCTCCTGGCTGGAGTGGGAGCGCAGCAAACCCCGGACGGTGCTCTCGAGGGTGCCGCGCTGCTGGCGATTGGCGGCGGTGCCGCGCGGCGTCAGCGTCAGCAGCCGCCGTCGCGCATCGTCTTCGTGGCCGGTGCGGGCGATGAACCCGCCCGCTTCCAGCCGCTTGAGGATTCCCGACATCGTTCCCGGATGGACGTGCATCAGCGCGGCGAGACCGCCGCCGGAAATGCCGGCATGGCGGCCGATCAGCAGCAGGGTCATGCGCTGGGCGACGGTCAGGCCCAGCGATGACTCCATCCGCTTCGACACGCGTTCGAGCTCGTGATCAATCGACCAGATCAGCCGCATGAAGCGCAGTACGCGATCGTCACGCGCTTCGACGTCCTCGACCAGCCGTTCGGCCGTCGACGGCATCAGCGGACCTTCCTCAGCGTCGTTGACTGGAACAGGAACGGAATCGAGAACACCCGCTCGCGCCGGTGCTCGGCTTCCAGCAGTTGCACGCGGCCCTGGAGCAAATCGGAGAGCGTGACGATGCCCGCCGGCTGCCCCGACTCCCGGTCGAGCACCGGCAACTGGGTCAGATGCGCATTCGCCATTCGGTTGACGACCACTTTCAACGTCTCGTCGCTATAGGCAAACGCCGAATTCCAGTGCAGCGCTTCGTGCAGGCTCGGCACCGTGTCCGCACTCATCACCTCGCGCACGAAGATGATCTCGAGCGGATCCACCTCGTATTCGCGTGACAGGTGGAAGCCGCGCCGCGCCACCTTCTCCGTGAGGATCGACCGGCGCAGCGTCAGGACGGTGAACCCGTGTGCCACCGTGACGGCGACGAGCGCCGGCAGGATGATGTTCACGTCATGCGTCAGCTCCAGCGCAAAGACGACCCCGGTGAAGGGCGAACGCATCGTTCCGCCGAGGATCGCCGCCATGCTGACGAGCGGCCAGAAGCCGGCACCGAGATTGGGCAGCACGGCGCTCTCGAGCCCGCCGAGCGCGCCGCCCATCATGAGCAGTGGCGCGAGGACGCCGCCCGACGTCCCGGAGCCGAGAGCGATTGCCCAGATCGACGACTTGACGACCAGGATGCCGAGCACCTCGGAGCGTGGCACGTTGCCCTGCAGCAGCGCCGCAATGACGTCGTAGCCGACGCCGAGCGCCTGCGGGAAGAGCAGGCCGCCGACGCCGATCGCGATGCCACCGATCGCCGGCCACCACATCCAGTGGATGGGCAGATGTTCAAACGCGTCCTCCGACGCGTAGACGGCGCGCGTCAGCAGGTACGAGAGCGCGCCGGCCGCGAGTCCCGCAAACACGCATCCCACCAGTCCCCACGGTCCGATGAAGATCGGATGTGCCGGTACGGGGAACAACGGACCGAGGCCGACGAGATAGCGCCTCGCGGCGGCGGCGGTGGCGCTGGCGATGGCCACGGGAATGAAGCTGCGCGGCTTCCACTCGAAGAGGAGCAGTTCGACGGCAAGCAGTACTGCGGCGAGCGGCGTCGCGAATGTTGCCGACATGCCGGCTGCCGCGCCGGCGACGAGCAGTGTCTTGCGCTCGGCGCTGCTCAAATGCACGAACTGCGCGATGAGCGAGCCGAACGCGCCGCCGGTCATGATGATCGGCCCTTCGGCGCCGAACGGGCCGCCGGACCCGATCGAGATCGCGGCGGAGATCGGTTTGAGGATCGCGAGATTCGGTTCGACGCGACTGCCCTTGATCAGGATCGATTCGATTGCTTCCGGAATCCCGTGGCCGCGGATGCGCTCGGAACCGAAGCGCGCCATCAGACCGACGATCAGCGAACCGACCACCGGCACCGCGATCACCCAGGGGCCGAGCGTGTGCATCGCCGGCGACGCAGGCGCCGTGCTGAAGCGCTGAAAGAAGAAGAGATTGGTGCAGATGTTGATCAGCGCGATCAGCCAGACGGACAGATAGGCGCTGATGACACCGAGCGCGCAGGCGATCAGCGCCAGCAGGAAGACTCGCGGGGTCGCTGTGAAATCGCCTGGCTCCTGCGTGGGCAGGCCGCCAGGTTCATGCATCCCGGCCGGCCTCATCCTCGCGCCGGCTGGCGCGATCGACGCGGTAGAGAATCACGAAAATCGTTGCCAGGCCGGCGGTCGTCAGGAAGGCCATCGTTTCGAACACGGGACGAACTCCAGGAGGAAGGAATGGTGACGGGTGGACTGAATAGTTGTAATTGCAACTATTAGTGTAGCATGGGGCGGTTGGAACTGGCTGGTGGGTAGTGGGCGGTAGGTAGTGGCTGGCGGCTTGATGAGGAGTGGGGAGTGGGTCGCGGTGGGAAATTCGCAGCAACACTGTTCAGTCACTGCTATGGACGATTCAGCAAGCCGGGCAATCAACCGGGATCGACGCCCCGTCCCCTTACCAGCCACTGCCCAGCACCCACCAGCGAGGCCCTACCGCTTAGGACACGTTTGTGGCAGCAGGCGGAACGATTCAACGTCGATCATGACTTCGTTGTAGCCGCCGAGCGTGGTCGGGCCGCCGCCAACGGGCGACTGCGGCCGGCCGCCGCCGATGCGGACGCCGCCGCCGAGATCGATGCCGCGCGTGTCGTCGAGATCGGCGCGCCGGATCCGGCCGGTGATCTCGATCATCGAGGGGGTCTGCTTCTTGATGTCGGCGAGGACGTCTTTCTTCGCGTTCATCTTGAACCGGCGTCCAGCCTTGATCACGCCGACGCCTTCGGTGGCGGGTGCGTCCTCGCTGATGAACGTGCGGTTGTACGCACAGCCGGGAATCTGCACGCGCACCTCGTTCTTCGGAAGCGGCTTCTCCTGGGCCCGGGCAACCCCGGGGAGGGCGACGAGCGCCGCAGCGATCACGGCGGCGTGCGTGAACGGCACGGAAGTGAGCGCACGAGATGTCATGAGAGTAGTGTACGCCCATGAGCAATTCGCCTTCGCACCTCTCGCCGGTCGCGCCGGCCGCGTCTCGCGTCCGGTCGCAGGTTGTCCTGGCCTGTCCCCGGTGCGGCAGCGGCCGTCATGCGCGGCCGGCCGACGACGTGATGACGGAGGGCGCGATGACCATGATGAACTGCGAGGCCTGTGGCTTCACCTGGCAGGAAGTTCTCAGCCGCGCGGCGCCACACGACGAGTGATCCGCGATCGGCGCTGACGGATCTTGACCAGCGTCGCACGGGTTGCTAAATCTTTACGTAACGATCCTGTGAATCTCCGGAGGGAATTCGGATGTTCGCCAAACTGGTGACGACGACTGCAGCTGTTGTGTTCTGCGCGCAGGTGAGCTGGGCGCAGACTGCTCCATCCCCATCTTCATCCACTCCCCATCCCCCACCTCCAGCCGACGAAGCGGCGGCCGCTGCCGACACGGCGGTGTCGCCATCGATCGTCGGCACCTGGAAAGCGAAGACCGAGAAACTGCCGCTGACCGGCGACTTCAACGAGAAAGTCTGGGGCCGCGGCGCCCAGTCGGTGCGCGATATCACGCTGACCGTGCGCCCCGGCGGCGAGGCGACGCTCACCGTTGCGCGCAAGGTGATCAACAAGGTCGGAAAGGTGGTTGCCGGTTCCGCGCGCACCGAACAGGCGGACGTGAAGATTGGATCCGAGAAGCCTGGGTTCGCGACGCGCATCGATCACGACGTCACGGTCGTGAAGGCCGAGCGCCGCTATTCGGACAAGGCGTCCGAGACGTGGCCGCTCGAGAACCTGCGCGTGGGCGTCGTCACCTTTACCGACAGCCGGAACGCGCTGGAAGTGCGCTTCGATCCCGTTGACGGTCAGGGCGCGTTCGCGGAGTTGCTCACGCGCACCGCGGCAACCAGAAGCCGGAAGTAGTGCCTCACGGGCGGGTCCAACGACCCGCCCCTGCGAGGTGTCAACACCCGGCGTCCAACATCCAATTCCCAAAACCCCCAACCGCACGACTGCCACCGGTTGTGTTTGGGAGTTGGGCGTTGGGAGTTGAGAATCGCGCCCGCGGCTGCCGACCGGTTCGCGTCCGTCTTCGACCGTGGACCTGACCATGTGACGAAGCGTGTCCGCCTGACGCATGAACACCTCGCCGCGGTGGGTCTTCGTGCCGCCGCCCGGTGCCTCGCGCGCGGATGTCTGCGTGGTGGGAAGCGGCCCGAGGTTGCAAGGCCAGGCGCGCGCCTGCCCACTTGCGCCGTGCTTCGATTCCGCCCGCCGATCCGCCGATGACTGCGAGATCTGTGCAGCTCAACGAAGGCGTAACACGCGCTCCTCAGCGGCGCGTACCTATATTAGGCTTGCAACTCCATGCCCAGTGCGAATCAGCGCGACGGCGCGTCGACGTCCTCCGATACGCCGGCGATCGTCGTCGGGCTTGGCGCATCGGCGGGCGGCATCAAGTCGTTGGCCGAATTTTTCAGGCACGTCAGCGCGGATGAATCCGCCGCCTACGTGGTCATCCTGCACCTCTCCCCGGATCATGAAAGCCGGCTCGCCGAGATCCTGCAGCAGACGTCGCCGGTCCCGGTGACGCAGGTCCGCGAATCGGTCACGCTGCGCCCACGTCAGGCGTACGTCATTTCTCCGAATCAGAGCCTGCGGATCGATGACGGGGTGCTCGTGGTCGACGAGGCCACGCGCCAGGAACGTAAGGCGCCCGTCGATCTGTTCTTTCGCACGCTGGCCGGGGGCTACGGTGCGGCGTCTGTGGCGATCGTGCTCTCCGGCACCGGCTCCGACGGGTCGAACGGGTTGAAGCGCATGAAGGAATTCGGCGGACTGACCATCGTGCAGGACCCGCTCGAAGCGGAGTTCCAGGAGATGCCGGCCAACTCAATTGCGACCGGTCTGGTGGATTACGTCATGAGCGTCAAGGAGATGCCGCGGCGGATCATCGAGTACCGCCAGCGTCTGGGGACGATTCCGGCGCAGCTGCCTGCCGATCCCCCGGACTCGGACCAGACGGCCGTCACTGCAGCCGACGTTCGCACGGCTCAGGAGTGGCGCGACATCCTGACGCTGCTGCGCGTTCGTACCGGGCAGGATTTCTCGAATTACAAACCGGCAACGATCAGACGGCGTGTGCAGCGACGGCTGGGCGTGCGTGGCGTTTCGACGCTGGCCGAATATGTCCAGGTGATGCGGGAGCATCCTGACGAAGCGGTGCTGCTGATGAAGGAACTGCTCATCAGCGTGACGAACTTCGTCCGCGATCCGGAGGCATTCCAGGTTCTCGAGCGCGACGTCGTGCCGGCGCTCTTCGAGCGGCACGGGAGCGGCGATCAGATTCGCATCTGGTCAGCGGGCTGTGCCACCGGGGAAGAAGCCTATTCGCTTGCCATGCTCTTCGCCGAGCGCGCTGGAACGGTGCGCGACGCCCCGACGATTCAGGTGTTCGCGTCGGACCTGGACGAGCAGGCGATCGCGACGGCGCGCGACGGGCTGTACAGCGAAGCTGATGTCGCCGACCTCTCGGCGGGTCGGCTGGCGCGCTTCTTCCAGCGCGAGCCGGGCGGCTATCGCGTGCGCCGCGATCTACGCGAGATGGTGCTGTTCGCTCATCACAACGTGATCCGCGACCCGCCGTTCTCGCACGTCGACCTGATCGCCTGCCGGAATCTGCTGATCTACTTGAACCGTTCGATTCAGGAGCGGCTGATCGAAACCTTCCACTTCGCATTGCGGCCCGGTGGCTACCTGTTCCTCGGCACCTCAGAGACGGCCGACGGCGGCGACGATCTGTTCGCCGTCGTGGACAAGAGCGCCCACATCTTCGAGAGCCGTACGGTGACGAGCCGCCCGTCCCTGGCGCTGGCGGACCGCGCCATTCCGGCCGCACCACCATATCCGCGCGCACTGGAACCGCGGCCGCTCGAGCGCATCTCGCCCGGGGAACTCCATCTCCGCCTGCTCGAGCAGTACGCGCCGCCGTCCTTCGTTGTCAATGAGGACTACACGCTGATGCACGTCTCACCGGGCGCCGCTGCCTTCCTGCAGGTCACGCCCGGTGAGCCGTCACGCGATATTTTCAAGGTGGTCCACGAGGACCTCCGTGCCGATCTGCGTACTGCGCTGCAGATGGCGGCGCGGGACCGGGCGGCGGTCGTCATCAGCGGCGTCCGCGTGCACCTGCCTGAGGGCGACAAGGCGCTGCGCCTGACGGCACGCCCGGCGCTGCGCGAGGACAGCACGCCGCGCGGCTATTTTCTGATCGTGCTCGAGGAGAAGGAGGACGGGGCGGCGCCGGCGGCCATTCGGATCACCAGCCGGGCGGAGCCCGAATCACGCCAGCTCACCGAGGAATTGGAGCAGGTCAGGGGGCGCCTGCGCTCGACGGTCGAGCAATACGAAACGCAGGTCGAGGAGGCACGGGCCGCGAACGAGGAATTGCAGGCGATGAACGAGGAGCTCCGATCCTCGGCCGAAGAGCTCGAGACCAGCCGGGAGGAACTGCGGTCGTCCAACGAGGAGCTGACGACCGTCAACGAGGAGCTCAAGATCAAGATCGAGGAACTCCGGCTCACCAACAACGATTTTCAAAATCTCATCAACGCCGCCGATATCGCCGCGATCTTCCTCGATCGATCGTTGCGGGTGAAACTGTCGACGCCCCGCGCGCAGCAGATCTTCAATCTGCTGCCGGCCGACATCGGTCGCCGTCTGTCGGACATCACCAGCCGGCTGCTCTACGAGCCGTTCCATGACGACACCTTGCGCGTCCTCGATCGGCTGCACACGGTCGAGCGCGAGGTGCAGACCAGGGAAGGACGCTGGTTCTTGATGCGGATCCTGCCGTACCGGACGGCGGACGATCGCATCGAGGGTGTTGCGATGACCTTTCACGACATCACCTTGCGTCGTCACGCCGAGACCCGATTGCACGCGGGCGAGGAGCGGTTGCGCCTGCTCATCGACAGCGCCGTTGACTATGCCATCTTCACCATGTCCAGCGACGGCGTCATCGACTCGTGGAATACCGGTGCCGAACGGATGTTCGGCTACGGCGGCGACGAGATCATCGGCCAGGACGGCGCCATCCTGTTCACACCGGAGGATCGCATGGCCGGTGTGCCCGGCGAGGAACTGGCGGTTGCCCACGAGAAAGGCCGCGCCCTCGACGAACGGTGGCACCTGCGCAAGGACGGCACCCGGTTCTTCTGCTCCGGCGTAACGACGCGGCTCGGCAACGACGACACGGTGGTCGGGTACGCGAAGATCGCGCGCGACCTCACGGCGGGTCGCGAATCGCAGACGGCGTTGCAACAGGCGCATGCCGATCTCGAGGCCCGCGTCGATCACCGCACCCGCCAGTTACTGGCGGAAATCGAACGCCGCGGCGCCGCGCAGCAGGAAGTCTCGGCGTTGCTGCGGCGCCTGGTCACGGCGCAGGAAGACCTGCGGCGCCGGATTTCGCGCGACCTTCACGATCAACTCGGTCAACAGTTGACCGCGCTGCGCCTCGCGCTCGAACGGCACCGCGAACACTGCCGCGGCGAGGCCACCGCCGATCTCGAGCGCGCACAGCAGCTCACGCGTGAGATCGACGGCGCCATCGACTTCCTGGCGTGGGAACTGCGACCGACGGTCCTCGATGACCTGGGCCTGGCTGCGGCGTTGCCGCGCTACGTCGAGGAGTGGTCGGCGCACCACGGCATTTCAGCCCGATTCGAGAACGGCGGGCATATCCAAGGCCGCCTCGATTCCGAGATCGAAACGACGTTCTACCGCGTCGCGCAGGAAGCGCTAAACAACGTCGCCAAGCACGCGCAGGCGACCAGCGTCGACGTGGTCCTCGATCGCCGCGACGGTGAGCTTCTCCTGGTGGTTGAAGACGACGGTATCGGATTCGACATCGGTGCACCCGACGTGAGGGACAACGGCATCGGCCTCGCCGGCATGCGCGAGCGCGCGGCGCTGGCCGGGGCGACGCTGCAGGTGGAATCGACGCCTGGAAAGGGCACCTCGGTATATCTGCGTCGCCCGATCGCCGAGGCCGCCACGTCATCATGAGGATTCGCGTCCTCGTCGCCGAGGACCACGAGACCGTGCGCCAGGGGCTGAAGCTGCTGATTGGCGGGCAGCCCGACATGGAAGTGGTCGCCGAAGCCGGCGATGGCGCGGCCGCGGTCGAGCGGGTCGAAGCACTGGCCCCCGATGTGGCCGTCCTCGACATCGCGATGCCCAGCATGAACGGATTGATCGCCGCCCGTCATATCCGGGACCACTCGCCGAAGACGGCGGTGGTGGCGCTGACGCGCCATACGGACCCGGCCTATGTGAAGGAGTTGATGGCGGCCGGCGCCTCCGGATACGTGCTGAAGCAGAGCCCGTCCGGCGAACTGCTGAAGGCGATTCGAGCCGCTGCCAGGGGTGGGCAACACCTCGACGCCGGCCTCGCCACACGTTCGCCCGCGCGAGTGCTGTCCCGTCGAGGAGACCAGTCGGGACCGCTGATCACCGAACGTGAACGTCAGGTGCTGCAGTTGATGGCGCTCGGCCACAGCAACAAGGACATTGCGAACGAACTGGATGTGGCGGTGAAGACTGTCGAAGTGCACAAGTCGAATGCGATGCGGAAGCTCGGACTGAGTGGGCGCATCGACGTGATCCGCTATGCCTCACTGCAGGGCTGGCTGCGCGAGCCCTAGCGGGTGAGCGTGCAGGCTAAGGGTTCTCCCCAATAGCAGCCGTTGACGTCAAGATGACAGTGTTGATGCGCGCACTCATTTGTCGTCAACGAAACTCGTGAGTACCTCCCTATGCTGCCACCACGCGCTTACGCCGAGGCGGTTCCGCCTCTCTCGCCCGGCCCGATTCCTCGTGCCGTGCCGACGGCACGGCCGGCGATCGTCATCGCTGCAGCGCAGACTGATATCGATCGATTCCCCTCCGGTAATTTCTCGCGCTACGCCGTCCATACCACACACGAAGCGCTCCGGCTGATCGAAACCGCACGTCCACGCATCGTCATTGCCGACTGGGAGTGTCAGGAGATCGACGGCGGTCAGGTCTGTGCGGCGGCCCGGAAGTTCGCACAGACCGGCGTGCTGATCACCACCTCCGAACCCGAGCACGCGCCGGCGGCGCTCAAAGCCGGATGCCACGCGATCCTGCTGAAGCCGTTCGCGCCGAACCTCCTGGCCGCGCGTCTCGGCAGGCTTGCCCGCGAACTGCCGACAACGCCGCTCGCCGTTCGCGCTGCCGCGGCGATGCAGCAGTGCGGCACCAATCGCATGTGGCCCGACACGAATTGCCCGAAGTGCAACACGCCCGGCGCGACGAGTTTCGAGTTCTCCAGCTACCGTCGCATGTGGTACGCGTGCCTGAGTTGCGAGGCCGTGTGGCTGGGGCCGCGGCAGGAGTGAGCGGAGGCCGCAGAGGAGCCTCCTCCCTCAGGATGTCAGCAGTCCGATGAGTTTTTCACTCAGCGCCGGGCCGAGGTCATCGATCTTCTGGATGCGCGTGGCGTTGCGGTAGAAGCGCGAGACGTCGTGGCCGATGCCGATGGCCGCGAGTTGCACCGGCGAGCGGCCGCCGGGCGTGGCGCGCCTGCCCGTCGTGGTGCTTTCGATCGCGTGCACCACTGACAGCAGGTGCTGGTCGAGATAGTCGTAGCCGTTGGCGGCGAACGTGGCTTCATCCATCGGCGTTCCGTCCGAGATCACCACCAGAATTCGCCGCCGCTCGGGCCTGGCCAGCAGCCGGCCGTGCGCCCAGGCGAGCGCTTCGCCGTCGATGTTCTCCTTCAACATCTCGTCGCGCAGGAACAGACCGAGTGCGACGCGTGCGCGCCGCCACGGCACGTCGGCCGGCTTGATGACGATGTGTTCCAGCGCGTTGAGGCGGCCTGGCCGCTCGGGATAGCCGTCGGCGGCCCACCGGCGCGCCGGTTCGCCGCCGTCCCAATCGCGCGTGGTGAAGCCGAGAATCTCGCAGGTCACGCCGCAGCGCTCGAGTACGCGCGCGAAGACTTCCACCGTCATCGCGGCAATCTGCATTGGCCGCCCGCGCATCGATCCCGAGTGATCGATCAGCAGCGTGACCGCGGTACTCGGAAACGGCGAGTCGAACTCCAGCTTGAACGGTCGCGTCGTGCCGCGGCTGGCCACGAACGGCGCCAGACGGGACGGATCGAGCAGGCCTTCGTCGAGATCGAACCGCCATTCGCGCAGTTGCCTCGCCATCAACACGCGCATGAGGCGTTTCGCGAGGCGCGCGACCACGACACGCGTGGACGCCATGTCCACTTCTAGCCTCTGACGCAGGAGCGTGAGCTCATCGCGACTGGCCAAGGCCGCGGCGTTGACGGTGCGATCCCACTCGGTCGTGTACGCGTGATAAGGCACTGCGCCGGCGACCGAATCCGACGCCTGATCGACCGGGCTCGGTGACGAACCGAGATCATCCCGTCGCGCATCCCCCTCCTGGCCGCCCTTCTTCGATCCCGGCACGGCATAGCGACCGCGCCGGATGTCGCTTCCTGGCGTTCGACGCGGGAAGGGCAATGGTGGTGCAACGTCCGTTGTCACCAGCGCGGCAAGACGTGGCGCCGCGGTGCGCGACCAGTCGGCCGCAGCCGCGGCGAAGCGCGGGTATTCGACGAGCGCGTCGGTGAGTCCACGCAGCGAGGAGAGCAGTGGGGCCGACAGCGCAGCGCGTGCGCGCGCGGCCGGAGCGCCGCGTTCGGCTGGTGCCGTCCTCTCGCTGAATATCTCGAACGCGAGCCATCGGACAGCGCCGTCATCGCTGCCAGGGTGCGCCATCAGGTTACGCGCGACGCCGGGCAGCCAGCGGATGCCGATAGCGTCGAGGCGAGCGAGGTGCAGCGCGTCGTAGATCGTTGCGGGCGCGGCGTCGGCCGGACGGGATTGCAGGTAAATCGCCGGGTCCTGATGTCGCTGGCGCAGCGCCGCGCGATCGCCGGAGGCACGAAGGCTGCCGATGTTGCCGGCGTCGATCGTCGCAAAGGCGACGTCGGTCTCCGCGGATTCCGCGAGCGCCCGCGTGCAGGCGCTGACGGCATCGAGCGACGTCGCGCTGACCGGATCAGAGCTCAGCACGCGGTGACCTACCTTGGTTCGCTCGGGGGCCGGGCTCAAGCCACGCCCCTACGAAATCGATGCTCGTCACGATTGTTCGTCGGGGCGGACCTTCAGGTTCGCTCCCGCGCGAAGGCACTCTCTCGTAGGGGCCCTACGAACCAAGGTCGCTGCCCATGCATCGCTGGTAGAACTCGCCCACGAGCGCGCGTTCATCCTCGTCGCAGCGATTGAGGAACGTCAGCGTGAATGCCAGTCCGACATCGTGGAAGAGCGTCGCGTTTTCCGCCCACGTCACCACCGTGCGCGGCGACATGACCGTCGACAGGTCGCCGTCGCCGAACGCGCGCCGGGTCAATGCCGCCAGCGCCACCATCGCGCTGACCGTCTCACGGCCGCTGCCGTCGCGATACTCGGGACAGCGCGCCAGCACCACCTCCACCTCACGATCGTGCGCGAGGTAGTTGAGCGTGACGACGATGTTCCAGCGATCCATCTGGCCCTGGTTGAGTGGCTGGGTGCCATGGTAGAGGCCGGTGGCGTCGCCGAGGCCGACGGTGTTCGCGGTCGCGAACAAGCGGAACGCGGGATGCGGCTCGATCACCGTGCTCTGATCGAGCAGGGTCAACCGGCCTTCGAGTTCCAGCACGCGCTGGATGACGAACATCACGTCGGCGCGTCCGGCATCGTACTCGTCGAACACCAGCGCACAGGGCCGCTGCAGCGCCCACGTCAGGATGCCCGGCTGGAACTCGGTGACCTGCACGCCGTCGCGGATGACGATGGCGTCCTTGCCGATCAGATCCATGCGCGTGACATGGCCGTCGAGATTGACGCGCACGCACGGCCAGTTCAATCGCGCGGCCACCTGTTCGATGTGGCTCGATTTGCCGGTGCCGTGGCGCCCCTGTACCAGGACACGGCGGTTGTGCATGAAACCGGCCAGCAGGGCCAGGGTGGTGTCGCGGTCGAAGACGTAGTCGCGATCGACCGGCGGAACATGGTCGTCGGCGGTGGCGAAGACCGGAACCTGAAGATCACTGTCGATGTTGAAGAGATCGCGCGCCGGGCGCGTGCGGTCGGGTGTCAGCACGAGTGGTTTATTCTAGCGGGGTCCCCGCCGCGCACGCCTGCGCGGTGGGGTGCTCTTGGGAATCGCGCTAGGATTTCTGCGCCGTGAAAAACGCATACCTCCTGATCCTGGCGGCGTTGCTGCTGTTCTCCGGATCGCTCGTGGCCCTGCAGGCGCCGGCGATTCCGTTTGCGGCGACACCGTCACCGGTGCCGGCGCGTCCCGCGGGTGCGCCAGGGATCGCTGTTCCGGCGGCGCTCGGCCAGCGAACCTATGTCGGGTCGCTCGCGTGCCGACAGTGTCACGCCTCCGAGTACGAGCGTTGGTCTCACACCCGCATGGCCAACATCGTCACCGACCCGACGCAGCATCCGGAAGTGGTGCTACCCGACTTTTCGAAGCCCGATCCGGTGCTGACGTTCAAGCTGTCGGACGTCGCGTTCGTCTACGGCACCAAGTGGAAGCAGCGCTACTTCACAAAGGTCGGGAACGACTATTTTCCGTTGCCGGCGCAGTGGGACGTGGCGCACAAGCAGTGGCGTGGCTACCACGTCGGGCCGAACACCGACTGGTGGGTCCCGTTCTATCCGGACGACAACATGAAGCGTCCGACCGGACCGCTCTGTGACGGCTGCCACTCGGTGAACTACAACATCCAGACGAAGGCGGTCACCGAGTGGAACGTCGGGTGCGAGCGCTGTCACGGGCCGGGCAGCGAGCACGTGCGGCGACCCTCGGCGGCGACGATCGTCAATCCCGCCAAACTCGATTACGTGCACGCCAATGACACCTGCATCCAGTGCCATTCGCAGGGACAGCCGCTGAAGAATCCGATTGCCGGCCAGTACTACGACTGGCCGGTCGGCTTCCATCAGGGCGGCAGCCTGCAGGACTACTGGAAACTCGAGGAGCACAAGCTGGGTGACACCAATTTCATGCACTTCGCCGACGGCACCGCGCACAAGAACCGGATGCAGGGCAACGATTTCGTGCAGAGTGTGATGTATCGCCGCGGCGTCACCTGCTTCGACTGCCATGACGTGCACGGTACGGGCAACAACGCCGATCTGATCAAGCCGGTCGGGCAGGTCTGCCTGACGTGCCACGGCCCGACCTCGCCGAACGGCCCGCGCGCGCCGTCGATCGAAGCGCACACGCACCATCGGCCCGAGAGCACCGGATCGCAGTGCGTCAACTGCCACATGCCGAAGAACGCGCAGGAGATGGGCGACGTGAACGTGCGCAGCCATACGTTCGGGTTTGTCACGCCGGCGATGACCGACGCCTACAAGATCCCCAATCCGTGTACGAGCTGCCATACCGACAAGGACACGAAGTGGGCGACCGCGGCGCTGAAGTCGTGGGGGAATGTGTCGCCGTGGCGCGCTGAGTGAGATATCCAGACGGAGGAGACGGAGGAGACGGAGGAAACGGTTCAACAGGAGGAACGGAGGACCGGAGACGAACGGAGGCATCGAGGTGGACTGCGGCACGAGCGGTTGCCGGCTGGCCGCCTTTGGCGTTGCGGCCCGTAGGGCCGCAAGCCGGCAACCGCTTCCGTTCGTCTCCGTTTCTCCGTTTCCCCTGTGGAACCGTTATCTCTGCCATCTCGGTTGTCTCAGGACGTTGGGGTAGGATCTGCGCTTCTTTTCTTTTGACCGTGGAGAATGCAATGAAGTCGTCAGTCCTGATGGCCCTGGCCGGAGCCGCGATTACCGGCGGCGTCCTCGTGGCGCAGCAAACCTCGCCCGCGCCGATCTCGAAGCCGACCGCGCTGCCGAAGGTCGGACCGGCGAACCCGAAATTGAGCCGCACGATCCCGAAGCCGGAGGCGTTGCAGCCGAGGGTCCCGGACGGGTTCACCGTGTCCGTGTACGCGGAACTGCAGGCGCCGCGCATGATGGTTTACGCGCCCAATGGCGATCTGTTCGTCAGCTCGCCGGCCGCCAACAACATCACGGTCCTGCGCGATGCCAACAACAACGGCACGATCGAGGAGGGCGAGAAGAGCGTGTTCGCGGCCGGTGATCCGCCGGCGGCTCGCCGCGGCGGCGGTGGCGGTGGTGGTGGCGCCCGTCCCGGGGGCGGCCGTCCAGGAGGCGGCGGTGGGGCGCGGCCCGGTGGCGGGGGCCGCGGCTTCGGCGGCGCACCGACGGCCGCGACGCCGAACACCGAGGTGAACCCGACGGTCAACGGTGCGCTGCTCGGTGCGAACGCGCCGGCATGTATGCCGCCGCCGGACTTCGTCCAGAAGGGCGCCGGCGAGATTGCGGCGCCGTTCGGCCTGGCATTCCATGACGGGTATCTCTACGTCGGCAATACCGGGTCGCTGGTGCGGCTGAAATACGCGAACGGCGATCTGAAGGCGGCGGGACAGCCCGAGAAGGTGATGGACCTGCCGACCGGCGGGCACTCGACGCGCAACGTCCTGTTCAATCGCGCCGGCACGAAGATGTACGTGTCCGTCGGCTCGGGCTCGAACAACAACGCTGGTGAAGACTGCCGGCGCGCCGCGATTCTCGAGTTCAATCCGGACGGATCCGGCTACCGCGTGTTCGCGTCGGGCATCCGCAATCCGGTCGGCCTCGCGTGGCAGCCGGGCACCAACACGCTGTGGACCGCGATGAACGAACGCGACAACCTCGGTGACGACCTCGTGCCCGACTACGCGACGTCGGTCAAGGAGGGCGGCTTCTACGGCTGGCCGTACTCGTACATCGGCTCGCACTACGATCCACGCTACGAAGGCGCATTCCCCGATCTGGTCAAGCGCGCGATTGTGCCCGACATTCTGCTGCAAGCACATGCCGCCGCGCTCGGCCTGACCTTCTACGACGGCAATCAATTTCCGCAGCGCTACCGCAACGGCATCTTCATCGCCGAACACGGTTCGTGGAACCGGTCGGCGGCGGCAGGGTACAAGGTGGTGTTCGTCGCGATGAACAATGGCAGGCCGGGAACGGTGGAAGACTTCCTCACCGGCTTCCTCGCCAGCACCGGCGAGGGCGGCAGCGCGATCGAAACATGGGGACGTCCGGTGGGCGTCACGGTTGCGAAGGACGGCTCGCTGCTCGTGTCGGATGACGGCGGCAACCGGATCTGGAAGATCACCGCGAAGAAGTAACGAGTCTCCGCGCGGGCGAGCCGCACAAGGCTCGCCCTATACACGACGTCAATTCGCACTCTAGTCAACCCGCAACGCGTCGAGCGGGTCGACGCGCAACACCCGCCGCACCGGCGCGATGGTGGCGGCAAGCGCCGCCATCGCCAGCACTGTGGCTGCCAGGCTGAAACTCGTGAGGTCGAGCGGCGTCACTCCGTAGAGCAGCGCGGCGAGCAGACGGGTCGCTGCCGCAGCGACTGGAATGCCGACCGCCATTCCCAGCAACGTCGGGCCGAGCATCTGCGCAGTGACCAGTCGCAGGACCTCGCGTCGGCCGGCGCCGAGCGCGATCCGGATGCCGAACTCCTTCGTCCGCTGCGCCACCGCATAGCTGCCGACGCCATACACGCCGATCGCGGCAATCAACAGCGCGACCATCGCCAGCGCCGTGAAGATCGCGGCGCTTTGCCGCTCGGTCTGCATCGCCGCGGCGACGCGGTTTTCCATCGGCATCACGTCGGCAATCACGGCGGCCGGGTCGACGCGCCAGATCGCGCGGCGCACGTCTTCTGCGATCCGTCCCGGTGGAACCCCATTGGTGCGCACCATGACCGACATCAATCCGTAATAGATGTGGGACACCGCCATTTGCGACAGCGGCAGGAACAGCACGGGCGCGACCGGATCGCGGAGCGTCGACCCGGAGACGTCGTGGACCACACCGACGACCGTGAGCGAGCGCCTGTCGACGAGAATGTGCGCGCCGAGCAGGGACCGTCGGTGTGGCGCGAAGTGGCGTTGAAAGGCCTCGTTGACGATCGCCACCAGTTCGGTATCGGCGGCGTCTCCGTCGCGGAAATCCCGGCCCTCAATCAGCGGCGTCCGCATCGTGTCGAAATAAGCGGGCGTGACGAAGGGCGCACTCACGAACGAGTTGTCCGGCCCGCTTGGAGAGGCGACGCCTTCGATCGAGATGCCGTTGAAGCCTGCGCCGCCAAACGTGAGAGGGGCCATGGTGACGAGGCCGACCGAGCGCACGCCGGCGACTGCGCCGATATTGTTCCGAACCTCGGCTGCCAGGCGGTCGATGATGGCGCTGGCGGCGCCGATATCGGTGGCCGGTCGCAGCCGGTTGGGTGTCATCGACAACCGCAGCGTCAGCACATTGTGGGCGTTGAAGCCGTGGTCCGATTGATCGAGGTGCCGAACCGTCTGCGCCAGCAGCACGGCCCCGAGGACGAGGACGAACGTGAAGCCGACTTCGACGGCAAGCAGCAGCCGGCGGATCCGGGTACGTCCACTCATCGCCGGCGTGCCGCTGTCGCTGAACGCCGCTGTTACATCGAGGCTCCTGACCGATGCGAGCGACACGAGTCCACAACCCAGCCCGGCGGCGAGCGCGACGGCCCCGTTGAAGGCGAAGACACGCCAGTCGATGCTGATGGCGGCGACGTGCGGCATCCGATCGGCGAGGAGTGGCCGCGCCGCAGCGCTCACCCAGGTGGTCCCGAGGAGCGCCAGCGCGGAGGCGATCGCGGCGAGCACCACGCTCTCGGTAATGACGAGGCGAACCAGACGGCCGAAGCCTGCGCCAATGGCCGAGCGGACCGCGAACTCGCGCCGGCGCACCGAGGCACGCGCCAGCAGCAGACTGGAGACGTTCGCGCACGCGACCAGCAGCACCAGCGCGACCGTCCCCATCACCAGCAGCAGCCACTGTCGCAATCGATTCGCGAGCCGTTCATGAAGCGGCTCGACGGCCGGCGCGGCGCGACTCCGAAAACCCGCGGGGAAGCGAGCCAGTGATATGTCGCGATAGGCGGGAAGCAGTTGTGCGCGAACCTGGCCGGCTGCCGCGCCGGGCGCCAGCCGGCCGAGCACGTTGATCGCCGTCGCCGTCGTCGCCACCATCAGGATCGCGGGCTGCGGACTCTCCGACACGCCGGTGGCGGGAATCCATCCCGTGACGGGAAAGCGAAAGGCGGGCGCCGCCACGCCGACGACCGTTACCGGCCGCGTGTCGATGTCGAGGTGGCGGCCGATGACGGCGGGGTCGCCACTGAAGCGGTGCTGCCAGGCGTCGTGGCTCAGGATCGCGACTGCTGGCGCTCCGGGCCGGCTGTCGGCTTCGGTGAAATCGCGCCCTGCGATGACCGGCACGCCGAGGAATGAGAAGAAATTCCACGCGACACCCGCGCGATCGATGCTGGACGAGACGCCCCCGTCGACGAGCGTCGCCGCCTGCGTTCCGTCGAAACTCGTGAAGCCGGTCATCAGCGTCGCGGCCGATCGCCACGCGTCGATGGTGGCGCGCGAGATGACCGGGATCGGCGCCGGCGTGATCACGACGAGCGCAGCGGGATCGCGGTAGGGCAGTGGCCGCAGGACGACGGCGTTGAAGGCGCTGAAGAGGGCGGTGTTCGCGCCGATGCCGATGGTGAGGGTGAGAATCGCGGCGAACGCAAAGCCCCGGTGCCGGTTCAACGTGCGCAGCAGCTGCCACGCATCACGTCTCGCATCGTCCATCCAGACAAAGGAACGCGCATCACGGTGCAGTTCTTTCGCCTGTTCAACACCCCCCAATGCCAGTGCCGCCGCGCGTCGTGCCTCGTCCGGCGACAGGCCGCGCCGGCGATAGTCCTCTTCGATCAGCGCACGGTGCGCGGCGAGCTCGCGCGCGAGGTCGGTTTCACCCCGATCCGGTCGCAGTGCGTGCCGGAGACGTTGGACGACGCGATGTACGCCCGCGGTCACACGTCACCCGTCAGCAGTTTGTTGACGAGCGCCGACAGACGCTCCCACTTCTCGGTCTGCTGGGCGAGGGCCTTGGTGCCACGCGGCGTGATGGCGTAGAACTTCGCCTCGCGGTTGCTCTCCGTCGTCTGCCACGAGCCTTTGATCCACCCTTTCTGCTCGAGGCGGACGAGGGCCGGATAGAGCGTCCCCTGGTTGAGCGTGAACGGGTGATCGGCGACCTGCTCGAGACGCGCGGCGAGGCCGTAGGCGTGCTGCGGTCCCATCGCCGAAAGCGCGCGCAGGACGATCAGATCGAGGGTGCCCTGCAGCAGCTCGACGCGCGGCGTGTGTTCACTTGGCATACCAGTGGACTCCGGGCGAGACAGTTGCACGGAGACCACTGGCGTGTCAAGTGGAAGCGATCAGCCCGGTGTGACGCACGTTCCCGTGATGGTGCCGGTTCCGCTCCCGGACGGGGCGCTTTCGTCGAACGGCGCCGCCGGCGTGACGAAGAACGCGGTGGCTGTGTACGTGCCGGAATACGTGTCGCCCGAGCGATCGACCTTCACGACGGCGTGGATGTGGGCGCGCACGCCGAAGAAGCCCGGGTCCCATCCCATGGCGATGAGGTTCAGCGAGTAGGTGCGCGGACCGATCTTCCGCCAGACTCCCTGACCGACGTCGGCCTGCGCCGGATTGCGGCCGGCTGAAAACATCAGTTCGGTGCCGTCCGAATGCCAGGCCTGAGTGCCGAAATCCGGCGGGTTGCCATCCATCTGACACTCCCACAACCCGAGATCGGCTCGCGGTCGTTGTCGTTGTCGTTGTCGTCGTCACGCCGCGCGAGTGCGGCGGCCGGGGATTCGTCGAGCCGGTACACCGCCGGCACGGGATGCAGGTCGACCGGACCAGCCCGATTGTGCCGTAGCGGCGCGGACGGTTTTCCCTACTTCCCCTTCCCCGCCGCGCCCTGTATTATTCGCGGCTATGAATAAGGCTCTTATCCGTTCCGCGATTGTCATTTCGGTGTCCGCGCTGGCCGGTGGCGTGGGCGTACGTGCCCAGGCGCCGCAAGGTCCGAACAATGGTGTCCAGGTGGCGGTGCCCCAGGGCAACGCGGCGCAGCAGGCGGCCGATCGAACCGCCCAGCAGCGGCAGCAGAACGCCCGCGCCCGACTGGCGAACCAGCCTGCCCCTCGCACGGCCGACGGCCACATCATCATGGGCCAGACCGTCATGTCGAAGGGCGTCTGGATCGGCAGCAACCTTGGGTTTTGTAACGGCAACACGGTGGATGCGCCGACGTCACTGAATCCCGGTGCGGGCGCCCAGGGTGGTCAGCAGGCAGGACGCGCGGGTGCCGCGGGTGCGCGAGCCGGCGGCGCCGCCGCGGGACGAGCGGGTGGGGCGGCGGCCGGACGAGGGGGTGGCGGTGGATTCGGACGCGGCGCTGCCGGTCCGTGCACGCCGATTCCGTATCAGGCATGGGCGCGCGGCGTCTCCGATGATCGCCGCCGCATGCAGCTCGAGCCGCACACGCGCTGCAAGCCGTCGGGTGGTCCGCGTCAGTGGTTGACGCCGTATGGCGCCGAGTTCCTCGAATTGCCCGAGATCAAACGCGCCTACATCTTCGACATTGGCGGTCCGCATACCTACCGCACGATCTACATGGACGGCCGCAAGCATCCGGAGCATCTCACCCCGAGCTTCTACGGCCACTCGATCGGCTGGTGGGAAGGCGACACCCTCGTGGTCGACACGGTCGGCTTCAACGAGGACTTCTGGATCGATCGCGGCCAACTGCCGACGACGACGCAGCTCCACCTGATCGAGAAGTACACGCGCACCTCGCTCGACACGATGAAGTACGAACTGACGATCGACGATCCGGGCGCCTACACGAAACCGTTCACCGCCACCTCGAACCTGCGCTGGGAAGACGGGACGGAGCTCTACGAGTACGTCTGTCAGGAAGAGAACTACGCCTTCACACTGATGGTCGGCGAAGGCACGAAGGTCGACCGCACCAGCCCGATCGTTCCGTAGCAGCAGCGAGATCTGTCCTGGGCGGGCCGTAAAGGCCCGCCCCGCTGATCCAGCTGCTCCCGATAGAATTGCTGATCCATCGGCTCCCGACTGAATCGCGGCGGGGCAGACCTTTACGGTCTGCCCATGACGGCTTCATGGATGATCGCCAGCAGCGCAATACACGCGGTGTCGGTGCGCAGAGCTCGGCTGCCCGCACTGACGGTTTGAAAGCCCCGCGATTCCAGCAGCTTCACTTCGAATTCGTTCCAGCCACCCTCGGGCCCGACGGCCACCAGCACCCGTCCATCGTCCGGTGAGGCGGGTGGTCCTGAGTGGAGTCGAAAGACATCGCTGATGCGTCGCGCCGCAGTCGGATCCGCGACGAATCGCGTCAGCTGTGGACAGAGCACGTCGAGATCGTCCTCGATGAACGGACGGAACCGGCGGTGAATCGTCACCAGCGGGACGTTGGTGTCGCGTGCCTGCTGCAGCCCTTCGACGAGCAGCGGACGGTAGATCTCAGGTATCAGCAGGTGCGTGTCGAAGTAATTGCGTTCGACCTTATCGGCATTGGTCAGCATGATGCGACCGACACCGATCGCGGCGAGCTGCGCCCATAGGCGCCGCAGCACCTTCGGACGGGGAAGCGCGAGCATGAGGTCGATGCGCGGACGCGCGGGCGGACGCTCCTCGAAGTGACACTGCAGCATCACCTCCGAGTCTGTGATCGAGACGACGGTGCCTGTGCCGAGCGGACCGTCGATGACACCGACTCGCACGGACTGACCAGGAGTGACGTCCAGAACCTTCCGAAGATGTTCGGCTCGCGCATCGTCGAGCGTGACACGGGCATCGCTGCCGACTTCGTCACGGGTGAGCGCGATGAGATTCACGTTGGCTTTGCCATGGCATTAGCTCGGGCCCTCGCCTTGTGCGGCGGCCGGGTCTGAAGAGCCGCCCGACGGCTTGGCATGGGCTTCAGGGTGTTGACGGGGTCTTCAGGTCGGCCCCTACGGTCCGCATGCGCTACGGTCGGCACGCGCTGGCGCGATCGAGGAGCAGTCGCCGTTCGCGCGCATTCTGCGTCATCGTCGCCGCGTGCTCGAATGCCTCGCGTGCTTCATCGAGCCGCCCGAGCTTGAAGAGCAGATCACCGTGGACCGTCGGGAGCAGGTGATACCGCTGCAGCGTCGGCGAACTGGTGAGCGCCTCGACGATCGCGAGCGCGGCCGCGGGGCCAGAGGCCATCGAGACCGCCACGGCGCGATTCAGTTCGACAACCGGAGAGGGCATCACACGGGCGAGTTCTCCGTACAGCGAGGCGATACGTGG
This sequence comes from Vicinamibacterales bacterium, assembly GCA_035496255.1. Classification (GTDB taxonomy): domain Bacteria; phylum Acidobacteriota; class Vicinamibacteria; order Vicinamibacterales; family UBA2999; genus Gp6-AA40. The sequence continues at coordinate 45,437 of DATJEU010000122.1, forward strand.
CCAATCGGTCCCGTCCGCTGTCCGCGCCTGCGCATGGCAGGCGGCAATGGCCGCTTGCAGAACATAGGGGCCGGGGGCACTGTCAGACAGGAGACGCTCGGCCTGCCGGAGCGCCGCGAGTCCGCGCCGAATCAGCAGCTGATCCCATTGTGCGCGATTCTGGTCGGCGAGGAGGATCGGCTCGCCGCCGGGACCCACGCGTGCGCGCAGCCGCGACGCCTGCACCTCCATCAGCGCGAGCAGGCCGTGCACCTCCGGCTCCTGCGGCACCAGACCCGCGAGGACTCGTCCAAGCCGCAGCGCCTCTTCGCACAGCGACGGCCTGACCCAATCGTCACCCGCGGTGGCCGAGTAGCCTTCATTGAAGATCAGGTACACCACTTCGAGGACCGACGCGAGTCGCTCCCTCAACTCTTCGCCGCGGGGAACTTCGAACGGCACCTGCGCCTTCGCCAAAGTCTTCTTCGCCCGGACGATGCGCTGCGCGATCGTGGGTTCGGTTGAGAGGAAGGCGCGCGCGATCTCTTCCGTTGTCAGGCCGCCGAGCAACCGGAGCGTCAGCGAGACGCGCGCCTCGGTGGCGAGCACCGGATGGCAGGCGGTGAAGATCAGACGCAGCAGATCGTCGCCCACTGGATCATCGAGCGCCGCCTCGATGTCCTGGGCGGGTGACTCCTGCATCACCGCGACTTCGTGTCCAAGCACCTCGTGCTTGCGCTCGAGCATCTTGTTACGGCGGAAGTAGTCGATAGCGCGGTGCTTGGCCGCCGCCGTCAACCACGCGCCAGGGTTGCGTGGAATGCCCGTCTCGGGCCACTGCTGGAGCGCCGCCACGAGCGCATCGTGTGCGAGGTCTTCGGCGACGTCGATGTCGCGGACCAGGCGCGTCAGGGTGGCGATCAGCTTCGGCGATTCGATGCGCCAGACGGCATCGATCGCGGCGTGAGTCTCGGTGGACAACCCACATAGGGTAACGTGCTCGCCGCCCGCTAAAGCCGGCCCCTGTCCCAGGGCACCCCGGCGACAGCCGGGCCTTACGTCGGATGCCCGGCCATCAACGGGCCCTGCAAGGTCTAGACGTAGTACCCGGCTTCAGCCGGGCCAATCGCTTCACGCCTGGAGCTCCCGCACGGGCCTCACCTCGATGCTGCCGATCCGTGCCGGCGGGATTCGCGCGGCGAGCTGTGCCGCTTCGTCCAGATCCTTCGCGTCGATCAGGTAAAAGCCGGCGAGCTGTTCCTTCGTCTCGGCGAAGGGACCGTCGGTGATCGAGACCGAGCCCTGACGCACGCGCACCGTCACCGCGCGTTTCACCGGCTGCAGCGCTTCCGCCGCCACGTAGTGACCGGCCGCTTTCAGCGCGTTCCCGTTCGCCAGGCACTCGGCGTCGGGAACGGTCGCCATCAGGTTCTCCTCACCGTAGACGAGACAGACGAATTTGGGCATCGGCATTAGAGCTTACAGCTTGAATTCGCCGACCGCCGCCTGCACCTCCTGCGGGAACTCGGACATTTCGAAGACCTGCCGGACTTCGATCGTTTCGTTCGGACCAGCCGGGCAGCGCGTCGCCCACTGAATCGCTTCCTCGCGCGACCGTACCTGGATCATCCAATAGCCGCCGACGACTTCCTTCGCTTCGGTGAACGGACCGTCGCTCACGCGCGGTGTGCCGCCTTCGAAGCTGACGCGTGCACCTTCGGCGGGTGGATGCAGCCCGTCGAGCGCCAGCAGGACCCCGGCCTTCTGCAGTTCCTCGTTGTACTTCATCATCCTGGACACGCCATCGGCATCCGGCATCGTTCCCGAGGCCGCGCTCTCGTACCCCTTCGGAATCATCAGCATCATGAATCGCATCGTCAGTCTCCCGGCGTGTCAGGCCTGAACCGGCGCAAACGAAGTCAGCGCCATCATTTCGCGAATCTCGGAGACGCCCGTGTATCCGGGTCCGAGCACGTCCACGTGCAGTTGCAAGAACTCGCGGCTGAGCGCGATCGCATCCGCCTTCGACGCGACCTCGACGATCGCATAGCCGCCGAGCAGTTCCTTGGTCTCTGCGAACGGACCGTCGGTCACGGTGAACGTGCCGTTGACGACCGACAGACGGGCGCCGCGGGAACTCGGGAAGAGACCGCCGCTCTCGAGCAGCTTGCCGCTCCTGGCCATCTTCTCGATATAGGGGCCCATTGCCGCCATCAGGGCGGGGTCAGGCGGTTGACCGGCCTCGTACGACTGGTCCGCCTTGATCATCAGCATGAACTTCATCCTCTTGCCTCCTTCTTCTTCACGTCGAATGAGACTTCCAGAAATCGACATCGCAGATGAGCTTTGGGAGTACCGAAATGGGCTATCCTGTCGGCGCTCACGTGACACAACAGTCCATCAACGTCCAATTGTCCATGTCCGCAGTGGCTCGGGGAGGCGACCCCGCCCGACAATGAACCCAGCAGCCCAGTGGCGGCGGCGTGTCCTGGTCGTCGAAGATGACGATGCGTTCCGGGAATTATTGAGGATGGAGCTACGGATCAGCGGCTTCGAAGTCATCGAGGCGCGCGACGGGGTCGCGGCCTTGCGTTGTGTCGAGAAGTTCAGTCCCGACGTCGTCATCCTGGATCTGCAGTTGCCTGCCGCAGGCGGGCTGGACGTCCGTCAGGAACTCCTGACCAGGCCCGATACCCGCGACGTCCCGGTGATCGTCGTGACGGGCACCGATTGGAGCGTGCCGTTTCCGACCGCCGCAGTCATCCGCAAGACGGACCTGCCTTCCCGCGTCGTGACCGCTGTGACCCACGTGCTCGAGGCGTGGACCTGATTGCCCGGGAGAATCAGTCATCGTCACGGCAGCGACGATCGACGATTTGCTGCCGCTTCGCCTTGAAGGCATCAACCCATTCGCTGATCGCCGGGTACCCCGAAAGCGCCCTGCCGGGTTCCCGCAGCCTGTAAGTTACGCGCGCCCCTTCGAACAGATCGCTCAACTGTCGGTCGGAGAGCTGCATCAGCAGACGCGCCAGGAACGCACGGCCACCGTCGCTGATGCGCGGATTGTCCAGCGTTCCGCTGAACGACTTCGGCAGGTTGCCGATGCATCCGGTTTCGCCCTTCCAGACCGGCGTCTGGCGCCAGGCCATGAGATCCACGCTGCCCGGCGGATCGACATTGAGCCAGTTGGCGCGGCCGAACGTCAGCCCGACGTCGTTGATCATGAGGAACGGGTCACCACATTTGTTCTTGCCTCCGGTTCGACACACGATCCGCTGCTGTTGCGGTTTGGAATCGGTGTGCTGCATGAACACCGCAAGCAGCTTCAGCGCATCCACCTGATCACGCGTGGCGCCGCCGGCTCTGGGATCTACGAGATCGAGCTCCGTCCACTTCCATCCGGCCTCATCTTTGCCCGCAAAGTCGCGACCTGCGAATTTGCGTTCGACTGACGCGGGATCGAAGCGGAAGGTCCCATCCGGTCGGGCGATGCCGCCGAACGTTGCAGGACACCCGTTGCAAATCACGTTGACCGCATACATCCGGTCGGCGCCGAAGCCGAGCGCCCAGAGAAGCCGGGTGGCGAGAATTTCGCCGTACACCTCGCCATTGGTTCCGCCGTATTTCACTTTCAGCTCGTCGTCTTCGCCCGCGAGGCAGGTGAACTTCGGCGAGTGGCCGGTCATGGTCTTGTCGATGTAACTGCAGACGACCCGGGCGTGAAACGGGAAAGCGCCCTGGCCGCGAGGGCCTTCTTTCAGATTCTTCTTTGCGACGTCAACCCTCGTCCACACCTGGGCCCGCCGGATGACGCTCGCCCGATCGTCGCGGTGCGGGGCAGCACCGCCAACAAGAAGCGTGGAGCAGACGAGCGCGATCCAGCCGCGGGCTTTCATTCCGCTGTCCTTCATTCCGTTCGCCGTCACAGTGCAATGAGCGGACCGGCCTTTGCTGGCACACGGCCGTATGGGAAGCCATCCGTTCGTTCTACTCGTCAATGACATTCCCGATCACATGAGCCAATACGAGGCTGCTCTGCGGGCACGTGGCTACGACGTGCGGCTGGTTTCGGCTGGCGCTCAGGCGCTTGACGTGGCGGCGACCGTTCAGCTCGACTGCGTGGTGATCGACGTGCGTCTTCCGGACATGACTGGATGGGAACTGTGCCGGCAGATCAAGGCGATCCAGCGGCATTGCGATGTGCCGGTCGTGATGCTCGCGCCCGACTTGTCGAAGGAGAGTATCGCGCGCAGTCGCGAAGCGGGTTGCGCCTCGTGGTTGATGCGACCGGCCGCCGCCGACGATGTGGCGCGAGCCGTCGAGCACGTGCTGGCTGAGCGCCGTGGCGAACCGGCGGCCGGTGTTGCGGTGATGTCGGCGCGCAGTTGTCCAGCTTGTGACGGCGATGAGATTACCGCCGGCGTGCGGGTCGGTCCGGTCCAGTACTTTCTCTGCCGCATCTGCGGCGTGCGCTGGCGCGTCGATGCCCAGGGAGAAGCCACAGCCTGACTCATCCTCAATAACGGCCGTGCTTTTCGGGAGTACTCAATTTTGTTATCGTCCGTGTGCTCCGACCCATATGGCATTTGAGTGCACCGAAGCTTTTCGAGACCGTCGATTCTGGTTGTTGACGACGACAGCGACTTCCGGGAACTGCTGAAGATCGAACTGCGCCTCGATGGCTTTGACGTCATGGAGGCGACCGACGGTTTGAGCGCGCTGCGACAGTTGGACGCACGACGTCCCGATGTCGTCGTCCTCGACCTCCAGATGCCTCTTGTCAGCGGACTCGAAGTGCGCGAGGAACTCGCCGCGCGTCCCGACACCCAGAATCTGCCCGTCATCATCGTCACCGGCACGGACTGGCCGGTGCCGTTCACCTCAGACGCCGTCGTCCGGAAGTCCGAGTCGACCAGCGTCGTGCTGTCCGCGGTCGTCGAAGCGCTCGCCGGTATCCGCGACGGCTCGCGCTGATCGTCAGCCCGCCGGATTTGTCCCCGTCTCGCCCCGCCGTCTCGCACCCCCGTCTCGCCCCGCCGTCTCGCACCCCCGTCTCGCCCCCCGTCTCGCACCTCCGTCTCGCACCCTCGTTTCGCACCTCCGTCTCGCACCTCCGTCTCGCACCCCCGTCTCGCACCCCCGTCTCGCACCCCCGTATAGAATGCGCCACGCGCATGGGCTTCAACAGCGGCACTCGCGTGGGTCCGTACGAAATCGTGTCGCCGCTTGGTGCCGGCGGCATGGGCGAGGTCTATCGGGCGCGTGACACACGGCTCGATCGTATCGTCGCGATCAAAGTACTGACCGGCGCGCTCGCCACCGACGTGGCATCCCGTCACCGTTTCGAAGAGGAAGCGCGTGCGATCGCGGCGCTCAATGATCCGCACATCTGCACGATCCACGACGTCGGCCACGAGGGAGACGTCGAATACCTCGTCCTCGAATATCTCGAAGGTGAAACGCTTGCGGCCCGCCTCAAGCGAACGGGCGCCATGCCTGTCGAGGATGCGCTGCGGATTGCCATTCAGATGTCCGAGGCGCTGGATCGTGCGCAGCGCGCCGGCATCGTCCACCGCGACCTGAAGCCGGGCAACGTGATGCTCGTGCGCCGCGCCGGCGCGGCCGCCGACGACGTGAAGCTGCTGGACTTCGGCCTTGCGTCACGGATCGCGGCGCCGCGTGCCGCCGCGTTCGATGCATCGCTGGCTGCGACGATGGCCCCATCGATGGCGGCGACACAACCGGCCAGCGCAAGCGTCGGAAGTGGGATCAGCGGCACGCTGCAGTACATGGCGCCGGAGCAACTGGATGGCTCACCTGGCGATCATCGTTCCGACATCTTTGCGTTCGGGTGTGTGCTGTACGAGATGTTGGGCGGCCGCAAGGCGTTCGAGGCGAACACTGCCGTCACGGCCGTTGCCGCGATCATGAGCAGCGAGCCGCCCTCGATTCCGGCGCTCGCGTCGGCGCATCCGTTCATCGATCACCTGATTCGGCGGTGTCTCGAAAAGGATCCGGAGCGCCGCTGGCAGAACGCCGGTGACATCGCGCGCGAGCTTCGATGGGTGACCGCGCAGCCGGTCTCCGCGGGCGACGGCATTCCGGCGGCGCGAAAGCCATGGAGTCGCGGACGGCGGATTGCGGCGGTGGCGATTGCGGTGGTTGCCCTGATCGTCTTCGGACCGCTCATCGTGCTCGGAGGTCTCCAGCTATTCGGTATGGACGGTCAGGACGACTCGCTGCGGCCGCTGCAACTGGAAGTCACGACGCCACCGACGGACGACAACATCGGCGCGGTGTCACCGAACGGTTCGGAGATCGCCTTCATCGCGCTGAAGGATCACGTACCGGCTCTCTGGGTGCGTGCCCTCGATTCGCTGGAGAGCAGGGCGCTGCCCGGAACCGAAGGCGCGAGCTTTCCGTTCTGGTCACCGGACGGCGCGTCGCTCGGTTTCTTCGCCGACAACAAGCTGAAACGCATCGACGCCAATGGCGGATCGCCGATTGTCCTTACCGATGCGGTGAACGCCCGCGGCGGCGATTGGGGACCCGACGCCACGATTCTGTTCGCGCCAGGGGTCAACGCGCCGATCATGCGCGTCCCGGTTCGCGGCGGTGCGGTGACGCAGGTGACGACACTCGATGCGGCTGTGGGTCCGAGCCATCGACGGCCGCAGTTCCTGCCGGACGGCAAACACTTCCTCTTTTCATCGTCGCTCGGACAGGCGAATACGAATGGCGTCTACTTTGGAACGCTGGACAAGAGCGTTCCGCCCGTGAAGATCAGCGACGACGACAACGGCCTGTTCGTCCCGCCCGCGACGCTCCTCACGATCATGCGGGGTACGCTTCTCGCGTACCGATTCGATCCGTCGACTGGCAAAGTGAACGGCGAACCCGCGACCATTGCCCAGGGGGTCACGGCCGGGTCGGTCTTCGGCGCCTCCCGTACGGACACGGCGGTGCTGGCTTACCGCCACGGCGGCGCGCAACAGCGCCAGTTGGTGTGGGTCGATCGTGCCGGGACGGTGCGGCAGAAGCTCGGCGAGCCAACCGCATCAGGGATCGCCTCACCGGAATTGAGCGCCGACGAGCGGCAGGTCGCGTTGTTCCTGCACCCGGGCACGGGTGAAGACAACGATGTGTGGGTATTCGAGCTCGGGCGGTATCTCGGCCGGCCGATCACGACCGGGCCTCCCGCCGACGCCCATCCAGTCTTTGATCCTGATAATCAGGCGGTGATCTTCAACACCGCCCGGTCGGGGACGGCGGGAGTGACCCGGTTTCCGGTCTCCGGCGCGCCGCCGCAGCTTCTTTTCGCCACCAGCGACAATCGCGGCGGAGGCGTGCTGGCGATGACGCGCGATCGGCGCTACGTCCTGATGCGGCATCAGACAGACGCCACCGGGATCGATCTTGTGGCCGCGTCACTATCCGACGGCCGCGACTTTCCGGTCACGCAGCTCCAGGGCGATGAGACCGAAGGGCAATTCTCGCCAGATGGCAAATGGGTCGCGTTCGTCTCGAGCATCAGTGGACGCGCCGAAGTCTTCGTGCAGTCGTTTCCTGATGGTGCATCACGGACGCAGGTGTCGACCGGTGGCGGCACGCAGGTGCGATGGTCGGTGGACGGGAAGGAGATCTACTATCTCGCGCCGGACAGCAAGCTGATGGCGGTGGCGTTCACGGCCAATGGCAATGCGCCCGACGTGAAGCCGCCGACAGCGTTGTTCCAGACGCATCTTGCGAACGGCAACAACGTGGTCGGCAACAAGGCACAGTACGCCGTCTCGCGCGACGGTCGCTTTCTGCTCAATACGGTGGTCGAAGCCCCGAGCGCCCCGATCGTCGTGGCCGTGAACTGGACGAGGCGCCTCCCGAAGTAACGGGCCTCGCTTGGCCACGCCTAGCTGACAGGATTGGGCGCGGCCAGCCGTGTCGTCAGCTCCGGCGCCTCGAGTCGGGCACCGCGATATGCAGTCACTTCACCGAAGCGGCGGTGTTCCGTCCACTCCTCTCGCGCGGCACGAATTTCCTCCGGTGTACGGGCCACGAAGTTCCACCACATGAGGATGCGCTCCTGAAACGGCGCACCGCCAATCAGGAGCACACGTGCGCCGTCACGACTGCTCACCGTGGCCTCGGCGCGACCCGGCTCGATGTAGTACAGCGTCCTCGCTTCGAGCGGCTGATCGTCGATCGCGGCGTCGCCGGAGAGGATCAACACGCCGTGTTCGTACGACGCATCCATGGGGATGCTCAGCCGCGACGTCGGATGAACCTGGAGATCCGCGCCGACAATCGGGGAGACATGAGGCGCGGCGGACGCGACGCCGCCAACGCTGCCCGAAAAGATACGCGCGATACCGCCTGGCCACTCGGCCATCGGCACCTCGGCGAGGTGCTGGAATGACGGTGAACCGTGGCGATGGGATTCGGGGAGTGCCGTCCAGAGCTGCACGCCGTGCAGGTGTCCAGTGTGCGCACGCGGTGTCTGCTCCGCGTGCGCGATTGCGGCACCGGATGTCATGACGTTCAGTCCGCCGGGACGGAGCAGCGCTTCGGAACCGAGGCTGTCGTCGTGGACGATCTCACCCTCGAGCAGCCAGGTGATCGTCTGGAGGCCCATGTGTGGATGTGGCGCGACGTCCATGGGTCTTGCGTCCGTGAACGACAGCGGCCCGAAGCGATCGATGAAGCACCAGGGCCCGATCGTTCGCCTGCCGATTGCGGGAAGGGCACGCAGCACCGGTATCTCGCCGAGGCGAACCTCGCGCGCGAAATAGCTGGCGATCGTCATCTTGCGAGTATACCGACGGCGGCAACCGCTGACGCCCGACGACCGCGCGCTGTCGGGAGCGGTGTCGTGTGGTCGGCCGTCGCTTGCGATTACGGCGTGACCTGTACCGTGATCAGTCGCTCGGACTCGACCGGCATACCGTTCATCATCGCCGGCTTGTAGACCCAGTTGTACGCCGCATTGAGCAACAGTTCGTCGTACCGCGGGTCGATGCGGGCTTCGATTGAAGCGAACCTGACCTTGCCGTCGACACCGATGAGGATGCGCACCGCACCCTGCAGCGTCGATGCCGGTTCACCACGGCTCGTTGCGCTCCAGCGCGGTACGGTCTGCCGAATGGCGACGGCCGGAGCGGTGACCGGTTTGGCCGGTTCCGGCGCTGGCGTGGTCGTCGCGGCGGCCGCCGCCGACGCGGCCGTGGGCCGCGGCGCTGCGAGTGCGGCGCGCGATGAGGCGCCATCGGTGGCCTTGAGCAGATCGAGGAAGGCGGCCGCAACGGTGGCGGCACCCTGGACTTCCTGGCGCTCGGCCAGCGATGGTTCTTTGCTGAGCGTCAGTACCTGCTGGAATCGTCTGGCCGCTTCGGTCGGCTTCGACGTCTTGAAGTCTTCACGCGCTTTGGCCAGCACGTCCATCACGATGGTTGGCAGCAACCGCTCCCGGACGGCGTTATACAGGCTCAGAAACCGCGGCGGAAAATCGTCGGAGGCGGGGACGAGTGTGGGAGCGTGCGTGATCAGCCGTTCCAGCACGCGTTGCGCATCGTCGGTGCGGTTGAGCGCGAGCAGGCAGAGTGCGCGATATTCGTCGGCGTCATCCGCCGTCGCCGGCGCCGCATCGAGCAGTTTGAGCGCCGCTTCGTACGAGGCGTTAGCGTACAGCGCCTTCGCCTCGTCGACGAGCGTGTCGAGGCCGTCGGCCGCGAGCGGTGCGGTCGTGACCGCAAGCATCAGCGCGATCGCAAGGTGGCGGAGACCGATCACTGCGGCGCCTTCATATCGACCGACGCGCGCGCCGGCGTATTGAGCGTGACCACCGCGGTCATGCGGCGCTCGCCGAATTGCGGGTGCCGGAAGACGATCTCGTGCGGTCCGATCGTCTGCATCACGTTCGAGAGCGGCGTTTCGCCGACGCGCTGGCCATCGATCCATACGTCCGCCCAGGGCAGGGCATTGATCTGCATTGGCGCCTGCGGCAGCTTCAGCGCTACCGACGTCACTCTGCCGGCTTCGATCCGAACGCGCTGTGTCGTCGTGAAGCCGAGCGAGCTGCTGCGGAAGCCGAGCGTGTGTTCACCTGCCGGCATCAGCACGCGGCTCGATTCGGTGGTGCCGACGACATCGCCATTTTCGGTGATGGTGAACGGCAGGGGAGTGGCCACGCGCAGCCAGCCGGCGGTCGGGCCCTCCTCGGTGGTGCGCTTCTGGACCGGAGCCTTGGCCGACGCTGGACCGGTCTTCGCCGCCACCGCGGAAGTTGGCTGAGGTTCCTGGCGCGGTAACGGCGGCTCAGGCAATTCGATGTGATGGACGATGCGTGTGTTCGCCTGCGCGTCGATGCTGAGCGTCCGCTGTCGCGTGCCGCTGACCAGCGTCAGCGAATGCCTGCCGACCGGCAGATCGAGCGTGACCGGCGTTGCGCCCTGCGCGTGACCGTCGACGACGATCGAGGCGTTCCCCGGTTCTGATTCGATGCGAACTGACCCTCTTGACGCTGGTGCCGAGCGCACCGCGTATGCGACGCTCCCACCCAGGATGGCCACCCCGAGCAGGGCTGCGGCGAGTTGCGCGCGGTGCTGGACCGGCCACTTGATGACGACCGCGGCGGACCGCCGCGGGACGTGGAACTCTGACGGGAAGTCATCGAGGGGAGCGTCTGCACTCACCTCGGTAAACGGGCGTGGTGGGAAAGCGTGCGTCCGTTCCGGCGATTCCATGGGCGCAGCCATCGAACCCGCCAGCTGGTGCTACAGATATGCCACCCGGCGTCCGCCGCCGATCGTCGCCAGTTGGGCCAATTTCGAGAAATTCGCTAAATCTTTGGGTCAGGCGCTGCGACGAAAGTCTGACGCCGGCAGCATCTTTCTCTGGCGCACGGACCGAAAGTTAGCCGCTCAGCGGCGCGTGAACAGGTAGGCGAGCAGTACGAGGATCGCGACGATCGCGAACGCGTACATACGCACTTTCGAGAGATTCCGCTGATTCGGCTGCACGTTCTGCCCGCCAATCGTGGGCTACTCGCCTCGAAGGACGCCGATCGGATCGACGCGGGTCACCTGTCGCGCCGCCGCACAAGCGCTCGTGGCTGCGCGCCTGGGGCAAGACGGGGGCCCATCTCCCTCATTCGCACCGCGACGACGAACGTCACGGCGCAGGTCATCAACGTGTTCTGACCGCGAGCGACCATCCTCATGGCTCGCGAGGCTCAGGCCGTGAAGCATGCGCGAATTCTATGCCGGGTCGTTGTCTTCGGGCGCCGGAGGCTCCGGCGGACATCCTTCGCGAGTGTGACGAGCGAAGGATGGAGCCGGCGACGTGACTCGAACACGTGACCTGCTGATTACGAATCAGCTGCTCTACCAACTGAGCTACGCCGGCAGGCGGGAAACCCAAATCTTAGCACGGCCATCGAGGTGGCAATCCACCCGCTGCGGCTGATGCCGTACATCGAGAGAGCGTCGAGACAACTCCCAACTGGGAGTTGGGAGTTGTCACGCCCGCTCGAAATCGATGAACCCTTTCTCCGGCACCGTGCGCACCAGGCGCACGGGGAGATGATCCCCGACTTCGAGACCGTGAACGGATCCCTCCAGCCGCCCTTCGACCACCGGATGCTTCACGCGAACCCACGTGCCCTTCGGTCCGACACCGGTCACGATCGCGTCGAACTGCTCGCCGTGCCGGTGCTGCAGCAGGATTGCTGCCGCGGCCTTACGCACCTGTCGCTCGACGCGGTTCGCCGCGTCCTCGCGATCCATGCAGTGTCTTGCGATCGCGTCGAGGTCGCTCTCCGAGTAGGGCGGCCGGCCGCCGTCCAGCGCGGCCTTCACCAGTCGCTGCGTCACCAGGTCCGCGAAGCGGCGGTTCGGAGCGGTCGCGTGCGTGTAATCGTCCACCGCCAGCCCGAAGTGATCCGGCGTCGGCTCATTCGGCTTCTCGACGACGTACTCGCCGCGCCCGAGCAGCTTGACGATGCTCAACGAGAGATCGACGAAGCGCTGTGGATTCTGCTGTCGCTGCGTGAGTAGCCATCGCTCGAGCGCGCGCGCATCCGGATTCGCCGGCAGCTCCGTGCCCGTATCCGCGGCCAGCTTCACGATCCGCGGCCACCGCTCGGGCATGCGGACGATGCGGCGGAGCGACGAGAAGCCGTGGCGTTCCAGGAATTCGGCGGTGGCGGTGTTGGCCGCGATCATGAAATCTTCGATCAGCGCCGACGCGCGGCTGCGGCCGATGGCCGTGAGATCGCGCAACTCGTCTCCGGCAAACACCGGCTTGCCCTCAACCGTGTCCAACGTGAGTGCGCCGCGCTCGTGCCGCGATTGCTGCAGGGCATGCGCCGCCGTGTCCTGGAGCCGCAGGTTGTCTTCGAGGCCGGGAACCGCGGTGAGCGGAGCGGGGGGTGGCGCCGTGCCTTCGAGCCATGCGCCCACCGACGGATACGCGAGCCTGGCTCGATTGCGAACGGTCGCGCGATAGACGTCGCTGGCGCGAACAGACCCGTCGGGCGTCACCGTGAGATCGACAACGACTGCGGCTCGATCCTCGTCCTGCGCAAGCGAGGTCAGGTCGGTGGAAAACCGCTCCGGCAGCATGGAGAAGACATGTGCCGCCGTGTAGACAGAGGTGGTGTTGACGGCCGCGTGCTGATCGACCGGCGAGCCGCGGCCGACGCGCGCGTCCACGTCGGCGATCGCGATCAGAATCCCGGTGGCGCCGTCACGCGATTCGGCGACCGAGAGCTGATCGAGATCGCGCGAGTCGTCATTGTCGATGGAACACCAGAGCAGGTTGCGAAGGTCGCGCCGGTCCGTCCGGTTCTGACTGGCGCCGAACTCACGCGAGTCCGCGGCCCCGGCCTGCGCGATCGCGGCGGGTGGGAAGTCGGGTTCAAACCCTCGCTCGCGCATAGCGTCGCGAGCGAGGCGTTCGAGCAGCTGCCGGGAAGTCAGCGGACCGCCGGGACCTTCAGTTCGCCGAGCCGCGCGATCATGTCTTCCGCAGACGTCGCCGGCTTGATCGCCTTGTCGATGTAGCTGATGCGGCCATTCCTGTCGATATAGAACGTCCAGCGCTGCGCGAACGCGCCGTTCGCCGCGAGGACGCCGTACGCCTTGGCCGTGTCCTTGGTCGGATCGCTGAGCAGCGGGAAGTCCGCTTCCTTCTTCTCTACCTTCTGGCCCGTGCCGATGACGTCCACCGTGGTCGCCTTGGCGAAGCGGATGTTGTCGTCGAGCGGATCGACGCTGGCCATGAAGTAGGCGACATCGTACTTGCGGATCCTGTCGCCATTCTCCGCGAGCGACTTGCACTCGATTGTGCAGCCCTGCGTGAATGCCTTGGGGAACCAGGCGACGACCACAGCCTTCTTGTTCTTGAAATCGGAGAGCTGATAGGTCCTGCCGTCCGTGGCCTGCAGTTTGAAGTTGGGAGCGGGATCGCCCACCTTCAGCTCCGCTGCCGGGGCCTGAGCCATAACGGTGATCGAAAGAGCCGCCGCCACCAGCCCCATCGCGAACACTACGCGCATCGGTCCTCCTGACTGAGCGAAAACGAGTTGAGTATACATGGCGGCAAGGATGCACGGCCTGAGGACGTGGCCGAGCAGGATCTGTCATCGACACCAGGCGGCTCACGGACCGCAGCGCCGTTCGTGCCGCGCACCACCAGCCTGCGCGCGCTCACCGCGGCGGCGCACGAATGTCGCGGGTGCGACCTCTACAAGCACGCGACGCAGGTCGTATTCGGCGAAGGTCCGAAGGGCGCGCACGTCATGTTGGTCGGCGAGCAACCAGGCGATCAGGAAGACCATCAGGGAGAGCCGTTCGTTGGTCCGGCCGGCGCGCTGCTCGACAGAGCACTCAACGACGCAGGTATCCCCCGACAGGACGTCTACGTCACGAATGCCGTCAAACATTTCAAGTGGGAGCCGCGCGGCAAGCGGCGGATTCACAAGAAACCGCGCATCTCGGAAGTGAAGGCCTGTCGTCCGTGGCTCGAAGCCGAACTGAAGGCGGTGAAGCCGGCCATCGTCGTGTGTCTCGGTGCGACAGCAGCGCAGGCGGTGCTCGGCTCGCAGTTCAAGTTGATGGCGCAGCGCGGCCGGCTGATGGTCTCGCCCATCGCTGAGCACGTCGTGGCGACCATTCATCCATCTGCTGTGCTGCGCGCACCCGATGCCGACGCGCGACGCGACGCGTACGCGATGCTCGTCGCCGACCTGAAGGTCGTCGCCAAAGCACTGCGGTAGCCGTGGCATTTGCCGTGCAGCGCCCTTTCACTCGAATGGTTTCCCCCCGTCCGAAGAGGAGCAGATTTCCATGGTTTACCCAACGAAAGCCCAAACGCGGCATATCGCGGGGTTCACTGTCGTCATTTTGTTGGTCGCGACCGCCGGCTACGTAGTGACGCACACGGACGCCGATCGGTTGAGTATGGCTGGTCACCGCACCCACGACATCGTTCTGCTGAGTGATGTCGCTCCGGCTACGCTCGGGTTTGCGGCGACGACTCAGCACGGCATTGGGATGGACGCCGCGAGCGGCGCACCCACGGCAGCGGCGGCTGCCGAAACACACTTCGCCTCCGGATCGCTCTCAGCATTTGCGGCTGAAGCAACATCGGAGCGCATCGCCTTCGCCGGTGGCGCGCGTGATTTCAGTGGCAGCCTCCACGCGGACTCGAGATCGCACTCGGCCGGGTCAGCCGGCTTTGCCGGTGGATTCGGCACCGGTGGTCACGGGGCCTGGGGTGGTGTCTCAGGGCACGCGCCCGCAGGTCAGGGGACGGGGAAGAAGGCGGCATCCGCGCCGAAGGCGCCCAAGGCAAAGGGTAACGGCGGTTCCGGCCACGGTTCGTCCGGCGGCTCGGCGGGAGCGTCTGGAGTCGCACCGGTGGCCGGGTTCGCAGCCAACGGAATGTTCACCGGCAGCGCCCTTGGCGGCGACACCTTGTCGGCGCTCGCGGACTCTCCATCGTCGCCCTCGCCGACGCCGGAGCCGATGTCACTGCTGCTGCTCGGCGCAGGTCTTGGCGCCGTCTATCAGGCGCGCCGTTATATCCGATAGCCGGCAACCGGTGCGCGTGCGCGCCGGCGTTCCGATGAAATGATGTCGATCGCGCTCCTCTTGGCCGCCGGTACCGGCGCGTGGCTCTACGCGCCGGTACTCGGCGGCCTGGTACGACAGTGGTTGGATGATCCCGTCGCTTCGTACGGCGTGCTGTTGATCTGCGTCGCCGGCTTCGTCGCCTGGCGCCGCCGGCGCGAACTGCGCACCACGGTACGGCGTCCCACCGTTCTCGGGTTTGCCGTGCTTGCCGCCGGCATGCTCGTGTATCTGCTCGGCACGCTGATGGGCGAGGTGTTCATTCAGCGCGCATCAATGCCATTCGCCATTGCCGGGACGATTCTGGCGATCGCGGGAGGCAAACATCTCGAGATGCTCTCGCCGGTACTCCTGCTCGTCACACTCGCGATTCCGCTGCCGTCTGTCCTGGTCACGCGTCTCACCTTGCCGTTGCAGCTGGTGGCGTCGGGCATGGCGACCGACGTGCTGACGGCCGCGCGCATTCACGTGATCCAGCAGGGCAATCTGCTCGTGCTCGACAACATCACGCTCGAAGTCGCCGAAGCCTGCAGCGGGCTTCGTTCGGTGTTGTCGCTGTTCTCGGTCGCCGCCGTGTGCGCGACGGTCTTCCCGATCGGACGGTGGCGAAGCGCGTTGATGGTTGCCGCGGTCGTGCCGATCGCCATTGTCGGCAACGGGTTACGCGTGGCCGCGACGGGAGCACTCGCGTCCCGGTTCGGGCAAGTGGCCGTAGAAGGATTCGTGCACGAACTCACCGGGTTCGTCGCTTTTGCCGTCATGTGCGGCGCCGTGCTGGCCATCCTGCCGTTGACGCGGTCGGCGCGTCCGGGTGCAGGGGTGCTGCCCACCACTGAAGACGCAGATCCCGTGCGGCCGGGAACTTCGGAAAACCGCGAGGCGACGGCGTGATGGCGCGCGGTCCGCTCACGCTCTGGATGGTCGCCGCGATCTTCGCCGCGACGCTGGCGCTCGCGCACGCCGCGACGCCGGTCGAACCGGCGTCGGAGCCGGACCTGAATGCCATCCCGTTCGCCCTCGGTGCCTGGAGCGGGGCAACGGCGCCGCCGCTCGCTCCGGAGGTCGCGCGTGTGCTCGCCGCCGATCGCTACGTGCACCGTTTCTACCGCGCGGATCGCGCCGCGATCGAAATGGACGTCGCCTACTATTCGCAGCCGCGCGTCGGCTCGAACATGCACTCGCCGCTCAACTGCCTGCCTGGCAACGGGTGGACGATGGGCACGCCGGCGATGACGGAGGTTGATGCCGCCGGTCAGAGTTGGCAGGTACGGAATGTTGCTGTCAGCCGCGGGGCGGCTCACTTCGCGATGGCCTACTGGTTCCAGAGCCGCGACCGCGTCGTCGGCGACGAAATCGCGGCGCGCTTTCATCTGCTCGGTGACGCGCTGCGCCGCCGCCCGACTGACGCCGGCATCGTGCGGCTGATCGCGCCGGTGTCAGGCTCTTCAGCCTTCGATCAGGCGGCGCTCACGGATTTCGCCGCGCACCTGATTCCGCAGCTCGCGGCGCTGCTCCAGTCTTAATTCACCGACAGCTTGTCACCCCGTAGATAAACACCGGTCCGCGCCAGTTCACTGGCGTCCTCGTGCGTGAGATTCCAACTGTACGTTTCCTCCCAGATCGGGATGCGTTCGATTGTTCCGGAGATCAGCGCCTCCTTGCCGGGTTCCATCCGCGAAATCCCGTGGCTGGCAACCAACCCAGCTTCCCGGTCGAACAGTGTGCGGTGGTCGCGGCTGAGTACGACCAGCAGGCGCTTGTTCTTCCACTGGATCCAGAACGCGGAGTCGTTCGCCGCGCTTCCCACGGGTACACCCACCTCGATCTGCTGCCCGACCATGCCCATCAGCTCGGCGTCGGGTCCCGCGCAGCCAGCGATCGCCAGCGCCGCGAGAGCCATGAACCCCAACAAATGTCGTCTCATGAGCTCATTGTGCTCGACTTTGCGCCTTACGGAACAGGAGACTGGACATGCCAGACCTCGTCCGTGAGCATCGCAGCGTTCTCGCTGCCGCAGAAAAGCGGCTTCTGGTTGCCATTGCGAACCAGTTGCCTCCCGCAATCACGTCGGATCACCTGACGCTTCTGGCCCTCGTGTCGATGGGGATCGCCGGGCTCGGGTACGCGCTCGCGCTGCGCGATCGCGCGTGGCTGTTCGTCTCGATGGCGGCACTGGCGGTGAACTGGTTCGGCGACAGCCTGGATGGCACGCTCGCGCGCGTGCGCCGGCTCGAGCGTCCCCGCTATGGTTTCTACGTCGATCACGTGGTCGACATTCTCGGTATCACCGCATTGCTCGCGGGATTGGCGTGCTCGGGGTTCATGACGCCAGTGCTTGCGCTTGCGCTGCTGATCACGTACCTGCTGGTCTCGGGGGAGGTCTTCCTGGCGACGAGCGTTCACGGTGTGTTCCGCATGTCGTTTGCCGGTCTTGGCCCCACGGAGCTCCGAATTCTGCTCGCGATCGGCACATTTGCGCTGCGGCACGACCCGCATGTCGCTGGCCTCCGCCTGTTCGACGTCGGTGG
This sequence comes from Vicinamibacterales bacterium, assembly GCA_035496255.1. Taxonomy (GTDB): domain Bacteria; phylum Acidobacteriota; class Vicinamibacteria; order Vicinamibacterales; family UBA2999; genus Gp6-AA40. The sequence goes on from DATJEU010000122.1 coordinate 63,069, forward strand.
GAGCGTCGCGATCGCCGGACTGGCGGTGGCGCTCGCGGTGTCGATCTGGCGCAACACGCTGGCGCTGGCGCGAATGGAACCGGCGCGACAAGGTTCAGCGCGTGCGCCCTTGGAACCCGTCGGACCATCGAGTACGATGACTCACTTAGGCAGTCGACAGAATTCCTCGCATGGCGAGCCCAGATACCCAGAAGCCGGAACGCAGCCCGCTGGTGGTGCGTGGCGCGCGCACCCATAACCTCAAGAACATTGACGTCACGCTGCCGGCCGGCAAGCTGATCATCGTCACGGGTGTCAGCGGCTCGGGAAAATCCTCGCTCGCATTCGACACGATTTACGCGGAAGGGCAGCGGCGCTACGTGGAGTCGCTGTCCGCCTACGCCCGCCAGTTCCTCGAGCGGATGGAAAAGCCGGACGTCGATCGGATCGAAGGGATCTGTCCCGCCATTGCGATCCGGCAGAAGAACAGCGTCCGCAATCCGCGCTCGACCGTCGGCACGACCACGGAAATCCACGACTACATGCGGCTGCTGTATGCGCGCGTGGGTCGGACCTTCTGCCGCCGCTGCGGACAGGAAGTGATTCGCGAGACCGCGGAAGTCGTGGCCAGCCGTCTCGGCGCACTACCGGGCGGCACGCGCCTGCTCGTCGGGTTCGAGTTGCCGGTCGTGGCGATTCCGTCTGATGCATCGGCCGACGCCGATCCGGGCGACGATGACGAGGATGTGGGCGGCCCCGACCGCGACCGTCCCACGGACGCCATCAAGGAAACGATCGAGACGCTGCGGCGGCGCGGATTCGGCCGGCTGCTGGTCGATGGCCGCGCCGCCGCATTCGAGGATGTGGACCTGGCGTCGCTGCGCGATCGGACCACGCTGGAAGTTGTCGTCGATCGGCTGCGTGTCGACGGCGATCTGCGCAGCCGCCTGACCGACTCGATCGAGACCTCATATCGCGAGGGCGGCGGCGCCGCGTTCGCCGTCGATGCCGACTCGGGCGAGCGGCACGTGTTCTCCGAGCGGTTCGAGTGCCGGCGTTGCGGCATCGCGTACGAGACGCCGCAGCCGCGCCTGTTCTCGTTCAACAACCCGTTCGGGGCGTGCCCGACGTGTCATGGCTTCGGCAACATCATCGAGCTCGACCTGGATCTGGTCGTGCCCGATCCGTCGAAGTCGATCAACCAGGGTGCGATTGAGCCGTGGAGCAAGCCACACTATCGTGCGCAACTCTCGGAACTGAAGCGCGCGGCGAAGAAGACCGGCCTTCGCCTCGATGTCCCCTGGTCGGCACTGACCGAGGAGGAAAAAGGATTCGTCGTCGACGGTGACGCCGACTTCGGCGGTGTGCGTGGGTTCTTCCGCTGGCTCGAACGGAAGAAGTACAAGGTGCACGTCAGGGTATTCCTGAGTCGATATCGCGGGTACCTCGCGTGTCCCGAGTGTGGCGGTGCCCGGCTGCGGCGCGAGGCGCGCGACGTCAAGGTTGGCGGGCGGACGATCGACGAAGTGGCAGGGCTGACCGTGCGTGAGACACAGGAATTCTTCGTGAGTCTCCGTTTGAGCGAAAAAGACGCCGCGGTGGCGGAGAAGGTGTTGCGCGAGATCCGGCGTCGTCTCGGATTCCTCAGCGATGTCGGCCTTGATTACCTGACGCTCGATCGGCTGTCGTCGACGCTCTCGGGCGGAGAATCGCAGCGCATCAATCTCGCGACGTCGCTCGGCTCCGCCCTCGTCGGCACGCTCTACGTGCTCGACGAACCCTCGATTGGCTTGCACTCGCGCGACAACCAGCGCCTGCTCGACATCCTGCAGCAGCTCCGCGATCAGGGCAACACCGTGCTCGTCGTCGAACACGATGAAGACATGATCCGGGTCGCGGACCACATTGTCGATATCGGCCTTGGTGCGGGCGAGCAGGGTGGGAAGGTGGTGTACTCGGGCGATTTGCCAGGATTGATGCAGGAACCGCGATCGCTGACGGCGAAGTACCTGCGCCACGAACTGTCGATTCCGGTGCCGTCGCCGAGACGCCGTGGCCTGCCGCAGAAGATCAGGTTGCGCGGTGCGACCGAGCACAACCTGAAGGACGTCGATATCGACATTCCGCTGAACACGCTGACGTGCGTGACCGGTGTGAGCGGATCGGGCAAGTCGACGCTCGTGCACGACGTGCTGTACGCGGCGATCAAGCGCGCGAAGGGCGAGTGGGATCGGCGTGTCGGTGGCCATCGGTCGCTCGACGGCCTCGAGTACATCAGCGACGTGATCCTCGTCGATCAGACGCCGATCGGGCGCACGCCGCGATCGAATCCAGTCACCTATCTCAAGGCGTTCGATCCGATCCGCGAGCTGTTCGCGCTGACGCGTGACGCGAAGTCGCGCGGGCTGACGGCCAGCCACTTCTCGTTCAACGTCCCCGGCGGCCGCTGCGAAGCGTGTCAGGGCGAGGGTGAGGTCCGCGTCGAGATGCAGTTCCTCGCCGACGTGTTCGTGCCGTGCGACCAGTGCGACGGCATGCGCTTCAAGCCGCAGGTGCTCGAGGTCCGCTATCGCGGCAAGAACGTGCACCAGGTGCTCGACATGACCGTGCGCGAGGCGCTGACGTTCTTCAGCCAGTCGCCAAAGGTCCTGCGCCGCCTGCAGGTGCTCGACGAGATCGGACTTGGGTACCTGCGCCTTGGACAGCCGGCCACGACGCTGTCGGGCGGGGAGGCGCAGCGCATCAAGATCGCGGCGCACCTCGCCTCGTTCGGCGGCGAACGCCTGCTGTACATCCTCGACGAACCGACGACCGGCCTGCACTTCGACGACATCGCCAAACTGCTCGCCGCATTCCGGAAGCTGCTCGAAGCGGGACACACGCTGCTCGTCATCGAGCACAACCTTGACGTCGTCAAGACCGCCGACTATGTGATCGATCTCGGTCCCGAGGGCGGCGACGCGGGCGGCGAGGTTGTCACCACCGGCACGCCCGAGCAGGTCGCGGAGGTCAAGGCCTCGCACACCGGACGCGCGCTGCGGCCGGTCCTGGCGCATTCGCGCAGTGCGTTCCACTAAACGTTCGACTCGTTCGCGGGATGCGCGTCGTGTGCTGCCGCGAGCGTTTTATGAGCGGCCGACGCTCGACGTCGCGCGTGACCTGCTTGGCAAGGTGATGGTGCATCGCACCGCCGGCGGCGTCACGGCCGGGATGATCGTCGAGACCGAGGCCTACATCGGCGAAGACGATCCGGCCTGTCATGCGGCACCGGGACCGACGACACGCAATGCACCGCTGTACGGTCCGCCCGGGATCGCCTACGTATATCTCAATTACGGCATCCACTACCTGGTCAACGCAGTCACCGAAGCGGAAGGGCATCCCGCCGCCGTGCTGATCCGTGCGCTCGAACCGATCGACGGCCTGCGTCTGATGTCGACGCGGCGGGCGGGCGATGGGCGTGCCCTGTCCCGGCACGAACTCTGTCGAGGTCCTGGCAACCTGACGAAGGCGATGGGCATCACGCTGTCCGACAACCGTCTCGACCTTGTCGGCAGTCGTCTCGTGATCGAGGACCGCGGCGTTCGCGTCGATGAAGTGTCGTGGGGACCCCGAATTGGGATCCGCGTTGCCACCGACCGTCCGTGGCGGTGCTGGATCACCCACCATAGTTCCGTTTCTGGGCCGCATTCGTCGCGCGCCGCACTCCAGCTTGGGAAGACACGCAGGGACTGAGCCTTGCATCCTTCCCGGCATCGGCGCATATCGCCGGGCTGGGGATCTGATGATTGAAGGGAAACGGTTTGTGCCAACCGGTGTCGATGCGGACACCTGGATTGGGTTCGAGGCGCGCATTCAGGAGCGCCGCTTCAACGCGCTCCTGCGCACGATCGACGCCGCGCTCACGGCGAGTGACGGCGTGGCGGCGCGGATCGCACTCGAGGAGTTACGTGAACTCCGGCCGGCGGCGCGTGAACTGCCCGAGCTGGCCGCACGCGTCGCGCTGTTGCCCGTTGGCAGCGAGTCTGCCGCAGCGGTGTCCTATCTCTGGTGGCGGAGCCTCGGCGCCGTCACCACGTTCGTCGTTGGTATCGGCCTCGTCGTCGGTATTGAGTCGATGCGGTCGGGTGAGAGCACGGCCGCGGCCGTTGCCGTCGCGCGACCCGCGGTCACCGCACCTGCGGTGACGCAACCGGCATCGCCCGCCCTGGCTGTTGTCCTTCCTGCCGCACCGTCGACGGCAGAGGACGAGACGGCGTCGGTTGGAGTATCCGCTCCGGTAGAGACGCAACCGGTGCAGGCGATCGCGGTGCAGACCGAGTCCAGGAGAGAGGAGCCGGTTGGTACGACCGGCGTGCGTTCGTCGTCATCGAACGGCCGCACCGCCGACGTGCCGAACCGCAGCACCTTTCGTGAAACGGCGCAACCGAGCGTCGAATCCGCTGCGGCCCCTCGGGAAGTTCCTGTCGACAACCCTGCCTCGAGTGTTGGGAGTGACAATCGTCCCGGATACGCCGAAGTCGTCCCGGCGGCCAGCGCGCCGATCGCGGCCAACATAGCGCGGCAGCCGGTGTCGATCACCGAGCCACCGCCGCCCGTGCCACCGGCGAACACGCGTGCGGCGTCGGCGATCGCGACGCCATCGCGCCCCTCGACGACGAATCCGATCCAGGATGCCGCAAGTGCCGCGCAGGCGGACGGCAACCGGGTCGCCCAGGTGCTCAATCGGTACGCGCGTGCCTACGGCGATCTCGATCCCCGTGCGGCGAGCGCAGTGTGGCCAACGGTCGACGAACGCGCGCTCAGCCGCGCCTTCGCGTCGCTCGAATCACAGGACGTGTCGTTCGACAACTGCACGATTGACGTCAACGGCGCGACGGCCAGCGCGCTCTGCCACGGCCGCACGAGCTATGTCGGGAAGGTCGGCAACCGCCAGTTGCACACCGAACCGCGTCAATGGCGCTTCGAATTGAAGCTGCAGGGCGACGACTGGAAGATCGCTCGCGCCGACGTGCGGTAAACAGTCCCAAAAGCAGCCACGACGCCACGACGGTTTGCCGACGCGCATGACGCATCATTTCAAGACGCGTCGTGGCCGTCGGCTCTCGTCGTGCCCGTCGTGGCTGATGTTTTAGTGGCTACTTCGCGAACGTGTAGTCCAACGTGATCGTCGGCGTGAAGTGCGCGGTCAGGCCGTTGTCGACCAGCGGCACCAGGACATGGCCATGCAGCAGCCACGTGCCGCCGACATTCCATTTGAATCCTGCGACGGCATAGGCCGTCATCTCGTTCTCTCCGGTCGGCATCAGGCGCGTCGTGTTGACGCCGGCAATGCGCGGGTGCGGTGCGACGACCGGACCAATGCGCTGAAGGCCGTCGATCTGCCGCGCCAGGAATTCGCCGACGAGCGTGAGCCGCGGTGTCGCGGCGGCGGCGAGCGCCGCGCTGTACGCGACTTCGCGGCCGATGCCCCCCTGACCGATGCTGAAGTTGCCGTAGACGCTCGTCGGACCGGTTTCGTACGACGCCAGCGCGGTGTAGCGCATCGCCAGTTGTCCGGTACCGAGCAGATCCTGTTCGCGACCCGTCGGAAGCCGCGCTTCGACGCCGGCCGCAACGGCGCCTGGACCGTCCGGTGTCAGTCGCACTTTCGAGCGCAGGGCCACGTCTCCGAGCCCCATCGTTTCGGCGGTCGCGCGCGCCAGCAACGCCGTGGTGCCGCGATAGTCGTTGACGCGTGCGCCGCTGATGTCGAGCCGGATGAACGGGACCGAGCCGCCGACGTCGATGCGATCGGTGACGCCGACGTTGCCGAACACCGTGGCCGTGGTCGTCTTGATATTGAGGGTCAACGTCTCCGTGTCAAAGGGTTGCGGTTCGTCGGTGAACTGGTTGGCGACCGTCACAAAGCTGCCGTTGGTGAGGTCGTTGCCGTCGAGCGACGTGAATTTGGCGTAGCGGAAGTTGAATCCCAGCGACGCCTCGCCGGCGCCGGCGGTGAGCGCCCGTTCGACGTAGAAGGGACCGAACGTGTCGCTGGCCCGTTCGACGGTGCCGAGGGTGCGGTTGAGCCGATAGCTGAACCCGCTCGACGCACTGCTCACCGGCACCGTTGTGATCGAGGCCAGCAGCGCGTTCGAAAGCGTGACGCGCGTGGCGTCGGCCGCCGCTCGATCCTTGTCGAAGTCGCTCGTCACCACACCCTGGTTGGTCACCAGGAACGTCACGATGTCCTGGACCGTGGTCTGGTTCGACGGAGTCGTCGATTGCGCCGCGGCGGCGGTGGCGCTGAACACCAGCGCCGCCGCCAGAATGCATCGAGATGTCGTCATGATCGTCCTTAGTCGTGTGCCGCCTGCAGAATCGTGTGGGTCGAGCCTGCGGCGGAGATGGTCCCGATGCGACCGACGTCGTCCCTGTTGGCATCGACGTGGTACTTCACGTCCTTCGTGCCGGTGCCGGTCGCGTTTTCCTTGATGTGCACCCACGACACGTTCGGTTCGGCGCTCCAGGCGCAACCCGGCGACGTGATCACCTTGAAGGAGCCGTCGCCACCTTTCTGCGAGATGGTGCGGAAATAGGGATCGATGTCGTAGGTGCATTCCGGCGAGGGCGGAGGTTCCGGAGCGGGTCCCGGTTCCGGTGTCGGCGACGGCCCCGGCGCGGCCGCAGGCGCCGACTGATTGACGGTGAACGAGACGCCCGCGATAGTGACGACGCCCGAGCGTGATGCCGCCGTGTTGGCCGCGACTGTGATCGTGACCTTGTCGCTGCCGCTGCTGGTGGCGGGCGTTGCCCGCAGCCAATCCACGGACGCCGACGTGGTCCACGCGCATCCGGCCAGCGAGGTCACGTCGGTGGCGGTCGTCCCGCCTGCCGCGCCGATGGTCGCAACCGCTGGCGAGATCGTGAAGCTGCAGGGCGCCGCGGCCTGACTGATCGTGTAGCGCGTCCCACTGACGACAATGGTCCCGCTGCGCACGGCCGCCTGGGGATTCGACGCGGCAGTCAGCGAGATCGATGCCTCGCCCTGACCGGAGGCGGGTGAGACCTGGATCCATGACGCTTCGCTGGCCGCGGTCCACGTGCACTCGCGTTCCGCCTGGAGGCCGACGTCGACGCGTCCGCCACCGGCCGGCATGGTCGGCGTGGTGGCCAGCGAGATCTGGCAGCGTGTGCTGCTCGTGCTTGGAGCGGTAACTTCGGTGACGCTGGTCGAACCGCACGCGATTAACGGGAGGAAGGCAACGAAGAGCAGGGTCCGCAAGATCAACCGTTTCACCACGGCCCCGGAGCGATGCATGGACTTCGCCAGCCCGGCGCGGCGGGCGAAGACCCGCGGGTCGCAGTGTTACGATGAGTCGGAACGATCACCGATCAAGAGATGGGTAAAACACTCCTGCAGAAGGTGTGGGAACTCCACACCGTGCGGCGGCTTCCAACCGGTCAGACGCAGTTGTTCATCGGCCTGCACCTCGTCCATGAGGTAACGAGCCCCCAGGCCTTCGACGCCTTGCGTCAGCGCGGCTGGAAGGTGGCGCGTCTCGACCGCACGTTCGCGACCGTCGATCACATCGTGCCGACGCGCGATCGGCAGCGCCCGTTCCTCGACGTGCTGGCCGAGGACATGATGGCGGCGCTCGAGCGGAACTGCCGCGATTTCGGCGTCCGCCTCGCCGGCCTTGGCGACCAGCGCCAGGGCATCGTGCACGTCATTGGTCCCGAGCTCGGCCTCACGCAACCCGGGATGACGATTGCCTGTGGCGACAGTCACACCTCGACGCACGGCGCGTTCGGGTCAATCGCGTTCGGCATCGGCACGTCGCAGGTGCGCGACGTCCTCGCCTCGCAGTGCCTGGCACTCGACCCGCTGAAGGTGCGCCGCATCAAGGTGACCGGCCAGTTGCCCAGAGGCGTGTACGCCAAGGACGTGATTCTGACGATCATCCAGCGGCTCGGCGTCGGCGGTGGCAATGGCTATGCCTACGAGTACGCCGGCGACACCGTCGAGCGGATGTCGATGGATGAGCGGATGACCATCTGCAACATGTCGATCGAGGGCGGTGCACGCGTCGGCTACGTGAATCCGGACGACACGACGTTCGAATACATGAAGGGACGGCAATTCGCGCCGTCGGGTGACGGCTTCGAGCGCGCGAAGACGTGGTGGCGTTCGATCGCATCGGATGCCGATGCGCGCTATGACGATGAGGTCGAGATTCGCGCGGAAGAGATGACGCCGGTGGTCACGTGGGGCGTCAACCCGGGTCAGTCGATCGGCGTTGACGGTCAGGTCCCGGCGCCTGACGGTGGTTCCGACGCGCAGGCGATCACGGACGCCCTCGATTACATGGGACTGACTCCGGGCCAGCGCATCGCCGGGATGAAGGTGGACGTCGCCTTCATCGGCTCGTGCACGAACGGGCGGCTCTCGGACTTGCGTGAAGCGGCGCGGATCGTTCAGGGCCGTCACGTCGCTCCCGGGGTCAAGGCGCTGGTGGTGCCCGGCTCCGACTCGGTGAGCCGTGCCGCCGAACGCGAGGGGTTGGCCGACGCGTTTCGGGCCGCCGGCTTCGAGTGGCGCGGCGCCGGCTGTTCGATGTGCCTCGGCATGAACCCGGACAAGCTCGAGGGCCATCAGGTCTGCGCCGCCTCGTCGAACCGCAATTTCAAGGGGCGGCAGGGAAGTCCCACCGGCCGGACGCTGCTCATGAGTCCGGCGATGGTCGCCGCCGCGGCGGTGGCAGGGGTCGTCACCGACGTTCGGGAGCTCGTGGACTGATGGGCGCCATTACCAGCGTCACCGGTCGTGGCCTGCCCTTGCGCGGCGATGACATCGACACCGATCGGATCATGCCGGCGCGGTTCCTGCGCGGCATCAGCTTCGACGGGCTCGAACAGCACGTGTTCGAGGACGATCGATCGAAGCCGATGCATCCGTACAACCGTCATCCGTTCGACGTCTCGCAGTACCGGGGGGCCTCGGTGTTGATCGTCAACCGGAACTTCGGTTGCGGGTCGTCGCGTGAGCATGCGCCGCAGGGCCTGCATCGCTGGGGCATCCAGGCGATCATCGGCGAATCGTTCGCCGAGATCTTCTTCGGCAACGCCGGGATGATCGGCATGCCGTGCGTGACCGCGGCGCCGGCGGATATCGAGCGGTTGATGGAGCTCGTGGAGAAGCAGCCGCAGGCGCCGCTGACGATCGATCTCGCCGCCGGCCTGTGCGACGTCGCCGGCTTCCGCTGTCAGGTGTCAGTGCCGCCGAAGGTACGGGAAGCCTTCATCACGGGCGCGTGGGATACGACCGGGATGCTGCTCGATCATTTCGAGCAGGTGGAACAGACCGCCGATCGTCTACCGTACGTCCACGGATTTTAATCAGGCTTTTTCCTTGTCCGTGGCCGCCTCTTTCGTGCGCGGTCTCGTGGCTTCGACGTCCGCGAGGAATGCCGCGGCGGCGTGCGATCGCTCGCCGCCCTTCCTGAAGACGAGGCGCACCTGGCGGCGCAGCCGGACCTCGGGCATCGCCAGCGCCACGAGCTCGCCGCGCGCGATCTCCGACTCGGCACAGCGCCGCGGCAGCAGCGCGACGCCCATCTGCATCGCGACGGCGCGCTTGATGCCCTCGAGGCTCGGCAGCGAGATCAGGATGTTGGCCGGAATGTGATGCTGTTCGAACAGCCGCAGCACGCGATCGCGCACGTGCGACGGATCGTTGTGGGCGATCACGGTCTGTCGCGCGCATTCCGAGAGCGTGACTTCCTTGCTGCCGGCCAGCGGATGCGATGGATGCACGAGCATTACGAGCTCGTCATGCCCCAGGACAATGGCGCCAAGGCGCGCCTCGGCGGGCTGGAACGTGAGGACCCCGAAGTCGAGTGTCCCTTGCGCGACCTCGGCGCCGACCATTCGCGCCGGAATGCGGCGCACATCGACGTGCACGAGCGGGTGAGTCGTCCGGAACTTCGCGATCAGCGGCAGCACGACGTGCACCGACGCTTCGTTGGCGCCGATCAGGATCCGGCCACGGCGCAGGTCGCGAAGGTCCTTGACCGCGTTTTCCGCTTCTTCCGACAGCCGGAGCAGGCGCTCGGCGTAGTCGCGAAGCAGCCGGCCGGCTTCCGTCAGCGTGGCGTCCTTGGTCGCGCGGTCGAACAGCCGCTCGCCGACGCTGTCTTCGAGGCGGCGGACGGCCTGGCTGACTGCCGGCTGAGTCCGGTGCAGCTTCATGGCCGCCCGTGAGAAGCTCCGTTCGGCCGCAACCTTAAGAAAGACGCGTAATTCGGTCAGTTCCACCGGCTCACCTGCAGTGAGGTGGATAATAAGCGATCATAATCCAAGCAGAATAATTATCAGTTTGACAGATATTCCGGGGGTGCCGTTTACTGAAGGACACGGCGGCCTCCACACTGGGCGGAGGCGGGAGGGATCTCCACATGGCGCAGGAACAGGTCCGGATTTTCGACACCACGTTGCGGGACGGCGAGCAGGCCCCCGGCTTTTCGCTGCGGCCGGCGGAAAAGCTGGCGCTGGCGCGACAGCTCGACGCCCTTGGTGTCGACATCATCGAGGCCGGTTTTCCGATCGCCTCGCCGGCGGATGCCGAAGCGGTGCGGACGATTGCCACCGAAGTGCGGCGGCCCGTGATCGCATGCCTGGCACGCTGTCATCGCGCCGATCTGGAAAGGGCGGCGTGGGCGATTCAGCCGGCGGCCCAGGGTCGCATCCACACCTTCATCGCGACGTCGGATCTGCACCTGCAGGCCAAGCTTCGCATTTCACGCGAGCAGTGCATCGAGGCGGCGGTCGATGCCGTGCGCTACGCGCGTCACCACACCTTCGACGTGCAGTTCTCGGCGGAGGACGCCACGCGCAGCGACTTCGATTTCCTGTGCCGGATCATCGAGGCGGTGATCAGGGTTGGCGCGAACACGATCAACCTGCCCGACACGGTCGGTTACACCACGCCCGACGAAACGATGGATTTCTTCCGGGCGATTCGCGAGCGCGTGCCCAATGCCGACACGGTCACGTTCAGCGCCCATTGTCACGACGATCTCGGCCTCGGCGTCGCCAACTCGCTGGCGGCGGTCCAGGGCGGCGCGCGTCAGGTCGAGTGCACGATCAACGGGATCGGTGAGCGCGCCGGCAACGCGGCGCTTGAAGAGATCGTGATGGCGCTGCACGTGCGCGGCGACCGCATGCCGTATGCCGTCGGCGTCAACAAGAAAGAGATCTATCCGACCAGCGAGATGCTCACGCGATTCACCGGGCAATCCGTCCAGGTGAACAAGGCGGTCGTCGGCCGCAACGCCTTCGCGCACGAGGCCGGCATCCATCAGGACGGCATCCTCAAGGATCGCCGCACCTACGAGATCATGCGGGCCGAGGACGTGGGCGAGCCGTGGAACCCGCTGGTGCTCGTCAAGCATTCAGGCCGTCACGCCGTCAACCAGCGCTGCAGCGAGCTTGGCCTGCAGCTCGAAGGCGATCAACTGATCGAGGTCTATCGGTCGTTGATGTCGATCGCCGACGACCGGAAGGTGATCACCGACAACGATATTCGTGCCGTGGTCGCCGCCGCCCGCAGCGAGCAGGTGACCTTGCAAGAGGCGATCGACCCGTTCGACACGCCCGCCGTCGCCCACGCCGCGCCCGTCCAGGAAGCCGGCTACGGGCACGGGGTGTAGCGTCTGCTGGACCATGAAGGCCCGGCCTCCCGGTGCTGCTAGCAGCCACAGGACGGCGGGCCTTTACGACTCCCCGGTGACGGGGTTACCCCGGACAGCTCGTCGACTGGTTGTTCAATCCTTCGAAGTCTTTTCTGAATGTCGCCGTCACGAACCCGTTGACGTTGACCAGTTTCACAACGTAGAGCGAGTCGTAGTCGCCGGAGGTCCATGCCGGCGCGGTCACTCCCGCGTCGTACTTGTTCAGGATCATCTGGACGGCCTTCACCAGGTAGGCGTGTTCCCAGGCGACGAACACCCTCGAGTTCGAGTACGAGCTGCTGGTAAGGGCGTTGGTCAGCGACGTGACGTCGGCGTAGCCGTAATGCGCGTTCACGGGGAGACCCAGACGAACGGCCATCGGTTCGATGGTGGCCAGCGGCCGCACGTAGTAGTACGAGCCGGCCGAATCGGCGATCTTCGGCGTCGGACTGGGCGCGAAGAGATAGGCCGGCTTGCCGTAGCGCGGAATCAGCGCGTCGTACAGGTAGATCGCGCGATTGAACCCCTGGCACGTCAGTTGGCCGTAGCCGCCTGACGGCTTCTCGCCGTGACGGAAGAACACGATCGTTTCAGTCGTCGTCGTCGCCTGTGCGACCGACGCACACAAACAGAGCAGCAGCGCCGCCAGACCAGTCTTGCGCATGACACCTCGGAGTTGTTGGGAGTGCGTTAGAGCGTACGGTCTGGGGCAGGAGCGTTCAAGCTGAGCGGGGTCTCGAACGACACGTTCATCGTCGGCTTCGGCAGATCGATGCCCCGTGCCTTCAGCGTGGCGGCGATGCGGGCGAGGAGCTCGCGTCCAACCGTCCACTGCCTGAGCGGAACCGTTTTGATCCGGCCCTTGACGGTGTATTGACCCGGTTCCAGCGCCACCATGCCGTAGAGCTCGAACGGCGCGAGGATGTGCGGCTTGAACGCGTCATCCTGTTCGACCGAGTTGGCCGCATCGCGAATCGCCGCGCTGACGGCATCCGGATCCTGTTCGAGCGGCAGCGGCACGCTCAGCACGAAGTACGAGAAGTCCTTCGACTTGTTCGCGAGCGTCTTCACCTCGCCATTCGGAAATACGTGAACGGTGCCTTCTTCATCTCGCAGCACGATCGTGCGCAGGTTGACCTCTTCGATCAGGCCGCCCTGTCCGTTCACCACCGCGACGTCGCCGACGCGGACCTGATCCTCGAGGATCAGGAAGAAACCGGAGATGACGTCGCGCACCAGCGTCTGCGCACCGAAGCCGACGGCGAGCCCGACGATCCCCGCGCCGGTCAGGATGGCGGACGTGTCGACGTCCAATTCGCGCAGAATCATCAGCCCCGCGATCGGAATCACGACGGCGGTCAGCGTCTTCTGCAGAATCCGGCTGAGCGTCTGCGCGCGCTTGCGCCGCTCGATCACGTCGAGCCCGGTGCCGGTGCTCATTTCCGCCTCGAACCGCAGCGCTGCGGCCGAGCCGATGCGGATGACGAAGTACGCCGCCACCGCCACGAAGGCGATGCGCAGGCCCTGGCGCAGGCCCCATTGCGCCAGCGCCTCAGGACTGCTGCCGACGGTCGTCTTCACGCCGGCGTATCGCAGTGCCGGAAGCAGGAGCGCGGCCGCGGTGATCAGGAAGATGACGACGCGGACGATGCGGCGCGGGTGATCGATGAACTGGCGATGGGCAACGGTCGGAGTGATCGTGCGGAGGCCGGAATCGACGAGCCGCGCGACGACATCCGCCACGAGCAGCGCCGCCGCCAGCACCACGCCGACGGCGACGGAGATGGAGATGGGGTCGGCTTTCACTTACGGTGTGATCGGAATCTTCAGATCCATCCGCCGGCCGTTGCGGACGATGCCGAAGGTCGCGGTGCTGCCGATGGCGGCATCCTGAATCTCGCGTGAGAGTTCGCTGCCATCAGCGATGGCCTTGCCGTTGAAGTCGAGGATGATGTCGCCCGGCTGCAAGCCGCTGCGCATGGCCGACGAGTTCCGGCTCAGGGATCGAACGAGCACGCCCCGGGCCGAGGGCGCATTCAGCTCCTGTGCAATCTCGGTAGTCACCGGCATGATCTCGACGTAACCGATCGAGCCGCGCCGCACCTGGTGATACTTCTGCAGGTCGCCCGCGACCTTGCGGGCGAGATTGCTGGGCACGGCGAACCCGATGCCCTGGTAGCCGCCGCTCTCGCTGTAGATCGCGGTGTTGATGCCGACCAGCTCGCCACGCGCGTTGATTAGTGCGCCGCCCGAGTTACCCGGATTGATCGCGGCATCGGTCTGAATGAAGTCCTCGTACTGGGACAGGCCGACGTTGTGACGGCCCGTCGCGGAGACGATGCCCAGCGAGACGCTCTGGTTGAGCGCATACGGATTGCCGATCGCCAGGACCCATTCAGCGACCTTCAGCCGAGACGAATCGCCCCACGACATCGTCGGCAGACCGCGTCCGTTGACCTTGATCAACGCGAGGTCGGTGCCCGGATCGACGCCGACGATCTGCGCCGGCATCTCGCGCTTGTCCGAGAGCGAGACCGACAATTCGATGTCCGACAGCGAGATGTTGCGCTGTTCACCGGTGACGACGTGATTGTTGGTGAGGATGTAGCCGTCGGCGCTGATGATGACGCCGGAGCCGAGACTGTTGGCGACACTGGGCCGCGAGCCGTAGACGTCGCCGGGATCGCCGAAGAAGAACTGGAAAAACGGATCGCTGGCGTACGGTGAGTTGCGGCGGCGGATCAACTGCTTCGACGAGATGTTCGCGACGGCGGGCACGGTACGTTCAGCGACGCTCGAGAAGTCAGGCAGGGCGGCGACGGCGGCGGCGGCGATCCGTCCCGCCGGTGCGGCCACGGGCGTCTGTGTCTGCTGCGCCGGGACCTGCGCGAAGGCCTCGTCGGCGGCGCGCATGCGCGCAGTGATCACCATGCCGGCCACGAGTCCGGAGACGAGCAAGATCAGGGCAACTACCAGTCGTCGAGCCATAAGCGTTCAGCCGATGTGAATGCGCCGCGTCGCCGCGTCGGCGCTCTTCGGACAGGTCACGGTCAGCAGCCCTTGCCCGAGGTCGGCGCGGATGGCGTCGCTGTCGATCGGGATTGGCAACTGGAACGTTCGCGTGAAGCTGCCGTGGCCGCGTTCGACGCGGTGGAATTGCTCGCACGTCGAGGCGTGCGCCCGCCGGATGCCCGACAGCGTCAGGCGGCCGTCGTGAAAGTGGATCTGGATGTCGTCGCGGGAGAGGCCTGGCAGTTCGGCGGTCAGCACGTAGGCATCCGCCGTCTCGTGCAGATCGACGGGAGGCTTCCAGCCGGCCGGTCCGGGCGCAAAGCGGTCCAGCCGCTGCTGTATGGCCAGAAGGTCGCGAATCGGGTCCCAGCGCACGAAGGCCACAACATCCCTATGCTACGATCGTCAGGTTCTACACCGCAAAAATATGGCGACATTACCGGCAACCCGTCTCAAAAAGGGCATGCTGATCAAGATGGAGAACGACCTGTTCCGCATCCTTGATCTGCAGCATGTCACCCCGGGCAACCTGCGCGGCTTCGTCCGCGTGAAGATGCGGAACATCCGCAACGGCACGCTGAACGACAACCGGTTCCGGTCGGAAGACCAGGTCGAACGCGCCATGCTCGACGAGCGGGAGATGCAGTATCTCTATCAGGACGGCGACGACTTCTACTTCATGGACACCGCCAACTACGAGCAGATTCACATTTCCAGTGAAGCGCTCGGCGACTCGGTCGGTTACCTGAAGGCGGAAATGACGATCCAGGTCGAGTTCTACGGCACCGAGCCGGTCGGCATCGAGCTGCCGCAGACGGTGGACCTGAAGGTGACCGACACGGTGCCCGGCATCAAGGGTGCGACCGCGAGCAACCAGATCAAGCCGGCGACCCTCGAGACCGGCGTGGTGGTCAACGTGCCGCCGTTCATCAACCCCGGCGACGTCATTCGCGTCAATACCGAAACCGGCGAATATCTGTCGCGCGCATAACTCCCCGCCCGCAACTCCCGGCGTCCCAGGGATTGGGAATTGGTAATTTGGGAGTTGGGAGTTCTCATGGACGTTGTCCGTCAGCCGCATCAGGGCTGGATCGAAGTGATCGTGGGCAGCATGTACAGCGGCAAGAGCGAAGAGCTCATTCGCCGGCTGCGGCGGGCCCAGATTGCGCGGCAGAAGGTGCAGATCTTCAAGCCGGCGATCGACGTGCGCTACGCGACGGATCAGATCGTCTCGCATAGCGAGATGCGGATTCCGTCCACGTCGGTGCGGACGGCGCGCGAGCTGCTGGCGACGGTGGCGCCCGACACCGAAGTCATCGGCATCGACGAAGGGCAGTTCTTCGATCAGGAACTGCCGATGATTGCCAACACGCTCGCCGACCAGGGCAAGCGCGTGATCATCGCCGGCCTCGATCAGGATTACCTCGGCAAGCCGTTCGAGCCGATGCCGCAACTGCTGGCGATTGCTGAATACATCACCAAGACACACGCCATCTGCATGGTGTGCGGGAATCCCGCGAATCACACGCAGCGGCTCGTTGCCTCGGGCGATCGCGTGCTCGTTGGCGCGCAGGGCGTCTACGAAGCACGCTGCCGCGTCTGCTTCGATCCGCTGCTCGCCGGAACGCCGGCCTCGAGCGTCTGATCAGCGACTGGCGGCTGTCGGTTGGCGCGAGTCGGCTGGCGTCAACGCGCGCCGCGCTAACCGCCCACTGCCCGTCGCCAGCCGTGATCGCCCCGCGTGGAGCTTTTCTCACACTTGAGCGTCTACACTGAGGCATGAGCCGCGAGCTATTGCCGTCCATCGCGTGGACGGCGCGCTACGTTCTCATCGTGCTCGGGGTCGGCTTCCTCGCCGCCAACGTCAAGGTGCTCGCTGAGGTGTTTCGCTACCGCCAGCGCAGAAAAGCGGCGCTGCTGACGTGGCCGCTGCCGCGGCCGCGGTACTTCGAGATGAACATCATGCTGGCGATCGCGCTGGCCATGCTCATCGCCGCCAAGCTGCTGCTGAAGCGGCCGTACGACATCTTCGGCGAGGCGATGATGTTCGTGTACTACGGCGTCGCGTTTCCCTTGAACACCCGCATCGCCCGCGGCTTCTACGAAGACGGGATCTGGTCGGAGACCGGCTTCATGCGCTGGAATCAGATCTCCGCGATCTCCTGGAAGGAGGAGGGCGGCGTCACCCTCCTGGTTGTCATTTCCCATCTGAAGAGCATCGCGCGCCACCTCCACGTGCCCGGTCATCTGTACGGTCAGGCGCGGCGCCTCCTTCGCGACAAGGTCCAGGCGCACGACATCCACATCGGCGGGGCAGGCCTCGATCTCGGCTCGCGCGACGAAACCGATAGCATTTGAAGCCAAAGAGATCTGGTTCACGGGCGCCCGGGTGCTCGCATGCCCGGTGCCGGCTCGCCGAGCCAGGTTCAACGTTCACAACGGTTTAGCGCAACCGCGGGAACGCGCACGCTGCGCCTGGGAACCCTGCACGGGCGAACCGGAACCTGTGCCCCCGCGAACCAAAGCACCAAAAACCGGTTCGGTTTGTCCGATAATCCCCCGTATATGGCCCCGAGACCGACGTGGAAGGGTTATCTGAAGGTGTCGCTCGTGAACATCCCGGTGAAGGTGTTCCCGGCGACCGAATCGGCTGCCGCGATCTCGTTCAATCAACTGCACGCCGAGTGTCAGACGCGCATCCAGCAGAAGAAGTGGTGCCCGCACTGCGATCGCGAAGTGACGAACGCCGAGATCGTCAAAGGCTACGAGTTCGAGAAGGGCCGATGGGTGGTCGTCGAAGACGATGACATCCAGAAGGTTCGGGTCGAGTCGACGCGCGTCATCGATCTCGTGCAGTTCACCGACGACACGGCCATCGATCCGATCTACGTCGATCGTGCCTACTACCTGGCGCCGGACGGCGGCGTCGCTGCCGACGCGTTCGCGGTCATGCGTGAGGGGATGGCGGGGAAGGCCGGCATCGGCAAGCTCGCGCTGTATGGCCGCGAATATCTCGTGGCGATCCGTCCGCAGAAGAAGGGCCTCGTGATGTACACGCTGCACCACGATGCCGAGATTCGCAGCATCGAGACGATCGAAGAGCTCAACTCGGTCCCGACGAAAGTGCGGCCGGAAGAGATGAAGCTCGCCAGGCAGGTGATCGCGACGTTCGAGAGCGAGCTGAACCTGAAGGACTACAAGGACGATTACAAGGAAGGCCTGCGCAAGATCATCGACGCGAAGATCGCCGGCGAGGAGATCGTCGCAGCCGAGGTGCCGGAGCCACCGCGCGTCGTCGATCTCATGGAAGCGCTGCGCCGCAGCCTCGATTCGGTGAGCACGGAAAAGAAAACGCCCGCCAAGGCGAAGATTGCGCCGGCGGCGAAGGCCAAGGCGGCCGCGAACGGCAAGAAGCGGAAGACTGCGTAGTTACGACAGCCAGGCCCACAGGCCCAGGCCGGGCGCCGTCGGATCGTTCAGCCAGGCCGGCGGCGTCAGCCAGATGAAGGCGAGAATCGCCACCACCCAGACATCGTAGGGCAGCGTCGCCCGTTCGTCGCGCCAGAAGAACGCACGCGAGAAGCCGCGCGTCAGCAGGTTCGACCCGGCCGGAATCGGCTTCGCGTTCAACACCAGGTAGGTGTAGTGGATGCGGTTGTAGACGGTGATGATCGAGAGGATCAGGATCACCCACATCACCGCCGCCATGCGGTTGGTGAACGCGCCGATCCAGAACAGGACGATCCGTTCCGGCCGCTCCATGAACCCGACCTTGCACTTGTCGATCAGCGACTCGGCGCGGGCGCGCGCGTAGCTGATCATGATCGAGAAGATCATCGCCAGCGCCGTGATCATCACGTAGTCGGTGCGGCGCAGGTTCGAGTAGAGGTGGATCAAACCGAAGAACAGGATCTGGTCGGAGAATCGATCGAGCGTCGAGTCCCAGAAGGCGCCGAACCGCGACTGCTTGCCGCTGATGTGCGCCACCTTGCCGTCGATGAAGTCGAAGATGGCGGCGCCGATCATGATCACGCCGGCGAGCACGAAGTGCTGCTTTCCGAGCGCGACCGCGGCACCGACGTTGATGACGACGCCAATGAACGTGAGGACGTTGGGATGGATGCCGAGTGCCACGCTCGCGTTGATAATCGCGCGCAGCGGGAACATGCAGACGGTTCCGATGAACCCGGTAAAGGTCATTCGCTTGGTATAATGAGCGGTTTCACTTGCGGGGGAGAATCCCGTCATAGTAGCCCATGCCCATCCAGGACCTCAAGGAACAGATCGCGCGGTTGCCCGAGCAGCCCGGCGTGTATCTGTGGGGCAATGCGAGCGGCGACGCGATTTACGTCGGCAAGGCGCGTTCGCTTCGCGACCGTGTGCGCAGCTACCTCGGCGCCTACGGCCTGAGTCCACGGCAT
>DATJEU010000123.1:0-6883 GCA_035496255.1 Vicinamibacterales bacterium
CCCGTCAAGATCGTGCCGCGGGAGTTTGGAGAGACCCGCCGGCGCGACTGGTGGTGGGTCGAACCGATGATCGTGTTCACGGTCTTCGGCGGCTTTGTTGTGTATGCGACGTGGGCGGCGTTCCAGAACGCGCACTACACCTACGGCCCGTATCTTTCCCCGTTCTACTCGCCCGAGCTGTGGGGATCCTCTCACCACGCATTGTTTGGACCGAAACCGGATTGGTGGCCGGCGCTCGCGCCGTTCTCGCCGGCGCTGTTGATCCTGCCGTTCCCCGGTCTGTTTCGCTTCACTTGCTATTACTACCGAGGTGCCTACTACAAGGCGTTCTGGATGGACCCGGTGTCGTGCACGGTGGGTGAGCCTCGTCACAGCTACTGGGGTGAGCGGACGCTCCCGCTCATCCTTCAGAACGTGCATCGCTACTTCGCATACTTCGCCTGCATTTTTCTGCTGATTCTGTCCTACGACGTGTGGCTGGCGCTGTGGTTCACGAATCCGGCCACGGGCCAGCAGGAGTTCGGCGTCGGCGTCGGAACGTTGGTCCTCGCTGTGAACGTCGTGCTCCTCAGCTGCTACACGCTCGGGTGCCACTCGATCCGCCATCTTGCCGGCGGCGTGAAGGACGAAGTCTCGAAGTCGCCGATGCGGCACACCTGCTACAACTGCTCGAGCGCGCTCAACGGGCGTCACATGCTCTTTGCCTGGATGAGCCTCTTCTCCGTGGCGCTGTCGGACGTCTATGTTCGTCTCTGCTCGATGGGCATCATCACTGACACGAGGCTCATCTGATGGCGGCGTATCAGAGTTACAGCTACGACGTCCTCATCATCGGCGCCGGCGGCGCCGGACTGCGCGCGGCCATCGAAGCGGCGTCGAGCGGCGTGTCGGTTGGCCTCATCTGCAAGTCGCTCCTCGGAAAGGCGCACACCGTCATGGCCGAAGGCGGTATGGCCGCGGCCATGGCCAATAACGATGACCGCGACAGCTGGCGTGTGCACTTTGCCGACACGATGCGCGGCGGCCAGTACGTGAACAACTGGCGGATGGCGGAGTTGCACGCCAAGGAAGCGTCCGACCGTGTGCGCGAGCTGGAAGGCTGGGGCGCGGTGTTCGATCGCACGCCGGATGGCCGCATCAACCAGCGCAACTTCGGTGGTCACCGCTATCCGCGACTGGCGCACGTCGGCGACCGGACCGGCCTGGAGCTGATTCGCACGCTGCAGGATCATGCCGTCTATACGGGGATGACCGTGCACATGGAGCACACGGTCATCGACCTGATCCTGGACAAGGGTCGCGCGGCCGGCGTGCTCGCATACGACCGCGAGCGTGGACGCTTCCACGTCTTCAACGCGAAAGCGATTGTGCTCGCAACCGGCGGCCTCGGACGCGCCTACAAGATCACCAGTAACAGCTGGGAAGGCACTGGTGACGGCCACGCGCTGGCCTATCGGGCCGGGGCCGAGCTGATCGACATGGAGTTCATCCAGTTCCATCCGACCGGGATGGTCTGGCCGCCGAGCGTGCGCGGGATTCTCGTCACCGAGGGTGTGCGCGGCGAGGGTGGCGTCCTCAAGAACAGCGAGGGACGCCGGTTCATGTTCGACGACATCCCGGACAACTACAAGCCGCAAACGGCATCTGACGCGGAAGAAGGTTGGCGCTATACCCAGGGCGACAAGAGCGCCCGTCGTCCGCCCGAGCTGCTCACCCGCGATCACGTCGCGCGCTGCATCAACCGCGAGGTCAAAGCCGGTCGCGGATCTCCGCACGGTGGCGTGTTCCTCGACATCGCGTGGATCAAGGAGAAGCTCAAGGACTCCGAGGCGCACATCAAGCGCAAGCTCCCGAGCATGTATCACCAGTTCAAGGAGCTGGCCGACCTCGACATCACAAAGGAGCCGATGGAGGTCGGGCCCACTACGCATTACGTGATGGGTGGCGTTCGCGTCGACGCCGACACGCAGATGTCGACGATCCCGGGACTGTTCGCCGCGGGCGAATGCGCATCGGGCATCAACGGCGCCAATCGTCTCGGCGGCAATTCACTCTCCGATCTGATCGTCTTCGGCAAACGCGCCGGCGAGTATGCGGCCACGTGGGCGAAGGAGCACCCGGTTCCCCGTGTGGATGATGAGCTGGTCGAGCGCGCCATGCGCGCGTCGCTTGTGCCGTTCGAGCGTGGCGCCGGCGGCGAGAACCCGTACAAGGTGCAATCCGATCTGCAGGAGACGATGCAGGCGCTCGTGGGGATTGTGCGCACCGAGAGCGAGATGCGGGAAGCGCTCAAGTGCATCGCGCAGTTCAAGGAGCGGGCAGCGCGCGTCGGTGTCGCCGGTCACCGGGAGTATCACGCCGGCTGGCACACGGCGCTCGACCTGCGCAACCTGCTCACGGTGTCCGAGGCGGTCGCGCGCTCGGCGATCGAGCGCAAGGAAAGCCGCGGTGGTCATTTCCGCGAAGACTACCCGGACAAGGTCGCCGAGTTCAGTACGATCAACGTCGCGGTCAGGCAGGGACCAGGTGATGTGATGGAGATCGGGCGCATTCCGATCCCGCCGATCCCGGATCACCTCAAGCAGGTAATCGAAGAGCAAAAATCGTAGGGGAGACGGTTTCTTAATGGCCCTCAATACCGCGACATTCAAAATCTGGCGGACCCATCCCGAGAAGGACGGCACCTTCCAGACGTTTCAGACCGAGGTCAGCGACGGCATGGTCGTCCTCGATGTCGTCCACAAGATTCAGGCGGAGCAGGCGCCCGATCTGGCGGTGCGCTGGAACTGCAAGGCGGGCAAGTGCGGGTCGTGTTCGGCCGAGATCAACGGCCAGCCGCGGCTGATGTGTATGACACGACTCAGCCAGGTCAACCTGCACGAACCGGTAACCGTCGAGCCGATGCGCGCGTTCCCGCCCATCAAGGATCTCGTCACTGATGTGTCGTGGAACTTCCGTGTGAAGAAGGGCATCTCGAAGTTCAAGCCGCGCAAGCCGGACGCGCCCGATGGCACGTGGCGCATGGCGCAGAAGGATATCGATCGCGTGCAGGAGTTCCGGAAGTGCATCGAGTGCTTCCTCTGCCAGGACGTGTGTCACGTGCTGCGCGATCACAACCAGCACGACGTGTTTATCGGCCCGCGCTTCCTCGTCTACGCCGCGAATCTCGAGATGAATCCGCTCGACACCGAGGATCGCGTGCCCGCGCTCAAGGACGAGCACGGCATCGGCTACTGCAACATCACGAAGTGCTGCACCAAGGTCTGCCCCGAGCACATCCACATCACGGACAACGCCATCATTCCGCTCAAGGAACGTGTCGTCGATCGCTACTTCGATCCGATCACGAGGCTGTTGCGAATCTTCCAGTAGCGGCGGGTCTTCAGGCCCGCCGTCGACAGGGGGGCCTGCAGGCCCGCCTCTATGCCCAATCTCGTCGTCCGGTTACGGTTCTGGAATCGGCCCGGCCGCGTGGACGTGCCGCCATGGGGCGTTCTGTGCTGTTTGTGCGGGTACATGCCTTGCCCCTCCTGTCGTTCGTACCTGGAGGCACAAGCATGTCCTGGATTCTTTTTGCCCTACTCGTAGTCGCAGGTTTCGCCCTGCTGAAGGTGCGCCGCCGGCGCAAGTCGCGTGATCTCGGGAGCTCGTATTCCAATTCGAAGGCGGCGTAACCCGAAACGCCGCCGCCTACGCAGGATCTGGAATCGGTCGCGTAAAGGCCACGCCAGCACGATACGTTGGTGTGGGTCCGATTTCGAACGAGGACCACGCGACGACGGCGACGGCTCTGGCCGCACCGCGCTCCGGCCGCAACACGAGACGGATCCGTTGCCGCGGCTTCAGCACGGCTTCAGACCGCACCTGCGCGCCCACTGCTGACAAATCGATCAACGTTACCTGCTGCCCGTCGATGAGTGCCTTCTCATCGGCCTCGGCACGGACGCGTGCTGCGCGTCTCTCGGGCCTCGGTGGCAGCGCCGGGGCCAGGCGGCTGAGCCACGTATGTGGATCGAGCTCTCCAGGCCCGGATGACATCAACGCCGCAGCCTGATCGGGTGACAGCAGCCGGACCTCCGTTCCGCGCAGATACCGCTCGTCGTGCAGGCGGTGCATCAACGCCGATCCGGCGCCGTTCGCCGCGACAGCCTGTTCGATCACGACGACCTCGGGCTGCGCTTCGCCGATCAGGTCGATGGCATACGCGAAATCGGTCGGCGGAATCGAGATCACTTCACTCGTCTGACCGCCACACGCGTTCCATGCCGCGAGAAGCGATTCCGAGCCAATGAAGACCGTGCGCGGGTACTGCGATGAGCTCAGGGGAGCGGATTTCATAAGTGTGATTCGACATGACAGTTTCGAGCATGAAGCCTGCCACGAAGGAAGTGCCAACGGATGCACAGCCATTTCGCGCGCGGGCGTGCACATCGTGCCGGCGGCACGATGGCGGATCGGAAAGTCGGACCGGAGAAAGGTCCGTATCGGCCAGAAGTTCTTAGGGTCCGGACACTACTGCCGCGCCTGGAAAGCGTCCGCCTGCTCGTGCGCGTGATAGGACGAGCGCACCAGCGGACCTGATTCGACGTGCACGAAGCCGCGATCGAGGGCGGCCTGCTTCAGCGTGGCGAATTCGTCGGGATGGTAGTAGCGCAGCATGCGCGCGTGCCTGGCCGACGGGCGGAGGTACTGACCGATGGTGAGAATCGAGACGCCGGCCGTTCTCAGATCGTCGAAGACCGAGAGGATCTCATGGAGCTCCTCGCCCATGCCGACCATAATGCCGGTTTTGGTGGCGATATCCGGGCGATAGCGCCGTGATCGATCGAGCAGCTCGAGCGACCTCGAATATCTGCCGCCCGATCGCGCCATCCGATAGAGGCGCGGCACCGTTTCGATGTTGTGATTGAGCACGTCGGGTCCGGCGTCGAGCACCGTCCGCAGCGATGACTCGATGCCCTGGAAATCGGGGATCAGCACTTCGATCCGGCAGCCCGGTACGCGCTCGCGCGTCAACCGGATCGTCTCGGCGAAGATGAACGCGCCGCCATCGGCAAGGTCGTCGCGATCGACCGACGTGACCACCGCGTACTGGAGGCCCATGCGCGCCACGGCTTCCGCGACCCGCGCCGGTTCGGCCGTGTCCAGCTCGTTCGGCTTGCCGTGCGCCACCGCGCAATAGGCGCAGGCGCGCGTGCAGACGTCGCCGAGGATCATGAATGTCGCCGTGCCGTGATGCCAGCATTCCCCGATATTCGGGCAGCGCGCGTCCTCGCACACCGTGTTGAGCCTGAGGTCTTGCATGATCCCCTTGAGCCGGAGGTAGTTCTCCGATCCCGGGGCGCGAACTTTCAGCCAGGCGGGCTTTGGTTCACGAGGCGTGACAAACTCGAGGGGCGCTTCGACGGACATCTTGATCTAGTTTAATCAAGCCAACTCCCAATGCCCAACTCCTAGGCGAATGCGCCTGGGATTGAGAAGTTTTGTTAGTGAGCCTGATCGGATACCACGAAGACAAAGCCACGAAGGATACGAAGAACACGAAATCGAATACCGCGGAGACATGCGAAGACGCTGAGGCGCCACGCCGGTGAGGCTTCGCCTCAGACGGAGCGCGTGGCGCTCTGGTCGCCAGAACGACATTGATCAATAACTCCACGCTTCCGTGATGATTCGCTTCTTAGTGTTCTTCGTGTCCTTCGTGATCTTCGTGGCTTGGCAATTGACAGAACGTGAGTGGGTCGTAACCATCAAGCCATGGGAAAACTCGAGATCACCTGGCTTGGACATTCAACGTTCCTGCTGCGCACTCCGGGACGAAAGCGCCTCCTGTTCGATCCGTGGCTGGCGAACAACCCGTCATGCCCTGACGCCCTCAAGAAGCCGCCTCAGGTCGACTTGATTCTTGCGTCACATGGGCACGGCGATCACATCGAAGATCTCGTCGCGTCTGCCCGCGCCAGCGGCGCTCCGGTGCTTGGCGTGTACGAGTTGTGTAACTGGGTCGAGCGCAAGGGCATCCAGAACACCGTGCCCATGAACAAGGGGGGCTCGGTGAGGATCGCCGATCTGACGGTGTCGATGACGGCGGCGAGTCACAGCAGCGGATTCAGCGAGAACGGCCAGATGATCTACATGGGCGAGCCGTGCGGCTTCATCGTCCGGTTGGAAGACGATCGAAGGATCTACTTCGCGGGCGATACAGATGTCTTTGGCGACATGCGACTCATTGGCGAGATGTACAGACCCGACATCGCGTTTCTTCCGATCGGCGATCGATTCACGATGGGACCGGAAGGCGCGGCGCGTGCTTCCGCGATGCTCGGCGTGAAGCAAGTCGTGCCGATGCACTGGGGCACGTTTCCAGTGCTCACCGGGACGCCGGCAGCGCTCAAGAAGCTCCTCGAGCCGAGCGGAGTCCATGTTCTCGAGCTGCAACCGGGTGAAACCGCTGAATGATCGGCTCTCAACTCCCAACGTCCAACTCCCAACAACCGCGGCGATCGTGGCCTTGGGAGTCGGAGTTGGGAATTTGGGAGTTGACGCGTTCTTTCGTGGCCGCTAGAAGAACTTCCTCGAGATATTGAACCCGATATACCAGTCTTGGCTGTCGGTCCCGCCCTGCGCGAGTTGTGCCATCGTCGTCCCGATACCGTTCGAGAAATTGAGTTGGAACACGTGCCCGCCGGCGCGTTTCTCGATACCGAAGCTTCCGTAGGTCACGCCCGGCGTGTATCCGACACGCGGGATGAATTCGCCGACGATGTAGACGGTGGGCCGGATGCGCAAACGGCCGCCGATGCCGAAGAGGAACGTGTCGTTGTCATCCGCGAGCTCGCTCGGCAGCATGTTGGAGTTGTTCACCCAGATCGGCTCGAAATAC